>CAYSJU010000020.1:0-34633 GCA_964431495.1 uncultured Planctomycetia bacterium
GGTAAGGCGTGCAGTGGCATTCCTTTTTCGGGTCGGTAAAGTTGCCGCACGGACACGGGTTCATGGCGGCGATGAGGATGAAACGTGAAGGGTAAGTGAGCGAGCGTTTGACCCGTGTAATGGTTATTTCCCCGGCCTCAAGAGGCTGCCTGAGCGTCTCCAGGACATCTCTCCGGAATTCCGGGAATTCGTCAAGGAACAGGACTCCGTTATGCGCGAGGCTTATCTCGCCAGGAAGGGGCCATGAGCCGCCGCCGGCCATTGCCGCGTAGGAAAGGGTATGGTGCGGCGCGCGGAAAGGCCGATCATGCAGGAGGCTGTTTTTCTTTAGTTGTCCCGCGATACTGTAGATCTTGGTGGTTTCAAGGGCTTCGGAATGCGATAGGTCCGGGAGTATAGTGGCAAACCTTTTTGCCAGCATGCTTTTCCCGGAACCCGGAGGCCCCAACAGAAGGACGTTATGGCCGCCGCTTGCCGCGACCTCAAGTCCTCGTTTTACGTGTTCCTGTCCTTTAACGTCACTGAAATCCGTGTTTTGAAAAGGACTGTTTTCGATAATATGTTGTTTTTTATTCTTTACGGGCTCAAGTAACCGGACCCCTTTTATGTGCTCCACGACCTCCCTGAGGGAAGATGCTCCGTAAACATCCATTTCTTTCACATTAGCGGCCTCATGGGAGTTTACTTTTGGAACAATAAATGTCCCCCAGGTATTCTTTAGAGATATTGCCATAGGCAGGGCACCGCGAAAATGTTTTAATTTACCGTTCAAAGAGAGTTCTCCGCAAAAAAAAATGCCGTCAAGGTCTTCCTGGCTTATTACTTCCGTGGCTGAAAGTATGCCGAGGGCGATGGGAAGGTCAAAACCGGCTCCTTCTTTTTTCACGTCTGCCGGTGAAAGATTTACGGTTATTCGTTTTGCCGGGAAAACGAAGTTGGAGTTCTTGATGGCAGAGCGTATGCGGTCGCGGCTTTCCCTTATGGAAACGTCAGGAAGGCCTATCACGGAAAATGAAGGCAGCCCACTGGCAACGTCAACTTCTACATCGACGGGATGTGCGTCAATACCCATTACACAGCCTGAATGAACTTTTGAAAGCATTTTTCCTCCTCTTTTAGCGTTTGGCGCCTGTTAAGCGCCACGGATCTCCACCGCGTTCTTTATGTGTTCGAGGGTCTTCAATTTTCCGTTATTGTCCAGGTTGATAGCGATAACGTCGATCCTGCAGGGAGTGTCACTCAATCCTTTCGATTTCAGATAACAAAGAGCGTTTCTTAGAATGGTTTTCTGTTTAGCCGCGGTTACGGCCAGAAGGGGAGAACCGAACTTTTCGGAGATCCGCGCCTTGACCTCAACGAATACGGTCCAGTTGTTTTGCTTTGCGATCAGGTCGATCTCCCCGAAAGGAGTAGAAAAATTCCTGGAAATAATCGTGAACCCTTTTGACAATAGATATTTCCCCGCCATGATCTCGCCAAGGCGTCCGACACCCTGTTTGGTCCGGTTCTCCATGAGTCCCTACTGTCCGTCGTTGTATTGATCTAAGATGAATGTTTGCAACCCCTTACGGAGCTCAGGGGAAACGGGGTAAAAGGTGTTATACCATTTGCCGTTGCGTCCCTGCTCCTGCGGCATTCCTACGAAAAGCCCTTCTTTTCCCTGGACTATCCTGAGGCCCTTTACAACAAAGGTATCGGCTATCAGGAGATCGCAGAAGGCCTTTGTTGGACCATCTCCATCAAGGGGATGGAGCCTTTCGATTTTAACAACAGGATTTTTTTCCATATTATTCCTCCTTAATCTTTTGCGGAAAAAATAGATGATGCCTCGACCGATGTGCACCCATTGTTTGAGGACACCAATTTCCAGGGAATTCTTTCAAGAAATTATTTTTTTGAAACGAGCATCAAGAATCCAGCTTAGCGTTTCCGATTTGCGATTGACTTATTAGCTTTTCAAGGGTATTTTATATGAGACCATGAATATCAACAAAATATCCCCCGTGCTTATTATGGGGCTTTTTCTTTCAGCAATAGCGGCAACGCCGGCTGTCGCGAAAAGGTTAGAGCAGGAATATGGCGTGGAATATGTGGGCCATGAGATCGTGTTAAAGCAAGGTTATTTGATCGCCGATTATAAAAAGCTTATGGTCCAGGCCCTGAACGCGCGCGCGGCCGGAAGGTCGGAAGAATTAAAGGAATTATTTAAGACAGGAAGGGTAGCGTTTACAAAGGAAGGCGATAGTGTTCATGTTGTCAGCGTGGACCCGTCGAGCGGAATAGCAAGAGTCACGCGAAAGGTGGGAACACCGGTTCTCTGGACCGAAATAGATGCCCTGGGCTATGTCGCGCCGGCAGTCGATGAATGGTCACGAGAACGAAAAGATCATGGAAAACAGAGAGATCGCTAAAATATTCTCGCAGATAGCTGATGTACTGGAACTGAAGGACGAGAATGTCTTCAGGATCCGCGCATACCGCACTGCTTCACAGAATATTCTGAGCATGGCCGTCCAGCTTGCCGATATGTATAAAGAAGACCCTTCAGCGTTGAGCAATATCCAGGGAATAGGTAAAGACCTTAAAGAGAAGATCATCGAGATACTTGAGGCAGGCGGACTTAAATATCATAAAGAGCTTTTAAAGGAATTTCCCCCGGAATTCCTGGACTTGCTCAATGTCTCAGGGCTCGGCCCCAAGAAGCTCAAAAAACTGAAGGATGACCTGGGCATAGAGACCCTGGCTGACCTTGAAAAGGCCTGCGAAGAGAGAAAACTGGAGCACCTGGAAGGTATGGGAGCCAAAACTCAAAGCAGAATACTGGATGCTATTCAGTATTTCAAGATGCAGGCAGGGAGGATGCTTTTGCCCGAGGCTACAACACAGGCCCGGGAAGTAATGGAGTATCTGAAAAAATCCGGAAACTTCAAAAAGATAGAGCCGGCCGGCAGCCTTCGCAGGGGGAGAGAGACCGTGGGGGATCTTGATATACTGACTGTAGCGGATAATAGCAGAAAGGCCATGGATCATTTTGTCAGTTATTCCAGGGTTCAGGATATTCTTGCCAAGGGGCCGACAAAATCCAGCATACTTATGAAGTCAGGCAGCCAGGTTGATCTCCGGGTTATAGATAGATCCTGTTTCGGGGCCGCGTTTCTCTACTTCACGGGCTCAAAGGCGCATAATATCAAGCTCAGGACAGTGGCGAAAAATAAAGGATATAAAGTGAGCGAGCACGGTATATTCAAGGTCGACCCGCTCTCCAAAAAAGAGAAACTCACCGCGGGTAAAACGGAAAAAGCAGTATACAGGGTCCTGGGAATGGAATGGATACCGCCGGAACTTCGCGAGGACCGGGGAGAGATAGAAGCCGCAATGGCAGACAAGCTGCCGAAGTCGCTTATCGAACTTAAACACATCAAGGGAGATCTGCACGTGCATACCACGGCGACGGACGGACACAACACCATAGAAGAGATGGCCAGGGCCGCTAAAAGCATGGGGTACGCGTATCTCGGCATAACTGACCATTCAAAGGCGGTCCGGATCGCCAATGGCATGGATGAGAAACGCCTTTTGAAACACATGGAGATGATAAGAAAGGTTGACGGCAGGATAAAAGGTATTAAACTTTTAGCCGGGATAGAAGTGGATATTCTCAGGGACGGTAAGCTGGACCTGAAAGATGCCGTTCTTAAAGAGCTTGATATCGTAATAGCGGCGATACATTCCCATTTCGCCCTTGACAGAGAAACACAGACCGCCCGTGTTCTAAAGGGCATGGAGAATAAGCATGTCAATGTTCTCGCGCATCCTTCAGGAAGGCTCATTGCAAGACGAAGCCCCATAGAGCTGGATTTTGACAGGGTATTCACCCTGGCGCGGAACGCGAATATATATCTGGAAGTGAATACCCACGGTAAGAGGATAGACCTTAATGACGTGCATTGCAGGAGGGCCAGGGGCATTGGCGCGAAGCTCGCGATCAATACTGATTCACATGACACGGATTCGCTTGACCAGATGATCTATGGTGTTACAGCAGCCAGGAGGGGATGGGTGGAAAAGAACGATGTATTGAATACCCGCCCACTTGGTCCGCTTCTAAAAGCGTTGAAACGCTGATCTCTAAAGGTGAGACAATGACTGAAAGCATCAAAAAAGAGATAGGCAGACTCAGGAAGGATATCCTGAAGCATAATGATCTATATTATGCAAAGGGTAAGCCCGAGATATCGGACTTCGAGTATGATAAACTCCTCAAGAGGCTCAAGAAGCTGGAGGCGCCCCATCCCGGGTACGTGTCCCCGGACTCCCCAACGCGGAGAGTGGGAGCGCCTGTTAAGTCCGGTTTCACCAAAGTCAGGCACACATCTCCCATGCTGAGCCTGGAAAGCATAAACGAAGAAGAGGAATGCGAGAAGTTCGACCGGACCTGCAGGAAAGAACTCGGCGTGGAAGAGATCGACTATGTTTCCGAACCAAAGCTTGACGGGCTCAGCGTGGAACTTGTATATGAGAGAGGCGTTTTTGTCAGGGGAGTGACACGCGGGGACGGTTTTATCGGAGAGGATGTGACGGAGAACCTTAAAACCGTGAAGAACATACCACGGCGTTTAAAGGGGGCAAGACCCCCGGAGCGTTTTGCCGTCAGGGGAGAAGTCCTTATGCACATCAGGGACTTTCAGCAATTAAACAAAAAACAGACAGAGGCGGGCAGGGATGTTTTCGCGAATCCCCGCAACGCGGCTGCCGGGTCACTGCGGCAGCTGGATACAAGGATAACCGCCCAGAGAAAGCTTGACGTGTACTGTTACAGGATACTTGATTTCTCGGAAGAAATGCCGTTGACCCAGAAAAAAATGATCAGTACGATAAAGAAATTCGGGTTAAAAACGGCCCCCGACGCGAAACACTGCTCCATTATAAAGGAGGCCGTAAGGTATCACAACGAGCTGGAAAAGAAAAGAGACGAGCTTGATTATGAGATAGACGGCGTGGTGATAAAGGTGAACCGTTTTGAATATCAGGATAGATTGGGCGTGAGAACGACAAATCCCCGCTGGGCAATAGCCTACAAGTTTGAGCCGCGCAAAGAGATCACGCGGGTTGAAAATATCGTGGTCCAGGTCGGACGGACAGGAGTGCTTACCCCGGTAGCGCTTTTGAAGCCGGTGGAAGTGGGAGGTGTTACAGTGTCGCGGGCGACACTTCATAACATGGATGAGATCGCCGCGCTTGATGTTAAGATAGGCGACTACGTTAAAGTGCAGAGGGCCGGCGATGTTATTCCGAATATTATCGAGATCATTACCGCTAAACGCACGGGGAAAGAGAAGAATTTTCATATGCCCGGACATTGCCCGAGTTGCGGCGCGCCTGTTGAAAAGGAGGATGTTTATTACCGCTGTCCGGAGGGGCTCACATGTCCTGCTCAGCTTAAGGAGGCGATAGCGCACTATGCCAGCAAGGACGCGGTTGACATAGACGGGTTTTCGGGCAAGACAGTGCACCAGCTGTACGAAGAGGGCCTTATCGGCCGCATATCCGATATCTACAAATTAAAGGGAGAGGACCTGCTTAAACTCGAGGGCTGGAAGGAGAAAAAGACCGCGAACCTTCTCGGCGCCATTGAGGATTCAAAGGAAGCTGCGCTTGACAGGTTTATTTTTGGGCTGGGCATCAGGAACGTGGGCAAGCACATCGCCGCACTTCTTGCCGATAAGTTCGGCACGCTGGATGGAATAAAGGGGGCGTCGACGGATGACCTTGTGGCGATCCACGAGATAGGACCGGAGATAGCGGAAAGCGTTGTTTCCTTCTTCAAGGAGAAGAAGAACGTGCAGGAGATCAAAAGGCTTATGGAGACCGGGGTTAAACTGCGTGAAAAGGCCCGGAAGGGGAAACTGGCCAATAAAAAAGTGGTTTTTACCGGGACGCTGAAAATGTCCCGTTCGGGGGCACAGCGCCTTGTTGAAAAAGAAGGCGGCGAAGCCCTCTCAAGCGTTTCAGATACAACGGATTTTGTAGTGGCCGGAGAAAAGGCCGGTTCAAAGCTTGAGAAGGCAAGGAAGAAGGGCATAAAGATCCTCACAGAGGAAGAATTCATTAAACTCCTCAGATCGTGGTCCACGCAACCCCCTGTATTTCCGTGATTTCCCCTTAAATATTTGACAGCCGCATATATACAAGATATAATTGGGTGGTATTATAATGCGCATGCTGAAAACAATGAGTAATATTATTAGAGTGGGGGATTGATCTATCAAACCCTTGATTAATTTGGGCTCGATAAATCGAGCCCCTACAGTTTGGGCTGGATCGATCGAGCCCATACAGTGAGAAGGATGTGAAATGCCGGAGATGGAAAATGCAGCGGTCAATATGGAAGCCAGGAACGAGATCATAGAGCAGAGGTACAAGAATCTGCAGGAACTGGAAAAGGCGGGGATCTATCCCTTTGGCGAAAGATTCCCTGATGTAGAGACCGTCGAGTCGTTGAAAAAGGATTTTTCTGAGGGAAGGGAGATCCGGGCCGCGGGCAGGATAATGGCAAAGAGGATAATGGGCAAGAGTATTTTCATGGACCTCAAGGATTTCACCGGCAGGATACAGTTATACGTAAAGAAAGATACCGTAGGAGAAGAGGCTTTCAGGATCCTGAAAGTGCTGGATATCGGGGATATTATCGGAGTAAACGGCAAACTTTTCAAGACAAAGACAGGTGAAGAGACCGTCCAGGTCGCTGATTACAGGATCATGACAAAGTCTTTGTATCCGCTTCCAGAGAAATGGCACGGCCTCAAGGATGTCGAGGCCCGTTACCGCCAGAGATACGTTGATCTTATTGTCAATGATTCGGCCCGCGAGATATTCAGGACACGGATCAGGATGATAGCGCGTATGCGCGAATACTTGAACAGCAAAGGGTTCCTGGAAGTAGAGACACCGATGATGCAGCCGATCCCCGGAGGCGCGGCGGGCAAGCCGTTCAAGACCCACCATGAGGCGCTGGACATGGACCTTTTTCTCAGGATCGCGCCCGAGATATATCTTAAGAAACTGCTGGTGGGAGGTTTTGATAAAGTATATGAGATAAACCGGTCTTTCCGCAATGAGGGGATCTCTACACGGCATAATCCCGAATTTACCATGGTAGAGATATACGAAGCTTATTCTGACTGTGGAGGAATGATGCGGCTCACCGAGGAACTTATCAGGCATATGGCAAGGGAGGTACTTGGGACGGAAAAGTTCGTTTATCAGGACAGGGAAGTAGACCTGTCGTATTGGAAAAGGGTATCCTTTGCGGAACTGATGAAAGAGAATTTTGGTATAAGCAAGGATGACCCGCTGGATGCCTGGGTCAAAAAGCTGAAAAGTAAAGGTATAGAGATAGAAGGGGATAAGGTCAGCAAGACGCAGCTGATAAACATTGTCGGGGACCTTGTAGAGCCGAAAGAAGAGATCCATCCGGTTTTTGTGGTGGATATGTTCAAGGAACTGAGCCCGCTGGCAAAAGAGAAAAAGGGCGAGCCCGGAATAACCGACAGGTTTGAATTGTTCATGGGAGGGATAGAGATAGCCAATGCGTATTCCGAGCTCAATGATCCGATAGAACAGCGCAAACGTTTTATCGAACAGGCAAAAGAGGATCCGGAGGCAAGAATAGACGAAGACTTCATAAAGGCGCTCGAATACGGCATGCCGCCAGCAGGCGGCCTGGGCATAGGGATCGACCGGTTGACAATGATCCTTACAAATTCGCCGAGCATACGCGAGGTGATATTGTTCCCCCAGATGAGGCCGGAGTAATGACAGAGGACAGATTTCCATCTGCCTTCCGACTTCTGACTTCTGATCTCTGAGACAAGGAGTAGACGCGAGAACTATGTGGAACATTTTTCTGAGCATAAGATATTTTCTGGCAAAAAGGAAAGAAGGGATAATATCTTTCATCAATTTTATCTCTGTCCTTGGCGTGGCGCTTGGAGTGGCTTCTCTTATCATCGTATTATCGGTTATGAACGGTTTTGACCGGGAAGTAAAAAGCAAGATAATCGGGACTTACGCGCATCTGATGATATTGAAAGACGGGAATATCATTTATCCGGAGGTCGTTTCTGACACGGCCAGGACCATGCCGGAAGTTAAAAGTGTTGCCGGGTTCGTGTCGGGACAGGCCATACTCAGGAAGAAAGACAGCGTGAACGGGGTCCTTCTTAAGGGCATAGACGCGGAAAAAGAGACAGAAGTCACTGATGTGGTATCGTTCATCGACAGCGGCGCTGGCAGGCTTGAAGGCGACAATATCATCCTCGGCAGCGAGCTGATGAAAAGCATGCACATATCCGCAGGCGACACAGTGGAACTGATAGTCCCCCATTCGATCATGGACCTTGAAAGATCAAAGTTCAAGGTCGCAGGAAGCTTTACGTCGGGAAGGTATGATTATGACTCTAACATCGCGATAGTAAGCCTTGCCACGGCACAGGCGTTCTACAGGATGAAGGATGCTGTTACCGGTATGGCTGTCCGTCTGCGGGATGGGGAGGACGCGGCTGCCGTTAAATCGAAGATGCAGTCGCTGATGGGATATCCTTATATCGTAAAAAGCTGGATGGACCTTGACCGCAACCTTGTAATGGCGCTGGCCCTGGAGAAAAAGATGATGTTCATCATACTTGGGCTTATTATTATAGTCGCGTGTTTTAACATATGCAGCTCGCTCATCATGATGGTCATGGAAAAGACCAGGGATATCGGAATTCTTAAGGCCATTGGAGCGAACTCCTGGGGCGTAAGTTCTGTCTTTTTTCTGGAGGGATTTTTTATAGGGACCCTGGGGGTCGCGGCCGGCGTCGCCGGAGGCATCTTTATAGCCAACAGGGTGAACCGAATATTAGGCTTTATGAAACGGGTGACGGGATGGGACCTGTTCCCCCATGACGTGTATTATTTCAGTGAAATACCGGTTCGGGTAAGCTCCGTTGATGTCTGCATGATAATCACTTTCGCCATGATGCTTGCCCTGGCAGCGGGTATCTATCCCGCGTGGAAGGCGTCAAGGCTGGACCCGGTGCAAGCTATTAGATACGAGTAGAAAAATGATCACAGCTCTTAACATTGACAAAATATTCGGACAGGGAGCCAAAGCCGTCCACGCGGTCAAGGGAGTGGACCTCGAGGTCCGGGAGGGCGAGCGTGTATATATGCACGGCCCTTCGGGAGCGGGAAAATCCACGTTGTTGCACGTACTGGGGGCTTTAAGCCGTCCTTCCAAAGGCGCGGTTGTTTTCAGGGACAGGCGGATATATGATCTGACCGACAGGGAGAGGAGCGGGATAAGGAACAGGGATTTCGGATTCATTTTTCAGTTCTACCATCTTTTGCCCGAGTTGGATGTCCTTGAAAATGTTATGCTGCCGGCCAGGATAATGGGCTCCAGACCGGGACGGAAAATAAGGCTGGCCGCGTTTGATATCCTTGAGCGGGTAAAGATGGGCCACAGGCTGAAGCACAGACCGTCCCAGATCTCCGGGGGAGAAGCGCAGAGAGTGGCGGTAGCAAGGGCGCTTGTTAATTCTCCGGATATACTGTTTTGTGATGAGCCTACGGGGAACCTGGATTCGGAGATGAGCGAAGGTATTTATGACCTTATCCTTAAGGTCAGCGAAGAGAACGGCATGAGCGTTGTAGTCGTCTCACACCAGAGCATGGTAAAAGGGTTTTTCCACAGTGAGTATCTGATGAAGGATGGCGCGTTGGAAAAGGCAGTCAAACGACAAGACGTGGAGGAACCGAAAAAATTTGACACAGTATCCGTTTGACATGGCAGAAAAGGGGCAACGATGGGATTTAAGATTTTTTTGAACAATGAATATGTTGACAGCGAAGACGCCAAGATCTCTATTTTTGATCACGGGCTCCTGTACGGAGACGGGGTGTTCGAGGGGATCCGCTCGTATAACAGGAGAGTGTTCCGCCTCAAAGAGCATCTGGACCGGTTATACGAGGGGGCTGATGCCATAAGGCTCGAGATTCCCCTTGCGAAAGAGGAACTCCATGAAAAGATCATCGAAACCCTAAAAATGAATGATCTGGATAACGCGTATATCCGGGTGGTGATCACCAGGGGCAGGGGTGACCTCGGGCTTGACCCGCGGAAATGCACCGACCCGACCGTATTCATCATTACGGACAAGATTGCCCTGTATCCAAAGGAGTTTTATGAAAAAGGCCTGCCGGTGATAATCACAAAGACCCGAAGAAATCATCCGGAAGCCCTGAACCCTAAGATAAAATCATTGAACTATCTGAACAATGTCTTGGGAAAGATAGACGCTATAGACGGGGGCACGGAAGAGGCAGTTATGCTGACCGTGGATGGATATGTGGTGGAATGCACGGGAGATAACATCTTTATCGTCGAGAACGGGAAGCTTGTATCTCCGCCGAACGAGCTCGGCGCGCTCTTCGGCGTTACTCAAGCAACGGTCATCGAACTGGCAGAGGAGAGGGGGATCGAGTTCGCCTACGAGAAGATGAAACCGGAACGCCTGTTCGCAGCTGATGAATGTTTTCTGACAGGGACAGCGGCTGAAGTGATACCCGTTGTCAGCATAGACGATAAGATCATAGGAACTGGCAATCCCGGGGAGGTCACTAAAGCTCTCATGCGGGACTTCCGGGAGTTCACCAAAGGGAACGGAACACGGTACTAAGAACTTTTTATCAAACCTCGCAGGTTTGATAAGGTACACGGAGTGGGGGGGGAGGATAGCATGAAATGTGATATTTGCCATGTGCGTGAAGCGTCTGTGCATCTGACGGAAGTGATAAACGACCAGGTCTCAAAGCTTCATCTATGTGAACAGTGCGCGAGGACAAAGGGAGAGGAAATGCAGTCTAACTTTGGCCTGACCGACCTCATATCGAGCCTTATGGACTTCTCACCGTCAGTGACCGATAGAGAGGTGCAGAAAGATAAAGGGGTCAAGTGCCGTGTCTGCGGCATGACCTATTATGATTTTCAGAAGACCGGGCAGCTTGGTTGCGGAACATGTTATGAAACGTTCAGGAAGGATCTCAGCGGCCTGTTAAGAAAGATACACGGCTCGGACAGGCACGTGGGGAAGATGCCGTTCATGGGCGAAAAAGCTATCAAGGACCAGGAGGAGCTGCAGCGGCTCAAAGCCGAGCTGGACAGGCTTATCAGGGCCGAGGAATTCGAGAAAGCGGTTATCCTGCGGGACAGGATAATAGATGTCGAACAAAAGCTAAAAAAAGAATAAAAAAATGGAAATCGGTAATCTAATTAAAAGGAAAAGCGAGTGGCTCAGAGGAGAAGGGCCAAAATCCAATATAGTCATGTCCACCCGGATCAGGATCGCACGGAATCTGGACGGCCATATGTTCTTTGACTGGGCAAACGATAAACAGCGGAAAGAGACGCTGGAAAATGGCATTGCCGCGTTAAAGAAATGCTCTTTTTTCAAAAAAACATTTTTACTTAAAATGAAAAATGTCAGCGAGCTTGACAGGGAGCTCTTAGTCGAACGCCACCTTATGAGCAGGGAGCATGCCGTGGATGTTAAACACAAAGGGCTTGTCATGGAGGACAGGGAAGTGTTGAGCATCATGCTCAACGAGGAAGACCATCTAAGGCTACAGGTCCTCAGGTCAGGGTTCAATATCATGGAAGGCTGGAGAATGATCGATGAGATAGACACGGAACTGGGGGAGCATCTCACTTTTGCTTATTCGAGCAAATTCGGGTATCTTACTTCGTGTCCGACAAACACGGGGACGGGCTTAAGGGCCTCGGTCATGCTGCACCTTCCGGCATTGCAGGTGACGGACCAGGTGCCGAATGTGTACGAGGCTATTTCCAAGCTGGGACTGACCATACGCGGGTTTTACGGCGAAGGCACGGAAGCATCGGGTAATTTCTTCCAGATCTCCAACCAGGTGGCATTGGGGTATTCCGAGATGGATATCCTCGATAACCTGGAAAGGGTGATCAATAAGATAATCGCCAGGGAAGAAGATACCAGGGATTATCTCGTCAAGAACAAGAAGCAGGAAACAGCTGACAATATTTTTCGTTCTTACGGTACGCTGAAAAGCGCCAGGGTAATAACTTCGAGGGAGACGATCATCTTATTATCAGCGGTTCGTCTGGGAGTGGACCTGGGGCTAATAAAGGACATTGACACCGGCATAATAAATGAACTGCTTCTTTTGATGCAGCCAGCGCATCTTCAGAAGATGAACGATAAGGAATTCACCCCGTCTGAACGGGACATGAAACGCGCCGATCTGGTGCGGGAAAGGTTGGGAGGAGAATAACAATGGCAGCATTCAGCAAGTTTACGGAAAGGGCAAGAAAGGTCATTCTTTTGGCCAAAGAGGAGACGAAAAAATTCAATCACGACTATATCGGGACCGAGCACATACTGCTCGGGCTGGTCAAGGAAGGCGAAGGCGTCGCGGCAGCCGTTTTGAACAGTATTGGACTGGAAGCGGATACCATACGGGAAGAAGTGGAAAAGCTTGTCCAGCCGGGTCCCGGGCCCGTGCTTTCAGGGGATATCCCTTTTACTCCGAGAGCCAAAAAAGTCATAGAACTGGCAATGGACGAGGCGCGCAACCTGGGGCATAACTATATCGGCACGGAACATCTCCTATTAGGCCTCATACGGGAAGGGGAGGGCATCGCGGCCCAGGTGCTTTTGAATATCGGACTCGATCTTAAGAGCGTGCGTGACGAGGTCCTGAACCTGTTAGGTTCTTCTGTTCCCGGTTATTCTTCAGTATTGCCGGACGCTAAGCGCGGCAAGAAGAAGACCAAGACGCCGGCCCTGGATTCTTTCGCAAGGAACCTGACGGAAATGGCGGAACAGGACGAGCTGGACCCGGTAATAGGCAGAGATAAAGAGATACAGAGGGTGATCCAGATACTTGGCCGCCGGAAAAAGAACAACCCTGTTCTGATAGGCGAGGCAGGAGTAGGCAAAACAGCTATAGTGGAGGGATTGGCTCAAAAGATCGTCACGGGCGACATTCCGGAGATGCTTAAGAACAGGCGGCTTCTTATCCTGGACCTCGCGATGATGATAGCCGGGACGAAATACCGCGGTCAGTTCGAGGAGAGGATCAAAGCGGTCATGAAGGAGATCAAAGCTTCCGCGGAAGTCATTGTTTTTATAGATGAGATTCACACCCTGGTCGGGGCAGGCGGGGCGGAAGGGGCTATTGACGCCTCGAATATCTTAAAGCCGTCTTTACAGCGCGGGGAAATACAGTGTATAGGGGCCACCACCCTGGATGAATATCGCAAGAATATCGAGAAGGATCCTGCTCTGGAAAGGCGTTTTCAGCCGGTGATAGTCGATCCTCCGAGCGTGGATGACACCTTCGAGATATTAAAGGGTTTGCGTGATAAATACGAAGCACATCACAAAGTAAAGTTCACGGACAGGGCGCTGGAGTCCGCGGCAAAACTTTCGGATCGTTACATAAGCTCCCGTTTCCTGCCTGACAAAGCGATCGACATCATTGACGAGGCGGGTTCAAGGGCAAGGCTGTCCACAATGGTAGTACCTGCTGATCTCAAGGAGGAAGAAAAGCGGATAGAAGAATACCGCCGGGAAAAAGAGGAAGCCGTGAAGAACCAGGATTTTGAAAAAGCGGCCCGGTTCAGGGACCTTGAGCGGAAGGCAAGAGAAGAACTGGACGTAAAACACCACGGGTGGAAGACCGACCAGATCAAGCGGGAAGTCACGGTGGACGAGGAGGATGTCGCCACCATAGTATCTGAATGGACGGGTATCCCGCTTGTAAGGGTCGAGGAGAAAGAGTCAGAGAAATATCTAAAAATGGAGGAGAGCCTTAAAAGCCGTGTTATAGGACAGGGCGAGGCTATAAGCGCGATCGCCCATGCTGTCAGGCGCTCCCGGGCAGGGGTAAAGGATCCCAACCGACCGATCGGCACCTTTATTTTTCTCGGGCCCACGGGTGTGGGCAAGACCCTGCTTGGCAAAAAGCTTGCCGAGGTCATGTTCGGTGATGAGGACGCCATTATCCAGGTGGACATGTCCGAGTACATGGAAAAGTTCAATGTTTCCAAGCTTGTAGGAGCCCCTCCCGGATATGTGGGGTATGAGGAGGGCGGACAGCTGACCGAAAAAGTAAGAAGGAAGCCGTACGCGGTCGTGCTTCTGGACGAGATAGAAAAGGCGCATCCGGATGTATTTAACATGCTCCTGCAGGTGCTTGAGGAAGGGCGCCTCACGGATTCTTACGGGAGAAAGGTCAGTTTCAAGAACACTATTTTAATCATGACGTCTAACATAGGCGCGGACCTTCTCAGAAAAACCGGTTCTATCGGGTTTAAGACGCAAAAAGAGGAAGAGTCATACGCTGAAATGAAGGGCCGCCTGCTGGGAGAGGTCAAAAAGACCTTCAAGCCCGAGTTCATCAACAGGGTGGATGACATCATTGTCTTCAGGGGACTGAACAAGGACGATCTCGAGAACATAGTGGAAATAGAGGTCCATGAAGTCACCAAAAGGGTAAGGGACCGGAAGATAGAGATAGTGATTGATGAAAAGGCCAAAAAATTTATTATCCGTAAGGGATTTGATGAGGTGTTCGGCGCCAGGCCGCTTAAGAGGGCGATCCAGAGATATCTCGAGAACCCCCTTGCGGAAGAGATACTCTCCGGATCGTTGAAAGAGGGGTCGGACATAAAAGTGACCTGCGCCAAAAACGAACAGGAACTGAAATTCGAAGCGGTAACGTAAATGCGGGGATTATTAATACGGAAAAGGAGAAGAAGACTTCTGTCGCTGGGATTTCTTGTGGCGGTCCTGTGTCTTGTTTGCTGGGGAGGGGTATGGGTGAAAAGTATCGCGGAAGATAAGATCGCGGAATTTTCGGGCAACAAGTTCTCCGTCAAGATAGACGCGGTCAAAGGAGGGATATTCAGCGACATGATACTGCAGGATGTCTCTTTCATCAGTGGGGACAAAGAAGATAATCAGATATTCCGCCTGGACAGGATAGAGATACCGTACCGGGTGTGGCAGGCGCTTCTGAAAAAGCAGGATATAACAAACATGGGAATATATTTCAGCGAGGATAATCCATTTGTTCAGGGGTTTATAAAACTGTACCGCTATCCGGAAAAGATAGAACTTATTGGACGTGTATCCTTTGAACTGTTCGGGGATACTGTCAAACGGGGCGTAAAAGGGGTATTTCTAAGACAGGAAGACTTCAGTTATGACTGTGATCTTCTCTGGGACGGCAGGATGAAGATAACAGGGATGTTAGCCCCGGACTCAAGGAGCATCGATCTTCGGATATCATCTTTGTCCGAAAAAGACCGGGAGATGGAGATCAAGGGGACATTTAACCATGATGAGGATATACGCGTCTATTCGCGGTTGTATAAATGGCCCATCAGCGGAACAGAGGTTATCGGGGACTTCTGGGTATCTTACAGAGATGAAGGGAAGCCGAAGGTTTCCTTTAAGGCGGAGAACCTGGTGGTGGATAAACGTCCCCTCTGGGACATTATGATGGAAGGGTATTTTAATCCTGACGAGAAAAGGATATTTCTTGATGATGCGAGGTGGGGAGAAAGCATTCAATTGAAAGGATGCATAGGGACGGAGCCCCCTTACCCGGCGCATTTCCTCTTTCTGGTAAATGACGTGCGGCTTCATGAACTGTCCAGTATGTTCGGGGATAACCAGAGTCCGATGCGGGGGATCGCCAGAGCCGAGATCAGGTTTAATGGCCCGGCGAAGAACGCGGAGGTCAACGGCAGGCTTTTCATCAATGAGGGCAGACTGGGGGAGATGGAGTTCCGCTCCATGTTCGCTACACTGAGCGGGGATCTTCCTGTAATAAATGTATCTGACGCACGTGTTGTCAAAGAAGGCGGACATATCATAGTGACCGGCGAGATAGATATAAGCAAATTCAAGGAAAACCGGGGAATGGAGAATCTGGTATTTGAGACCGACAATAAAGTGGCGGTTTGGGAGAATTGGCAGATATCCAAGGAGGAGAAATCCCATGTCGTGGAGGCCCGTAAGGACAATGTGATCTTCCGTACGTCCTTTGAAAAGGACGAAGCCGAAGCGCTGGATACGACGAACGACCGTGACCAGCGCGAAGTGGAATTTCAATATAAGCTGGACAGCTGTAACAGCGTGAAGATGGAAATGGAGGAAGAAGGAGGAGATTTTTTGGGCATGGAGCATAAGATCCAGTTTTGAGTCTGCGGGTTCTTGATAGTCAATATTTGAGAAAAGGATAAAAATATGCGGCTAAAATTAATGGTAAGGATCATGTATGGATACTGGAAAAGGAAGGTCAAATTCTTTTTCAGGTATGTCGGGGGATCGCTGATCCTCCTGTGCCAGACTGTTTTCTGGACGTTCATTCCGCCGTTCAGGAAGAGGCAGACGCTGGAACAGATGAACAGGATCGGTGTTGCTTCTTTTCCGATAGTGTTCCTGATAAGTCTTTTTACGGGTATAGTCCTTGCGCTACAGAGCGCTTATCAGATGAGGAAAGTGGCAGCCGAGATGTATATCGCGTCTCTTGTCGCTTTATCAGTGACCAGAGAGCTGGGGCCCGTGCTTACCGCGCTTATCATCGCCGGCCGGTGCGGGGCGTCCATAACAGCCGAACTGGGGACAATGAGGGTGACGGAACAGGTCGACGCGCTGGAGACGCTCTCGGCCAATCCCGTCAAATATCTTGTGGTTCCAAGGTTTCTGGCATTGTTGTTCATGGTGCCGCTTTTAACGATCTACGCTGATTTTTTCGGCATTATTGGCGGATATTTGATCGGCGTAGGAAAGTTGAACATAACCCATGCCATGTACGTGAAAATGACTTTTGATCCCATGAAGATAAAGGATCTCGTAACAGGGCTTATAAAGAGCGTGTCATTCGCGATGATCATATGTAATATATCCTGTTTTGAAGGCCTTAATTCCGAAGGCGGGGCGGAAGGCGTCGGCATAGCCACGACCTTCAGCGTGGTCAGAAGTTTTATACTGATAATCGTAGCCGACTGTTTTTTTACGGCGCTGTTTTATTTTGTGTTCAGATAACAGAGGATAAAAGTCAAAATAAGAGGTAAGAATGATCGAGATCAATAACCTGTACAAGTCGTTCGGCGGGCGGCAGGTCTTAAAAGACGTGAACCTGAAGGTCAAGACGGGAGAGTCACTGGTCATTATAGGCCGGAGCGGATGCGGGAAAAGCGTTATGCTTAAGCATATTATCGGCATTATGAGGCCCAATTCCGGAAATGTGAACATTGATGGTGTGGACATAACGAAGATCGACAGCAAGGAACTCGACGAGGTGCGCATGAAATTCGGTATGCTTTTCCAGGGCGCGGCACTGTTCGATTCATTGACCGTATTTGAGAACGTGGGATTCCAGCTCATTGAATACACGGACAAAAGTTACAGGGAGATAAGGGGGCGCGTGGCGGAATGCCTGAAGATGGTCGGATTGAAAGGAATAGAAAAATTAAAACCCGCCGAGCTCTCCGGGGGGATGAAAAAAAGGGTCGGGCTGGCCAGGGCGATCTCCATGTCCCCCGAGATCATATTGTTCGACGAGCCGACCACTGGCGTTGACCCCATAATGGGAGACATTATCAACGACATGATCAGGGATCTGCATGATAAACTTAAAGTGACGTCCATTACTGTTACGCATGACATGAAAAGCGCGTATAAGATAGCGGACAGGATCTGTATGATCTACGATAAAAAGCTCGTGGAGGTCGGGACGCCGACAGAGGCGCAGGATTCCACCAACGAGTACGTTAGACAGTTTGTTACCGGGACCGCTAAAGGTCCTTTAACCGAAGAATGGGAGAACTAAAAGGAGAAAGAAGATGTTCAGAGACGAAAAAGTTGAACTCAAAGTCGGATTATTCGTTGGTATTGGCATGGTTCTGATGTTTCTGATCGTTTTTTCCATAAAGGATATTACGTTGATCGGAAAGGGGTACGGATTAAATGTCCTTTTCAAATACGTAAACGGACTCACGGAAAACTCGCCGGTCAGGTTTGCCGGGGTCCATGTCGGGGAGGTGAGAGATATACAAATTTACAACATTAAGGAAACCGGGGAGACGCAAGTCAGGGTAAATGTCCGGGTCAAAAGCAATATCCAGATCGAAGACGATTCAATCGCCAGGATAAACACCCTCGGGCTCTTAGGCGAGCAGTATCTTGAGTTATCTCCCGGAAAATCCAAGAATTTCCTTCCGCAAGGCGCCACCATAATAGGCCGGGATCCTGTCCAGGTACAGAAACAGATGGAAAGGGTCAATGAGTTCATGGCTTCCATGTCAACCATCGTGGATCACGTTGCAAAAGGCGAGGGGACCATAGGCAGGCTTCTGATGGAAGATACCATCTATGACGACCTGGAGGTGATCTTCGGCAGGCTGAGGGGCGGGGAAGGGACCGTAGGCAAGCTTCTCGTGGAAGAGAAGATATACAATGATATGGAGGATTTTGTAGCAGATATTAAGGCCAACCCGTGGAAGCTTCTTTCAAAGCCAAGAAAGACGCGCCAATCCACTACACAAAAGCGCGGCACGGAGATCGGCACACGCTAATTTTCATTCCAGTGTCATCCCGATCGAGGCCGAGGGACAGGCTTAAGGCGAGTCGGGGGATATATAACCATTTTTTATAAGGAAAGGAAGCAAACGTGAACACATTACGATTAATAAGGATCTTCTTTTTTATTTTATGCGGCATCTGCGGATATTATCTGGGATTTCTCTTTATGGGCGAGGTGAAGCAGGGGGCGCTTTTCGGAGGCCTCGCCGGCCTGATATTCGCTTTTATCTTAATACTTGTCGAGATCAGACTGAGGAATGTTTCCCTGCGCGATCTTTCCGCCGGGGTCTTCGGCCTCATATTCGGGTTTTTTATCGCGTGGCTTTTGACCCTGATATTGCGGCTCATTCCAATGAGCGAGACAATTTATGCGGTCTTCCAGATACTTTTCACGCTTATCTTCTGTTACCTGGGCATGACCATCTCGATGAAAGGTAAAGATGAGTTCAATCTCATTATACCGTACGTGCGGTTCTCCCGCGAGGACCGGAGGGAGCAGTTGTTTTTGCTGGATACCAGCGTTATTATCGACGGCCGTATCTCCGAGATATGCGGCACGGGTTTCCTGGAAGGGAAACTGGTCGTGCCGAGGTTCATCCTGCAGGAACTCCAGTACATAGCGGATTCCTCCGACGAGACAAAACGCGTCAGGGGACGCAGGGGGCTTGATATACTTAACATGCTTAAGAAAGTGCCGGGGAGCGAGATCATTGTTCATGATGAGACCTTCCCGAGCATTAAAGCGGTTGATGCCAAGCTTGTACACCTGGCAAAAATACTGGACTGCCGCGTGATAACCAATGATTTCAACCTTAATAAGGTCGCCAAGATAGAAGGGGTCACGGTCCTTAATATCAATGACCTGGCCAATGCCATGCGGCTTGTGGTGTTCCCGGGAGAAGAGATGAATGTTTACATCCGGAAGGAAGGCAAGGAGAGGAACCAGGGCGTGGCGTTCATGGACGACGGGACTATGATCGTCGTGGATAACGCGAGAAGATATCTTAACAATAACGTGAAAGTATCAGTGACAAGTGTTCTCCAGACGTCTGCCGGCCGCATGATCTTCGCGAATCTGGTTGAAAAGCAGCAGAATCGCAATAAGCCGCAGAATCGTAGTAAGCCACAGGACCGTAGACAGGGGGCCTAATTTATAACAGAGGTCAAATGACAGACTCTAGATGCTGTGGGAAGCTTATATTAGATTATTAGTCAATAGATTCTGATTTCTGTCTTCTGAAACGCATATAAGGCGGCGAATACATGAGAATAGGCATCGGATACGATATACACAGGCTGGTCAAAGGCCGGCCATTGATATTGGGCGGGGTTGAAATACCCTTTTCCAAAGGGCTCGATGGGCATTCAGACGCTGATGTCCTGTTACACGCCGTGTGTGATTCTATTCTGGGTGCTATCGGGGAGAAGGATATCGGCGCAAGATTCCCTGACACTGATCCCGGATATAAGGGGATATCAAGCAGGGAGCTATTAGGGGATGTGAGGGAGCTTATGGACAGTAAAGCTTTAAAGGTCAATAACCTTGACTGCGTGGTTATCGCGGAAGAGCCGAAGATCGGGCCCTATAGGGATACGATGATAAAGATGACGGCTGATATCCTGCGGGTTTCGCCGGGCGACGTAAATATCAAAGGGAAGACCGGAGAGAAACTGGGGGCTGTCGGGAGAGGCGAGGCGATCGCGGCCCAGGCAGCAGTGTTGCTTGCCGCAAAATAAAGGGAACGCAGTGGTTTGATTTATCAAACCCAAAACAAGGAGATAAAAATGTGCTTGCTGGATATCCTTATTATAATAGCTGTCCTGGTCTTCGTGTATTATACCGTGGCAAGGGTCTTTTTCAAGGCAGAGATCAAGGCTGTTTTTGAAAGGGATCCCGCGGCGACTGGATACGCGGAAATAATTTTCACGTACTCCGGACTCCATGCGTTAATATCTTACAGGATCGCACATTCTCTATTGAAGAAAAAGATCCCTTTTATCCCGCGTTTTTTATCCCAGGCAACAAAATGGATAACGGGGATCGAGATACATCCCGGAGCCGCGATAGGCAAAGGGTTCTTCATCGACCACGGAATGGGCGTGGTCATAGGTGAGACCTCGATCATCGGGGATAATGTTACCCTGTTCCAGGGAGTCACGCTCGGTGGCACTGGCAAGGAAAAAGGCAAGCGGCATCCCACGATCGGCAATAATGTCGTAATAGGCGCCGGGGCCAAGATACTCGGGGATATCAAAGTGGGAAACAACGTAAATGTCGGCGCGAACGCCGTTGTCATACGCAATATTCCGGATGACTCCACTGTCGTCGGCGTTCCCGGCCGTATAGCCAGGAAACTCGGGAAAAGGCTCCCCGCCGGCATAAACCTGGACCATACCACTTTACCGGACCCGCTCCAGCAGTCCCTGGAAAAGCTGCAGCACGAGATAGACAATATTGAGGAAGAGATACATGATTACCATAAGGGCAAGGAGAAAGGGCGCGGAGATAGTTCATAGTTGCTAGTTGGTAGTTCGTAGATGTATAACATAAACTCCGAACTCCGAACTCCGAACCCCGAACTATACGATGATAACCTTATACAACACCCTGACGCGAAAAAAAGAAGAATTTAAGCCTATAGAAAAGGGCAAAGTGAAGTTGTACGTGTGCGGTCCCACTGTATATGATGTTCCGCATATCGGTCATGCCAGGAGCGCCTACGTCTTCGAGGTCATCAGGAGTTATTTTGAATACAAGGGATACGACGTTCTTTTCGTGAGGAACGTTACGGACGTGGACGATAAGATCATAAACAAGGCTGGCGGGGAACTTGTTGAATCTGGAGAGGATCCAATTGAGGGCCGGCTGAAGGAAAAAGTCGTTGAAGTGGCCGGCCGTTATCTTGATGTTTATCATAAAGAAATGGCCACACTTGGTATAAGGCCGCCGGTGGTTGAGCCGAAAGCCACGGAGAGCATCGACGAGATGATACGGTTCACCGAAGTCCTTGTCGAGAAAGGATACGCTTACGCGGCAGGCGGGGATGTTTATTTCAGCGTTGAAAAGTTCGCCGGATACGGGAAACTCTCCGGACAGGATAAGGACCAGATGCTGCACGGGGTCCGCATAGACGCGGACGAAAAAAAACGCCATCAGCTTGATTTTGCCCTGTGGAAGGAAGCCAAGCCCGGAGAGCCTTCATGGGGAAGCCCCTGGGGACAAGGTCGTCCCGGGTGGCATATAGAATGCTCTGTCATGAGCACTAATATACTGGGGCCGCAGTTCGATATCCACGGCGGCGGACTGGACCTTATATTCCCGCATCACGAAAATGAGATCGCCCAGGCAGAAGCGGCTACCGGTAAGGGTTTTGCCAATTACTGGATCCATAACGGCCTTCTCAGCGTCAATGGCGAGAAGATGTCTAAATCTCTTGGTAACTATATAACGATCTCCGCTTTTCTGGAAAAGCACAAGGACCCCGACCTTTTAAAGATCTCGTTCCTGAACAGCCATTACCGCAGTCCGGTAGATTACAATGACGAGAAGATCGGAGAAGCAGCCAGCTCCAAGCAGAGGATAATGATATTTCTCGAAAAAGTGGATAGATTGCTTTCGAAAACAGAGGGCAGAGAACAGAAGACAGAAACGAAAGATGTTAAGATGATAAGCGGCCTGGAGCAAAGGTTTGAAGAGGCCATGGATGATGATTTCAATACCCCGGTTGCGCTTTCTGTTGTTTTTGACGCTGTGCGTCTTGGCAATGAGCGGCTCCAGGAGGAAGAAACGGATGAAGCGAAAGCTTGCGTGACCGGCGCTCTAAAGGATTGTATCCTGAGATTTGCCGGGGTTTTTGGGATTTCGCTGAAAGCCGTCAGCATGGGCGAGGAAGAAGCCGCTGGAATAGAACGGCTTATCACGGAACGCGAATGCGCCAGAAAGGAAAAGAAATACGGCGAAGCCGATAAGATACGGCAGAAACTCAATGAAATGGGAATAGTCATTGAAGACACACCGGAAGGGGCGGTATGGCGAAAGGATTGACAAAGGGTCTCTTTATAACGTTTGAAGGCCCGGAAGGATGCGGTAAAAGCACGCATTCCCGCCGGATATATGAAGATCTTCTATCTCGCGGCTATGAAGCGGTTTTTACGGCTGAGCCAGGGGGGACTTCCCTTGGCAGCAGGATAAGGGAGATACTTCTTGAAAGAGAGGATATATCCTTCAATCCGGCCGCGGAATTATTCCTTTTTGAAGCTGACAGGGCCCAGCACATGGCGGAAGTGATCATGCCGGCGCTTGAAGAGGGGAAAGTGGTCGTATGCGACCGCTTTAATACTGCCACTTTCGCATACCAGGGGTATGGGCTGGGCATGGATATGAAAGAAATAGAAGCGCTCGACGATATGGCCACCAAAGGCGTGAGCCCGGATCTGACCATCCTCCTGGACATTGACGTGGAGACCGGCCTCCAGCGGGTCGGACGGGAACGGGCGGCCGATAAGATGGAGCAGAGGAGCAGAGAATTCCATCAGAGGGTGCGTCAGGGATATCTTTATCTGGCGAAGAAGGATTCCGGACAAATACGCGTTCTGGAGTCAACTGGCGAGGTCGATGCCGTGTATAAACTCGTGAAAGAGGAAGTCTATGGTTTTATTGAGCGACATAAGGGGACAGGATAACGCTGTCCGGTATCTCTCGAACAATCTTCGATCGGGAAGAATAGCCAACGGGTACCTGTTCATCGGTCCGGAAGGCGTTGGCAAGGCGCTTGCCGCCAGGGCTTTTCTGGCGGCCCTTATGTGCAGGGAAAAGGGAGAAGGTTCTTCGTGCGGACATTGTCCGGTATGCAAAAGGATAAACGAGGGGTCCCACCCGGACGTTTTGTGGATAGGGCCGGAGGACAAGAAGAAGATCAAGATCGAGGCGATACGTAAAGCAAAGGGAATGTTAAGCCTGAAACCTTATGAGTCCTCGTTCAGCGCCTGTGTCATAGATGAAGCGCACATGATGACCGTGGAAGCATCAAACGCGCTTTTGAAGATACTGGAAGAGCCTCCGGGGGAGGCCCTGCTTATCCTTATTTCAAATAAAAGGGAATGGCTGCTCCCCACGGTGCTTTCCAGGTGTGTTGAAGTCCGGTTCCATTACCTGCCGGTAGACGAGACCAGAGACATTGTGATGCGCCATTCAGCCGTTGATAAAGAGGCCGCGCATTTTCTGTCGTATTTTTCCGGAGGGTCTCCGGGCAGGGCCCTTGAGATGATTGATGAGGATCTCCTCGCAAGAAAGAAGGGCGTCACGGCTGTCATGGAAAGTATCATAAATGAAAAAAGTACTTACTGCGTGAACTGGGGCAAAGAAGTAAGGCAGGAGCTTATGGAAGACCTTGAGCTTCTGGTCATGCTTTTCAGGGATATCGCGGTGGGGAACGAAGGGCTTGAAGAGTTGGTCATGGATAAAGGGATGATCCGGACGGGCATGTATGACTTTTTCAGGGATTATCCCGTGGATAAGGTTTACGAAATACTTGAGCGATTGATCGAGCTTAAAAGGGCATTGGAGGGCTATGTCAATCCCAAACTTGTCGCCCAGGTCCTCCCGCGGGTATTGGTGAGGTGAAATTTCTGGGCTCTATAAATCGAGCCCCTACATTTCTATTCACGTGGGGGTTTGATTCATCAAACCCCAATATAAGGGTCGGATGAATCCGCCTCCTACACATAACATATGGAGTAAATAATGAAAGAGATCGTAAGGGTCAAATTAAGGGATGCCGGAGAGATCAGGGGTTTCCTTACGAATAACATAAAGTTCGACACCGGTGAACGGGTCATAGTCGAAGCTGACAGGGGTCTGGAATACGGGGAAGTCACGACTCCAAACGAAGGTGTAAACGATTTCAGCGCGATCGGGAAGCCTTTAAGGAAGGTCATCAGGAAGGTCAACCCGTGGGATGAAGAACAGATAGCGAAAAACAAGAAAAAGACAAAGGACCTGATGAGGACCTGCAATCAGAAGATCAAGGAGCGCGACCTTCCCATGAAGCTGGTCGACGCGGAATATTCGTTTGACAGGTCAAAGATAATATTTTATTTCACGTCCGAGAACCGCGTGGATTTCAGGACCCTGGTCAAAGACCTGGCCAGCATTTTCCGCGTGAGGATAGAGCTGAAGCAGATAGGGGTGAGGGATGAGGCCCGCATGGTGGGCGGATGCGGCCCGTGCGGCAAACAGCTGTGCTGCGTGTCTTTCCTGCGGGACTTTAATCCGGTGACCATAAAAATGGCCAAAACGCAGAACCTGCCGCTCAACCCGTCCAAGATATCCGGATTGTGCGGGAGGCTGATGTGCTGTCTGGGATACGAGTACGAGTGCTATAAAGAGCTGTCCAAAGGGCTGCCAAGGGTAGGCAAGGAGATCAAGACGGAACAGGGGAAAGGCAAGGTCGTGTCAGTGAACACGTTGAAGAGGACGGTCACAGTGGATTTCGGGGACGGGAAAGTCAGGAATATAGAGATTGATGAGAAGGAGGAAGAGAAATAAAGGAATGGGAAAATTCTACATAACCACGCCGATATATTATGTCAATGCCAATCCTCACATCGGACACGCATATACGCAGATAGCCGTTGATAGCATCGCCAGGTATCACAGGATGCATGGCGATGATGTTTTCTTTCTCACCGGCACCGATGAGCACGGGGAGAAGATAGAGGAAGCCTGCGTGGAAGCAGGGTTCGGGAAAGGCAGGGAAAAGGATTTTATAGATACGATCGTTGTTAATTTCAAAAAGGCATGGGAGTCCCTTGACGTGAGGTATGACAGGTTCATCCGCACTACCGAGGAAGAGCACAAAAAGGTCGTCCAGGAATTCCTTGTCAGGATAAAGGATAACGGGGACATCTATCAGGGCGAGTATGACGGCTGGTTCTGCACACCGTGCGAGACGTTCTGGACGGAGGGTCAGGCCGAGAACGGGAACTGTCCGGGATGCGGCCGGCCCGTTGAAAGGCTGAAAGAGAAAAATTATTTTTTCCGTCTAAGCAAGTACCAGAAGTGGCTCATCGGCTACATCAATGAAAACCCCGAATTCGTCATGCCAGAGTTCAGGAAAAATGAGGTAATGGGGTTTCTCAGAGAGGAATTGACGGATCTTTGCATTTCCAGGCCAAAGAAAAGGATGTCCTGGGGGGTGGAGCTGCCGTTCGACAAGGATTACGTGGTCTATGTGTGGTTTGACGCCTTGATGAATTATCTTTCGGGATGCGGGTATTTTGATGACAAAAAGGCGTTCGCGAAATACTGGCCCGCTGATTTTCATATCATTGCCAAGGATATTTTAAGACACCATGCCGTTTACTGGCCTATTATGCTGAAAAGCGCGGGCCTGCCTCTGCCCGGGACCATTTTCGCCCATGGCTGGTGGAAGATGGGACAGCACAAGATGTCGAAATCCAAGGGAAATATAGTGGATCCGTTTGAGATGATAGAGCGGTTCGGGGTGGACCCGTTCCGCTATTTTCTGATAAAGGCCATAAATTTCGGCCAGGACGGTATCTTTGACGCGGATTCCGTGGCGACCTTGTATAACAGCGATCTCGCGAATGACCTTGGGAACCTGCTGAACAGGACGCTTACAATGGTGGAAAAGTATTTTGACGGGGTGTCGCCAAAGGCCCCGGCAGAACTTTCGGACAAAGAGCAGCAGAAAAGAAGCGATGATATTAAATACGCTCTTTGCAGGCTCCTGCCGGATATAGACCGGAACATGCGCAGTCCCGGTCTCTTGTTAAAGGAATCGCTGGAAGCGGTCATGTCAGTCGTGGGAAAGGCGAACAAGTATATAGAGGAATCAGCGCCATGGAAGCACTCTAAAGAGGGGAATATTGATGCGATAAAGGTGATCATCGCGGATCTCTTGGAAGTACTGAGGAAGGCCGCGATAGGGATACTTCCATTCATGCCGACCACTGCCGGGAACATGTGGGGTCAGCTGGGGTTAAGGGGCGATATTGAAAAAAAGGTGGATACCGAAGAATTCAGTGAAGACCTGTCGCGTTTTCCGGACTGGAGAAGGTTCCCTGCCGGAACTAAAGCCGCGAAGGGCGAGCCGTTGTTCCCGCGGATCAAATAATACGTTACATATGACAAAGAAAGAGATATATCGCCGTAAGATCAAAAGCGCCACCGGCCTTACCGCGTTCCAGAAAAAAGTGTTGCTGGCAGTCCTGGAGATTCCCAGGGGGAAGGTGAGGACTTACTCCTGGGTGGCCGGGAAAACAGGTTCACCACGTGCCTGCAGGGCTGTGGGACGGGCGCTCGGCAAGAACCCTTTTGCGCCCCATGTGCCGTGTCACAGGGTCATTTCTTTTGACGGTTCTATCGGAGGATATTCAGGCGGATTGGCCAAAAAACGTAAACTGCTCAAAGATGAAGGAGTCACGTGCAATTAACAGACACTCACTGCCATCTGGATTTCCCGGATTATGACGATGATCTCGCCCGCGTAATGGAGCGGGCTGAATCCGCGGGCGTGATCCGGATGATCGTACCCGGCATAAATATCGCGAGTAGTGAAAAGGCCATAGTTATAGCGTCTAAGAATCCTTATGTTTTTGCCGCGTGCGGTATCCATCCCCACGAGGCCGATAAGTGCGGTCCGGACGCTGGTTCCAGGCTCAGGGAGCTGTGCGTAGGGAACGACAAGGTGGTCGCAGTTGGAGAGGTGGGGCTTGACTATTACAGAAAATATTCAAAGGTCGAGAACCAGAAGGAACTGTTTCGACAATGTGTCAGTCTTTCGAAGGAACTGGATCTCCCGCTGATCCTTCACAACCGTGATGCTTCTGAGGATTTTCTGGAAGCCATCAAGGGATCAGGTCCGGGCGTTCCCAGGGGTGTTGTTCACTGTTTTTCCGGGGATGAGCGTTTACTGGAGGAGGTGCTGGCGCTGGATCTCTACGTTTCGTTCACGGGCACTTTAACATTTGAAAAAGCAAAAGCTTCAAGGGAGCTTTTAAAGCTTGTTCCTCCTGAAAGACTTCTTTTGGAAACGGATTCGCCTTACCTGTCCCCTGAACCATTGAGGGGAAAAAGGAATGAGCCGGCAAATGTCCGCTATCTCCTGGACGTTTACTCCGGGATCTACGGCCTTAGACCCGAAGATATCGCGAGGATCACCACGCACAACGCCAATCATCTCTTCAAGCTGGGACTTAAGGAAGAAAGCAAAGTGGCGTATCCCATAAGGGATTCGCTGTATCTGAATATAACCAACAGGTGCACCAACAGATGCACGTTCTGCACAAGGGATATCTCGAATTACGTGAAAGGCCACGATCTTAAACTTGAAAGGGAACCGGTCACGGACGAGATAATCGCTGATATGGGCGATATTTCACCTTATAAGGAGATAGTTTTCTGCGGGTTCGGCGAGCCCACATTGCGCATTGACACCGTTAAAAGGGTCTCAGCTTATATCAAGGAAAAAGGGAAGAAGGTCCGGCTGGTGACCAATGGAGAGGGCGACCTTATAAGCGCGAGGCCGATAGCGGCTGAGCTCAAAGGCCTGGTAGATGTTGTTTCGGTCAGCCTGAACGCGCCCGATGCCAAGGCATATGACCGTATGTGCCGTTCCGTTTTCGGGGAACAGGCGTTCGGCGCGATAAGATCATTTATGAAAAAATGCAGGGAGCAAGGTATAGTAGTAGAAATAACGTGCCTGGATCTTATCGGCGAGGAGGGAGTTTCACAATGCCGTCGCGCGGCTGAAGAGCTTGGTGCGAATTTCCGCCTCCGTCATCTCAACGTTGTTGGGTAGGTCATGGCGCGGCGAGAACCCGCGGAATTTGCAGGGGTTTGATTTATCAAACCCCAATAAAAAGGGTCGGATAAATCCGACCCCTACACGGGATCATGATTAAGAAATTTTTAAAAATAGCTGGAAGAAATAAACTGTACATAATTCTCGCGATCTTTTTGATCAGCATCAACCTTCTAACGTTCTACGCTGAAAGAAAAATGGCGGAGAAAAAAGAAACCGCTCAAGCAGAGGCACCTGTTGAACAGATTGAAGAGAAGGAGGCCCCTGCGCCCAGCACCGTGTTTGACGCCGAAGAGATAGAGGCCCGCGAGAAGAGGCTGAAAGAGGTCGCGGAGGAAAACCCTTTGCTGTTTTTATTCGTGGGACTGTTCAATCTCGCGGCAATTTTTTTAATATTTATAGGTTTCATTGTTGACGGTTATTTTCTCGGGAGGTTCATAATGAAGAAGCCTCTCCAGATAAGGACGAACGTCCTGGAGACACCCCGCTGGAACATAGCGGATATTATTCGCGTGACCCTGATATTCCTGTCCTGCGGATACCTGTTCGCTATAATTCAGGCTTTTATAACTGATTTTTTCCCGATCCTAAAAAATGAGAATTTCCGAATGGTCTTTAACACGGCCTTGATGAACATTATCGGTATAAGCGTTATCCTGCATTTTGTCGTCCGAAAATACCACCAGAACATAACGGCGATGGGGCTTACCATAAAGAAAGCAGGCGCCAATGTTCTTTACGCTGTTACGGGATATTTATCGCTGATCCCGATCATCCTGGTGATAATGGTCATCACGTTCTTTGTCGTGAGATGGCTGGAATACAAACCGCCTGTTCAGCCTATCGTGCAGGTCTTCTTGGAGGAAAAGCAGACCAGTGTTCTGTGGGCGTCCACTTTGTTTGCCGCTGTTTTTGGACCTGTCGCTGAGGAGATCTTTTTCCGGGGATTTATGTATTCAGCGGTCAAGAGGACAATAGGCGTCCTGGGAAGCGTGCTGGTAACTTCCGCTATATTTGCTTTTCTCCACGCGCATGTCGTGGGCTTCCTGCCCATCATGGCGCTCGGCATTCTTCTGGCCTATTTATACGAGAAGACAGGGTCGCTCGTATCATGTATATCAGTGCATATCATGCATAACGTCGCGATGGTAATGCTGGTCTTTCTCGTCAGGAGCCTTGGAGTATAAGGGGGGAACATGACTGTAGAAACAATACGGTGGCGGAATAACAGGGTCGAACTTATCGACCAGAGACTGCTTCCGTCAAAAATGAGATATATCCCGTGCGGAACAGCCGCAGATATCTGGAAAGCCATAAAGGAGCTAAAGGTCCGCGGCGCTCCGGCAATCGGCATTGCGGGCGCTTATGGCGTTTATTTGGGCGTAAGGAAAACCCGGGCAAAGGACTTTAAAACCTTTAATAACAAAATCAGGGAAACCGTCAAATACCTGGCGGGATCACGTCCGACTGCCCGCAATCTTTTCTGGGGCATGGAACGCGTGTCCGGAGTGGTTGAGAAAAATAAGGACAGGTCGGTCGCGGAGCTGAAGGATATTATCTTGAAAGAAGCGCACGCAATACTCAAGGAAGATGATAATATATGCCGCCTGATAGGAAAAAACGGAAGGAAGATCATCCCAAAAACAGCAAGGGTCCTGACGCATTGTAATGCCGGAGGACTGGCGACAGCCGGCCATGGTACGGCCCTCGGTGTTATTTTTGCCAGCAGGAAGAACATAAAAAAGGTCTATGTTGATGAGACCAGGCCTGTTTTGCAAGGGGCAAGGCTTACCGCGTGGGAACTGGTAAAAAGAGGGATCAAGGCGACCCTGATCTGCGACAATATGGCGGCAACACTCATGGCAAACAAGGAGATAGACGCTGTGATCGTGGGCGCTGACCGTATCGCTTCCAACGGCGATACAGCTAATAAAATAGGGACATACGGTCTCGCAGTGCTTGCATCGTTTCATAAGATCCCTTTTTACGTGGCTGCGCCGGCATCGACGTTTGACCTATCCCTTCGGACCGGCAAAGGGATACCGATAGAGGAAAGGGATCCTTCGGAAGTAAGAAGGATCGGCGGGAAACTTATAACAGTCAAGGATATACGCGTGAGGAATCCCGCTTTTGACGTAACACCCGCGAAGTTGATCACGGCGATCATCACGGAACGCGGGATAATTACCGCACCGAACAGACAAAAGATAGCCAAGGTCATCGAAATAAAGTCCATAGTTGATAGGCCATAGTCTGATGAAAGAGATAAAGATCGTTGAAGAGATAAGGAAACTGGCCGGCAAGCCCGGAAAGGGCATTATAGCGGGCATAGGCGATGACTGCGCGGTTTTGAAATATGCCGGGAATAAATATCTCTTGTGGGCCGCTGATATGCTGATACAGGGAACGCATTTTGATATAAAAAACGCGGGGTATGAAAAAATCGGACGGAAAGCTATAGCAGTGAATATCAGTGATATAGCTGCCATGGGAGGAATTCCCAAATATGTTACGGTAAGCCTTGGGCTGCCGCCAAAAAGAAGTTTGAATACTGTCCGCGCTTTGTATCGAGGGATCGACAGGATCTGCAAAGAGTACGGCATTGAGGTCATAGGCGGAGATGTGAACAGGTCTCTTAAACTTGTGATTGATGTCTCCATCATAGGGATCGTTGAAAAAAAACGGCTCCTCAGACGGAGCGGCGCGAACAAGGGGGACCTGATATTGGTGACAGGCCCGGTGAGGAACGGCAGGAAAGAGCACCTTGATTTTGTGCCGCGTTTAAAAGAGGCCCGTTTTCTTTCGGGCCGGTTCAGGATAACTTCAATGATAGATGTTTCGGACGGGATCGCGCCGGATATGGGAAGAATATGCGCTGAAAGCAGGACAGGCTGCAGGGTGTATGCTGATTCCATACCGCTTTCAAAAGGGCTTACGCTGGAGGATGCCCTGTATTTCGGAGAAAGTTTTGAACTCTTGTTCACAATGCCGGTCGTTGAAGCGAACAGGCTGTTTCGAAGCATGAGATCCGGCCGCGGGGACCTGAAATATTTTATAATAGGCGAAGTAACCGGTGAAAATACAGGGTTGCGGCTTATCCAGAAAGAGGGCCGCTCAACCGCCTTGAAGATGAAAGCTTTCCGCCATTTCTGAAAAACCATGGACATAAAGACTTTGACAGCATCTTCTCCAGAAGAAACGATCGATCTGGGCGCGAAGATCGCACGCAACTTGGATCGGGAGGATCTTATCGCACTGGAAGGCGAGCTCGGCGCTGGCAAGACAGTATTTGTCAAGGGTCTGGCCAAAGGGCTGGGCGTTGAAGATTATCTGTATGTGAACAGTCCTTCTTTTGTGATAATAAAAGAGTATCACGGGCGGGTAGACCTGTACCACTTTGATGTGTACAGGCTGGATGAGGGAAGTTTTATTGAAACGCTTGATTACCAGCGTTATTTTTACGGCGACGGGATCACTGTTATCGAGTGGGCGGATAAGATAAAAGACGTCCTTCCCAATGAATACCTGGAGATCAAAATAACGCACGCGGGTCTTGAGAAGAGACATCTTGAGTTCAGGGGGCACGGACCGAAGTATTCGCGGATAGTCGGGGAATTATGAGGATTTTAGCGTTTGACACGTCAACTAAGTTTTTAAGCGTTGCCCTTCTTGAGGACGAGAGGAAAGTGTCTGAATTTCACGAGGAGGCTGGAATACGCCACAGCGAGATATTGATCACCACAATAAAAAACATGCTGGAGGGATCAGGCTGGGAAGCAAAGGATATTGACCTTGTCTGTGTAGGCATAGGTCCCGGGTCTTTCACGGGACTCCGGATCGCGGTCGCTACGGCTAAGGGCCTGGCGGCAGTTTTGCGGAATAAAGTATCAGGCATTCCGACCATGGACGCTATGATCATGAACCTGCCGCCGAATAAAACCCTGATGGCCCCTCTTTTAGACGCGCGCAAGGCCAAGGTGTATTCCTGCATTTATGACCGTTCCGGGGAAGAGCCGGAACGGATCACGGAGTATCTTTTGGTCACGATCGAAGAACTCTTGGACGGCCTCAAGCGGGAAACGATTTTTTTCGGCGATGCCGTCATAAAGTATAAGGAAGTGCTGGATAAACATCCCCTGGCGAGGTATATTGATAATTGTGACTGGTATCCAAGGGCGGTTCAGATCGGGCGTATGGCCTTACGCCGCTTAGGGTCAGGCACTGATACACCAGAATCACTCGAACCGTTATATCTTCACGCGAAGGAATGTAACATCACGACAAAGAAGAAAAAATGATGGACAACTACAGGCCCACGTGGGCGGAAATAAACCTGGAGGCGGTCAGCTATAATCTTGATCAGATCCGGGATTTTCTGGAGAAAGACGTGGAGATCATGCCGGTTGTGAAAGCTAACGCTTACGGCCACGGGATATGCGAGGTAAGCCGCGTTCTCGTCAAGAACGGCATCCGTTATTTGGGAGTTGCCACGGTTGACGAAGCCTTAAAGCTGCGCAATGATAAGATAAAAACTTCTATTCTTGTCCTGGGTTCCGTTCTAGAAGATGAGGCAAAAGCAGCGGTGGATAACGATATAACCCTTACCTTGTGCGACCACAGGCTTTTAAAGGATCTCACGAACATAGCGCAAAAAACAGGCAAAAGACCCAAAGTCCACGTGAAACTGGATACAGGGATGGGCAGGATCGGCGTCTGGCATGAAGAGGCGTTTGATTTTATTCAGGAAGCATACGCTGATGAAAGAATCGAGATAGAAGGCGTGTACACCCATTTCTCTTCAGCGGGCCGTGACAGGATGTACACCACACTGCAGATAGGATTTTTCGAGAACATCCTTAAGAAGATGGAAGACAGCGGCATTGATGTGAGATACAAACATGCCGCTAACAGCATTGCAGTTGTTGACTGGAAAGAATCACACATGAATCTTGTCAGGCCGGGGATCTTTCTTTACGGCATATATCCGAAAGAGAGTTTCCGGAGAATTTTAAAGTTAAAACCCGTCATGAATCTCAAGACCAGGATTGTGCATCTGAAACAGACGCCTTCAGGAAGATCAGTAAGTTACGGAAGGACTTATATAACGCAGGATGAAACAAACCTCGCCACCATCCCGATCGGGTACGCGGATGGCTATGGAAGGATCCTGTCCAATAAGGCGGAAGCGCTTGTCAACGGCAAGTTCGCCAGGATAGTCGGCATAGTGACCATGGACCAGACCATTCTTGATGTCGGTCATATTGAAGATGTGAAAGTCGGAGATGAAGTTGTTTTAATAGGGGAGCAGGAGAATGCTGTGCTCCCTGTGGAAAAGATAGCCAAACTTGCCAGAACAATCCCTTACGAGATCGTAGCCGGTATAACAGACCGGGTCCCGCGAATCTATATATAAAAAGGGACAGCGACCTATTTTTCCAAAAAAGACAAAAATAGGTCGCTGTCCCTTTTTTATTCACGTCCACATAACCCCAATCATTATAATGTGTTATTAATAGCAATATGCCATAATAGTTAAGACATAAAAGAGATAAAATAAATACTTTTAATAGTAAGGCAATATGTTATATTACAGTATGTCCAATTACCCACAGGAGTAAACGATAAAAAAGACACTTCTACCGTAGCAAAAACAACGCATTTTTGCAAGAACCTATTTAAAGATCTATTTCGATATAGTCTTCGCTTTCTTCGAGATCAAAGAACGCGTGTCCTGGGAACTTAAAGCCTCCTTCTTTGAGTTTGTAGCCCGAGTGCACTCTTTTCCAGTTATATTCAGTCATAAATTTTTTCAATTGGTGATTAAGTTCATCGATTGATCTAAAGGGTGTAGTTAATTTACACAGATAAAACTCCTGCCATATAGTCTGGTTGAGTCTCTCTGCATAACCGTTGGTCCAGGGATGAGCGACTTTGGTGACAGAATGGACGATAGCGTTGGTCATGAGATATTTAGTAAAAGAATGGTTAACAAGGTCATTTTTATCGCTATGACGCGAGCTATAGAATTCAGTGCCGCGATCAGTTAAAACTCTTTTTATTTTACCTTCTGGAGTGTTTTTAAGGATATGGTTATTGACGAAGTCAATGGAAGTATCGGCGGTTTTATCG
>CAYSJU010000020.1:34643-35253 GCA_964431495.1 uncultured Planctomycetia bacterium
CTTGCCGAGATTTTTGATATTGAGCCAGAAGGTATCTAAGCTGATCAACTCACCGGGAGAGTGAGATTCTATATGATTTTGTTTAGCAGCAATGCAGAGTTGTTCTTTTTTGGTTAATTCAGGTTTACCGTGGGAGTGAGCCCAGAGACGCCGTTTACGTCTAGTATTCAGGTCTTCTTTTTTAAGATAAGACCAGACAGCTTTACCTGATATTTTTATAGGGAGCTTATCAGCTATTCTTTGAGGCCCGTGTGTAGGGGTCTGATAGACGTATTCACGAATTTGAGATTTTTGTTCATACCCTAGGGTATGAGGCATAAGAGGTTTCTTTCTGGGGTTTTCTTTTAGGCCATCCTCACCATATTTAATAAATTTCTTCTTATATTTATAAAAAGAGGTTTTACTTATTCCGTATTTTTCTTGTACCTCTTCCCAGGTCAATCTTCGCCATTTCCAATCTTCAAAAACCTGCTTTAACAGCCTAAAACCTATCTTTCTATTGTCCATAAACACCACCTTTTTAACATCATATTATACCAATACTTATAAATCCAGTTCGCGCTAGTGGGTAACAGGTAAAGTATGTTAGCATAAAAAAAGTAGGTATCGA
>CAYSJU010000021.1:0-32500 GCA_964431495.1 uncultured Planctomycetia bacterium
ATATATCACTATTGACTTTTCTATCCTGTATCCGGCGTGGAGGAAGGATCCTTTTGCCGCTTCAGAAACACATATTATCTTGTGCGTAAACAGATTAAGGACCCTGTCGATGATCCTGTTCCTTAACGAAAGATTATAGAAGAGCGTATGTAAATGCATTATAATAACGGGCACTCCCGAGATCCTGGCCGCGATCCTCCCGATGGTGGAGGCCAGATAACCATGAGTATGGATTATATCTACTCGAGTCTTCTTCAACAAAAGGGCCAGTTTTAAGATATTGAGCGGATTATGATAAGTCCGGATATCCAGGACGCGAACCACCACGCCTTTTCTTTTTAATTCATCAGCTATCTCCCCGCCCTGAACGACACACCAGACCTCAACGGAATACTTCTCCTTGTCCAGGTTTTGAGCGATATCCGCGATGACTTTCTCCAGCCCGCCCATCCTCAGGTCTTCCGTTAACTGCACGACTTTTGCTTTTTTCATCTTTTCCTCAGAAATCTGAATAAACAGAACACTCCCATCCCGCCATATAACGACAAAAAGGGCATTATCGGAACCCAGAAACGCATGGTTATTTTGTTGCCTTGCATATTATTTCGCCTTCTGCGTTAAAACCAATAAAATCGATATGATATGCTGTTAAGGCCAGCTCCTCTTTCAGCATTTCTCTGGTGTATTCCCTGAAATGAGTATCATCCGAAAAGCATGGAAGACCCAAGTAGACCAGGAGCTGTGTGTGCCAATTTTCTTGACTGGGAACACATATTAAAAGTTTATCCGCATCCACTTTGGATAGCAAGGCCGGGGCATCCTCAATATGTTCCAGAATGTGAGAGAAGATCGCGATCGTGTACCCTGTCTCTTTTTTAAGCGCTTCGTAATCAATTCTCAACAAATCACCGTTGATATATTTCAAGTTTTCTGCGCTATGTCTTGTATTGCATATCTCCAAACAGTCTTTTGACATCTCGATGCCATAACCTTTTTTTATCAAAGGCGCGATCCTGCTCAATATTAAGCCTGTTCCACATCCGACATCAATAACCGCATCGTTTCCATCAACGTTCTGCATGAAAAATTCGCTTCTAAAATTAAAAATGTTTTTCGGGTGAAGACCTCCAAAAAGCGGTATGGCGAATCTTTTAAATATTCTTCTATTGATCCTTTCATTGTACCTTAGATAATTCTTCAATATTTTCCTTCTCAGATAATTCTTCAATCCTGGTCCGTTCTGTTCCTTCATATAAATTCATCCCATCTGATCAAGATCGCCTGCCAGTTCCTTCAACAATAGTATAAGCGCGAAAGCAAGAGAGATAACTATTGGCATAAAAATCACAGGTAATTCAAGGTGCTCTATATTATGCGAAAAGAGGAACCGAACAGGGAGCACCGCGAATAAAAAAGGGTGAATAAATAAGGTTTTCTTCACGCTCAAACCTGTTTCCTTGCCAGCATGTATAAAGTCCTTTCGGAATTTTTGATCTTTACCGAGTCCTGTATCGCGAAATATTTTTGAAATTCATCTTCAAAAGCCTCCCGTGTATAATCAGAAAAAATATCCTCCCTGCTCGAAAGGAGCCTTTGAGCCTGGGAATCGCTTTTGGGAATAAATTCCATAACGAGAGAATTGCAGATCCTGCGCATTAAATCAGCAATATTACGAAATGGAAGATTATTGGATATTGCCAGATGATGTATTATTGCGAGCGCCAGGGCTGTATCCGCAGGACCGCGCTCGAAAATAGACATCCTTTCCTTATTTTCCCAGCCGATACCAGGGCTTGGATTAGTCAGGTCGAGCAAAAGAGGCAGTATATCTGTCTCGCCTTTACTCACGCATTCAAGGTAGTTTTTCTCTACTGCCGCGGGATCTTTATCAAAGGAAATTGTTTGTGCTCCCCTCTCAGCGGCGATGCGACTGAATATGCCTACGTTTGCGCCAAGATCCCAGACAAGGCCGGGATCAAGCTTATCTAAAAATCGGGCTACTATTTCCCTTTTATGATCGGAAGCCTGTGAAGAATAGTTAGTATCCTTATAGTAATCTGCCCATTCAGTTTCTCGGGGCGTCCATCTGAGCTTCTTTATCGCTGATCCCAGGCTGTCAATAAGTCCGTGCATGGATAACCGGCCGAACCTGCGCGCTTTCATCCCATTGCTTAACGTTTTGTCGGCAAAACGTTTTTGGCTGCCAGCGTGCGCATGAATATGCATAAGTAATGAAAGATCCAAAAAGGTGCCCTTCGGGAGAAGTCTGGCAGCCAGATCCAGGGGGATCCCGTCTATGTAAATCCGTAACAACTGATTTAACCGGACATCCCTGCGGGCCATCAGGGCCAAAGGCGCAAGAAAATGTTGACAAAACTGCCTGTACGCTACCCACGGTTCGCCCTCTCTGTACTTCTCAAAGGAAAGAGTATCAACAAAAACCGGCCTTCCCTTCCTGAACTGAACGTTATAAGCGCTGCAATCCTTTAAGGACATCCCGAATTCCAGTGACTTTTTGTGTATTTCAAGGGTCATCATCGCGGCGTCTTTCAACTGGCTGAAACACCATTCATACGGATATGAGACAAATCCCGCCATTTCAGGTTTTATTACCGCGTAGGCCTTACCGGATCTCGCCAAAGAGGTATCGACCTCTTCGTGAGGGATCAACAGCGCTTCACCCACAAGAGTTTTATACAGACCTGATTTGATCAGGTGGTCGTAATTTTCCCTGTATATTACGTTCACCTGGCGATAAACCGCCCCATCCCGCGTAAAAAGGAAACCGCTTGGATCACGGAAAGAACCCTGGACACATCTTTCGTATTTACGCTCATTCATTCTTTCCCTTTCCTGAGAACAATCGTTTAAAAAAATACTTTATGTTGTTCCAAAACAGTTTCACCGCAAACAGCGCACCGACCAAAACAGCTATCAGCAACTGCAGGATATAACTGCCCGTCCCCGGATCCAGGTACGCGTAAGCATCCTGGGTAAAAACCGAACAAAACAGGAAAAGAAAGCCAAGGAAAACCATTTTGCGCTTTATCTGCATTTTGCCTCCATTTCTTTACATTTTATCATAACTGGACTATTTTAAAAGATAGACAGCTCCATCCGTAAAAACCGTGACCCGCTTAAGTTCTATCGCAGATCGAAGGTCCCGGATATCATATAACATACCCCTCTCGCCGATATCGAACCATACAAGATATGCTTTTTTATCCAATGTCAGCGTCTCCTTGAACCGCAATAGATCTTCTCTTTTGCTTTCAGCGGTCCAACTCCCGCTCCTGAAAGGACTCCATTGTGCTTTTCTATTCGTGAAAAAATATACGGCATCTGCGGCATTACTGTATATTGTGCCATCCAGAGGATGAGTCTTTAGCCATTCCACAAGAGGCGATTCCCTCCAAGCAACCGTATTATAGCCGCCAGCACCATTTTTTATATAATCCGACACCCTGCTGACGACTCCGACAAATGGATATATCAGCCAGAAACAGAATGCAAATATTATTATTCGATCTACAGGTTTTTTATTTTTTACGCGAGCATTCCACCAGCACGAAATGTCCTCTGCCCCGACAAGCATAAAAAGGATAATGAAAATATACACGGGCGCCAGATACCTGTAATCCACAAGCTGCAGGGTAAATCTTGTTTGGGAGAAAATTAAAAAAATAAGATATACCAAAACAAAAACGCCTTCTGCCCAGGGGCGCTCCACCCTCTCTTCGTCATGTCTCTTAAGGCTGTACCGTGAGAATAATATGAGTATAGCCAGCGCGGATACAATTAAACCCATACCCGCAACTCTTATTAAAAAAGGGATCTCATGAGGCACGAACCAATTTGTCAGGACATCAAGCATGGAAAATATGTTCTGCCTCAGTGTGTAGGACGACAGCGGCCGATACCCCGTAAGTGTCGATGTAAATATATAGTTCCGTATAAACCAGATGAAAATGGGCGTACAGGAAACCGCGCAAAAAATTATCCCGCATTTAAGCTTATGCAAAAAAATATTTTTAGGCACGGAAAAAATAATTATAACAAAACCCGTCATTACCAAGGCAATCCCCGCGTACCTTTGAAGACAAGAAAGTGCTGCAAGGACAGAGATCAAGAAAAAGGGGAAAACCCGTGCCTCACTTAAAAGCCGCTGCAAGCAAAAAAAGAACAAAACAACCAACAATATAAACAGTGGTTCGGTCCATGCCATGATAGATACTTGCAAAAGAGGAACGGATAATAGAACAGCGACTGCTCCCAGCATGACAAGCATATTTGATCGCACATATATTCGAAAAAGTCTTCCGGAAATTAAGATGATCGATCCAAAAATGATCGCATTCAAGAATCTGGCTCCGATCAAGGGTTCAATGCCTATTAACCCGAGAAGAGCCAAAATTGTTGGGAATAACGGTGGCGCCAAAACCAGGGGAGCGCCACCGTAAAGCAAATACCCATTCCCGGACAAAAGACTTTTTGCGACGGATATATAATTTACCGCATCAGGAGATACCCCCGCCCCATATCGAGATGTCCCCATCAATATAAGGGCTACTCCCATAAGGCTTAATATTATCAACACCGCACGCAGATGCCCTTCTTTCATATATGCCTTCTTTTCTTCATAACCGCCCTATTTTTTTGCCCGTTGCCAGAGCAGCATAAGTACAGCGAAAACAAGGTCCATGGGCCTTACCTTCTTACCTTGCTTTGTGGTCCGGGCATGATAACTTATCGGCAATTCCTTGATCTCCACACCCCTCTTTGCCAGCAATGCCGTTACTTCCGGGCAAAAGGTGAATCCATTCGCCTTAAGGTCCAAACTTTTCAGTATCTTTGCGTCAAACGCCTTATAGCAGGTAGCTTCATCCGTCAGGCTGATGCCGAACAGCACATTGGCCAGCTTCGTAAGTATTTTATTAGCGATCCAGTTGGGAATAACCATGCCGTCCGGACAGGGATTCTCAAGGAACCTGCTGCCGTACACTGCCGCTGCTTCGCCTTTGAGGATGGGTTCTATTAACTTGGGTATATCATGGGGGTTATACTCCATATCCGCGTCCTGAATTATTATAATATCCCCCTTTGCTCTCTTGATACCCTTCCTTATTGAAAACCCTTTTCCGCGATTGATCCGGTTCTTGAATATCCTGATATTTTTTTCCATTGACTTGTTCTTCAGCTTGATCAGGAATTCCTTTTCAAGTGTCCGGTCTGCGGAAGCGTCGTCTATTATAATGATCTCGTACTCCACAGGATAGTCCACGGATTGAACATGCTCGATCAGCTTTCGTATCGTGTTCTGTTCGTTGTAAGTCGGAATAATGATGGATAACTTCATTTTTTACCTTTCAAAACGTCCCTTTTGATAACAAACACATCATCCCGCGTGAAAAGCTTTTCGCTTTCAGGAATATTTTCGAGTGCGAACTTGCTCCTTCCACTTGTAAGATCAATAACATGTGCATTGAAGGGTTCAAAATAGATGTTCCCTTTTCCAAGGTACTCCTCGGTGAAATGGCTTTTATCCACCACCAGATAATCTATGCCGTTCTTTTCGCAAAACCGGTATATGAAATCCGGTTCTTCCGAGTAATACGCGTCGAAAAAATCAAGAGTGCGATTCTTTACCGTCGACCAGTAGGGGTCAAATAAAGGAACGGAGAGTTCAAGTTTGATAAAAACCTTTCTCCGCGCGAACGTTGGAATGCCATCGGCCAGTTCAGGATGCGCCGCGATCATCGTATCCTTCGGCAGGCTGTTCAAGTATTCATAAAGATTCTTGTTCGCGGACATATCTATAAGCGCAACATTTTTGTTTACATTCAAGTTCAGGAATACCACTACCGCAACCGCTGACATGACAGTCTTTCTTATTCCTGTCTTTTTTATCCCTGTTATTAACTTCCCCGCCACGATCGTGAATACCACCAATGCAACCAATGGCATGGAATACATCAAATACCTGCGGGGATTATAGAGCCTAAGCATAAAAAGGCTGGAAATCTTGAACATCATCACACCTGACAGGAACAGGAACAGTATCTCCTGCGGCAAAACAAGCTTTTTTCTGAATATAAAAAGCCCGGCGGCTAAAACCAATATCGCGGCCAAAAAAACACTCCGCCGGAGTAACGCTGATCTCACCTGATTGTATACCGCAGATTTCCTGAATGTTCTCGAAATAAAAACCCCTTTTCCCGCGTAGTTCACTATCCCCTCATACAAAGGAGGCACCGGCAATACCGGCCAGCGGTTCGCGTTATAGAATTCGGGATTGCCTGTCATCTGCTCAAGAGTAACCGGGGAGCCTATGTCCGGGTGCTGAGTTACAACATACTTCCCGAACAAGATGATGGCAGAAAAAATTGCTGCCAGAGCAAAGAATTTGATCTTTGGGATGGACCGGTCCAAAATTATTTTCCAGCGCTGAATTTTAATAAATGCAAAGAAGTAGGTCAGCATGCTCAATAAAACGGTTATCGGCTGGAACAGAGCCTGTACAACCACGACCATCGATGATTTAGAATATTCTTTTCTTGCAAGATAATAGAGGAACAGTATCAACAAAGGGTATCCGAAAGCCCTGGCATGTCCGCCCGACATCTGTTCCAGGTAGATCGGTGTTACCATGAAAATAAGCGCTCCAAGAAATCCGGTGTAATCACTCTTTGTAGCGTGCCTGACAAACCTGAACATATAAAGAGAAGATACGGGAAGCAGTATAATGGGCAATATTTTTCCGATCAATACCGGATCCGCGGCAAAAGACAATAAGTAGTACAAAAAGAGAAAACCCCATGGCTGTATGCTTCTGGCGTATTCCGCTAAAAGATCGTTATTGAAAAGGTCTCGATCCTGAAATTGCCGCATCCACCATGTGTGCTGTCTGACATCATCGTTAATAATATATTGATTAACCAGGGCTGAAAATTGAGAATTGACAGCAATAGCGATAGCCAACAAGATAACGAAAACCTCGATCCTTGTGCTGCTACTTTTTAAAAATGATACGCAGAAAATTGAAAAGCAAAGATACAGGCTTAACCACAGTACTTGATAAAAAAGATTGTCCCCTTTTCTCAAATAAAAATCCAAAGGATGTATGTCCTGTGAGCCTATGATCTGATTTAATGGGCCTATGGACCTGCCCTCATACAGGGACCTGATAAACTGATGGCCAAATGAACCATACAGCAACCAGCCTGCCGCCAGACACATGGCCAGGATTAATATAATCAGTAGTTCATTTTTTCTTAGACGGTCCCCGATCATAATTAATTCTTATCCCCTGCCCTGTTTAAGAAACCCTGACCTTGATCAAAATAAAGTAGCTGTCTGAATACACAATATCTCCGAATCGCTCAAACGAACGCATCTTCTCTGCGGAGACTGTGCCTTTTTTTTTATCTATCAGGATAAAATTGACCCCATATTTTCTGATTATATCCAGTCGTCCACTATATGTAATGCCATCCTTGAAAAAACGTTCCGCATCTTGCCTCCGGGCCTCATTGTCCTTAATAAAAACAAAGGGGTGTGGAGTTGCAACAACTTTACCCCCAAAAGCGGGCACGATCCAGCTCGTTCTGCTATCTGAGAATACCACATCATACTGAGTGATATGATTTGAGATGAACCTATACCTGTCATAATTGTTCGGACGGCCGGGCCGATAATGTATAAGGGCTGGCAGGGTATTAATAACACAAAGCAGCACCACTGCCATTGTGCCTTTATACGCCCACGACTGGATACCCCCCACAGCAGCCCTGGATTCCAATCCGGCAACCCAGGCCGCAACAGTCAGCTGCAGGATTAACACTATATATGAGATCAGTCGGCCATAGCTCCAATGCCCTGTAATCCCGCCATAAAGATACATAAGACATAGCCCGAAGAACATCAATCCCATGGGATCCCGCCAGTTCGACCTTACCCGGAGCATAAGCAATGGAAGACCGAGGAGAGCGGGAAATATCCGCGCAAAAACACCCTGATACATGCAGTAATTGCCCGGATCAGACACGCATGTCTCAGACAGAACAAGATCGATAAATGGGAAATACGGCCAGGCCAGGGCGATCAGGAATGATAGAATAATGATACCCGCGAGCAGTAGATGGTTGCGGAACGATTGCTGCCCGTGCAAACCTATGGCGAGCGCTACCAGCCCTGTATACATTGCGATCGCGACTATTGGATGCGTTAGCAAGACCAGAGCACCTATGGCCAATAGAAGAAAAAACCATGCCTGCTTCCCTCCCCTCATAATCATGATATAGACCGAAAATGAGAGAAACATGAAGGCCGTTGCGAACGCGGATGGATAAGGCAGGACATACCCCAGCGCCCTCAGGTGAAAAAAACCGCTGTAAACCCATGGAGAACGTCCCCACAGAACCAGTATAAACAGCAACGCATAAAATGAAATCGCTTCGCTGTCTTTACTCCCGAATAATGATGAAATAAAAAATCTCAGAAAGATCAACTGGAGTATCAGGTTTATTATACCCGCGAAGGACAGGGTCGCTATCACGCTTAAGCCCGTCATCCGTGAAACCCATGCAACACACAAAGCATAAGGTGAATAAAATTTATGCGGCACATCTGATAAATAGTAAGGGTGCCCTGGGGCAAAAGGATGTGTGGCAAGTTCTCGAACTACGGCACTGTGATGCCAAAAATCCCCTCCCCTCCCCCCATATATCGCATGGGAAATCACAAGCAATAAAATAAGAAGAGATAATACCACATAGCGGTTCTCCGCAATAAACCGCTTGGATCCCTTAATGTTTCCAAAAGCACTCAGTCCTGAATGTTGCTGAATAGCAACCTCTCCTCCTCGCGGCAAGTTAAATATTCCTATCTTTTAATCTCAATGCCTGATGAAAAATGGGCCTTAGAATGCACCACTGGCCCGTTAGTCCTGATTCATTATCTCAAGTATTTTTTTTATCCTGTTCTTGTAAGTATGCTCTTTCAGCACCTCTTTACGGCCTTCTGCCGCTATTCGCTCCCGTTCTTCAGGATGCCCCAAATAATAATCGATCTTTTTTCGGAGGTCCCCCTCATCCTCAAAAAACACCATATGTCTCCCGTCCTCGAATAAAGCTCTCGCGTCCTTTTGGTTGTCCGCCAGAACGAACTTACCGCACGCGAGCGCTTCGTATAGTTTCGGACTGGCCTGGTTACACGGGACTCCTCCGGTGTTATAGTGAATAACAAGCACGATCTCGGCCGTGTTATATATCTTAACCCATTCATCATAATTCAACTTGGCATCTTTCACCTTTCTCTTCAAAGGAGAATTCTCCTCCAGCCTTTTCCAATACGGCCCCCACACGGCTATGTCCAGATCAGATACTGACTCTAATACGTTCGCTCTTTCAGGATAAAACGAACCCACAAAAACCACTTTATTCGCATACTTCTTTTTATCCTTTTCAGATAATTCAACAGGGCTGTGGCATCGCGGATCGCAGGCAAAAGGCAGCCAATAGACCTTCCCGAGTCCCTGATCCCGGAAGATCTCTACCGCCTCTGTTCCTGAGCAAAATATATGATCATAAAAAGGCGCTGCTTTCTTTATGTTCGTGAAATCTACCGGGACATCCGTGGTCCAGAGAACTATTGTAATCCCCTTTCTTTTTATTTCCGCGACAGTTTCCGGAAGGATCCTGTGGCCTCCGCTTACTATGCATAAGCTGGGTTTTTCCCTCTCGGCAAGGGCGACAAGTTTCCCGTTAAGCCTTTTAATGTCCCATAGTTGTAAAAAATGGAATTTGCGCCTTATTCTCCCGGGTATAAAAAAATCCCGGTCCTCGAACGATATAAGCTCATGCCCCAGTTCCTTTATTGCTTCCTCTTTATAGACATTTGTATTAACAAAATGAGGATTGTGATAGCCGGTAAAAAGTATTTTCATTTTTATTCTAAAAATTTTCCCGGTATTTCCCGAACTTCCTGAAATGTGAATAAAATTTAACAACCGGTAATCTTACGATGCACCATGCCGATATTTTTATTATTTCGAAAATGTTCACTTTTAAAGCCTCTTTGAACCAGTGAGCGGCTTCTTCCCATGTCCCGTTAATACAATGCAATTTACCAAGCCTCTTCAGGTGGACGACCAGAATGTCCGGATGTTCCCGAAATTCCTCAATATGTTTTTCAACCATCCGCGTCCTTCCCGGTATCAGGGATCCAAGGTCAGACGATATCTGGTCGCCATGGAGATGGATCCTGCTCAGGATTTCCGGCGTGAAATCAAACTCATAATGGTCCGAGATCCTTTTCCACATGTCCCAGTCCTGACAGCTCTTCAATGATTCGTCAAACAAACCTGCTTTGATAAAACACTCCTTTCTTACAAGCACGTTGCTCACACTTCCCACCATCGGACCCAAGAGAAGTCTTATTCGAACATCCCCTCTTTGTTCTGGATGGTATCTCCTTTGAACAGTATTACTGCCATCCTCTATTACTTCAGAACCTGAATAGATCAACCCGACCTCGCCTGGCGCATGCTCGATCTTTTCAACCTGCTTTTCAAGTTTGGCAGGCAACCACTCGTCATCGTCATCCAGAAAAGAGATATAATTTCCCCTGGACATCTTTATGCCTGTATTGCGCGCCGCAGGACCGCCCCTGTTCTCTCCGAAACGGACATACCTTATCCTTTTGTCATTGAAGCTATTCAACACTTCGTCAGTGTGATCGGTAGATGCGTCATTGACCACGATAAGCTCGAAATCCCGGTATGTCTGGCCCAGAACGCTTTTGATCGCCCTGGCCACCATATGCTCCCGGTTATATGTGGAGATAATAACGCTCACTGTCAGTGGGTTTTCATCCATCCAAGTCACTCTTTCCGGGGTTCGATAGATCAAACCCCTACATTGTTCGATGGTTCGTGAATCGAGCCACTGCTTAAGGCAATCGGCCGTCCAGCAATCCCCGGAAGATCTCTACCAGCCGGTCATTTAATTTGTCGATATTATAGTGTTCCTCAACGAACTTCCGACCGGCCTGACCCATTTCAGGCCAGACTTCCGGATGCTCTATAAGATATCCCAATCTCTCAGCCATTGCATCCACATCCCTTTCAGGAACAAGAAAACCGGACTTGCCGGCATCCACCACTTGAGACACGCTCCCGACAGAGGTGGCTACAACCGGCAGCCCAACGGCTTGCGCTTCCATTAAAGATACAGGTAGAGCTTCTGCAATACTGGGAAGCAAAAAAATATCAGACTCGCGTAAAAAAGTTATTACTTGATCATTTTCACGCGGGCCAAGAAAATGGACCGACTGGGTCAGGTTGAGTTCCCTTACCATCTCATGTAACTCCTCCATCAATGGCCCATCGCCTATAATCCGGTATTCCAGGTTTCGCGAGTCCTTATCGTGTAATAACTTATGAAGCGCGTGGATACCATAATTCAGCCCTTTCTCTTGTATCAAACGCCCGACCGTTAATATCCTAACAGGCTTACCGGACCGTCTCGCACTATCCGATCCCTCGCGAAAAGAAAATTTCCCAAGGTCAATGCCTACGGAATGATGAATTATTCTCCTGGGATCGGCTCCAAACATCACCATGTGTCTGTAGTTGTAATCCGAAATGCTGAGGAAACAGTCTCCATACTTGAACAGCTTGTGATATATTTCGCCTCCTTCTTTTATCCCGAGACGTATGTCATATCCATGGAACATAGCCACAAGCTTTCCTTTAATACCAAGCTCTTTCATCAGAGCTCCCAGATTTCCATTCGTGGCAAAATGACAGAAAATAATATCGAATTCGCCAGTTCTCAGGAAAAGAGCAGCTCTATATAATAACGTCAGGGACAGGGCTTCCTTGCCATATCGGATAAAATTTAACGCGCGTAAAATAACCCCGGGATTTTTCCAGATGTTCTGCAACAACAGCTTCATGCCCTTTATTCCACGTTTACATCTGTTTAATGGCTTATCATTATGATAATGGGTGTGTTCCAGCAGGTTATACTCTTTTGTTTCGGAATGTATCTTATTCTCACGAGGCCTGAAACCGGCAAAAATCTCGACGTCATGCCCTAGCTCAATAAGACCGGTGATCTGGTTCAGTATGAAAGTCTCCGATAAAATTGGAAAAGAATCTACAATAAAAGCTATTCTCATGATCCTCTCTATATGTCATCCCGCACCCTCTTCGACAACCCGCCGCAAAGGGCGATGGATCTATATCTTTAAGTTGTATTTCACCCAAATTGCCGTTGAAATAAGCCGCCACAACAATACTGGGTTCGTCTTCAAAAGCTGCTCATAATTTCCAAATTCATTAACTGGAAAGTCTATCTCTTTTAAGTGTGTCAACAAGGGCTTAAATACGGCTTTATTAGCTGTCAGATATTGACGGTAAGGGAACGGGAAACCCATTTTTTTCTTCCGCCAGAGTATTTTCTTGGGCAAATAAGGTTCCATTGCTTTTCTCAAAATATATTTGGTCCATCCGTGACGGAAGAGATAGGATATAGGCATCCGCAGGCCCAGTTCGATCATCCGATAGTCCAAAAAAGGGAACCGGTGTTCCACGGGTATACCCATGGTAAAATGATCAGTGCTACGCATATAATACGGCACAAGAGCGACTTTAAAGTGATAAATGATCCTCTCTTGAAATGACAGCTGCCCGTACTGCCTCCTGTAAAGCATGGCCCGGGTCAAGAGGGCTTCTTCTGCGCTTCTCTTCGCGCCATCAAACCGTCTCTTCACATATTTGAGCGGATCAATAAGATAGTGCCGCAAGGTCTGGGCGGAACTCCTGAGGGTTTTAAACCTTCTACGGAATTCATGCCAGTCAGCTAAGAGTAAAGCCGATGGACCGCTTTCCCTTAATTCTAAATAGGCCCTGGGCCAGAAGCTGGTGTCATAACCGGCAAGTACTTCATCCCCTCCGGCGCCCGTCACAACGACATCTACGCCCTCGCGCTTCATGATCTGAAGCATCTTATGATGGTTGTAGTCAGCAGGATTATCATATGGCTCTTCCATTATTATCGAAAACCTGCCATAATCAGCCAGAAAATCATCTTCAAGATCGCTTAATACATGATAATCTACGGGATAAGACTTCAGCATAGCCCTGGCATAAGGCTCTTCATCAACTCCTCTGGTTTTTACTGTATAGGTTGTGATGTTGTTATTCCGCAACAAGGCCGCGGCAGCAACGACAGATGAGGAGTCCAGTCCCCCGCTCAATTCAAAGGCGACTTTAACGTCAGCGCGCAACCGCAGTTTTACGGCATTGAAGAACATTTCACGATATTCCTCAATAGCATTGCTGAAAGAAATATCGCCCGGGGCCATTCTTGTCGCCGGAAAATCCCAGTATCGCTTGCGTTCAGCGCTCGAAAGCCGATACTGCCCAGGCCTGAAAGTAACCGTTGTTGCAGCGGGCGCGCTTTTGATCTGTGAATAATATGTGGTCAAATCATGATCCTTTATACCTGTCTGGGCAAAGCCCAGGATAACATCATTGTCAAGGTCTGTTCTCTCAGGCGCAATATTGACAAGGGGTCTGATATAACTTGCGAAAAATAGCCCTTCTTCCATCTCGCGATAATAAAGCGGCGCCACGCCGATCCGGTCACGAGATAAAGTAATTGAACCGTCCTTGAAATCATACAGAACAACGGTCCAGAACCCGTTCATTTTTGACCAGAGCCGTTCTCTCCAAACACAATAACCTTCAACCAGTACCTCGGTATCAGAGGCTGTGCGGAATCTGACTCCGAGTGAAGAAAGCTCATCCCTTAACTCGATAAAGTTATAGATCTCTCCGTTAAATATCGCAACGACAGACCTGTCACTGCTGATAAAAGGCTGGTGCCCGCCTTCCGTAAGGTCAATTATTGCATAGCGGGAATGGACAAAGGCGATATCATGATCAACGACGGCTCCCTTATCATTGATGTGGGGTATCCCGGAAGATATTGAAGGAACGGTTCTATCGGTTCGGTAAAACTGGCATGACTTCTCTTGTCTTGATATCAAACACACCCCTTCATCGTCAGGCCCCCGGGGGCGTATCGGGTCCAGTAATAGATCGATATTCCGCGATGAATCTTTATCTGTTTTTTTAAGAAAATATCCTGCAATCCCGCACATAGAATCCTTTTCTCTACGGCTTAAGCGAACGCTTGAATCTCCTGATCTTTTCCACAATGGTGGAATTCAAATAGAGCAGTGCCAGCAGCCGCCATGCTTGATAATTGAATGGATTAAGAATAACAGCTTTCATCAGGAGTTTTTTCGCGGATTCATGATCTTTCTCTTTGTAAAAAGCTCTCCATCCATGCTGATAATAACGTAAAGCGGCAGGGATATATTTATCCCTTACCTTCTGCGCCTGTTTTGCCACTTCATCGCTATCATACCTGACGGTCAAACAGTCTTTGTGAAATCTCAGATAGTATAGATACTGGTTTAATTTTTTCATCCGAAATCTGCCATGATAGACCCGCAACCAGTATTCATAGTCCTCCACCAAAAACGCCTCGGGGTCATAGCCACCCAGCTCCTCGTAAATAATCCTTTTGTATAAAAAGCAAAGACCGATATAATTTACCATGTTCAGACTTTTTGGCGGTCTCACTTTAACGGGTCGCAATATTTCACCGTCCTCATTGATCTCATAAAAATTAGCGTATACGAAGTCTATCTTCCTGCCTCTTTCCAAAGCCCTGACCATCGTCTCTATTGCTGAGGGCAAATAAATATTATCATCAGAGGTCCATGTCAGATATCCTCCAGCAGCATTAGAAAAACCGGTATTGAGAGCCCTTGCCTGGCCAAGATTTTTTCCATGTTTCAGGTAGATGATCCTTTCATCCTTATAGGACTTCACGATATCGGAAGTTTTATCCGTAGAGCCGTCATCCACAATTATCAGCTCTATGCTTTTATAGGTCTGATCAAGGCAGCTGTTGATCGATTCGCGTATAAACTTCTCGCCATTATATGATGGGAGAACGATACTTACCTTTTCCTGAAACATTCTTTAACCCCTGGTTATCCTTCTCAGTACCCTTCCAGTAATATTGTCTACAATCCAAAATGCTGCCACCCAAAACGGCACAATAAACTTTTTGTCCAGTTTCATTCCCAAAATCCTCTTATAGTAAGCCACTTCCAGTTTATCGATCCTGCTTTTCTCAAACTGCTCGACACTTCTCCTTGCGTTGCTTTTCAAGGTCTCCCTTGTTTTACGGCCATTACAGACCGCTTTTATCATATCGGCAATGGCCATGGGGTTTTCATGGTCTTTGATAATGGCCCCATTTTTCATGTGCTCTATGTTCACGCCCCTTGCGGCAATATCGGAGGTTATTACTACCGCCCCACAGGCGAGGGCTTCTATCAAAGCCAGGCTCATTGCCTCCGATCTGCTTGGATTACACATACAGTCAGCCCAGGAAAAATAGCGGGACAGCTCTTCGTTCTCTACAGGTCCTATAAAATAACACCTCTCGATAACACCCTGTTCTTCGGCCAATCTCATATACTCATCTGTGCCATCACCATTCCCACCGATAGATATCAGGCAATATTCTTCCCCCAGGATCTTTAACGCCTTTATCAAGTTATCGAGGTTTTTCTCTTCTGATCTTCTTCCCACACTTAATATCTTGAACTTAAAAGGATACTGGCCGTTCAAATCAGCTGCCCCATCTTCAGGCGAAGGTCTCATTATGTTGAAATCCACTCTATTCGGCAGCATCCATATTCTATCCGGTTCATTGAACTTTGATAAAACAAGCTTTCTGGAATCTTCCGATACCGCAAAAACAATATCCGCCTTTTTTATGGAGTCATGCAACCGCTCCGGCCTTCTATCATGCACTGAAACCACTACCGGCACACCGTTTACCTTATTATCGCATGCCATATCACATGGCCAATAGGTCCCGTATGCTCTGACGATATCTACCTTCAACTCCCTGATGCGCCTTTTGAGCTGTTTTGATCTTGTAGGTATGATATCCATTCCGAATTCGCGCTTTTCCTCATGTTCCAGGGGGGACAGGAGAAAAACTTTATCAAAAAAGTTCAATGGATTATAGTAATCCTTTAACTTCGACGAGAGCCCTTTTCTTTTGTATGCAACAAGAGGATCACTCGGGATAACTGCCAATCTACGCATCATCTACCTCTTTCACTTCCCATTTAGTCGGCAGTTTTATCAGGCCTCGGGCGTTTTTTGCCCTGCCTACCACAAGTTTGTAAGCCATATTATGCCAGTCTATCAGATTATCGGCGCTTTCATCTGCCAGGACAACCGAACAAAGATAATTGTCTGCAGGCAGATGGAACTCTGGGATATTAATCCGTATTTTTACTTTTCCCGATGGAAGTCCTTCAAAGGACATGTTCTCATAATAGCTGTTCGCGCAGTACATGAGGCCGCCCAGACCGTAAAAATTAACGCCAAAGATGGGTTTGTTCAATTTCTCCCGCATTATGCATTCGATATCGATATTAAGCTCCTGGCCCGATTCAATAAAAGTGATCTCATTGGAATCCCTGTCCAGGAATCTTGCAAGTACTAATTGCGCCCCCTTTTTGATCCCGGAATCTTCTTGTCTTTCAGGGACGATCTCCCTCCTCCTGCTCTCGATCCCGTCTCTGATATACCTGCTTATTCCTTCCTCGCTTGAACCCAGGAATTCCGGTTTGCCGTTCCTGAGGTAAAGACAATTTGAAGTCTGTTCGCGGATCACGTACTCATTATGAGAGACCAGAACAATAGAAACCCCGCTCTTGCGAATCTGGTGCATCTTCTGGTAGCATTTTATGGCGAATTCCCTGTCTCCGACCGCCAGTATTTCGTCTACAAGCATTATGTCCGGATCGCAATGCACGGCTACGGCAAAACCCAGCCTTACATACATCCCGGAAGAATAGTGCCTCACCGGCGCGTCAAGAAAATCTCCTATATCGGCGAAATCCACGATAGAATCAAATTTTTTGTCGATTTCTTTTTTGCGCATGCCAAGTATCGCGCCGTTAACATATACGTTCTCTCTTCCCGTAAGCATGGGGTGAAACCCCGCTCCGACCTGTATGAGGGCTCCCACTCTCCCCTTTACACTGATCCTGCCCTTATCCGGCATAAAGATCCCGTTCAACATCTTTAAAAGAGTGGTTTTTCCCGAACCATTAGGCCCGATAATCCCAAGGGATTCACCCTTCTTTAACGTAAAAGAGACATCTTCCACCGCCCAGAACTCGCCTTTTCTTATTTTATCGGTTATCGCTTCCCTTCCCATGATATTTCTGGTAATGTCCTTAACGCCATAAAGCATCGTGTGCTGCAGGCCTTTGCTAAACTTTTTGGATGCTTTCTCCACTTTTATTACTGGTTCGGTCATTTTCACCACGTCCTGTTCTTAATAACTGTAGCTCAAAGCCTTTCCGGTATTTTAGTTTCCGCTATATAAAATATCCTCCAGGCGACAAAAAACAGCACAAACGACAATACGGTTGCTACAACAAACCCGGCGGGATCCTTTATGCATCCATGAGCGATCAGGTCCCGGGGCGCAGTAATTAAAGGCGAAATGGGGTTCAATTTAAAAATAAGGGCTTTCGCGCCAGATATTGGATACAAGACCGGCGTCAGAAACATCAGGAACGTCACCAGCAAAGAAACCACATTGGCCGTATCCCGTAAAACACCATTTATCAGGGACAGGAGTAAAGATAAACCCAGCGTCAAAATCAATATTGGAATAAGCGCCAGGGGGAAAAACACGGTACACCATGAAGGCCTGAACTTGAACGCGAAAAAGAATAACACGATCAATACGCTTTTTGTCAGAAACTCAAATATTGATTCTGCCATGGAGGCGAAAACAAGAACTTCGCGCGGAAAATTAATCCTTGAAACCACGCTTCCAGCGGAAACGATACTATTTGTGCCGGAAATGATCCCGACTGAAAACAACTGCCATATGGAAAGGCCTATCAAAGCGAACAGCGCGTATGGCATATCTGTCGAACCGATATTCACTATCCCCGCCCTGTTTAAAAACATAAACGTCCCAATGGGAATAAAAGGCATTATGAATGCCCAAAGATATCCCAGAACCGCCTGTTTGTATTTTGCTGCGAGATTTCTGAGAAAAAGACGCCAGATAAGTTCCCTGCTCCTGATCAGATCCCTGAACATCCGGGGCCAGATCCTGACGCCAAGCTTAAGGTGCTTGTTCGGAAAATATACATTCTCTTCCATAAGTCTCACTCCCCCGTAATCCCATTTATTGCCATTTTGTCAGATCCGAGGCGAAGTGGTGCTATACTGACCAAACCGCCCCAATCCTTCTTCCTCTGCCTGCGCCTTACCCGTCTCTATATCCACCAGTTTCACCACAATTGCCGTGAAAAACCAGAAAGGTTCGGATATCCTTATGATGATGAACGTGTTAGTCCCTATCGCGTGAAATAGCAATCCGATAAGCCCGACCAGATATCCGAGAGACAGCCCTTTGAACAAAGGTGTTTTTACAGTATGATACACAGAAAAAGCGGCCCTCCATATGCGCCACATTAGCCAGAAAAAACAGCACAAACCAACAATGCCGGTCTCGGCTAAAACCAGGATGTACTGGCTGTCAAGAAATCCCGCGCCACTCACACCATATCCCAAAAAAGGCCTTTTGGGGAACTTCTGGGTCAAAACAATCCTCCAGGAAGTCACCCTTGCGGCTGGAGAGGGCCCTAAAGAAACTACCCCTACGCGCTTGAGCGTCTGACTCTCCTCCGGGGTAAAAGCTCCCATCACTCTATCCCTTAAAACGGGCGGGCCAAACACAAATGTCAATATAAACAAAATGACCACGACTGCGGTTAGATTAAGCACGCGTTTATCCTCCGCAAGCAAGCCGAAGGCAATAAGAGCAGGTAATGCCCCGAGGTATGACGCCCTGGAGAGTGTAAAGAAAAAAGTAGGGACCAGAAAAATAAAAATAAAAAGCAGGACGATCCGTCTCTTCTTATAGTAAAGCAATAACCCACCCACCAGGGACAATATAAAAAGCAAATAGCCTCCAAGGGTATTCGGCTCCCCCGACCCTTCAAAAGGAGCAGATATCCTGCTCGTCTGCCCGATATGGGTGTTACCATATATCCCTACCACCATACTGGTAAACAAAAGGATGAACAGGAACATCCTGACCTGCTTACTTGTTGTGGTCTGATTCATGACCATGAAAAAGAGGATATAGTACTCAACCAGTTTCACAACGAAAAACATGCCCACCAGGGGACGCACGTTCCCCATGGCCACGCCACGTATTGTACATATGCACATTACCGCCACATACACGCCAATAGGAGCATTAAGCGGACTTTTTTTGAAGGGTGGGGATTTCTGTATGGCCATCTTGGCCAGCCACGCAAAGCACACAACGATCAACAGAAGGTCCTCCGCTCTTATCGTAACGGCCCGGCTGGCGGTGGCGCCTGCCTCCAATTCAGGAGACAGCAGCATCGACAGCAGTATCGCGATGAGGCCTATGTCCGTGTTGACAAATGTGGCTATTATGAGCACGACGGAAGCGATGATCATTATAGTCATGCTGGGCTCGTGAAGTTCGGCTATTACGCGGGTAAACATAAATACGGCGAGAAGGCAAAAGAAGAAGGCGAAGATGATCTTTGCATTGACTCCCTGAAAACCGGAGAACTTGATGGCTCCCTCCTGATCATGGACAAAATTTCAACAAGGGGATTCTATCTTCCGAATCCCCACTTCTCTAATATACTTTTAAAGAAAGACTTTTTGACGGGAGCCCCTGCTTTCCTTTCAGGTTCCTCCCCGTAATATTTCTGCGCATAATAATAGAACGGCGAGCCGAACCTCATGTCGGAAATCTTCATGCTGTTCAACACGACACCGATGGGCTTTCCTTTTGCGTTCTCGAGCTGCATCTTGCTCCTGCGCAAGGCACCCCTGGATACCCGCCCTACTTCATAGACCAGGATGACCCCGTCCACTTTGGAACTCAGTATGCAGGAATCGGTTACCGGTAAAATAGGCGCCGAGTCAAAGAACACCACTTGAAATTTGCTTTTCACCTCTTTCACGAATTTGGACATGTTCTGCGAGCTGAGTATCTCCGGGGGGTTGCCGGGTAAATGTCCCGATGTTATGATGTGAAGATTTTCCATGCCGTAAGTTTTCATGATAAGGCTTGACTTCAGGTTTCCCATCATGACATCATCCACGGTTTTGACCACATCATCCACTTTGAAGGTCCCCAGGACCGCCTCGGTCAATCCCACTTCCCTGTCTATGCCGAACACCTTATGCACCGACGGCCTCCTGAGATCTGCATCGATCAGAACCACTTTATATCCCAGCTGGGCCATGCATAGAGCGGAATTAACAGCGGTCAAGGTCTTGCCCTCGCGTATTCCCGCGCTTGTAAACATAAGACAGTTCCCTACCGTGTCCAGCCCCGAAAACTTGATATACGTCTGCAGGTTCTTGTAGGATTCTATTACGGAAGATTTCGGGTGAAATTGTATGATGATGCGTCCCATAAGATCTTCATATTTTTTCCTCTCTTCCAGTGGCGGAAGTTCTTTAAAATAGTCCATTTCCCCCTTCTTAATGACATCGATCCTGGGGACCACTCCAAGAACCGGCATCTTCAGGTACTCTTCAACGTCCTCTATAGTTGCTATTGAGGTATCCATGCTTTCAATAACGAACGCTGCCAAGAGCCCTAAAACAAGTCCTATAATCCCGCCCAGAAGAACATTCGCGGTCTTCTTGCCTCCCAGGGCGTGTTTCGGCACCACTGCGGGATTGACAATGGTTATATCCTTTGTTTCTGACGCCTCCATAAGACGGGCCCTCTCATACCGCTCTTTCAACAAGCTGTATAAGTTCCTGTTAACCTCAAGCTCATATTTAAGTGTATCGGCGTCTACTGCCCCCACTTTAACTCTTGGCTCTTCAAATTCTTCCGCTTCAGGCTTATCTTTTAAACGTTTTTTGAGATTTTTTATCTTTGACAGCGCATTTATAACCATCGGATGATTGTCAGTATAACGCTCCCGGAGGTTGTCAAGTTTGAGCTGGAACTGTTTCAAGCTGCCACGCGCATCAATGTCACTGGTCGGAATCGCCCCTGCCCCTGACATCGGTTGAACCCCCATATGCCTTAGTTTTCTTTTTATCTCTGTGGTGGTCCTGTCCAGGTTTTCCAGCTGCTCTTCCACGAACTGCTTGGTTTTTCTTGCTTCCTCGACCTTTCTGTCCCAGTTTTTCTCTATAAAAACCGCGGAAACCGCATCCACGATATTTTTTGCTTGAACGGGATCCGTGCTTATCGCGCTTATCTCTATTAGGTCCGTGTTTTCTCTTTCTCTTGTCGATATTTTTCCACGCAGCGACTCGATCACAGCATGAACTTTTTCACTGCTCGTATCCTGGTTTACATATCCCAGTTTCAGGGCTACATCTTTCAGTATGCTGTAACTTTTAATAAGCGCCAGCTGGGTCGGGAGGTCCTGTTCGATCCCTCCGCCCCAGAATGTAACCCCGGTTCCAGTGATCTCGGCAAGGGGTTTTCTTCCGCTATCTATATGCAGCGTAATGGTTGCCCTGTAAATGGGCACGGTCTTTTCTCCGAAGAAATGTGCGCTGAAGAGAGAAACCAGAAAAATCGAAAGAATGATCGACTTTCTCTTGTATATTATTCGCCAGTAATCCCACAAATTCAGGCCATATTCAGGCATTGTTCCACCTCATTTGTCATGTAGACATTCAACTTACCGCAAGAACTTATGTTTCATGAGCTGGCCAAAGTCAAATCTATGATCCATGATCTCCTCCTTAAAATCACCAACTTGTCGTGCAAAATACAACGAGGGGAGTATACTGCGCAAGGCCATATTATACTCTTCTATCTCTGATACTGGCACATAGATCAGGTCGCCGTCCAGAAGATACACGTTCTGTGTCATATCTCCTTTATGGATCAGCCGGCCAAGGTTGACCCTTATTATCCTGGAATCATAATATCCGCCTCTAACGATGTATGTGGTGGAAGGAACGGCATTAACGGTGAGCCCTCCTACCCTTCCTACTGCATCAAGTATCCTGCCTTCACGCGGAAGAGTAACCGACCCCTGCCCCAGAACCGACCCCATAAGATAGACGGTCTTAGTCCCAAACTTCTTTACTCCTACAGCGACCCTTGGTTCCTTGATGTAATGCGCCAGCTTCTTACTTATAGCATTTGCAAGCTCTTTGGGGGTCAGGTCTTTAGCCTCGATATCACCTATCAACGGCATTGTTATTTTTCCGTCCTCGGCCCTTACCGTCACCATCTTGTTCAGTTCCGGACATCTCCAGACGGCTATCTCCAGTTCGTCCCGAACCCCTATGGTATATTCACCCTTTGCCAACATGGTCCCGGGCGGAGCATATAAGGAATATGGCAGTTTGTGTTGAGGAGCTGCAAAGCGGGTGCAGCCCATGCTGCCTAATAAAAAAATGAATAACGCCGCTATGAAAAAAGATTTTTGGCTTCTTTTATTCACAACCGTCCCCCCCCGTGTTAAACGTCTGGATCTCCCTGCAGCCCTTCCGGATCGATACACTGTTCCACGTGCACCAGAAGCTGTTTTGACATATCCATCAGCCGCGGTTCTGGTAGACGCTTTCCTTTCCTGTTGTAAACAATATCAACAACCGGCCGCATGGGTTTCTCGGGATTCGTTCTCACTATCTTGCCTATATCACCGGAATTTATTTTCACCCAGGCTCCCACCGGGAACATGGTAATATGATGCAGCAAAGCTTTCATGAAATACTGGTCATAACTGTTATACTCATTGTCTACGAGCTGCTGGATGGTAGCGTCGGGTAGAAAACGCGGACGCCATAACCGGCTATGCGTCTGGGCTTCATATCTGTTAATAAGGGATACCAGCCGTGCCAGATAATCAGTGGCCTCTTTTGTCAAATGGTTAGGGTATCCGGTCCCATCCGCCTTTTCCTGATGCTGGCTTATCACCTTAGCCACTACGGGATCAATGCCGGAAATGTTCCTGAAAATCTTTTCACCGTAAATGACGTGCTTCTGGACTTCCTCGTATTCGCTTCTGTTCAATTTTCGGTTCTTATTCCAGATATCCATCGGTATCCTCATCATGCCTATATCGTGAAATAATGCCGCTATGGACAAATTGCGCAATCTGTCCTTCGGAAAATCCAACCCAAGGGCCATGCACGCTGATAAAAAACAAACATTCACGGAATGTGTATACAAATAATCGGTTTTGTATTCATCGTGCTGAAAAACAAGACTCACAATATCATCCGGTTTCGCCGCATTAAGGAACCACTCGGTGGCATCCTCCGCCCATCTCAGGATATCTTCCGTCTTGATCCCGGCTTCCCTACCATCCTTGACCTCATCGAGGATCCCTGTTACAAAGCTTAAAGTGCTCTCGTAAAAAATACCGGCCTTCTCCCCATCGGACTTTATTTCCGCTTCCCTGGCTTTCTCGGCTTCCCTGGCCAGCATCAGATCTTCTTCCGCTTTTTCCTTCCTCCTGTGAGGGCCCAGTTTTTCAAATCCCTCAAATCCGTTCTGCAGGTCTACCATGATTTATATTTCTTCCCCCAGATCTTTTGCAACACCGCGGACTATGTCCTCATCTATCTGTTTAACCTTTCTCATTGACCCCACGAGAAGGGACATGTCACAAATATTATTTATCTGTCTCGGCCTCCCGCCCGACGATTTGTATATAAGCGTGCTTGCCTTTTCGCTGAATATTTCCCGCTGGGCGCCGGCGACCTTAAGCCTGTGCTGGATGTACTTCATGCTGTCATCCCTGCCCAGGTTCTTCAATACATAAAAGATCGCGAACCTCTGCTTGAACTGCGGCATGGAGTTTATTGCATCCCGCAGCTCAAGCTGCCCCATCATTATTATTGTCGACAGAAACTGGTTTCCCGCCTGAAGGTTCATCAGAAGCCGCAATTCTTCCAGGACATTTTTATTCGATATCAAATGCGCTTCATCAATAATGATAACGGTATGACGGTTTTCCGACGCGGTATCCCCGAGACTCGTCTCTATGAACTGGCGCAACTTCAACCGCGGCAGGTTGTCTTCCCTGAGCCCAAGTTGACGCGCGATTTCCTGTAACAGTTCGTCCGAATCCAGCAAAGGGTTGCTTATGTAAACGCTCTTGTATCCTTCAGTCTCTTCGATCTCCGCTAACAGCTCGTTAGCTATCGTTGTCTTTCCTGTTCCGTATCCGCCAGCTAGTAAAGCACCTGCCTTGTTTTCCCTTACAACATAAATGAGCCTCACCAACGCCTCTTTATGAACCGGGGAATAATAAAAAAATTTAGGATCCCCTGTGTTCTCAAATGCCTTTTCTTCCAGCCCCCAGTATTCTAGAAAATCCATTTAAAAAGACCCTCACTTTCTAAAATTACTTTTTATCCGCTATTTCCTTAAGCTGTTTCTCGTAAAACCGGCTTTCGTCCATATGCCTGCGGATCACCAGCATCAACATTGTCAATACCGCAAGAACAAGAACGGCCTGAGCCAGTAGCAATATGGCCTGAAACGTAGTCGCTTTTTTCAGCACAAGCGCGGCCAGGGCAAAAACCATATTCACCATATAGATAACCAGAATGGTTTGCCTTGGACTGAACCCCATCGCCAGGAGACGGTGATGCAGATGGTCTTTATCAACATGGTCTATCCACTGCTTGAACGTCCTGACCTTCCTCCTGGCGATACGTGAAATGCTTATATAAACCATGTCAAATATTAAGATAGCCAATATCAATAGCGGGATACTTAACGCCACTATCGGATTCTTCTCAGCCCATTCTCCCATTGCCGCCAGCGCCGCAAGGCTGAAACCAAGGAAGCTGCTTCCGGAATCGCCCAGGAATATCTTGGCAGGCGGAAAATTAAAGACAAGAAATCCCAGACACGCGCCGGCTAACGCGATATTTAAGAACGCAAAATACTGCTGCCCTGTCTGATAAGCTATTATGCAGAACGTCCCCGATGCTATAACGGCTATCCCAGTTGCAAGGCCGTCAACACCATCCAAAAAATTCAGGGCATTGATTATGCCGACTATCCAGATCACAGTTATAACCACTTCGATGAGGCAAGAAAAGGGCAGGTTATCGGGAACAATGTTTAGGCGCACTCCAAACCCTATGACCAGCAGTGAACAAAGTATCTGCATGACAAGTCTGGCGAACGCTGGGAGCCCTCTCAAGTCATCCACCAGTCCCGACAGCATAAGAATAAACGAGGCTATCACAACCCCTTTGAGCTCCCAGGAAAAATGAAAATTCAGCAAAAGCGCAAAAGCATATGCCCCGAAAATCGCCACACCTCCAAGAAGCGGCATCGGTCGGGAATGTATCTTCCTCCCTCTATCCGGATAGTCGAAAATACGGAACCTTTTAGCTACATTAATGGCCAGCCAGGTAAAAAAAATTGAGGCCCCAAAAGCTATCGCTAAAACGTTATATATCTTCATAATCGAAACCAGTATAACAATATAATTTTAATTACTTGTAATGAAGTATATCGTTATATACGCCGAAATTCAAGTTCCTGCCTATTTTTTCTTTTAGAAAATAGTGCTGCGTGGTAGGGGGGGATAAGATGTAAGGTGGATAGGCTATTTATTCCCCTTTTTCAATCGGATCAGATACGCCCCAAAGCCCTTTTCCTGTGGGCTCTGTTGTTGTCGTTGTTGCTTCACGAAATATAATATATTCTTCCTTCAGTTTTTTTTCTGCTTCTTTTTTTCCCTTAGCCTCCGGGTATTCGAAGTCGGGGAATATCACAAACCCGTCCTGGGTCGTGGCGCCGTATTGGCTATCGCGGTACTCTTCCCTGTATCCGTAAGGAGCCATCATTTCACCGTCAGGCCTGACCTCAAGACCGCCTCCCAGATCAACTCCCATATCACCGTCAGGGTAGGTCACGATCATATCGCCGCTCTCCGGAGAACGCATCAAACCACGGCTCCTCCCTTCCAAGCCATACTGCTCTCCCCCTGAGTCTTCATCTCTTTGGGCACAGGCCGGCTGGACGGATAAACAGAACGCCGCCAATGCTATCAGGAATAATTTCCGGTAACTTATGCGTCTGCCCATTTTATACCTCGATCCATTAAACGTAGGGGTTTGATTAATCAAACCCCTACATTGTGAATACAAATCAAACCCTCACAATATTAACATTACATTGTAAATGCGTCCTTGACAACAAATAACAGCTCACTTTTTCTTTTCTATAAGGTTCCTGATATTAACAATTTCCGCGCCTGGATAGTAATGCTTCAGTATCCTTTCAGCGCTCCACCATCTCACCGCGAGGCCGAACGCCCCCCACTGGCACATGCCCACGCCATGACCCCAGCCATACCCGCTGAAATAATAGAAGAACGGATATTTTTTTACCCGCATATTCGTGCTCTTTATAATACGTCCTCCTATCGCACTGGCAAAATCCGGGGCCTTTATATCAAACCATTTATTGCCGCTCTTGATGCTCACATACTCAAGGCGTCCTGATGCGTCCCGTTTACCCGCCTTTATCCCATCTATCCTTCGTATATTATAGCCGGAGTCGTTCAGCTTCTGCATTATAGCCTTTGTAGGCACCCGTGCCTGCCAGCGGAAATGTGGTGACCATCTGCACCACCGGCATTTCACGCCTTCTAGGGGAGGGATGTTATCTTCGTTCCAGAGCATTGAAGCGTTCTCTGTATGTCCCCCGCAGCAGGAATGAAAATACGCCGCGAACACCTTCCCGCCATACGCCAGCACCTTGCCCTTTGTCTCCATTACTGCCCTGGTCGTTCGCCATCTTTCAGCGGACTTCCCGCCGTATACCTGTGAAAAAGTATCCGCTGTCATATCATAATTCCTGTTTTTTCTCCGCAAAGCCTGACTCAGCGCGAAAGTCCGTGAAACAACGGCCTGTGCCCTCAATGCCGCGGAAGGCCAGAAACAGTTGACCTCACATGGCAATACCCCTTTCAAATAATCCTCCAGCTCAACCCTGTTTACAGCATCCATACCGTTGGCTGTTCTGATGATATCTGCCTCTCCACGGTATGAGTCGCCGTCCAGGACAAGGGCTTTATCCCTGGAAGTTGAAATGCGCAAACTATCCGTCCTGAATATCATGCCATCAAACTTTATACCGGCATTAACGACAGAGACGTCTATGGGTTTCTTGAACCTGATGTTCTCCTGTAGAACCTCTCCCGTCTCTGGATCGCTGATCCAGCAGGGCCCTTTTGCTGAAAACTGTATTTTTTTCGCGTCATGAACGACCCTTATCCTCACAACAAATGGATAGCCCCTTTTTTCGCGAAAAGACCTGACTGAATAAAGGAAAAGCGAGAACACGCAAAGGCCGGTAATAACTGCACTGATGGTCCAGATCGTTCTGTTTTTTGCGGTAAAAAAACTTCGGTTTTTTTTCAACACGGTATCACGGATTTCCATTTTTAAAATTCGACATCCTGAATCCGAATTCGGATCTATTCTTCTCATCTTCGGCTGTATAAATTTCTACCTTCGAGACCATATGTAGAAAATTATTGACAAAATTATACTCGCCAGGATACAGGTGGTTATCGGAAAATAAAAAGTGAAATTCCCACGCTTAACAATGATGTCGCCCGGCAATCTGCCCAGCCATGGAACCCTGCCCGCCAGAAGGAATATCTCCCCGATCACCACCAGCACAAGGCCTGTGATGATCAGGTATTTCCCGATGAGCTGTATCATACAATCACCTCAGAAAAGCTCCCGGCAGGTGCTGCCGCTTCTGCCCATATATTTATGTCCCTTCTCGGTCAACTCCCGCCCACGGGATGTCCTTCTCAGCAAACCAATCATTAAAAGATACGGTTCGATTATTTCTTCGATAGTATCGGCCTCTTCATTGAGAGATGACGCCAGCGCGTCCACGCCCACGGGGCCACCGTTGTAGGAGTCATATATGGTCTCCATGAGTTTCCGGTCAATCCTGCTGAGTCCCATCTCATCTATCCCATGATTTTCCATGGCCGCTACAACCCGGTCCTTGTTAATGCGCCCGTCTGATTTTACCTGGACCCAGTCCCTGACCCTTCTCAAAAGCCGGTTCGCTATCCTGGGAGTCCCCCTGGAACGCCTTGCTATCTCCGAGGACCCCTCTTCGTCTATCTGGATCCCGAGAAGACCGGCAGAGCGTTTTATGATGCTCGCGAGATCTTCAACGGAATAAAAATCGAGGTGAAGAGACATGCCGAAACGGTCTCTCAGGGGAGCGCTTAACAGGCCCGATCTGGTCGTAGCGCCGATCAGCGTGAAATTCTTAAGGTTGAATTTTATGCTCTTGGCATACGGCCCTTTATCGACCAGAAAGTCTATCTGGAAATTCTCCATGGCCGGATACATGAATTCCTCCACTACCCTGGAAAGGCGGTGGACCTCATCGATAAAGAGTATATCCCCCTCGGAAAGGTTTGTCAGGATCCCGATAAGGTCTCCGGCTCTTTCAATAGCAGGTCCGCTGGTAACGACTATTTTTGTCCCTTTCTCTTTTGCGATTATATACGCGAGTGAGGTCTTCCCCAGACCCGGCGGACCTGAAAAAAGCATATGTTCAAGAGGTTCGTTCCTCTTCATTGCGGCTTTAAGCGCTATGTCGAGCATTTCCAATGCCGGCTTCTGTCCCGTGAAATCCTTTAACAGCTCGGGCCGAAGCGTGAGGTTCATTATTACGTCATCTTCGGATTCCTCTTTTATCACCATCTCTTCGGTCTTATCTATATACTTTTCCCGCTTATTCTCTTCCATTATTAATCCCTCATTTTAAAATACTGATTTTTCATTGCTGATTTTAAACTGCCTTGCGTTCCCTGTAAATCTCATTCAACAACTCTTCACTGGTTTTGACATCCGGATTTCTTTTCAGCGCCTTGTCTATCATCTCTTCCACTTCGGATCTCTTATACTGAAGCTGTGACAGGACAATAAAGACTTCTTCTCTGACATCGTCCTTTTGATCCTCAGCGGCTCCTGCGAACTTGTCCTGGATAAGGCCGTACTTGCCGACCTTTCCCTGCAGTTTAGCCACAATAAGGCGGGCCCGCTGTTCCCCGATACCCGGCAGCTTCTTTAAGAAGGAAATATCTCCGCTATCTATGGCTCCTGCCGTAAGGGAGAACGGTTCTATAAGGGCTTTGCATGCGGCTTTGGGCCCGACGCCGGATACAGAGATAAATTTTTCAAAAAATTCCTTTTCTACATCGTTCTGAAAACCTATAAGCACGGGAACACTGCGAGAAGGTTCCATCTGGTAATAATGGTAGGTGACCAGTTCTACCTGGCCTTGGAGCCCGTTCTCTTTTTCAATGGATTTCATGACAGCGAACGGGACCAGGACCTCGTAGCATATGCCGCCGGTATTGATGAGAAGCCCTCCCTCCTTCTTACCGACTATTGTTCCGGATATGCGTGAGATCATGTCACTCCTTCTATATACACATAGCTCACGGCCATTGCCAGCGCATCGCTGATATCCAGGGGTTCGGGAAGAGATTTAAGGCCTAACAGCTCCTTTACCATTCTCTGCACCTGGCATTTCGCCGCCCTTCCGTTTCCCGTAACAGCTTTTTTTATCCGCGTGGATGGATAGTTCAGGAGCCTGACCCCCTTAAGACCGCACGCCAGGCACACAACGGCCCTGGCATGACCCATGAGTATGGCAGTCGCAGGATGTTTGTAATGGGAATAAATTTTTTCCAGAACAAGGACGGCGGGTTTGTGCTCGTCGATAATATCCCTTATGTTCTCGAAGATATCCGTGAGCCGCAAAGCAATACCGTCCTGCGGAGATGTCCTTATCACTCCGGCCTCGACAAGTTTCATCTTACCGGGGCTGCTGGACTCTATCAACCCATACCCTGTCCTCTGCAATCCTGGATCAATACCTAGAATTTTCACAAATTCAGCCGGCGTTTTCTATCTCGTTTATGATTTTATCCGGAATATCGAAATTTGAATAAACATTCTGAACATCGTCATTATCTTCAAGCTCATCAACGAGCTGCAGAACCTTTTTGGCGATATCCATATCCTTGATCTTGATGGTGTTTTTTGGTACCATGCTGAGCTCGCCTGATTCCACTTGGACCTTTTCCCCCAAAAGAGCTGAACGAACCTTGTCAAAATCCTGCGGCTGGCACGTTATCTGGAAAAAATCCTCATCAGAAGTAAAATCATCCGCTCCAGCGTCTATTGCTATCGTCATGAGCTCTTCTTCATTCGCGGATCCCCTTTTCACGAGAAAAATGCCTTTCTTTTCGAACTGAAAAGCGACCGAACCAGCGCCGGCCATGTTACCGCCCCTCTTTGAGAATATATTGCGAACATCGCTTGTGGTGCGGTTCTTGTTATCGGTAAGACCCTCGACCATAACAGCCACACCGCCGGGCGCGTATCCTTCAAAAGACACATTTTCATAGCTGGTCCCCTCAAGCTCTCCAGTCCCTTTCTTTATCGCGCGTTCGATATTATCCGCCGGCATATTGGCGTCTTTGGCTTTTTGTATTGCGATTCTCAGCCCAGAGTTGGCGTCGGGGCTCCCTCCGCCATCCCTTGCTGCCACAGTAAGCTCCCTTATGAGTTTTGTGAAAAGTTTTCCCCGTTTCGCGTCAACCGCACCCTTTTTATGTTTTATACTGGCCCATTTGGAATGTCCGGACATTTGTTGCCTCCTTGATATAGCCTTATTAGTCGACAGTCAATAGCCGATAGTCTATAGGCCATTGACTATCGACCATCGGCCATTGACTAAATTCACTCCCTCTTCACATCTTTCTTGCTTTCCGCTATAATCTTCTGGGCTACGATAGACGGAACAGGTTCATAATGCGCGAATGACATCGTGTAAGTGGCCCTTCCAGCGGTAATGGATTTCAGCTCGTTGGCATATTTGTACATCTCTTCCAGCGGCATCTCCACGGTCACGACCTGCATGCCGCCTTCGGATGCCATGCCCTGGACCCTGCCCCTGCGCGAGCTCAATGATCCGGTCACATCCCCCATTTTATCTTCCGGGACGGTCAATTCAACATGCATGATCGGCTCCAAAAGCACGGGCCTGGCACTCTGGCATGCCTGACGGAACGCGTGAGCCGCAGCGACCTGAAAAGCTATATCTTTTGAGTCAACCGGATGTGTCTTGCCGTCATAAACAATGACCTTTACATCTACAACAGGATAACCCGCAACCGCTCCTTTTTTCAGGTCATTTAGGATGCCCTTCTCGCAGCTGCCGACAAACTGCTTTGGGATCGCCCCGCCGACTACTTCATTAGCGAATTCAAACCCTCCACCCCTTGGAAGCGGCTCCACCCTCAACCATACTTCGGCGAACTGTCCGGCACCTCCTGTTTGCTTTTTATGCCTGTACTGGGCATCGCCGTTCGCGGTTATGGTCTCTTTGTAAGCGACCTTTGGAGTCCCTATATCAACATCGACTCCATACCTGTTTTTCATCCTGTTTATCATGGTCTTGAGATGAAGGGCCCCCATACCTGAAATGACAAGCTCATGCGTCTGTGCGTCCCTAAGCATGGTAAAAGCGGGGTCCTCGGCGCAAAGTTTTGCCAGGACGCCGGATATCTTATCCTCATCGGACCGGCTTTTCGGTTTTACGGAAAAGCTTACAGCGGGTTCCGGAAAAACGATATTCTTGAACTTCAGCGGATTCTTATCATCACAAATGGTGTCATTGGTCTCAGTGTTTTTCAGCTTAGCGACCGCCGCGATATCTCCCGCGACAGCTGAAACCGTCTGCACCTGATCCTTCCCCTCAAGGAAGAATAGCTGACCGAATTTCTCCACCGCGCCCTTTGACGAGTTCTTTGCCGACTGGTTTGATCTGACCGTGCCTGCCTTAACGCGAAATATGGATATCTGTCCCGCATAAGGATCTGAAATGGTCTTGAATATCTGGGCAGAAAATGGTGAATCACTTTTCGCTTCAACCTCTACTGTTCCGCCCTCTTCCCCGCCGCCTTTAACCTCAGCTTCTGCGGGAGCGCTGTCCTGCGGTGACGGCATGTACTTGCTTATGACCTCCATCACCTCTTTCACTCCTATCCCTTTCGCTATTGACGCGGGTATGACAGGAGTGATCTTCCCTGACACGACACCGGACCTGAATGCGTTTGTGACCTCATCAGCGGATAAAGTGCCTTCTTCGAGGTACTTCTCCAGGAGTGCGTCATCCGATTCAGCCACCCCCTCGATCAATCCGTTCGAAAGTTTATCCGCTTTCGCCTTAGCATCTCCTTCAAGCGAATCCATCCCCTCCTTGGTAAGCAGGTTGGCAATGCCGGAAAAGGAAGAACCGGC
>CAYSJU010000022.1:0-29009 GCA_964431495.1 uncultured Planctomycetia bacterium
TCGGCCTCGCCCGGAGGGCTCGCCACTTCCTCGGACATTTCGTCCTCGGTCGGCCGGGGTTAAATCAAGAGAAAGCTTACTTACCGCTCCTTCCTGGCAGGTTTTCCAAAGGCATCGAGTTCTTCCGGAACGAATACGGAAAGGGTGGTCTTGATCCTCTCTTTTTCCTGCTGTTCCCTGTTCTCTACGATCAGTTTGACTATATCGCCCTTCCCGTCTATCTTATCTGCCATGGCATTGTCCAGCTTAAAGGTGCATTTCAGGCCTGTTATTTCGCCTTTTGCCTGCGAGACCAAAAGGCCGAGTCCGGCTGCCATGCCCACCTTGTCAATGGTCGTGGCAACGGCGCCTTGTTCAGCACTCACGAGGCACACACCATTTCCGGAATATTCATAGGCATATTGCTCGTACATGAGCCCGATAGCAGCGAATATGACTGCCGCGGGCCAGCGAAAAACAGATTCCTTAACGCCGTAAAACTTATTCGTCTCGACCGGCCGTATCACATTCCCGTCTATATCCAGCTTGATATCCGTTACCTCCCATTTCCTGAAATCCGCGCCCTGCCCTATGGCCATGCCCGCGACCTGGATCTCCATGCCTTCTGGTGTTCTCCTGTAGAGGATGCCGATATCACAATCGGTCTTCCTTACTGTCACGGTCTTGTATTCTATGCCTTCCTGTTCCTGCGCTGAACTTCGCATAACCATGACTATCCCGAAAATGACCAGAAATGTTATCAGTTTTTTCACGAGTAATACCCTACTCCTTCAGGCCACCGGACAGCGCGGCACCAAGAGCGTTACCCGCTGTTTCCATCTCCTGCGCCAGCCGCATTTGGGCCAATTCGTGCAAGACAAGCAGAACGACCAGCATACCTACTGCCAGCATCCCCGGTATAGGCCGTTTAAAGCCTACAAGAAAACCAAGACCCCCGCCTATTATGATCCAGTAGAGAAAGCAAAGGACATGATTGTGCGGGTCCTTTAAACCCAGTCTCAGGGCGAGCAAAACAGGCACACTTTCCAGGACATTGGCCAGCGCCCGCATGGTTTCGTTCCCGCCCTGGCCAAGCCAGCATATCAGCACAACAAGTGCCGCGAAAACAATGCCACCCTCAGCTCCGATCAGCGTGGCTTTCTGATGATCGGTCATTATCCCCTCCCTTTCAGACGCAACAAATATATGATAATTTTGATAACGGCATAACTGACATAAAATATAATAAAACTACGCATAAGATACAAACCGAGTCCGCCGGCCTCATCGAGCGTAAGCTCTATTTCACTAAGTCTAAATCCCAGGATCAGCCAGAAATTGACAGCAAACATTGTGAGCACAAACCCCGCGAGAATAAGCCCTTCACGAACTATGACCTTCACTTTGCCCCCCACTGTTACTGGTCTATATCCGCATCGCCTGCAGCTGACGCAGCACCTTAGCCATCCCACCCTTGACCACCATGCCAATGGCTTTTTTCACCCGCGGCCCCACACCTATCTGCGGATCATCAACGGTCCCGATTACGACAAAGTCGAAGATGAGATCACCCCTGCTGGACCTCAGATACGGGACCAATCTGTTTATATTGGCGTTGAGAAACTGCCCGTTCTGCCAGTGCGGATCCACGGTAAAATTCAAGCGGTGGATCTCCATGGTCGTCAGGGATGTTATATTATCGTCATGCATCCTGAACTTCGTGTTAGAGCTGAAAAGTCCGTCCTTAAAAATAAAAGGTGTATAGCTGCTGAAATAAGGAAAGAACTGCATGACGTCTATATAACTTGTTTCCATGACCATTTCCACGTTCGTCCAGTATTTATAGACAGTCAGCTTTGCGTTCAGGGCAAATCCGCTGTCCCTGTAGCGGTCGTTGGGGATCCTGAAGCTTAAAACGCATGCCACCGGTATGGCGCCGTCCGAAGACCTGTCACCGGATGTAAGCGATAAATCAAACTTATCAAGGGTGATCGTGAAAGGCCCGTAAGGAACATAGAGGTCCTTGTAATTTACAACCGAATCTTTAATGGTCAGCTTTTTTACTGCCTTTATGAGATCATGGAGTGGGGAGACCTGCATTTCCGGTTCCTGTGCGTATGCTACCCCCGGCTCATAGCGCGACTGTTCTCTCTTATTGTAAGATACATTGAAGCCGCCTTTCCTGTCCTTCGTCACATTTAAAGTCCCTTTTTCGATAATTATCTCATCGAAGACCACTTGCTTTTCCTGTTTCAACATTTCCTCGTTCAGGATTATGGTGAATTTTTCAGCGTTGAGCACATTCTCCTCTAAGTCTATCCTGCTTGCAATACTGAAGTCACTGAAATTTACCGCATAATCTTTCAGGTTCAAAGATACGCTTTCGAATTCCACTTCCGAACCCAGCATATCGCTCAAAGCGTTCTCCAGTATTTCCTGGCCGTAGAATTTCATATACAAAACGACAGCGCCTGTCACAACCGCGGCGAGCAGCGCGCATATCACGAATATCTTCAATATGATCTTAAGCGTTTTCATCCTTCACCCTTTTTCGAACGAAGTAATAAAAGGCCAGGCCTCCGAAAAGACATATCATCGTTACCAGGTAAAAGACGCAGTTTATCCCCAGGTGGTCCATGGTCAGCCCGAAGATTATCGGCGTGACAACGAATGCCAGGCTGTGCGAGGCCTGCACAATACCCATCCATGTCCCCATCCCGGTCTTCTGTCCTATTTCCACGTGTATCCCCGAAAGCGCGGGCACGGCTATGCCCGTTCCCACTCCCACAAAAGCCCCGGCGACCAGAAGCGCCGGGAACTCCGGACAGAACGGCATTGCCAGGAGCGCGAACATGCCCACGGTAATACCTATACACACCTGAAACGATTTGCCGTACCTGTCAAACCTGTCCGCCAGATTCCCGAAAGGCACCTGCAAAATACCCGCCACGAATATGCCCAGAAATATCAGAAACCCTATGTGCGCGGTATTCATGTCTATTTTTTCGGCCAGCGACGGCACAAACGAGACAAAGACCACCATCATCAATATTGTGATAACAGCTATAATAAGCACGGCCTTTATGAAATTGTGTTTGATGAGTTTCCCGAACTGACCGAAGCTTTCCACTTTCTCGGGCGCTGGGCTCCTGGAATCCGGAAGAAGGAACAATACGATAAGAAAATTGAACGCGCCCAGTATGGCGATCATGTAGAACACCGCGTCAAACCCGTAATACTGGTCTATTATCCCTCCCATCAATGGCCCCACTGCCAGCCCCATATAGAACATCATGTTAAGAACTGACACTGTTGCCGCCTCTTTCCCCTTTCTGGCGAAATCCCCCACATACGCCACAACAATGGGCATGATCATCCCCAAAGCGAATCCGTGAAACAGCCGTAAAACAGTAAGCGATACTACACCTTCGGCTATGGGATAGAACAGCGTGATAACAGTGTACAGCAGTAATCCCGAAGTCACAAATACTTTCCGGCCGATCCTGTCAGAGACCTTCCCCACGACAGGCATGATAATGCCGCGGGAAAAACCGTACCCCGCGAAGATCATCCCCAGCCAGAAACCATTGGCGCCGTGCAACTCGGCAAACAACGGCAAAAAGGGCGAGATCACCCCTACGCCCACCATCGCCGAGAACGAGGTCATCAAGAGTATGAAAAAAGTCTTTCTTTCCATATAAGTTAAGTTTACTGACTTTGTCATTCCTGCGCAAGCGGGAATCCTTGATATGGTAACGGGGATCAGGCAACGCTTGCCAGCTGTGACCAGATAATATTATTCAGCTGTCTGAAATCACCTGTTTTGAAGTCGGATGTATCTACCGGGGGGAGTACGGTCACTTTACCGTTCACTCTGGTCTTGAAGAGCCAGCCGCCCTTGGGAATGGCTTCCTTTGTGCCTTCCACGCGGATGGGCAGGATCGGCTTTTTCTCTTTTATGGCGAGCTTGAACGCGCCGTTCTGGAATTTGCTCATTTCGCCTGTACTGCTCCTGGTCCCTTCTGGAAAAAATAATACTGACACGTCATTCCTCAGCCACCAGGCAGCTTTTTGCAAAACCTTCTTGATGCTCCCGAAGCGTCCGCGTAAAAGTCTGATATGTCTGATAAGAGAAAGGTTCCAGCCGAGAAAAGGGACTTTGAAAAGACTTTCTTTGGCCACCCATTTGAACTGCATGTGCGTTTTATACAGGACGATAATATCCGCCATGCTTTGATGGTTAGCGACTATAACGTATGTCTGGTGCGGATCGATATTTTCGATCCCTTCCACCTCGACATTCCAATACGGGTTCAACCGGCAGATACTGTTTGCCCACCAGTAACACTGAGCATGGCCTACTTTTCTTTTTTTGTCAAAAGGCAAAAGCGCCAGTGTTAAAAAAAGAACGACAAAAAAAAGGATTATCGTTAAAAACGCGCCGGCTACCCATATCATTAATGAGATGATAATTCTCATTTTATTTATTCTTCCCGCCTGTAAAAAAACTACTCAACAGAAACGACCTTCACCTCGAATGCCAGTGTCTTGCCGGCGAACGGGTGGTTGAAATCCAGGACAACAGTATCTTCCTTGATCTCCACTATCTTGACGACCCATGCCCGGCCATCCGGGGTCCTGGTCTGAAGGGGCATGCCTACCTTCAGCTCTATCTCACCGGGCAGCGATGAACGGGGAACTTCTTTAAGCGCTTTTTCATCTCTTTTACCATAGCCATCCTCAGGAGGTACGGTGAATTTCTTATCTTCGCCTACCCGCATTCCTTTAAGTTCTTTTGAAATGCCGGGAAGGATCTTGCCTTCCCCGTGGACATATTCAAGAGGTTGACGTCCCTGAGAACTATCCACGGCCTGTCCATCAACGGTGATCATGTATTCAAAAGAAACTTTCTTCCCGTTTTCCACCACCCCTTCATCTCCCTCACCTTGCGCGTAATGGGATACCGCGCCAATAACCAGGAACACAAATAATGCCAGGAATAAACGCTTCATAAAACTCCTTTCTCTTGTCTGTATGACAACTGGCAAACCTCTCGGAACTTTTTATTAGTATAACACCGACTCGCCCCGAATACAATTTTTTCCCCAAAATGCTTCTCGCGCATCACTCCTCATTTCCTCACCGGGACGCGGAAAAATATCGCGTAAAGAACGGGCACTATGATGAGTGTCAGGACCGTCGCGAAACCGAGCCCGCACATGATGGTCACTGCCATGGAAACAAAGAATCCGTCGGTCAAAAGTGGCGTCATCCCGAGTATGGTGGTCAGCGCGGCCATGGATACGGGCCGCAGACGGCTCACTCCTGAATCAACGATCGCGTTGTATATTTCTTTACCCTGCCGCCGATCACAATCTATCTGATCAATAAGAACGATGGCATTCTTGATAAGCATGCCTGAAAGGCTTAAAAGACCGAGTAATGACATAAAACCAAAGGGCTGTTTTGTGATAAGCAGGCCCACTGCCACACCGATGATCGCCAGAGGCACGCACAGCCATATGATAAGCGGCTGCCTGTACGCGTTGAAAAGAAAGACGACAATGAGGACCATAAGTATGGCAAATTTCGGAAGGTTCGCGTTAAGACTCTCCTGGGCTTTCGCGGAATCCTCAGCTTCGCCGTCCCATCCCATGGTATAACCCGGCATGCCTTTTAAGGGCCATTCGGCTTTGTCTGTTATAGCCTGTCCGGGCTCCACATTAAGGGCCTTCTCTATCTTTGGCCTTATCCTTTCCAGGACTTTACTGGCCAGGCCTTCCTTGGGGTCGCAGTGTATCCTGAGCATGGCCTTCCTGTCCCTGCGCCATATATTGGCGTCTTCATAATCGGTCTCGAACCCGCTGACTATCTGTCCGATAGGAAGTGTCTTGCCCAGTTGCGGGCTCCAGACCTGGATGTCCTGCATGTTATCAACGTTCAGGCGTTCTTTTTCAGGCGCTCTCGCGACTATGGGTATGAGGTCCTTCTCTTCACGGTAGACTCCGGTCTGCGTGCCTGAAAAAGATTCCTCAAGGGTCCTTGCCAGGATCGGCCGGGTTATGCCCGCGCGGCTGGCCTGGGCTTCAGCGTACTGCGGCCGCACGACTTTTTCCTGCTCCCTCCACTCGTCACGGATAGTAATGGCGCCACCGTCCTCCCGCATGATCTTCTTGACCCTGGTGGCAAGCTGCCGCAGCACTTTCCCGTCCGGGCCGCTCAGCCGCAGCTGTATCTTGCCCCCGTCCCCGGGACCGAGCTGCATCTTTTTCACTCCTATTATCGCGTTCGGCAGAAGTTCGGACAGGCGCTCTTCTACGTCCTTCTTCATGCCGTCGATCTTACGGTAGTCCTCGACGTTCACGATGAACTGGGCGTAGCTCGAGCTCGGGTATTCCGGCGAATAAGTGAGTATATAACGCACATTACCGCCGCCGACAGCCAGGGCCACGTTCCGGACGCCTTTCATGTTCATCAGGTATTCTTCAGCTTTTTCGAGTTCCCTGGCAGTATCGTCTATGTGGGTCCCCTGGGGCAGCCAAACATCCACAAGGAACTGCGGACTCGTGGAGTTCGGGAAGAAGCTCCTGGGGATAAATCCAAAACCGAAAAACGCGATAAGAAAAAGCGCCACGACAACGCCTACCGTCTGCCACCTGTAATGCAAACAGGCCTCAAGCCATCTTCTGTACATCTGGAACAGCTTCCCGCCGTAAGGATCCATCGGCTTGCCACCATCCGCGCCGGGTTTCGGCCCCTTAAGGAATATCTTACAGAAGAAAGGCGTCACTGTAACAGCCGTGACCCAGCTCATCAGAAGCGAAATAAGGATGACCTGGAACAGCGTGCGGCAGTATTCACCGGTGCTGTCCTTTGACACCCCTATAGCCGCAAAGGCGACTATCGCGACCGCTGTGGCGCCGAGAAGAGGTATCGCGGTCTGTCCCACTACCGCGGAAGCAGCCTGGATACGCTCGCCGCCCGTCTCTATCCTTACCTTCATGCCTTCGGTTACCACTATAGCGTTATCCACCAGCATGCCAAGCGCTATGATCAGAGCTCCCAGTGATATCCTTTCCAGCGTTATATGGCAAGCGCCCATGAAAAGAAAAGTGCCGCATACGGTGATGAACAGGACCGCGCCGATGATCAGGCCGCTCCTTAGCCCCATGAATATGAGAAGGACTATTATGACAATGGCCACTGCCTCCACAAGATTTACCAGAAACCCGTTCACGGCTTTTACGACCGATTCTGACTGCAGGTAGATGATCTCCGTCTCTATGCCTAGCGGTATCTGCGGCATCAGTTCTTTTCCCCTCTTTTGCAGCGCTTCGCCCATGGTAACGACGTTACCGCCCAGAACCGTGGATATCCCGAGCGCCACAGCGGGTTTTCCGTTGTACTTCATTATATTGATCGATGGCTCCCTGTATCCCCGCTTTATAATAGCCACGTCCTTGAGGTACACGAGCTTGTCCGACCCTTCCGGGCTGACAAGCAGGTTACCGAACTGTTTTTCAGAGACAAACTCACCGGTCGGGTTGATAGCAAGATATTCGGGCCCTATCTTTATCCTTCCCGAATCGACCGCGATATTCTTATCCTCGAGCGCCTTGTAGATATCATCGGGAGATATGCCGAGCTGCGACATCTTTTCGCGGGACATTTCCACGTAAACGGTCTCCGGCTGTTCACCGTAAAAGACTATCCTTTTCACGTCCTTGACAAGAAGCAATTCACGCCTGAGAAAGTCCGCCACGTCCTTGAGTTCAGCGTAGGTAAACCCCTCCCCGGTCACGACGAAGAAGACACCGTACACGTCGCCGAAGTCATCGTTCACAATGGACGGGCCGGCGCCAGGCGGCAGCCGGTCCTGATAATCGTGGATCTTGCGGCGGAGCTCGTCCCATACCTGCGGAAGGGTCGCCTTATCATATTTGTCCAGCATCGTGGCCTTTACGATGGAGAGGCCGCGCTCGGACCTGGACTCGACAAAATCAAGCTGGCCGAGTTCCTGGACAGCCTTCTCTATCTCGTTCGATACTTCCTGCGACACCTCATCCGCTGACGCTCCCGGATACGGCGTGTATATCACGGCTTCCTTGATGGTAAATTCCGGGTCCTCCAGCCTGCTCAGGTGTTTATAGGCGTTTATCCCCGTTAAGACCACAAGCACGGTCAGGACCGTTGTGATCACGCTTTTTCTTATCGAAAGTTCCGCTATGTTCATTGCGGGTCCGTTCCCCCTACTGTCTTTTTCATGAGATGGTAATCCAGCTTGACCTTCGTGCCTTCCTGAACCTGGTTTACTCCCGAGACCACTATCCTTTCCCCGGCTGAAAGGCCGCCAAGGACCTGGATACCGGCTGTTCCTGTGATCGCGCCGACTTTCACTTCTCGCTTATGAACGGTCAGGTCCTTCGGATCAACCACCCACACGAAAGATTTGCCCGTTTCATCGGGAAATACAGCTGTCACGGGAACGGTTATCTCCTGTTTCCCGCTGATTTTTTTTAGATCTTCCGGAGAGATCCGGGTCTGAAGCGAAGCGGTCATGCCGGGAAGAATGTTGACCCCTTCGGGCTGGGGCATTATCACTGTCACTTTGTATGTCTGTGTTTCCGGGTCCGCCTGGGTGCTGACTTCCTTGATCGTAACAGGAAATTCCCTGCCCGGGGCAGAGTCAAAACTCACCTCAAGCTTTATCTCGATCCCTTCTTTAGCGCTGGCTATTACACCTTCGGGCATATCAACGACGATCTCTACCTTTGAGACATCGTTCATGCTGAGTATGTTCTGCTTGTCCTGGACATATTCGTAATTTTCCACGAACTTTTCCCCTATGATCCCGTCGAAAGGCGCCTTAAGATATGTATCGTTCAACGCGTCGCTGGCCTTATCCAGCTCGGACTTCGCGACGTCGCGTTTCGCGCGGTACAGGTCAAGGTCGGCCAGAGGGATCGCGTCGTCTTCATAAAGGGCCAGGTAGCGCTTAAAATCCGCGTCTGCTTTTTCGTATTCCGCCCTGGCCTTTTCCTGCGCCACGTTAAAGTCGCGCGGGTCTATCCTTGCCAGAAGCTGCCCCTTTTTGACCTTATCCCCCTCGTTTATGGGCAGATCTACAAGGGGTCCGGAAACCCTGAAAGACAGGTTGACCCTCTGCGTCCCCTGCACCTTTCCCGGATAAGTCCGCGTAATATCAGCGGCGCCCTGGATGACCATCGTCTTCACCGGCCGAGCGATCTGGGACTCTTCCGCAACTTTTTTTCGGCCGCATCCGTTCAGGAACACAATACCCGTTACGAGACATAATATAATACCAGATCGAGCGATCTTCATATATTCTCCTTATTTACGGGCTCACTTCAATGCCCTTCTCAGCGAAATATTCCCTCAACTCTTCCAGCCACTCTATTCTCTCATCCCGCGTCGCGAATAACATAAAACGGCCCACTGCCCTGTCCAGCTCGGTAAGGTCCTGAAGGAACCTGTATACAGCTATCACGGCTTGACCCTCCCGGGTGAACTTATCCCTCTGCGCGTCTATCAGGTCGGTTATTGATGCCGTTCCTTTGGCGTATTTCTTCTGCAGGATGTCATAGTTCTTCGTGGCATTCACCATGGCAGTGTAGCTGAGTTTTATGTTCGGGAACGAAAAATATATCTTGTACGCGGCGGTCCTGACATTCAGCTCTGTAAACTGTTGCGTTAGATATTTCTTAAAGATAAGCCCGTCCATCTCGGCCCTCTGCTTGTCAACATTGAAACCTTTCGCGCCTCCTTCAAAAATGGGATATGAGACATTTATGCCCATATACCAGTCGTCATGATCGTTCTCCGGTATTGTGGCGTAATATTTTTTCTCTAACCTCTGATCGAGATACCCGTCAAGTCTTGCTTCGGGAAGGAAGAACTTCCGGATTGCCAGGTCCTTTGTGTTTCTGTGCTGCTCAACGCTTATCTGCAGCGCCTTTATCTCAGGAGAATACACCATGGCGTTTTCTACCATGAAATTTATGAACACCCCCAGCATGTTCTCATTTCTGACGAATTTTTTTATCTCCCCGCCGCCCAGATAATACCTGGTCAGTTCCATTCCGACATCCTCTTCGGCGAACGGCATCTCCTGGGGACGGTCCATCAGCTGGTTCAGCTCGACCCTGGCTGTATATATCTCGGACTCGGCCCTTATGAGCCTGGCCTCCTTGTCCGCGACTTCTGACTGCCACCGGAATTTCTCTTCCTTGGCCCCTATCCCAATATCAAAGCGCTTCTCTGCCACCCGGAGATGCTGCCTGGTCGCTTCAAGGTTCTGGGCATCCACCTTATAAAGGGATTTTCGTATAAGATAATCAAGATATGTCCAGGAAGTCTCTTCAGTTATATCAAGACTCTGGGAATGCCTTCGCAGCCTTTGGATCTGTATCTGTTTTCTGCTGTTTTCTATACTGACCAGCGCGGGATCGCTGAATATGAGCTGGTTTAACGTGAACCTGTTCTTCAGGTACCGCTTGGGTATGAGCCCGACGGCTTGCTTCGCGGTCTCGGAATCAAAGACATTAAATTGAAGATTATATTCAATGAACGGCAAATAATCCGCCCACCTGAGAAGATTGTTCTCCTTGGCCACTTTGATCTCTTCATCCCTGATCCTGAAGATCGTGTTATTTTCCAGAGCTTCCTCTACGGCCCGCAACCACGTGAGCTCTTCTCCATAGCCCTCAAAAGCATAAAGGACCTTAGCGTCAAGCATCACGGAGAAAGGTATGGATACGCCTATCTCCCGCGCGGTCCGCGCGTTTATAACGAGCCGTTCCTCTATTATCTTGAACAGAACAGGCAGGTCCTCTGCCTTTTCGCCCCTGAATATCCTGTCAGCGTTCAGAGCCACCCTCCTGGCGAACTTGGTGGGAGATCTCGGCACAAGACCGGCCAGGATACCTTCCTCGATAACATCAGAACCCATCCTGGAGAACGTGCGGACATCTCTCGCATCCAGTCCAGTTATCAGCTCGTGCCTGTAACCCCCGGTAAAAAGGTCCGAAGGCGTAAGGTAGAACGCCTCTACGTTTTCCGTGTCAAGCTCTTTATCAAGCTCGGCAAGCGTTTCTTCGGCTGTCCTCCCATATTCCACAAACACTACCTCGGTCTCTATGTCCCCGGCGTCGCGCAGGACTTTTTTGACAGTATCCACGTATTCCCTGTCTATGAGCACATGCAGCTTTTTAAAAGGCACTAATTCCTTGAAAGTCTTGATATCATTTTCCAGCTTGCCCTTTGTCGCGAGATAAGTGAGATTCTTCCTTCCCGATGTCCCGTCCTTGAACGGCATGCTGAAAACGTCAATGTCATACACATCAGTAAGTATGACCGGCTTGGGCAGGTCCCGCTCATCCAGTACGACAAGACCGGTCATCATGCCCACGACGATTATAAGGTCGACTTTTTCCTCGCGCAGGAGCGTGTCGAGTTTTTGACGGATGACCTTCGCGTCGTACTCACCGAACACGTCATCAATATATGTTATCGGATACCTGTTCTCTATCAGTGCGGTGAGCTCTTTTTCTATGCACTCTATGGCCTCTTTGACGATGTTGTCCTCACCGTCGGCGATAAACGCCACTGTTCTGGGTTTCCTGCCGGGGTATCTTTCTTCCGAAGACAGATCCTGACCGTGCACACTGCCGGCAAGAAAAAATACAGAAAGAAATGCGGGAATACAAAAATTATATACTATGGATCTTCTTGTTATCATTATGATAATAATACCTGGCTTTTGCCCAAACGGCAAGCCTCCCCTTTGATCATAACCAACACCAGCAGGGACAGGATAAGACAGGCCGGAATTAAAGTCAATCCAACGGCATATGGATTTGGAAAACCGGCAAACTCAATAAACTTTATGCTATGCCCTTCATTGATGTGGATCAGCCAGCCTATTGCCGGCTGCATAAGAAGCGCTCCGAAACCGCCGCAGAGAGCACTCGTGAACGACATAGCTGTTCCCAGGACATCTCTTGAAACGGTCTTTTTTACAATAGAGAAGGGAATAATGTAAACAGCACTTGAAAACCCAAGGATCACCAACAGTAGAAATAACAGGTCATAAGGCAGTCTGACATAAAGAATAATACACATTGAAACCAAAGAAATAATAGGCCCCCAGAACATGAACTCTTTTTCTTTCTTAAACTTATGACTTAGCCAGGCTATGATCGGATTTCCCGCAGCGGCGCCTACAAATAACAGGACCATACAGCTGGCGGCAAATCCGAGCCCGACTGGATATTTGCTTCTGATAAACGGAATACCCCACAATCCACCGAAAGATATCAGTGGAACAAAAGTCAGCCCCGTAAACAGGCTTAAAAGTCGCAGCTGCCTGTTCAGTAGAACACATTTGATCTTATCCACAAGAGACTTCTCTATAGCTTCATTTTTTCTTTCTGTTTCCTCAATAGCTCCCTCATCTGTTATCATCCCCCCGGATCTGCGGTCCTTAACCGCACATATGATCAAGAAGCCTATAACTGCGGCAAAATAGGCGCATAGGAGTACTGCGCTCCGCCAGCCGTAATGTATAACGAACATGGATAAAAGGTCAGCCCCAAACGCGGCGCCGATCATTCCAAGCATCTCTGTAAATCCTACTACAGTAGGAAACAAGTTCGACGGAAACCAAATGGCGGCCAGACAGAACGCACACGGAAATGCCGATGCGGCAAATAACCCCATGGCTATTCTTGCCGCAATAGCTGAGGAGAAAGAACCAGCCAGTGAAAACAGGACACAGGAAAAAAATGTCCCTACTACAGATATGGCCAAAATCCTCTTTACACCGTATTTATCAATAAGCGCCCCGATCGGTATCTGCATAATTGTGTAAGTATAAAAGAAAGACGATGCAACAAATCCTATGCCTACGTTTGTAATATTAAATGCCTGTTTAAGCGGATCTACCATGACGCTGACCATGATCTGCAGAAAAAACACAAAAAACGCAAACAGCGCGGACGCGCCCCATATCAGCCACGGCATAATAACCTGTTTTTTCTTTACGATATCCATATAGTCACATTATAAGTCAGGGGTCCACTGAGATTAAGATGTCCGAGGGTCGGATAAATCCGACCACTGCTACGCCGCCGATTCCCGCTCCCGATCCGCCAGGAGCACGACGTTCTTCAGGTCTTCCCCGCCCACCGCGTCCATCCAGGCCTCCTCAAACCCCGGATCCTGCGCGATCTGGGCTATGGCCGCGAGCAGCTTGAGATGTAGCTCGTGATCTGTGGAAGGCGCTATCAAAATAAAGATCATATGCGCGACGTTGTCCTCGCGAAAGATGACCCCGGATCTCGCCCTTACAAGCAGGACCCTGGCCCGTCCGGTCTCAGCCTCAATATGAGGTATTGCCAGGCCTTCGCTGACATAGGTGCTCGCCTGTTTTTCCCTCTCGATGAACTTCCTTAAAAGTTCCCGGGGATTGATCTCGTACTTGCCCCCGAAAAAATTCACGGCCCGCTTGAACATCTCCTCATACTTGACCGGCTCCTCTATTTCCATGAAGTCAGCGTCTTTGACCAACTCATGGAACCTGTCCTCGGCAAGCTCATCCCTCTGCAACACGATATCCCTTAACTCGGTGAGGATGTTCTCGGTAGGCACTCCTTCCCTTCTTCTCAGGACCTGCCGTTCCATAAAAAAGAGCAGCGCTGAATTCTTGACAACCTTGTCCCTGACGTAGAACTTGTACCAGAGGAAGGCCAGAGACAGGAAGACCAGCATCAGAAAAACATAGAAGTCCCCCAGCCCTTCTATCAGGAATATCCCGCCGATTATCGCCAGTATCTGCAGGTAAGGATAACACGGAGCCCGGAACTTCGGCCTGTAACTGGATATCTTGCTTTCCCTGAACAGGATAAGCGTGATATTCGCGAACACGTACAGGAGTATAAGGATACTTGAAGCCACCTCGACCAGGTCGTCAAGTTTCAGGAACAGGACCGCGCCCATAAAAGCGCCGGTAAATAAAACCGCGATATATGGGGTCCTGAAGACTTTGCTGACCTTCTGAAAAACTTTGGGGAGGATCTTATCCCTGCTCATGCCGAATGGATACCTTGAAGCCGTTAATATCCCCGCGTTAGCGGTAGTGATAAACGCCAGGAAAGCTCCGATATCGACCGCGATCTGCAGGCCTTTACGTCCCACCATGGCAGCGCCGTCGGAGATAGGGGTAAGTGATCCCGCGAGTTTGCCGGGATCAAGGATCCCTATGGTCACGATTATCGTCAACGTGTAAAGGATCGAAGTCACAATAAGCGCCCAGAATAAACCGGCAGGCAGGTTCTTCTGGGGGTTTTTCACCTCTTCAGCTATGGCCACGATCGTGGTCAAACCCCCGTAGGATATGAACACGAAACTGGTCGTTGCCACAATAGCGCCCCCACCCTTACTGAAAAAATTGGCAAAATGTGACAGGTTCACAAGCGACGTCCCCATAAAAATATACGCGATGAGGATCCCTACAAGACCAACGACCATGATCACTTCGAACCTGCTCGCTGATTTAACGCCCAGGAGGTTCAGCAGGACAAAGAACAAACAGAAAGCCAGGGCTATCAGGTTCAAGGGCCAGTTGAGTATCTTGGCAAGGTAAGCTCCGATACCTATCAACGCGAACGCGCTCTTCATGCTCAGGGCGAACCAGGTGCTGAATCCCGCGATCGTGCCTATAGAGGGCCCGAACCCCCGCATGATATAGAAATAGTCCCCGCCTGATTTAGGCATTGCCGTAGCAAGCTCAGCCATGCTCAATACAGTGGGAACGCATAAGAGGCCGGCCGCAATATATGAAATAATGATGGCCGGCCCGGCTTTGCCGAACGCCATGCCGGGCAGAATGAAGAGTCCCGAACTGATCATCGCGCCTGTGGCAATACAGAAAACATCAAAAAATTTGAGATCTTTCTTAAGTTTCAGTTCCATATCCAAAAACGCAGGGACGCGATCTATCGAACCCTCCCACTATTTCTCCTTGCTTCTTTTCACAAGAGGAATAACCCAGCCTACAAGAACCCCGATAAAAAAGCTCAAAAATATTATGATAGCCCTGCTCGTCGTGATCGACCAGAACAGGAAACGGATCTGGACCGCTTCATAATTCTGGACCGTAAAGACCACCAGGAGAAGCATCAGCACCAGGACTACTATAAGGATCCCCCTCTTAGTCATTTCTCCTCCCTGCGACGCATCATCCTGCCGCCGTCCTCTGGCATCTCTCTTCTTTCCATCATCACACGCTTATCCCTGTGCCAGATCTTCCACCCCGCGACCTTCACACAAAAATCCGCGATCCCAAAGATAAACGCCGCGATAACTATAAGTATTATTGTCTGCCAGAACGCTTTCCATGGCATGACCTACCTCCTTTTTAGTGGCCCTGATCCTCTTTGGGTTTACATACGTCTTTTATCTCTTCGAAAAATAAATTCGTCCTGAAATCCGTCGGTTTTACACGCCAACTTTCGGTGCTGAAGACCGGTTTCCCCACTCCGACCTTGAACGCGTCAGCGACCAGTTCTGAACAAAAATATGATTTCGTTATATTGAACAGCCTGTCAACATAATCGCCGTATTCCCCTGAAAGCCAGGCGCTGAACATCGGAGGTATTATTGTGTTTATGACATAAAAAACAAGGCCCCACGAATCATATTGGCATTTTCTTTCGACCTGCTTTCTCCCGAATTCCACCAGTTTGTCAATATCCTCCTCGTTCATATACTTATGCCTCAACGCCATCATCTTATAACCTTTTTTTTCATAATTCCCGGTCAGGTCCCGTTCAATAACCCCTTTTCCCCCGGTCTGAGCCTCGATAACCGTATTCCTGGCGGTATATATGCAGGCGTGCGTCCAGTACCGGTTCTCTGTTCCCTGTGTCAATATATTCGCGGCTTGTATGGCCGCAGAATACCCCCAATCGTCTCTTCCGGTCAATATTACATCCCCTTTTTGCAGTTTATTAATATCGAATGTATATGATCTCTCTATTTTTTCTTTCTTCGCGTTCCGTTTTAACGTGCGAAATACCGGCAGAACAATAAAGATGATGGGGATGATATTGGAAAAAACAAAAAGGAACATACCTGGCATCTCTCGCAGCGTTTCATGAAAGCGTATGTTCCTCCTGGCCCTGGCATAGATCGGAACAATAATACATACCAAAATAGCAATGAGCGCTAAAACACCGAGTATTATGAACCCGTGGATCAATACAAAGATTTTCCCGAATGACATAAGAAAATGATGCATTATAAGTCCACCCCGCTTTCTCAGCTAGAACAAATTAAGTATGCTTTGTATCGCGGGTATTGTCAAGGCGGTGTCAGGAGAAAAAGAGGGACAGATACCATTTTTGGTGACAACATTTTCAACAAAAATGGTATCTGTCCCTCTTTTTCTCCTCTTTTTCTTAATCCGTCTCCACTTTGACAGCCGTGAGTTCCCTGGGACCTGTCCATGTCCCCTCACACTTCACAATGTAGTTCGCACGCAGCTGCTGAAGCGGTATACGCACGTCTTCCTCTCCCTCTATCAATGCGGTGTTAGGAACTATCACAGTTACTCCGCCGATGAGCAGTTGACGGCCTTCCGAGTCAACCCGGCTGATCGTACCTTTGAGCTTGTCGATCCCAGCGAGCTTCTTCTCGATACTGCTCGCTGACAGCAGACCGGGTTCCGTGAAAAACCCGTCAATCTCGACATAATCACCGACTTTCAGTCCTCCGAGATCTATGCGTCGATCCATCTCATCCTCTATCTGCGCAGTCTGTGAAGCAACCCGGACCCCTGAGACCTCGATGATATTGCCCCCAAGATCAACCACTGTGATCTTCCCCTTCACCTCATCAGCAAAACAAATGCTGGCGACAAAAAGGATAAGCACCAATGGCAACAACAACTTCAAACCTTTCATCTCCCCACCTCCTTGTTTGATACTATCTTTCTATTTTCAAAAAAAACCCACAGACAGCCGCCTGTGGGTTTTATACGATCTCCCCGGACCGGCAGCTGACTGCCTTTGCCTTACGGCTTTAGGCTCTTAAGCTTTGCGTCCCACGCTTTCGCGTGGTCTGCCTTTTTCGCTCCTGTATAATTTCTTTTTAAAGTATCTTACTTTGTCTTTCTATAATCTAACCGCAAGTATACCTTCTTATTTTTAAAAAGCAAGTTCTTAATCCGAATAAAAAGGGGGACAGACACCATTTTTGGTGACAGTATCTTAAACAAAAATGGTGTCTGTCCCCCTTTTTTCATTGATCATATCGACCAGTACTTTTCTCTTTATTTTTCTGGTCACTGTCTTGGGAAGTTCCTCTTCCCAGATATCGAAATCCATTATTCTCTTATGGACAGCCAGACTTTTGCTTAAACGGGCGATCTCAGACGATATCCTGTCCCTCATTTTTTGCTTATCGGTTCTTTCGCTCTCTTCGAATAATTCATGTTCCGGCACAATAACGGCAAAAACCTCTTCGTGTCCTTCGCGCAGGCCCCGGGTAGCGATCCTTCCCAAAACGGACATCTCCTTTATATAAGGGCTCTTCCCTATGACCGCTTCCACCTCTTCCGGAAAGACCTTTTTGCCAGTGCCTAAGGCTATCAGATTCTTCAACCTGCCGGATATGTGAAGAAATCCGTTTTTGTCAAAATACCCGAGGTCGCCCGTAGAAAACCAGCCGTCTTTCATGACAGCCCTGGTCTCTTCCAGATTCCTGAAATAGCCCTTCATCACGTGCGGCCCGCGGGTCAGGATCTCACCTTCAAGGGCGGCATTGCTCTCTTTAATGATCCTCACGTCAACTCCTGGCAGTGGCCTGCCCACAGAACCGAATTTAGTCATCCGGTAGGTATTGACCGATATCACGGGAGCGGTCTCGGTAAGGCCATAACCCTGCAGCACCCTGAACCCCATGGCATTCAAGTCAACCTCTATGTCAACATCCAGCGGCGCGCCGCCGCTTACGAACCCGCGCAGCCGGCCGCCAAATTCCTCATGAACGGGCCTGAACAATAATTTCCCGATCCTTATCTCGAATTTAAGCAGAAATCTGGAGATCGATAAAAAGGTCTTGAACACTTTTTGCCTGGAAGGGGACAATTTATCCGCCTTTTTCATGATCCCGCCGTGGAGCATCTTCAGTACCAGAGGGACGCAGATCATGGCCGTGGTCCGGCACTTTCTCATAAGCGGAAGCAAAGTGGTGGGTTTTAGACTGTCGCAATAAGTAACACATGACCCACCGTACAAGGGAACGATCAAACCGCCTGTCATTTCCAGCATATGGTTTAACGGCAGAATGGAAAGGAATCTATCCCTGGTGCCGCAATGGATCATCTTGCTGAACGTCATGACCTGGAACAAAAGGTTCTTACAGCTGATCTCCACGCCCTTGGCGATACCGGTCGTCCCGGAAGTATATACTATCAATGCCGTGTCTTCAGTAGATATGGGGCGGCCTCTCTCTTTTCCCCTGTGCTTTTTCAACCCTTTTAACGATATTACGTCCTCTCGGCCGTTTTCGTCCAGCAGTATGACCCTTTCAATGTGAGGAAGGTCGGATCGCAAGTTATCTATCACGCCTATATATTTCTTGCTGACGAATACGCATTTTGTCTGGGTATCGTCAAGTATGAACCGGATCTCTTTGTCGCTCAATTTTATGTCTATGGGAACCACCGTGGCGGCGCATGATATGATGCCGAAGAAAGCGATCGCCCATTCGGGCCTGTTCTCGGACAGTATCGCGACCCTGTCGTTCTTTTCTATGCCCAGGTTGATGAGCGCGGAAGAAACGCCGATCACTTTACGGCCAAGCTTGACAAATGTGATCTGCCTGCTGGATCCGTCTTCCATGTTGATCCTGAGAGCGGGCCTGTTACCGTACTTTTTATTTATCGCTTCCAGGATGTCCGTAATAGTGACGTTCTTTAAAACCTTTTTGACCAGTGAATTGATCTGTGTCACAGTCTCTCCCGCACCCATTGGAGGGTATCCTCAAAGACCTTCTCTTTTCCGATCTCTGCCACAAGAGAATGTTTCATTTCGTCATATTCGATCAATTTTTTGTTTCTAGCTCTCAATCCTTCGAATATCTTTATGCTTGTCGGGGTATCCACAAATTCATCGTTCCCGGCAACCTGGAACAATATGTCCGTGCTGATCTTGTGTTTGAAAAATCTACTGTATATCTGTGCTAAAAGTATGCTTTGCAGAAGCTTTGGTGTGGCAAATCTATGCTCAAGCGGATCCGCATCGATCATCTTCTGCATCTCGGGGTCCCGCGTGCATATCCGGGAATCAAAAGGCATTCTAAACTGTTTATCAGGCTTATAGAACCTGGCTGAGATCATTTTGACGTAATCCGGGAACGAGAATTTCAGAAGGCTCCAGAAGCCCGGGGAGATGCACACGATCCCGTCAAAGAGATCGGGTTTCTTTATCGCTGTCATAAAAGCGATGATCCCGCCCATGCTCTCGCCGATGAGAAAAACCTTTTTCCCCTTATGCCTTCTCTTGATAATATTATTCAGACGGCGGACATCTTTGATGTAGGTATTCAAGGAATCTATATGGCCCTTTAGATCTTCTGTCGCGCCAAAACCCTTAAGCTCGATCCCGTAAGAAGTGATATCTTTTTCTTGCAGATATTCGGACAGGTACTCCCAGTTATTGCTGTGCCCGCCAAGGCCGTGGACCAATAGCACTATAGCCTTTGGCGAGGAGCATCCCCATTCCCGGTAAAGTATATTTCTTTTATCGCATTTTTTCATCGGTATGAATTATTGCTATTGTGAAAGGGCAGCATTGAATCTAACTTTTGTATAATATCACTTGCGCCGGGTTATGTCAATAAGAAAAGTAATATCGTAATGCGTTATGCGCATTGTGTGGAAGGAACGACTTTGAAAATCACTACTTATATTTAACATGAAATCCTATGCCGGGTTTTTCTTTTCCAATAGAAGGCTTCATGAGTTCCCGAATAGCTTCAAAAATCATTTTTATCTTTTGATCATGTTTTTCGATTTTTCCTTCCAACTGATCTAACTTATGACAAAGCTCTTTACTAGCAGATATAATCCCTCTCAATTTTACAAATGTCCGCATAATTGCTATATTTACCTGAATGGCCCTTTTGCTTTTCAAGACGCTTGAAAGCATTCCTACGCCCTGCTCAGTAAATACATATGGTAAATATCTTCTACCACCACGGTTTGAGGTCACAAATTGTGACCTCAAATGAGAAAATTCCCGTTTTGTCAGCTGAAACATAAAATCATCCGGAAACCGCTGCAGGTTTCTCTTTACTGCTTGAATTAAAACCTTTGTAGAAACTCCATAAAGCTCTGCCAAATCTTTATCAAGCATAACTCTGCACCCTCTTATAAGCAAAATCTTTCGTATAATAATTTCTTTGGAAACTGGCATTTTAATCATACAATCTCCTCCATTTCATATACGCTGTCCCTTACTATTACTATAATAGACACCTGAAAAGGGGAAATTCTTTCAAATTATTTCATCTATGTTGGCTTACGCGGCCTGCAACAACAACTGGATCTTCGCATGGTAATCCCGCAACTGCTGGACCGGCATTCTGAGTATGGGCGGCAAGGCAAGCGTTATGGCCAGGTTCCTTCTTACCGTGGAGGACGGATGTATCATATTATCAAGAGTATCTTCTGTCAGTATCACACTATCGCCGAAAAAGACTTCATACACCTTCTGCAGCCTGTTAAATACTTCTTTCCTTAATCCGGGTAATTCCTTCTCTTCCTCTTCACTTTTTTCAGCGTCCCTCCTTTGCGCCATGACCAGCGCTGCTTTGGCAAGCCCTATGGTCAATGCGGCATCAAAATTCCTGAGCAGAACCTGTTCATCGTCCTCTGCCGTAATCCCGTTCAGCGCAACAGGATATTGATTGGGAGCCATTTCCGCATCCCTGTCCCTCATCCATTCCAGCCATGCCTTTGAGACTATGGGTATTTCTATCGCGTTATCGCGTCTTGGAGTATTGATGCGCTTTTTTATTAATTCTTCAATATCTCCATCCATGCCAAATAATACTGCTTTTCCCCTTATTTCCTTTTTCAGCAATGCTACTGCTTCATATTCCGATGCCGCGTTCTCAATATCGTTTGCCAGGGCATCCGGAACATTTGCGCCATCCAACAGATCAGGAAGCTCAAATGAAAAATTCACGTTATCAAGTTCCCTGCACAAGAGGATCAAACTCGCCCAGGTCTCCATGTTCGCCTGAAGGTCCTCTTTGGGTATCAACGATAGATCCACAACAACATCCACGGGGATTCCTTCTCCAGCCGTCTTGCCAGGCGCTTCTGCCATGGCCGACTCTACCATGCTGAACAACCGCCGGTTTCCGGTATTGATCTCGCCAAGGAATTTTTCTTCCTCTCTCTCCTCTGTTCGCTGTATCACCGGCTCAACATCCTCTACTTCGTCCGACTCGTAAATAATTACTTCCCACTTGAAATGATCTATAACCGTTTTCCTGTGAAGCCATCCTTTTTCACACTCTTCTTCCAGATATTCATTTAACGTTCCACCCCATGAAACGATCCGTATCTTTTTATTCTCCGCGACTCTCTCGAGTTTCGCCAGCACCTTTCTCAATATTCCTGGAGTGAACGGATTGAACAGAAAAAACACTGTGCCCTCGCTGAGATCCAGCGCATCGGAACTGGCATCCCCTTGGATGACCTCCACGTTCCGCAACCCCCATTTCTCCGCCACCCTGCGGCATTCAGCCATTCTTTCACCCACCAGTTCGACCCCCATGGCCTTACCTGCCTGTGTCAGAAAACCCGCGGCAAGCACAGCGCGCCCGAATCCTGAACCAAGATCATAAAACACGTCATCCGGACCCAACAAAAGCTCATCCATAACATTTTTAATAACAAAGTATGGAGTCCCGTTGTATCCGGAATACTGCCCGGGATATTCACCGTGATCGATCTTCTCTTCGGTCGCGCTTTCGTGTATGTCCAGCAACCAGTCAATACACTGATCCTCCACGTCCGCAAGCTCTTCCCTGACATTGCTAAGGGTCTTGGCTATTATCATTTTTCCGCTCTCCGGATCTTTCTCGATCCGCCCGGCGAGTTTTTCCCTAAGACGGCTTTCCAATACGGTCAGATGATAATAGTATTTTGCCCCTGAGTTACCAAAAAGATGCTTCAGCTTCGGTTCTTTATCAGCTATGTCCCCCGCTTCTTCCCTGTTTTCCCACTGAAAAATATCCAGCAATTCCCCATCAATACGCCTGTTATTCATTGCCAAATATCCCCCGGCGACGGATTTCCACAAAATATCGATCACTTCCCTTGCCCTTGCGATCTTTCTTATGGTCTTAAAAAGTTCAAAATTATCGGATATATTATCCTGCCTTCCTAAGATCGGCTCTATTTCAGATAGATCATAAAGGTAGCTGTCAAAATGATCTATAGCGGTTTCATAATCCATGTATTCGATCATATCACCTGTTTTTCGGCCTATCAGATCGAGAAAGAGCATAACTGTTGCAAGGTCGATCAATCCATCAAGTGATAGTTCATCTGGCTTCACAGACTCGCCGCTGATCCGTGCTTTCAGAATACCGAGCAACTTTTCACGCCTTTCAAGATCTACAACACAAGGGGACAGAAATCCCTGTCCCATTATAGTTGTTGTCCCCAGCAGAACTCCCGCGTTGATCTTCCCCGGGTCTGTTTCAAGCGGGAGACCGGTCAATCCCATAAGATCATATTCCCTTTGTATGCTCCGCCAGGCATTATAGCTCTCCAGGCCGATCCCCCATAACCTGTGGAACAAAGCCGGTGTACCGCTCCGCCAGTGTTCCCTGAGCATATCAGGTGTGATACTCTTTAGTCTGCTTACCGGATCTTCAGTATAAGGAAAGAGCACTTTTGGAAGTATATTCTTGTAAACAAAACTTTTTAACGTCGGAGCTTTTTTATGCCTGGTCAGATTTAAATAATAATGTTCGCCGACAGCGTATTCAACTATCCTGTCAGGCGCAAAATCCGCGGATAACGCGGCTTCAAAGACCGGGACGAATTTCTGGACTATGGCACTTAGCCTTTCAGGAGTGGCCTCTTCCTGCGGAAGTTCGAACAGCTCATAATAAACCTCCCTTACCCTCTCTGCCAGCCTGTAGGCCTCTTCCATGTAATAAAATTCGCTTGTGACCCCTGTTTCGGGATCAGGTCTTTTAGCGCCGCCAAAAGTCATTATCTCAAACCATTCAACCCCGCTTCTCTCCATCTGGCTTATGTCTGAAGAAGAGGGCTTCACGATCCGCTCAGATATCATTTTCGGACTTAAACCCCTGAATGCTACGTTAGGATGATAATGGGCGGAGTAATTCGGCAAGGCCTTCTGCTTTCCGGCTTCCTCATTAACCCTCTCAAAATAACTGTCTGAAAAAAATGAGTTCCGGCAGGATACGATCATTTCAATGTCTGTTGGCAGGGATATATCGCCCTCCTGTCTTATTAGATCTTTCATCTTATCAACGTCAGCGGGCAGGTGCCGGGACAATAATTCACCCATGAAGTCCCACACATTCATCCATTCGTCATCCGCTATTGTCATTGAATAACGCGCATTGTCAGAGATAACAGCTATCTTTTGATCCTTAACTGTCAGTGTAAGTTCATTTGATCTGAACAATGCCCGTATAACCTCCTGGACCTGCGGGTATGTTGACAGGTCCTCGATCTCAACGGCCAGGATCTTATCTTCTTCCGGCGGGATGAAATCAATAACAACAGTCGTAGTTTCATCATGTTCAAGTTTCCTGGTAAGCCCCAGACCAAAAGCTTCTACTACGCCGCCTTTCTTTCTTATGAAGTCGTGCATTTCCCTGATCCCTTTTGACGCCCGGGGAGAAATGCAAAGGGTCTTTCCGTATTTCTTTATTATTTTTGAACCGGGAGGAACTCCGGATATGGGCTCCGGATTGAACTCTGAAAGCGCCATATCAAGCGCGCGCTCATATATAATATCCTTTAATTCCGCCGTATCATCCGCGTCAATTGTCACGCCTTCCAACCGGTCAGCGCCGCGCAAAAACCTTACCGCAAACTCTCTCAACGCATTGTCAATGGCCTGCTTGTGTTCAGGCCCCGCTATGTTCATAACTTTCACCAGATTATCCACCCAGTCATGGATCGAAGCCTTGAAGAAATCTTCCCTGCCTCTTCCTGTTGCATCCGCTATTTTGTAAAAATCCTCAAAATCAGTCCCGTAACCAGAGATATCAAAATTGATGATCGAGCCATGCTGGGCCTGTATGATACCTTCCGCAACGACAATTCTCATGTTTTTCCCGTAATTCGCGGCAAGTTCAGGCAAATATTCCTCCACCGTCAACCCTAATTCTTCTAAAATAGCGTCAAAAGCGTCTTTATCAGGCTCTTCATCTTCGTCAAAGAACGCGGTAAGACGCCGGTAATCATTTACCGGCGCGCGTAAAGAAATACAATAAGGCCCTTCCAGATGCATAACATCAAGCGTCCAGCGGGTCAATTTACCGTCTCGTGCCAGCAACCCTGTTTCTCTATTCTCCGGATAAGCATTATTAACTCCTAAACCTACCGGATAACGCGTTCTCATCTGATGCCACCAGTCAAGGAACACGCCCGGCTTACCTACATGTTCCTCAAAAGTTGTTGAAGGAAAATCAGTGCTGATATTATGCTTTTCATACGCCGGAGTTCCCACGTTCTTGAATTCAAGCCCGAAAACATGCCTTTTGCCGATCGTATACGGGACAGGCAATAATATGGAACGCCCCCCTATACCCAATACCGGTATCTCGAACGGCTCCCCATCCTTATCATGGACTCTCCTCAACCCAAACCTTTCATAGACCTCATGATCACTGAGAGACCTTATATCACGGACAGTGGCCATTCCTTCCTGTTTGACAAAGAACGGCCCGGCCATTAACAACAAAGCGCCTTCTTCACTGTTCATGATTCCATCCATATACGCGGGTAATTCAACATCGGAAGGCAGGTTCCAGGATCTTCCCTCTTTTACATAGACATGAGCATTGACCGGAATGAGCGACCTGCCCTGTTTGAAATATCTCCTTTCGCCTGTTTCAGGGTCAACCATAATACTGGCTGCCTCATGGGAAAGGACCTCTTCCACTTCCCTGGCAGCTTCTTCCTTTAAAGTGTATAAAGCATCGGGCGCTGTCACGGGAGAAAAACCCGCTTCCCTTAAAGAAGGATAGCTATCCTCGATCACTTCAAATACTTCGTCTAAAGTCTCTTTCAGAACCTTACCCGTGCTGTCAACTACAACCGCGCCGGGAGGCCTGGTAGCGGGCATCCGGTGCCTTTCCCTATCTTGAGTATCTCTTTCTGTCGTGCTTTCAGCGACCGCGTCAATAATTTCATCCCGCAATTCATCCTCTGTCTTTGTTTTCCTTTTCCGTTCGTACACGTCTTCGGGGACATCAAAAACATGACAGTAAGCTTCTTTAAGCCCGCTCGTAGCGATGATCTGATCCGCCCTTCTTCCTGCTCTCTCGCGCAGTTCCGCGGTCAAATATATCTTTACAGGCGCTTCAGGCGCGATCTCTATTCCTGTCACCCGGCCTTCCAGGACCACGGAAACACCTCTCCTTGTAAGATCGCCTACCACTTCCCTTAATTCTCTCGCGGCAATTTCCCGCACTTCGGGTATCTCGGCAACTAAAGCCACGTTTTTCGAGATATCTTCAGAGTAAAATATCTCCGTGATATCCTCGCCTGAATAAAAATAGCGCATCTCTCCGTTTATCTCTTTTGAGCTGAACAAGCGCATATTAATACTCCCGGCTATGGAAATGAGATCATCCAACCGGTCCCTGATATTATCGTCTAAACGGATACCGTCTTTCAAAGCCAGCCAGGTTATCAGTCTATAGACCTTGCCGTACGATAAGAATTCAGCGCCCAGTCTTTTGGCCGTGATCCGGGCCACCGTGGATTTCCCGCTTCCCGAGGGCCCGTCAATAGTGACGACCATTGTGTTTGATGACTTTAATGGCGCATCCGGATCGCGCCCTGGACGCGCGTCCTCCACCTTCTCCGAAGGTATTGGTTCGACCTTTACCCTGCTTACATCCTCGTAATATTCATCCAAACTTTTACAACTCGAAACGATCCTGAACTTCTCCCCCCTCCGGGGGCCTTGAAACACCTCGACCTCTACCGCTACAGTATCCCCGTCAAGTGCCGGACCGGATATTACATTCAATAAACGTCTCTTATCCGGAGCCCCGGTGTACCATTCATCAAGCACGGCATTAATATCCTGGAAAGGTCTCCTGTCATCTTGCAGGATCATCTCAAGGATCATGGTTACCTCGACTCTGAGCTGGGTACTGTATTCAAACCCGGTCATATCCAGGATGGGTCTGAATATGGACTGGACAGCAAGCGTAGAACTACTGCCCGGAACACTCTGCGGCGGCATAGTCCAGGTAAGAGTATTGAAGGAAAACAGGCACACTACGGCCATGGCCACGATCTTCCCTAATATCCTGTATCTGTTCTTTAACATATTCATTTTTCTACCCTCTTAACCCGGGGGAGCTGCATTACCCCATTTGGGCAAGGATAATACAGCTCCGGATCCCAGGTTATAAACATATATCCGCGTTTTACATAAAAAGGCCAGATCACCTTTTTTCTAGGCGATCTGGCCCTCTAAAATAATACTACGAATCAATATAATATTCGCTATTCCAGAGCCCAAATTTTGCGCCCCTATGTTACCACAGGGTTGCCTTTATCTAGAACAGTGATATTATATCAGTTAACAATAGTTAGGACAATAAACAGATGGTTAGCTTTTTTATTCTTAACTTTTCCGTCATTGCGAAGAGCGACCGAGGACGAAATGTCCGAGGAAATGCCGAGCCCTCCGGAAAAATGGGGACTGTCCCAAGCGTTAACGTAGAGTTTACGAGTGGACTGTCCCCATTTTTTTAAATACCGACTGCTCTTTTCCCGCTCACGTTTCTCATGACCCGTTATAATACCTCTATTTTATTCGATTCTTAAGCGTATCTGTCAACTTTCTTAACCTTTCAGAGCAGTCATATCTTCCCAGGCGAACATCTATGATGCTTGGTGAAGAGCTATTCTTCTTTGCAGATGAAAGTGCGGTTGATAATTCATCTTCTGTTGAAACTGTGTATCCTTTGCCCTTGCCGATAATATCAATAATCTTTGCATATTTCCAGGGATGAATGTCGTTAAAGGCTCCGTCTATCATGGAACGAAATGTCCCATATCCGCCATTATTAAGGATAATTACTATCGGATTCAGCCCATAACGGGCGCTGACCGAAAGCTCCATCCCTGTCATCTGGAAAGACCCGTCTCCGACAAGGACAAGCGGGCGATGATCAGGCGCGGCAAACTGCGCGCCGATCGACGCCGGCACTGCAAAACCTATTGAAGCATAATATGCCGGAGAAATAAATCCAGTCGCCCCATGAACACATAGATCAAGTGAGCCAAAAAGCGGGTCTCCCGGCTCGGCGATCACGGTAGTATTATCGTCTAAAAAAGTATTGACACAAGCAATAAGGCGATCCATGGTGATCTTCTTTTTCGCCTGCGGAACAAATGGCGCAAGTTCATGCCTCTTCGGCCGCGCAGTTGCCTTTTTGGGTGCTGAAAAAGACTTATTTAAGCATTCAAGAAAATATTTCATGCCCACATCCGGATAACTGTGATGCTTAACTAAAACACTATCAGGTTCAAGCACAATGCTCTGGCTGACATCTATATGGTGGGTAAATATACCTGTAGCGAGATCTGTAACATAAGGTCCTATTGCAATAACGCAATCGGAATTTTCTACAGCCTCCCGCACATCATCGGGGCTCATTCCTCCGGCATATACACCGATAAATTGCGGGTGGTTTTCCGATGCTGCTGATTTGCCTAAGATCCCGGTCACAAACGGAAGCCCTGAGCGTTCTAAAAATTCCAGAAGCAATGGCTGCAGGCCAAAACGATGCACTTCAGCCCCGACTATAACTATAGGCCGTTCAGCCGAAGCTATCATAGCTTGCACCTCGCCAAGAGCTTCATTAGCGGCAACCTTATTGATATTTAAGGATTCTTCTGAAACAGTTACCTGTGACCGGCCTATCTCTACATCCACCATATCGCGGGGCAATTCGATATAACCCGGCCTTTTTGTTGCTTTTATTCTCTCGATAACACGGTTAATTTCAACTGCTGCGGTTTCAGGATCAGAGAGCACTGCCTGTGCCACAGTCATCTCCTGAAAAACATTGAGTTGGGTCTCAAAAGAACGCACCTTATGATGAAGAAGCGAGTCGTGCTTGCGTTCAGCCATTCCCGGAGCTCCGCTGATTACAATAACAGGGGATAATTCAGCAAAGGCCTGCGCTGTGCTGTTAGCAAGTTTAAGTCCGCCAACTCCATAAGTAACGCAAACAGCGCCAAACCCCGCTACCCGCGCATAAGCATCTGCGGCAAAGCCAGCGGCCTGCTCATCACAGGTATTAATTAACTTAAGCGGGCTTTCATAAAGCTGGGAGTAAAAGTTTAATACATAATCTCCCTGGATGCCGAATACATGCTTTAACCCTGTCGCTTGTAATTGCTTAATAAGATATTCGCCTGTCTTCACGGGTCTTCTCCCTTTTCATCATCATCGCATAGCGCAAAATATTACATACACATCAGATTTAGTAGAGTTTACGAGTGGACTGTTCCCATTTTTTTAATACCGACTGCTCTTTCCCTGCTCACGTTTTTCATGGCCCTTTATAACACCTCGCCTGTAACCATCATTATACCCGGATTCACCTATGGCAGGGACAGGTGGCACAGGGGGAACTGGTGGAACCGGTTCAATACCACCCTGCTCCTGGTATTGATACCCCTTTTGATAGCC
>CAYSJU010000022.1:29109-33277 GCA_964431495.1 uncultured Planctomycetia bacterium
CCCTTTTGATAGCCTTTCCCGTAATTACCTTCATCATCAAGGGAATAGGCGTTATTTGGGATAAGTAACAGCAGGATAAATATAAATACTAAAAATCGCTTCATGATCCCCTCCATGTCATTCCAAGCGACCGAGGACGAAATGTCCGAGGAAGTGCCGAGCCCTCCGAAAAAATGGGGACTGTCCCAAGCGTTAACGTAGAGTCTACGAGTGGACTGTCCCCATTTTTTCTATTACATCTCAAATTTCGGGGGCCCGCTTGGTTTCTTTGAAGAAAATTTACTCTTCACTCCATCTAATGTCTCTTGAAGAACTCCAAGCATTTTCTCCGCTTCTTCTTCGGTGTACTCATATCCGGACGAAGCAAAATTGCCTATCAGCTCTATTCTCTTAATAGCATTTCTGACCCTCGTGGTTGCAAGCCTTTTGAATTTGTCATGTTTGCTTTCTTTCTCTTCCATACTCAGCTCCTTTCTTTTTTATAGTTCACTATTAGTATACCGCTATAGGCTGGTATTGCAAGAATTTGCGGAGGCTGAACAAACTTTTGGATTTCTGGTGTCAGACCAAGCAAAAAAATACCCCCTTACTAAACTTCTAAAGTAAGTGGGCATAAAAAATCCCTGAAGATATTGGTTATCAACAGGGATTATTATTTAGAAACGACCGGCGGGCTCGTAACGTCGATTTATTGAATTATTAATTAATATAGGATTGCGTAGGAATTTTTTGCTAAATTTTGGCATATAAGACTTCTATGGGTGCCGGTTTGTTGATATTTTCTCGTCTAGTCTTTAGTTTTCCGTAGTATTGCCGCTAACATAACCGCTTATGATGTTAATAAATATTTCACCATATTTTTCAAGCTTTGCTTCCCCAACCCCGCTTATTGATAAAAAATTCTCCTCTGTTAAAGGCTTACGTGCCGCCATCTCCATTAAAGCGCGATCGTGAAATATTACATACGCTGGCTTTCCTATTCTCTGAGCTATTTCTGATCGTTTTTGTTTTAATTTGTTAAATAAATTCGCGTCGTAGCTAGAAGCATATTCATTGATTCTTTCTCTGCGACCTCTCATTATCTCTCTTGTTCGGACTACAACCGGAGGCTTCGCTAGAACCGGCATTATTTTTCCCTCTAGAATATCTTTGCCTTTTTGGGTGACTGATAATGTCTGGTACTCAGGGTCTCTTTCCAGTATTCCCTGACCAACCATCTGCTCGATTATGTTACGAATATACTTCACTGAAGGAGATTCGTGCATCGAGCCAAAGGTTTCTAAACTCTGATGATTATACTGCCTGACTCTTTCAGTTTCTTTGCCGTACAGCACATCGGCTATATGCCCGCCACCGAACCTTCTCACTCCCATCACACATTTCATTATTGTGGTAGAGATGTTGGCGGCATCTTCTATCAGCTCTACCTCACCTAGACAATAATCACATGCCCCACACCCGTCTCCTTTATACTTCTGACCGAAATATTCAACTAAGGCCTTGTGCCTACACCCGGGTACTGCGCAATAATTATAAATCTGGTTAAGCTTGTCCTTATTGACATCGCCTCTTTTCGTGTCCCGTTCTATCCAGTAAATATGATTTCGGTAATCTTTCGCGGAATAGAACATGTAGCAAAATGAAGGCAGATTATCTCTACCTGCTCGCCCTACTTCTTGATAATAGGCCTCGGTACTTTTAGGCATATTGGTGTGTACTATGAACCTGATATTAGACCTATCAATACCCATACCAAAAGCAATTGTCGCAATCATAAGGTTGATTTTCTCTCCCTTAAAAGCTGTCTGGTTATTATGCCTCTCTTCGTCATCAAGTTTGGCGTGATACCTTAAGTTTTCAAAACCACGGGCCCTCAGCTGTTCGGAATACTTGTTAACGTCATCTATCTTTCTGCAATATATTATGCCGGGTTGTCCCTCGTGCAATTTCAATATACTGGTTATCCTACCAATATTATCTCCTTCACGCAGATTAACGCGATACGTCAAATTGGGCCTGTCCATATATCCTTCCAACAGAGCCGGTTCTCTAAGATTTAGCTGTTTTATGATATCTCTCTGCACGACTTTTGTAGCAGTAGCGGTAAATGCATGTATCCCACATCCTCTGAAAAGTTCTTTTAATGTCGCCAGTTCGGACCTGTAAAGCGGCCTAAAATCATGCCCCCACTGGCTCACACAATGCGCCTCATCGATAACAAAGAACGATATATCAACGGACTGCAACATTTGTTTCGTATTATTGTTCTGCAATCCTTCTGGCGCCAGGTATAATATCTTTATATCACCTTGTCTGATCTTCTTTTCGATAGATCGTTTTCCTTCAACAGTAAGACTTGAATTCCAGACATCAGAAGATATGCCCATCTCCTTAAGGCTATCCACTTGATCCTTCATCAAAGATATCAACGGTGACACAACAACTGCCATACCTTCCCTAATCAGTGCTGGCAACTGATAACACAATGATTTACCCCCACCTGTGGGCAGAATTGTTAAACTATCTCGCTCTGCCATTACTTCCTCTATGGCCTGTTTTTGGTAAGGTAAAAAGGAATCATATCCCCAATATTCATGTAAAAGTTTACGTATGTCCATTTAGTCTTTCTCGTTGATATTCTTTGTGCTCAGAAATTACCATCCATACTTTTGTATTACCGTTGTTTCGCCCAGGAATCCGTATATTTTATAGCCCCCTTGAAAATTCGGGTCTTAGGTTTATTTTACCTCTTATAGCAAGATCCAGGATGTTTAATAACTTATTTTTATCCTGCGGGAATCTGCCTTCAAGCGACAGGTAATTTGATGCGTGGTTGGACCGGAATATTGTTTTCTCCAGTTCAAGACCTTTGATAATACTGTGAGACTCGGCTAATAATTCATGGGGATTTAGTTCTTTAAACCGTTTTTCTTTGCATTCTTTATGCAAGGGTGTGCCCGGAATAAGCATTACTGAGAGAAATGACAGATATCTGGGCTGCATTTTGTTGAGGGCTTTTATTGTGTCCCGTACATGTTTTTCGGAGTGTTTTTTGCCGCCTAAGCCCAGGAGTACTATAACCGAAGATTTTATCCCAGCCCTGCCGGCTTTTTTTACCGCCTCTATCATTTCATCGGCGGTTGAACGTTTCCTGCAGCGGTCTAATACATCCTGGCTGCCGCTTTCAAGGCCGATATATATAAGCCGCATCTTATTTTCATTTAATTCTGCCAGTTCAGCGCTGCTTCTTTGGGTGATATTATAACCGTTGGAGTAGCTCGAGATACGCGAAAGTTTGGGGAAAACCTCATCAAGTTTCTTTAAAACCGGCAGGAGTTTTGCGTTATTTACCGCCAGCGCATCTCCATCCAGAAGAAAAACCCGTCTAGTATCAGGGTATAATGCCGCAGCTTTGTCTATGTCAGACGCAATCTCTTCAGAATCTTTTACGGCAAAAGGCTTCCCCATGTAAGCTCCGCAAAACGTGCAGTGATTCGCGGAACATCCGGTTGTTACCTGCAGGAGGAAACTATCTCTTTCAGACGGCGGTCGTATGATCGGTTCTATGAGAGTCATAATTTAAAAATTGTTTTCGCTTTTATTTATCAATGCTTCTCTTAGCATATCAATAGTCCCCGTCGCTATCTGAACCTTCTTCACGACTCGGTGGGGCGTATTCCCACGTCTCTTCAAAGGCGTTGTATTCTAATTGACTACCCGGCTGCTCGTATGACCACTCTTCTTCAAAAGCATTATACTTTATCTCCGCATCCTCCGAGGTGGTTTCCCACTTCTTCTCGAATGCGTTATATTTCTGGACGGCATAAGCCGGGATAGTAAAACCTACAATCAACAAGAGCATTACTATCTTCCTCATAACAACCTCACTTGTTGGTTGGCATTCACAGCACCACTCCTATAGAGTTTCCTTTATCTCTTCCCTAATTACGGTTTCCCTTATCACTGCCCTAATTGCTGCTTGTTGTTCAGGTGTGAAAAAATGAAAATAACGAAGTACCGTATCCGTTCGATATCCTTTCTTCCTAAACTCCTCTTGAAGCTGTTCGGGTGGAAGTCTTATTAACCTTCTCACTGTCGAGTTTCGGTTAGTTTCCACTATTTCGGGAACCTCGCTAACCATAGACATTGCTCGCGTTATCATTCTACT
>CAYSJU010000023.1:0-10313 GCA_964431495.1 uncultured Planctomycetia bacterium
AATATATTCTTTCATATCCAACAATTTTATTTTCTTCGTCCTTAACATGCCCTCGAGGGGGGTATCCCTTAAAACGTGCAGGACGTGGAACTTCACCCCGGAGACCGGAAGCGAGGCCACGACCTTTGCCGTTTCAAGTATCTCGGACTCGGTCTCTCCCGGCAGGCCGAGTATAACATGAACACCTACCTTTATGTTCCTTGCCGCGGTCTTATTGATCGCTTCGATTGTCTGCCTGAAAGTATGTTTCCTGTTTATCAGACGGAGGGTCTTATCATGGACCGACTGTAACCCGTATTCCACCCATACTTCGTAATTCTCCGTATAACTCTGTATCAGATCAAGCCTGGCAGTATCAACGCAATCGGGCCGGGTTGATATAGCGAGCGCGACGATATCCGGAAAACCCTTGATCATATCATATGCCTCTTTCAGTTTATCCACTGGCGCGTATGTGTTCGTGGCATTCTGGAAATAGGCGATAAACTTCTCGGCACCGTACCTTTGCCGCACGAATTCCATGGACTTTTCGATCTGTTCTTCCAGGGACACGGTCTCCCCCGCGAACCTGCTGAAACCCCTTTCATTGCAATACACACAGCCCTCTCGGCTCAATGTCCCGTCTCTGTTCGGACACGTAAATCCCGCGTTCAGGCTCAGCCTGTGGACCCGGGTATTGAATCTTTGGCGCAAATATGTGTTGAACGAATAATATCGCATAGTTCGTAGTTCATTGTTCATGGAAAATAGGAAAATAGGGACAGCGACCATTTTATTAAATGGTCGCTGTCCCTATTTTCCCCTTAATCTTGACCATGAGAATAGATATCGCGGCGGGAGTAACGCCGGATATCCTCGAGGCCTGACCCAACGACCGCGGCTTCAGGCGGATCAGTTTCTCTTTTATTTCGTTGGACAAGCCCGAGATCCCGGAATAATCAAGGACTTCCGGTATCCGAATCTTCTCAATATCCTTGAACCTTCTTATTTTTGAAAGCTCCCTTTCTATATAACCGGTGTATTTTATATTGACTTCCAGCTGGACCTTTTCATAATAAGCCAGACCCGACCTTTTGCCTTCCAGTCGCATTATATCTTCGTAGGAAATACCGGTCCTTTTAAGGAACCGGGCCATGGTAACGCCCGGAGAGACCCTTATTGAATTCAGCCGCCTCTCTTCCTCCTTCACCCTTGCCACTTTCCCGCTTATCTCGTCAAGCCGCTGGCTTGTGACAAGGCCAAGTTCATATCCGATACGTGATAAACGCGCGTCCGCGTTGTCTTCACGGATAAGGAGCCTGTATTCCACCCGGGAAGTGAACATCCTGTAAGGTTCTTTTGTTCCCTTTGTCACAAGGTCGTCTATAAGGACCCCGATATAGGCCTGGGACCTGTCCAAAACAACCGGTCCCTCTTTTCTGACTTTCCTGGCAGCGTTTATGCCCGCCATAAGCCCAAGGGCCGCGGCTTCTTCATAACCTGTTGTCCCGTTTATCTGTCCTGCCATGAAAAGCCCCCGCACTTTCTTTGTCTCCAGTGTGGGACCGAGCTCGGTCGGGTCCACAAAATCATATTCAATGCCATAGGCGGGTTTGTTTATCCTGACCTTCTCCAGGCCCCTTATGCTGTGTATCATGCGCTCCTGCACATCCAGCGGCAGACTCGTGGATATACCATTGGGATAATATTCATCCGTGTCCAGCCCTTCCGGTTCGATAAATACAATATGGGAATCCCTCTCCTGGAACCTGACGATCTTGTCTTCTATGGAAGGACAATAACGCACGCCAGTGGACCTTATCTTGCCGGTATATAATGGGGACCTGTCCAGGCCCTCACGTATAATACGATGTGTTTTTTCATTGGTCCGGGTAATAAAACATGACTTTTGAGGCAGGGTTATCTTTGTTGTTGAAAACGAAAAAGGGATAACCTGCTCATCGCCCTTTTGTTCCTGAAGAACGGAAAAATCTATGCCCTTACCATCGATCCTCGCCGGAGTCCCTGTCTTTAAAGCGTCGACCCGGAAACCCAGTGAAACGAGATTCTGCGACAATCCGGATGCCGCGGCTTCTCCAAGACGTCCTCCTGGAAAATGTTCAAGGCCGATATGGATGATACCGTTCATGAACGTCCCTGTGGTAAGTATCACGTTCGGCGCCCGTAAAAGAAGGCCGGTCCCGGTCCTGACCCCACTGGCACTGCCGTTATCCACCAGCACTTCCCTGACCTCATCTTCAAGGATGTGCAGACCCTTCTGTCCGGAAAGGCATGCTCTCATGTAATCATTGTATAATTTTCGATCTATCTGGACCCTTGATGATCTGGCGGCATAACCTTTGGAAGAGTTCAACATGCGGAACTGTATGGCGCTGGCGTCCGCGGCTTTTGCGATCTCACCGCCAAGCGCGTCCACCTCTTTCACAAGCTGCCCCTTGCCCACGCCACCGACAGAAGGATTGCATGAAGTGTACCCGATCCTGTCCCTGCTGAAGGTAATAAGAAGCGTGCCCGCTCCCATCCGGCTGCACGCCAGAGCCGCCTCGCACCCGGCATGCCCACCGCCTACTATTATAACATCATATTTTTTTTCCATGTGTTACGGGATATTATCTGTTCTGGTACACCTGGATGAACCTCTCGATAGTCCGATCATATGTCTTTTCCACGTCATCGGGAAACAAGCAGGCGGGGAGCTCTCCAAGGTCAAAGTGATAACGTATGCATTCGCAGCATACGCCTTTCCTGGAACAGGGTTCGTAAGTACAGTTGCATTTTTTTTTGTTCGCGTTTATATTGCATTCCATATTTCCTCCCGGTTTTTATAGGGGGCGCATTTACCCGACCCTTAGGGGTTCGATAAATCGAACCCCTACATTCCAGGTCACTTTACGATACGATACGTCGGGTACGCGAAACTGACGTTTCCCTCTTTTTCGAAATCCGCGAGAATGGCCCGGCAGATAGAATCGTGGCTGGTGCGCCGGCCCCTTGCTTCGATCAGGTACCGCAAAGTAAGCTCCACACCGCTGTCCTTGATATCCACATACACGATGGGCGTAAGTTTGCCGTACTTTATCATGTACCGCTTTGCCATGAAACTTATCTTCTTTTTGGCGATATTTTCTTTATCGCTCGCTACCCTGTTCCCGTGTTCAAGCATTATCTCTTCGGCGCGTTTCCAGTCGCTTTCAAAAGTTATCGGTATTTTTATTTCGTTCCATATGAACTCGAACCCCTGGCTATAATTGTAAGTCTCTTTTTTGAACACGGCGCTGTTCGGCACACTCGCTATCCTGCCCGTGCTCTGGTCGGCATCCACCCAGTTGCCGATCTCAAGAAGCGAGGTCTGGAAAAGCCGTATATCTATGACATCGCCCTTTATCCCTCCAAGCTCTATCCTGTCCCCGACCTCGAACGGGCGCCGCACAAGGATGTGGAACCAGGCGGCGACGCATAACAATACTTCCTGAAGGGCTAACGCTACGCCCGCGCCTATTATACTGAGAAACACGGTCACGTTGGTTATACTTTCCATCCATACCAGGGCTATGAACATCAAAGCCAACATGGTGAAAAAATAAACTATATTTTTTCTGATAAGATGCCGTGATCTGATGTCCTTTACCTGACGGTTCACGACCTTTACCAGGACAATAACCAGAAAATACGCGATCAGTATTATTAAAAGGGTCTGGCTGGCTTTTCTCACTAACAGGTTCTGTCTCCTTATTCTGCGGGCCTCCAGGGAGACTGCCTGCTCTTTCTCTTTCGCCTCCGCGGCCGCCGCTATTTCCTGTTTCGCCTCCCGGGTTGTTACCCCTTTATCCGACCGCGCCCCAGCGTAAAAACAGAATACACCGGATAATATGACGGCCGCGCAAAAAACCGTAATTGCTTTCAAATAAGTCTTTTTCATCTCAACCCGCCTTTTTGCAGGGGTCGGATTTATCCGACCCTCCGTTTTGGGGTTTGATAAATCGAACCCCTACGCTAATACTCCGCGCGCGCATTATATATTATCATTGCCGTGGTCGACTGTTCCGGGACCATCTGACATTCCCCGGTCAACCTGATACCGAGCCTTTTTTCTATCTCCAGTATCTTGAATATTTTTTTCTGGTCACGGATGTCCTTCCACAGGGGATAGCCGGGACTGTACCTCTTGCCCTGGCCCTTCAGCAGTTTCAGTTCCAAGCGTATCCTGTCATGTATATACGCCGCCAGGGCTTCCGCGAGATGCACGCTTAACCCGTGCAGATAAAACACCCGGCTGTATTCTCCTCTTTCACTCAGTTCTTTTATCGCATCGTTCATCCTGTCACCGATAGTGACCGCCTGAAACGCCACCAGGTCCTGCCCTTCCGCTTCACTCAAGAAGTAATCGGCCAGGGGGCTTTTTCCGCCTTTCTCAGCGGGCGCAAGATGAATGGTCTCCAATACCTTCTCTTTTTCATCAAGCACCCGCATGTCTCCGCCGGAGACCCGGCACTTGAAATATCCGTAGACGGCCCTCATCTCCAGCCATCCTTTGCGCATGATCTCCACCTTGAGTTCGTTCAGCAACTGTCTGTATTCTTTTTCAACAAGACTTTTTTTCTGCTGCCTGTCCTTAAGCTTGGAGCCCCACGCGACATCAAAAAGCATGTTCTCATCAAGATACCTGAAAACATCATCTATGAAAATATTCGAAACGGAACGTATCCCGTAAAAAGGCGGCACCGGGACTTCTTGTTTTGCGCCTTTCGCTTTATATCCCGCACCGGCTTTGTCCGGCTCTTCTGTTACATGAACGGCTTCTGGAGCCGGCTCAAACTGCTCACTGTATTCCTCCATGATCCTTTTCTTTTCGTCCGGGCCGGTCAAAGCCCGCATTATCTTAAGCCCCGTAAAAGCGTCCCTAGCATAAAACACGCCGCCTTTATAAACACTTCCGTTCCCGAGAAACGATATCTCCCTGGCGAATCTTTCATTCACGGGCGCCCCTCCGATAAGCACCGGATACTGGAGCCCGGCGTCGTGCATTGATTGCACACAGGTCTTCATGTGCCGCGCCGTGGAAACAAGCAGGGCGCTCAAGCCAACCGCGTCCACTTTGTTCCTCTGTGCCTCTCTCACTATTATTTCCACGGGAACCTGTTTACCGAGATCCAGAACCGTGAACCCGTTGTTCTCGAGTATCATCTTCACGAGGTTCTTGCCTATATCATGGACATCCCCGAATACCGTGGCCAGAAGGACCTTCCCGCGTTTATGGACCCGGTCACCGGGGAGAGATCCCTGAAGGTGCTCGATGGCCTTCCTCATGACCTCAGCGGATTGAAGCACATACGGAAGGACAAACTCACCTGATTCCAGCTTTTCTCCCACCTGCCGCATCGCGTCCAGTAGGATGTTGTTTATCATATCCTCGGCATTAATGGTCTTCAGCCCTTCGTCTATAAGCGGGATGATCCCGGCCTTGTTCCGGTCGAACACGCATTTCTTGAGCCTTTCTTCGATCGGCAGTTCCTTCTCCTCTGCCGGGGCGATCTTTCCCCTGAGAGTGACCCCTGAAAAATAACCCACAAGATCATTTAAAGCTTCGGGATGTCTGTTGAATATCAGGTTCTCTGAAACCTCCCTTTCCTTCTGCGGGATATCAGAATACCCGATCATATCCGCGGGATTCACGATCGCCATGTCAAGCCCGGCCTTGACGGCGTAATGTAAAAACAGCGCGTTCAGTGTCTTCCGGGCCTGCTTTTGAAGGCCGAACGAAATATTGCTTACACCCAGGACGGTAAGAACACCGGGAAGCTCGAGCTTCACGCGTTCTATGGCGTCAAACGTCTCCGTGGCCGCATTCAAATATTCTTTTTCACCGGTACCGAGAGTAAAGGTCAACATATCAAAAATGATCCGATGGGGAGCCAGGCCATATTCCTTGACCGCGATATCGTATAACCTGCGCGCAATCGCGACTTTTCGTTCCATGGTCCCGGCCATTCCCTGCTCGTCTATCACGAGACAGACGACAAAGCCGGCGTGCTCCTTTGCCAGGGAGAAAACCCGTCTCGCCTTTGTCCCACCGTCCTCAAGGTTGACGGAATTAATAAAAGCCGTCCCCGGATAATCCCGTAAAGCTGCCTCTATTACCTCCGCGTCAGTAGAATCTATCATAAGGGGCACCTGCACGCTCTCGGCAAGCCTTTTGGTCAAGAGGACCGCGTCCCTTTTTTCCGTGGGTCGCTCCGTAAGAACGCTGCATACGTCCAGCGCCCGCGCCCCGTTCCTCTGCTGGTCCTTGCCCAGTTCGATTATCTCGTCAAAATCTTCTTTTAACAGCAACTCTTTCATCTTACGGGATCCCTGGGTATTTATCCTCTCTCCGACTATTATGGGCCGGGGCAAAGCACCCAGGTCAAATCCCAGGTAAAAGCTGGCACAAAACCTGTTCGCTTTTTTCTCCCGTTTCCGGGAATCCTCAAGGGCTTTACGCATTTCACGGATATGATCGGGATTTGTCCCGCAGCAACCGCCTATGATATCGAGCCTGTATTCCCGGACGAACCGGCCCATGATCTCTCCCATTTCCCGAGGACCCAATGAATAAACCGTCCTTCCCTTGACTTCCGCGGGAAGTCCGGCATTGGGGACACATGAGACAAAGACCGGGGAGTTTTCGCTCAGGCATTTGACCGCGCCTTCCATTTCCAGTGGCCCGGCGCTGCAGTTTATCCCAACAACGTCCGCGCCAAGATAGGCAAGAACGGCCATGGCCGCCGATGTGTCAGTGCCGAGAAGCATCCGGCCGTTATTCGCCAGCGTGAACTGCGCCATAAGCACCAGATCCCTTTTCGCTCTTTCAATAGCTTCTTTCGCGCCATTGACCGCGGCCTTCATCTCCAGGAGATCCTGTCCTGTTTCCACCAGAAGCGCGTCGGCCCCGCCCGCAATAATACCCGATGCCTGGTAATAAAATATCTTTTTAAGTTCTCCGTAGGTCACATCGCCAAGAACCGGATCCGTTGATGAAGGCAATTTACCTGTGGGCCCCATCGTGCCTATGACATACCGCGGGAAGGAAGGAGCGGAAAACTCGTCAGCGACGTCCCGGGCCAGTTTTGTACCAGCCCTGTTCAGCTCAAAGACCTGGTCTGACAGGCCGTATTCGGCCAGTTTTATGGCGTTTCCGCCGAATGTATTGGTCTCGACCGCATCGCTGCCGGCTTCCAGATAATCACTGTGCACTTTACGGATAAGATCGGGCCGTGTAATGGACAAATACTCCATGCACCCCGGCCTGTCCTTGAAGTCATCGTCCTTAATACCAAGGGACTGTATATATGTCCCGAACGCTCCGTCAAGCAGGATGGTCTCTTTTTCCAGTTTTTCTCTGAATGATATTGACATTATTGAAAACGAGAATCGAGAATCAATCTCTAAATGATCCCCATGTCTTCCTTGCGCGCCCAGCCGATCTTTCCATCAGCCCGTCTTATCTTATACCAGTCGTCCTTTTTCTTAAGCACGGTCACTTTCATTCCCTCGTGCAGTTTGAAAAAAACCGTCGCGGAATCAGAGGGACCATAATGGGATTCCACATTGGGAACAATAACGATAGCCTCTTTTCCCGTCATTCTTATCTTGTGCCAGGTGATAAACAGGTTGCACATCAAACAGACAAAGACGAGAAGAGCCGCTACGGCAAAACGACGCCCCGCATAAGGGTAGTAAACCGCGAAGAGGAGGATAACGATGACCAGAATATACAGGCCGGATGAGATCCATAAAAGGCCGTCTGCCGTAAAACTCTTGTAATATTGCCTTAAGGGGCTCCATTCCCACATGCCACGTTGCGGCAGTACAGGGCCTTTTATCTTTGACATTACGAATCTATAATTAGCGTCACAATCAGCGTCTCTTGGCATAAGACGTTTGGACCTTTCATAATTGAGTATGGCTTCACCGGGTTTTCCCGCCCTGAAATAGGCGTTCCCCAGGTTATAGTAAATATTGGAGCTTTCATACCCGGAATTGAGTATTTTTCCGTATTCCTCTATGGCTTCTATATAATTGCCTTTTTCATAAGAATCGTTGCCAGCGTAAAACAAGCGCTCGGGGTTAACGGGCTCTTCGGCCCGGGCGCTGAACACAGGAGTGAGCACCAACAGCATTGTTATCAATAACCTGACTACTCTCATAATTTTGTCTTCTCCAGGTAGTCTATTACCTTTCTCACCTTATTGAGAACCTCTTCCGCTTCTTTCCCTCCGGGCACCGAAGAGGCATATCGCGCCATATCACAGCCCGCGAAGACCTGACGTATCATCTCGAGCACTCTTTCCTCACATCCGGCCGGTCTGAGCCTGTCCTCGATTATCTCCGCCGTAACACTGCCGCCGGGTATGTTGAACTTGTTCCCCAGATACTCCTGTAAAGTCTTGAACACGGTATCATAAAACCGGATATTGTCTTTCTTTCTCAGATAGTTTCTGGCCTTTTTAATACCATTCCTCGCTGATCTCGGCGCCTTCAGAGTGCGGGCGTACCGCTTATCCGTCTTCAGTCTCTCTTCCTTCTTGTGCACGAAAAAGAGAGCAAGAAGCACTCCCAGCGGTACGATCTGTCCGCCCCAGAAAAGTGGGTTCCGGTAAAGAAGATCGCCTCTTCTCTGCAGATCACCGATACTCTCTTTTATGTGGAGTATATCCTCACCGAACTCTTCCGGAGGATAGATCATCTCCCGCGCGCCGCCTATAGAGACCACTTTCACGCCTTTTTCTGATTCGGGCTGTTCCAGGACCTTTATGGACACTGGTTTCATTTTCAGTGTCTTATACTTCTCTGTTTTCGGGTTAAAAAAACTGAAGGAGATCGCCGGGATCTCTTTTGCCTTTTCCGTCTTTGGAATGAGTATCTGCTCATAGATCTTCCTGTTATCCTTCTTGGTGACCTGCGGCTCATAGACCTTGAAATCCTCTCCTGTCTTTATTTCAGGGGCGGTCACGGTATCCATATTACCGGTGCCCGCGATTATCATGCGGACCGTGATCGGGTCGCCTACCTTGACCTTCCTTGGCTCAATATGCGTCTCCATCCTGAAATCACCGACCGCTCCCTTGAAATCCAGGGGTTTATCCTCCTCCGGGAACGGCAAAATGTTCATCTCAACAGGATTTGATTCAAGCTCCAGGGGATACGTCTCATACCTCCTGAAAATATCTGAAAAAAATTCATCGTCATCAAACGCGCTGCTTCTGAAAAAGGATGAACGCCTCCTTGGCTGTTTCCTCACGACGACCTTGCAGGTCAGACTCGCCGGCCCCAGGGAATAACTTCCTTCTTTTATCCCAAACAGCTCCCTCCTGAAAACCAGCACATTGTATCGCATGTCCTTGTGGATCTCTTCGCGTTTTATGGGCTCTTCCCACGCCCCGGCTGAAAAACCTTCATGCTCAAACACGGGATACTCAATATCCCTGAGTCCCATATTGTAAACATACAGCTTCATGGTAATTGGAACGATTTCATTTATATACACTCTTCGCTTCGGGACCTCGATCCTCAGTAAGACCTGGTCCCCCTTATAAGGTTTTTTCGCCGGGTTGATCTTGGAAGATGGCGTGGGTTTGTAGCCGGAAGGAGGCGAAACAGCCGGCCCCGCTCCCGCCACACTGGCAGAAGTACCGACGGAAAGCGTGACAGGAGCCGCGGAATAAGTCTGGCCCCTGTATTCGGCAAAGAACGGGCCCATCTTGTAGTTTCCTTCCTTTAATGGAAGAAGCAGATATGTATGGGTGATGGACCTTGAAACTTTCCCGTTGACGACCGTCATCTGGGTAGCCGGCCCCACGTACTTTATCTGCAGCCCGTCTATTTTCGGCATATCCGGCCGCGCTATATCCTGTCCGCCGTAAAAAATCACGTTAAGATAGACCGGATTCCCCGTGGATACGTGGTTCATCTCCAGGGTCGCTTCAAGCCTCTCATCCTGGGCCAATGCGGAAGCCGCTATGAGAGTTGTGATTAATACTAATATTAATGCAGTTTTTTTGATCATCCCTGCCATTACCAGTTCCTGAGGACCTTGGGCCGGCCGGCCGCTCTCTTTTTCCTCATCTCTGCCCGCATCGCGGCTTCTTCCTCCTCCTGTCCCCTTAACATCATGTCTGCCTCTTGTTCCGTCATCCCGCCGTCAAGCCCTTCCATTGTATCAGGTTTTGGCGCCCCTGAAAATCCCTTTTCCTCTTCTTGCCCGGGACGCTGTTCTTTTTTCTGCTGCTCCTTCTCTCGCTGCTCCTTCTCGTTTTGTTGCTGCTGTTGCTCTT
>CAYSJU010000023.1:10413-10708 GCA_964431495.1 uncultured Planctomycetia bacterium
GCTCTTTTTGATCCTTTTCTTTTTGTCCCTGCTCCTTTTGCTGCTGTTGCTGCTGTTGTTCTTTCTTTTGCTGTTCCTTTTGCTCCTTCTCGTTTTGTTGCTGCTGCTGTTTCTCTTGCTCTTTTTGATCCTTTTCTTTTTGTCCCTGCTCCTTTTGCTGCTGTTGCTGCTGCTGTTGCTGTTTCTCCTGTTCCTTTTTCTCCTGTTCTTTCTGCTGCTGTTGCTGCTGCTTTTTTTGATCCTTTTCTTTTTGTTCCTGCTCCTTTTGCTGCTGTTGTTGCTGTTGCTGCTGTTG
>CAYSJU010000023.1:10808-31226 GCA_964431495.1 uncultured Planctomycetia bacterium
CCTTTTCTTTTTGTTCCTGCTCCTTTTGCTGCTGTTGTTGCTGTTGCTGCTGTTGCTGCTGTTGTTGCTGTTGTTGCTGTTGCTGCTGTTGCTGTGGTTGCTGTTGCTGCTCTTTTTCAAGGTCGCGGATTTTCTTGAGCGTAAACTCATAATTATACTTCGCGTCAATATCCTCAGGGGAAAGTTCTATCGCCTTCCTGTACAGCTCTGCCGCCTCTTTATAACTGCCTATAGCGGACTTCGGATCTGATCTTTCCTGTCCTTCTCCCAGCCGAAATTTACTGCTGCCCGCGTTATACGCGGACTTCTCTTCTGCCTGTCCCTCTTCCGTACCAAACACCTTCATAAATGAGTCAAAAGCTCTTTTAAAATCCTTGCTGCGATAAAGAGCTGATGCGCGGTTATACTGTATCACAAGTTCGTCGGGCTTTTCCGAAAGGGCCTTATCATATTGCACGAGAGCTTCTTCGTATTTATCCTCCCCGTACAGCTTGTCGCCTTTTTTTACCATGCCCGCAACGGACGCGACAGCTGACGGCGCCAGGCAAGACAAAGAAAAAAACATGGCAACACCGAACGATCCGTATCTTAACAGCATTTTATTTATATATTTACCTTCCATCTTACTCTTTTTGCTCTTTTTTTCCTGCGCCGTTCTTTCACCAGCGGCTCGATAAAGAGAAGGATCATGGCTATCCACAGGGGCAGCTGGAACTTCTCCTTGTATCGCTTCTCCATCCTGCTCTTAAACTCCTCTTTTTCAAGCCTTGAAAGTTTCTGGTCATATATGAGGTCCAGCCCGAGTTCCGCGCCCGTTGACCTTACGTATATCCCCCCGGTATCCAGGGCGATCTTCTGCAGCATCTTTTCATCGAGCCTGGTCTTGACCACGTTCCCCTCGGTATCCTTGAGAAATATTATCTTCCCCTTCCCGCTCTTTATAGGGATGATCTCACCTTCGGATGTCCCTATCCCCACGCAGAATATCGTTATCCCCTCGGATTTTGCAATGGCAATGGCCCTGTCAACGCCTCCTTCCAGGTCCTCGCCGTCAGTTATTATTATAAGGATCTTGTGTTTTTTCTTTCCGCCTTCATAGCTCTTGATAGCGGTATAGATGGCCTCTGACAGGGACGTGCCGCCCACCGGTATCGAGTCCACGTGAACATCCTCAAGCGAAAGCAAAAAACCGCTGTAATCCACCGTCAAAGGGCACTGGAGAAACGCCGTTCCCGAAAAGGCGATCAACCCTATCCTGTCGCCTTTTAATTTCTTCACCAGGTCCCTTATGGCCAGCTTTGCGCGATCCAGTCTGTTCGGGAGCACGTCTTCGGCCAGCATACTGTTTGATGTGTCAAGGGCGATAAGTATATCCAGCCCCTGGCGCTTTACTTCCTGCCAGCTGAACCCCCACTGCGGCCGGATAAACGCGATAAGGATGCACAATGTAGCGGCCACGATCATGAAGGCCCTTATATTCTTCCTCCCGGCGTTGAAAGACCTCGCGACCTCTTTGAGAAGCGCGGCTTGAGCAAAACGCTCAAAGGTCTTCTTCCTGTTCCTGGCGGACCGTATATAGAAAAGCGCTATCATGGGGAAAAGCCACAGTAATCCTGCCATGTATAACGCCCCGAACTTCATCTAGGGTATCCTCCTCAAGATGGTATTGGACAGTATGATCTCAAGAACGAGCAGAAATAACGCCGGGAAAAGAAAAAAACTGAACAGTTCCTCATAATAGTTATACCCGACCTCTTCTATTTTGGTCTTTTCCAGCTTGTCTATTTCCTTGTAAATATCCCATAAAGACTGCGTGTCAGTGGCCCTGAAATACATGCCGCCCGTTGTGTCGGCTATCCTCTTTAAAAGTTCCTCGTCTATTTCTATCTCTACAGGCTGTAACACAGTATCACCGAACCTGTCTTTCACCGGGTAAGGGGCAAGCCCTTTTGTGCCGGCGCCGATAGTATATATTTTCACTCCAAGGGCTTTTGCCGCTTCCGCCGCTGAAACAGGGGAGATCTTTCCGGCGTTATTCCGGCCGTCCGTCAAAAGTATTATCACCTTATCTTTCGCCTCGGTATCCTTTAACCTGTTGAGCGAGGCGCTTATCGCGGACCCTATGGCCGTGCCATCCTCTATCATCCCTATCTTGACCCTCTCGATGTTCCTTTCCAGCCAGTCATGGTCAAGGGTAAGCGGGCAGATGGTATAAGACAGGGCGGAAAAGGCCACCATGCCTATTCTGTCATTGGGCCTGTTCTTGATGAACTCCTCCACGACGACCTTGACCACCTCGAGGCGGTTAAAACGCCTTCCGCCCATCTCAAAATCCATTGCTCGCATGCTCCCGGAAGTGTCAATAGTGAGAACTATATCCACTCCCTCCACGAATATTTTCGTCTCTTCGAGCGGGAGCTGGGGCCTGGCTGTCGCGAGTACAAGGAACATCAGGCACAACCCGCGCACATATATCATGTTATTGCTCAAGATCAGCCGCAGGGACGGCCTCAGCCTTTTCACCAGCTCCTTATTTGAAAAGCGGAACGACGCGTGTATCCCATCCTCGAACTTCTTAGCCGCGTAGACTAGCAGCGGGATGAAAATGATAAAAACAAAAGCCCATGGATTGGCAAAACGCATCAGTCTTCCGTCTCCTCTTGCTCGCGTTTAGTCTGGTCAACAAGACCTTCGGCCGCGCGGAAACTGTCAAGTATCTCTATTGGCGTGGGCCCGTATTTAGCGAACTTGACCATGTCGCAATGAGTGAGGAACCTCTTTAAGAGTTTCCTGTGCTCGTCTTTTAAGTCCCGCGACGTCTTGACAAAATTCAGGAATTCCTCCGTGGTCATCTCCGGAGCCCTGTAAGAAAACCTGTTCTCAAGGTAATGTCTCGTGATATCCGAAAGGCATATATAATATTCCTTTACCTTTCCATGGCCGGGCAGGTCCATCTCCTTAAGTTCCTCCAGTTCTTCATGCGCTATTTCGTACGCGGATCTGAACTTAACCTCTTCGGCGAGGATCTTTCTTCTCCTTACGCGCCACCATACCAAGGCCACAAGCGCCGCGACGGCGATCACAAGAATAATGATACCCGTTATCAGCACCCCGCCGGCCCCAAAAACGAGCAGCCCCTTTATATCCCTTACATCGGTGTCCTTACCGGTTAAAAGACTTTTAACGTCTATCGGGAACTGCCGACTCGTAATCGCTTTCCAGTCCGTCTCATCAGGCGATCTGTACTGGACCTTTACGGGCGGGATGACATGCAGACCCGTGGTATATATGCCCAGCACATATACCCTTCCGGGGGGCTGTCCGGATTTCAATGGATAAGATTCGATGAAAGAAAAATCACCCGGATCCTCCGGCGCGTCGGAAAAATAGACCTCCATGCCTTTTGTGTTCACGGCCGTAACGCTGAGGTTTACCCTGTCGCCGAACACGTATTCTTCTTTATCCAGACTGACCGTTGCTTCTACTTTCTTGTCTTCGGCCATGGCTGAAGAACATATAACCGCAAGTACTGATAGAATTAGTAATACTCTTTTCAATTACAGTCCTTTTTAAATTCCATTTCCAAAGAGTCCATCGACTATCGGCCATTGACTATTGACTTAACTTTTATATCCTCCTTCACCTACCGGCGGGCAAGCCGCTTTTCCCTCATCCTGAAAAACCTTATCAGCGGATCGACATACGACTCATCGGTCCGTATAGTGATCTTATCCACGTTCACTGAGCGGAACAAATTTTCGCGCTGACGAGCCTTCTTCTCTGATTGAAGTTTATAATGCCTCCGGGTAGCCGCGCCTGATGTATCGATCATGAACGGCATACCGGTCTCGGAATCATGTATCTTGATCAACCCCGCATTCGGCAGCTCGATCTCGGCGGGATCAACAACGCTGACCGCGATCACGTCATGCCTTTTATTTGTCACTGACAGTATCTTTTTAAAATCCGGGGCGATAAAATCAGACACGACAAAAGCGATGGTCCGGCGCCTCGTGACGCGGTTAAAATGTTCAAGTGCGTTGTTTATGTCGGTCATCCGCCCCCGCGGCCTGTTATAGAGCGCTTCGCGGATAACGCGTAAAACGTGCTTCGCGCCTTTTCTGGGTGGTATGAACTTTTCCACATGATCAGTAAAGGTCAGCATTCCGACCTTGTCATTGTTCTTGATGGCGGAAAAAGCGATCACTGAACAAAATTCGGCGGCCAGATCGCTTTTAATGCGGTTCCGCGTACCGAACCGGCATGACATGGACACGTCCAGAAGTATCATTATGGTCAATTCCCTCTCTTCGACGAACTTCTTGACGAAGGGATGGCCCATGCGCGCCGTGACGTTCCAGTCGATGGACCGTATCTCGTCACCCGGCAGGTACTCGCGAACCTCGTGGAACTCCATGCCTGCGCCCTTAAAAACGCTCTGGTATTGCCCCGCGAACACGTCCGTTACCTTGCGCGAAGTCGTGATCTCTATCCTTCTTACTTTTCTTATTATCTCTTTAGGGATCATCTCTATGGGACCTCGACTTCCTCGAATATCCTTCTAACGATATCTTCGGATGTCTTATCTTCAGCTTCCGCCTCATAGCTCGGGATGATCCTGTGGCGCAGCACATCGGCGCCTATTGACTTCACATCCTGCGGCGTGACATAACCGCGGCGCTGGATGAACGCGTACGCTTTGGCAGCAAGGGTAAGGTATATACTGGCTCGCGGCGAAGCTCCGTATTCTATCAATCCATCAAGGTCCTTGAGCCCGTAGTTCGCTGGTTCTCTTGAAGCAAAGACTATGTCTATGATGTATTTTTCGAGCTTCTCGTCCATGTATATCTCGTTCACTATCTTCCGCGCCTTAAGGATCTTGTCCGGAGACACTACCGCGGATACATCTATCACCTTATCCGTGAAAGCCATGCGTTTAAGTATCTTGTGTTCTTCGTCCTTGGAAGGATATCCGATGTTCACTTTCAGCATAAAACGGTCCACCTGCGCCTCGGGCAGAGGATAGGTGCCCTCCTGTTCGATCGGGTTCTGCGTGGCAAGCACGAGAAAAGGCTCATCCAGCTTGAACGTGTTCTCTCCTATGGTCACCTGCTTTTCCTGCATGGCTTCCAGGAGCGCGCTCTGCACCTTTGCCGGGGCCCTGTTTATCTCATCAGCAAGGATGATATGGGAAAATATCGGCCCTTTCTTTGTGGTAAAATCGCCGTCTTTTGGATTATAGACCAGTGTCCCGATCAGGTCCGCGGGCAAAAGGTCAGGCGTGAACTGCAGCCTCTGGAAATCTGTGCTGATCGCTGCCGAAAGAACCCTGACCGACATGGTCTTTGCCAGGCCCGGGACGCCTTCAATAAGAATATGGCCGTTGGCCAAAAGACCTACCAGAAGGCGTTCGACAAGATAGTCCTGCCCGACTATCACCTTCCGTATCTCGGATAACAGGTCATCTATGAACACGCTTTCTTTCTGGACTTTCTGGTTTATAGCGGTTATACCGTTGGACATACTTATACCTCCTTATTTAATTTATGGTGAAAACAAGATTAATATCAAATAGTATACAATAAGGACTTCAGGTTTTCAAGGCGGGAAAATAAGGGGGAACCTGTCCCCATAGTTTAAACCAAGCCCACTATGGGGCAATGCGGTTGGAAATGAACCTGGTCCTGGGCGTCCTTCCAGTCCCTGATCCTCTCCCAGCCTACGGGTTTTATTCTCAGAACATACCCGGAAAAGAGCATCGCCAGTATCGCGGCGATGCTTGCTTCTTCGGCAACCCTGGATGCTTCTTTAACTAAGTCATCATAGTTGGTGATAGACGAATTCAAGAGCTGCAGGAATCTTTCTTCCAGCCACTGCGGAACTGCTTCGTCCAGATAACCGTCCTCTTTCCCGTATCTGTGTCAATTCCACATCCCTCTCCCTGAATACCTGCCGTGTAAAGGCGCGGATAACGTAATGGTCCCTGTTCTTCTCAAAATAATCAAGCTTCCCATCGAAATATGGCGGACTATACCTTCAAGTCTGTAGGAGTAGGAGGTGGAATAGGAGGGGTCTGACCCCTATGTCCCACTAATCCTTCTGCTCTATATCGTATGGTGTGATAATATCGTATTTTTCGCTCAGGTCGTCTATCTGGCGGAGGAGGTTCCTGTGGTCCCCGGCGCCTGTTGTATCCCGGCTTATCAGGTAATATATCTTCCTGAACGCCCATTGCCGCGCCACTTCCGGGGCACCTTCTTCGGCTTCGGCAAGTGATCTTCTGAAGATCAACTCCCTGGTCTTACCGTTCATCTCGCCTAAAAGCTGCATGGAAAAAACATCCTCATCCTCAAACCGGCCGTACATGGTGAATTCGCTGCCTTTATAAAAATCCGGGAGGTCCTTCGGATATACTTCGACAGGATCCAGATTGATCAGCCTGTATCTGACGTTTAAAAGAAGCGGGTCCTTTATCTGCTGGTATAACGTCTCGAACTCATCTTCTATATGGTGCGTCCTGTCCGCGAAACGGCTCCATCCCCTGTTCTGGTAGGATATGAAATCCAGGAGGTATCTGTTGACGCGCTGGCCTCCCCCAAAAGAAAATATCGGCCGTTTCATGTCGTTGGCACGGGTTATCTGCTGGATGATGCGCCTGGAATCCGTGATACCCGTGGTAGGCCTCCCGTCCGTTACCAGCACGATATAAGAGGGGCTGAAGTCCAGCGGGGTATCGACTATCCCCAGAAGCGCGTTATCCACGTCTGTCTGACCGACTGCCTCAAGCTTCCCGATAAAGGCTTTAGCCTCTTCAATGTTCCTGCGGCTCACCTTTACCGGGCTGTTCTTGAATTTTATAAGATCCCCCCTGAAAGCCACTACGTTGAACCTGTCATCCGGATTCATGTGCGCCAGGGATCCATCGATGGCCGCTTTTATATAGGAAAGCTTATCCGGTGTGATGCTCTTCGAGGAATCTATCAGGAAGATGACCTCTTTGGGTATGATCTTGAAATTGATCCCTTCTCTTGTCCTTATGACCAGCTTAAAATATTTTTCCCCCGTAGCCGGATCCGCGTATTTATAGACCTTTATTTCCAGGAAAGAACTTATATCCTGATGCCCGCTTGTCCCGGCCCCTTCCCCGATACCCGCGAACTCAGCCTCACCAGGCTGGAAAACTCCTTCTCCGACCGTTTCGCTCGTGTCGATCAACACGTGCGTCCATTTAAAACCCTTATCATCCATCTTGTAGTCCATGCTCTTCAGGACCTTGGCCCTCCTCTGCGAGGCGTCAACAGGGCCCTCTCCCATCAGGTGGGCCAGGATCCTCTCCTCGGGAGCCGCGTCCTCCATGGCCTTCTCGGCTTCCGCGTCCACGATATCCTCTGGGAGCGGTTTTTCCTTTTCAAAGAACTCTTCATCAATGGCCTCTTCGCGTAATTCCGCTTTTTTATCTTTCAGGGATATGTCCTTTTTGATCTTTTCTTCCAGGAGCATCTTTTCCAGTCCCGTCTTATCAATTTCAAGATCCTGTCTTGACATCTTTATCGCCGGGACTTCAGGTTCAATATCACCCAAAAGCCTCACGGCTTCTGGTTCCTGCTCGACCTTGTCTATCCTGAAAAGCGCCCTGGTCTTTTCCCTGATCCGCTGCATCCCGGGCAGGACGAAGAAATTGGACGAGATCACCAGCATGGTATGAGCCGCCAGGGAAATGGCAACAGCTAACAGTATTATTTCCTTACTTTCCTTCTTCACCTGAGTTTCCCTTGAGTTCGCCTTTGGCTCGTGCCGCCAGCGGGTTATCGGGATATCGTTTTACAAGTTCCTTGAACATCTCCGTGGACCTTTCCGGCATGCCGGCCTTCCGGAAAGATTCCCCTGCCTTGAACAACGCCTGCGGGCAGAGGTCCTTGTCCTCGTAGAGTATGGCTACCATGCTGTACGCCTTCGCGGCTTCTTCATATTCTCCCATCTTATATCTTAAGTTCCCTATCTCAAAACGGGCGTGAGCGCCGGCTATATTGTCTTCGTGGGATTTCAGCGCTTCTTCCAGGGCCGAGAGGGCTTCGGAGTCTTTGCCCTGGGCCAGGTAACACCTTCCAAGCCCGAGATGCGCCCTCCCCAGATAGACCGAAGACGCCCCTTTCTTTATCACCCTGTTAAAACAGGATTCCGCTTTTCCCAGGTCACCTGACCGCCTGAGGTTCTCTCCCATCATGTAAGATACCGTGCCGTCCGCGTCACAGCCGGGATAATTCTTTTCATGGAACTTCAATACTTCAAGCGACCTGTCATTCTGCCCGTTATGGAAATAATGATCGGCGACCCAGCGGTACGATTCCTCGGACATCACATGGTCGGGCCTTGCGGTCATAAGTTTATAATTCACATCCGCCGATTCCTTCTCGTCCCCTTTACTGTACAGGCAGTAAGCGACGGCTTCATTACTCGCCGCGTAAAACCTGCTTTCCTCATCCGGCGTTATCTTTGAATAGTATTCCATTGCCCTGTCCCAGTCTTCCTTTTGCTGGTATCCCCGGCCTGTCCAGTAGATCACGGAATCTTTTACTTCTGAGTTCGGGAACTCTTTTAAAAACCGTTCGTAAGTCTTTATGAGGGCCTCGTAATCCTTTGTTTCAATATAGACGTCGCCCAGCTGGTACAGCACATTCTCCTTAAGAGGGCTGTCGCCGTACCTGGACAAGAACAGTTCGTAATCCTCTTCGGCCTTTTTATAATGTCCGAGCTTTAGATTGTTCTGCCCGGTCTTTAACAGGACCTCCGGGGTGCGTTCGTCTTTTGGGCAGGCCTCGATAAACTTCCTGTAGTATGTGATCGCCTCTTCCGGCCTCGCGGCCTCGTCATAAAGCCAGCCTGTTTCATACAGGGCTTCCTTGTAAAAATTCGAATTCTTGAATTCCTCCGTCAGTTTTTTGTACGTATCTAAGGATTCGCTTGCCCGGCCCAGTTTTGACAGCGCTTTGGCTTTAAGAAAAAGGGCTTCGTCCCTTGAACCCGCCGCGGTATCCGCCAGGTAAGAATCAATGGATGAAAGGCTTTTCCCCGGATCTCCCGACTCGTAAAGGGCCCAGCATTCATTAAGCCTGGCTTTCATCCCGAATTCCGTATCAGGATGCTCCAGTGCCGCCCTCTGATAGACCTTTTCGGATTCATTGAACCTGTTCTCGTGGAAAAGACTGTTGCCAAGGATGAACAGCATGCGGGCCTTTATCTCCTCGCTCTTGACCCTTGAAAGCAGGCTGTCGAAATCGCCTATGACCTGGCGGTATTTTGCCTCATTATAAAGCGAGGAAACCAGTCCCACCGCGGCATTATCAAATACCGCGGGCCCGGCAGAACCATCTATGACCTTTTGATAAAACCCCCTGGCCTTCCCGTAATCCCCGGCCAGGTAATACGCGTCGCCGGCGCGGAGCCCTGCCTGGTCGGCCACATCCTTCACGGTGGAAGATCCGGCAGCTGCCTCGTAGGAATCCGCGGCTTTCTTGAAATTCTTGTCCCTTAAATAAATATCCCCCAGGCTCATATACGCGAACGCCATGTACTCGTTATCGGGAAAATCGCGCACGAGCCTTTTAAGTGTTACTTCGGCTGTTTTGTGATCTTCCTTCTTCAGGTATATCCTGGCCATGTAATACCACGCTGCCGCTTTTATCTCTTCGGGCGCGTCCTCCCTGGCGGTCAAAGAAGACAGCACGCGTTCCGCCCGGGCATGGTCACCTGAAAGAAAATGTGTCTGCCCTTCTCTCAGGGCCGCTCTAATGGCCAGGTCGCCTGAAGGATATTTTTTCACGAACTCCCCGAACAGGGTCAGGCCCTCTTTATACTGCTTGTTCAGGAAATAACTTTCGGCTATCCTGTAATTCGCCAGTTCCGCGTTACCGCTTTTCGGATAATCCTTAAGAAAAGTCGCATATCCCTCGATCGCCATGTCGTACATGCCCCTGGAAAAAAGCCCGTTGGCGAAATCAAACTCCTCCTTCTCGTTGATATCCGCCCTCTTCTCCTGGGAAAACACTGGTGAGCAGGCAAGAAGGGAACAGGATAAAAGAACGGGGAAAAGGACCTTGATGAGACCGATATTTTTCGACATCTTTCTCACGTCACTCCTTTTCTTTTTCCTTCATGGTGGCGAACGATACGTTCCATATGTCGGAGCCGGCGCAAATATCCAGGATACTTATGATGTCCCCGTGGTGAGTAGCTTTATCGCCCCTTATTATCACGGGCTGCCCTTTATACAATCCCGACACCCTGGTAAGCATGGTCTTCAGCTCGTCATGGCTCAATTCCCTCTGGTTGACTATGACCGTCCCGTCCTCGCGCACGTTTATAATGATCTCTCCCGGGGTGCGCTTCATGTCCGTTGATTCGCTGGCGGAAGGGACCGAGATGTTTATCTCGGTCTCGAGCTCATAAAAGACGAACGCGGCCATGAAAAAGATCAAGAGAAGAAACACTATATCCATCAAAGGCGCCATCTGAAGTCCGGGCCGCTCTACATAGGATCGTTTTACGTCAGATAAATCCATCTCTCCTCCTTCTGTAATCCCATCCCCGGTTATCCTCTCTTCCCTTCCGTGATAAGCTGCGATACTTCCGTGGAGACATGCTCGTACTGGGACGTTATGGCCTGTACCACCCCCCGGAAATATGAATAAAATATCATGGCCGGTATGGCTACGATAAGCCCCGTGGCAGTAGTGATCATGGCCTTTGAAATACCGCTTGCCAGAAGTATGGGTTTTACCGCACCGGTCTGGAAAGCTATGACGTTGAACGCCTGGATCATGCCGAGAACGGTCCCCAACAACCCTACCATCGGGGCGATAGCCGCGATATCCGCGAGATAGCTCAGCTTCTGCCAGAGCACCGACACGCTCTGCTTTGCCTTGTCCTGTATCGCTTCCTCTATAACGATCTTTTCATGCCCCCTGCGCAAGATCCCGGCCAGCACGACATCTGATATCAGGTTAGAGTTCCCCTGGCACAATATCTTTGCTTCCTCATACTTTTGCGTTTCGATAAGGCTCACCGTCTTATCCAGGAACGCTCCGGGAAGAAGTCTTTCCCGCTTGAAAGTGAGAAAATAATAGATGATCAGCGCCAGGGCGGCTATCGACATCAGCGCGAGGATTATCATTATCTCGCCGCCGGACTTTATTATCTGCCACAGCGTCATCCCCCCTTCCGCTGAAACCATGTCCGGGATATATTTCGTCACTTTTTCGGCACAGAACCCCGGACTTGCGAAGATCGACACCATAAATACCGCCAGAAAAACAGCTAAAAAAATCTTACTACGGAGCATGGTCTCCCTCCTTTTTTATCATAAATATTTCCATAATAAAGATCAACGCTACCATAAAGCCGCAAAAATAAACAAAAACATCACCGTACCGCGTGTAAAAAGATCTAACACCGGTCACCCGCACATTATCCGTCTTGAACCCCTTGATAAAAGTGTCCCTGCCCCCCCGCTCGACCCGGGATAATATCTTGCCGGTGGAATCCACAAAACAGGAAACGCCTGTATTGGCCGCGCGCACGACAGGGATCCTGTTCTCGACGGCCCTGAAGACCGAAGCCTGAAGATGCTGCTCCGGAGCCGCTGTGTTCCCGAACCAGGCGTCGTTGGTCATGTTGACCATAAAATTGGCCCCTTTCCGCGCGAACTCCCTGCTTATGTGCGGAAAGATGTCCTCAAAACATATCAGCACCCCGAATTTATAGAAATGAACCGAATGGGCTATTGTCCCGGGCATCTTCTCGTATAAAGAGGTGGACTTAAGGGGAAAAAGCGTATAGCTCCTGCCTTTGGTGTAGTCACCGATGGGTTTATTTATGAATTTTCTCAGCGGCGAAAGATATTCTCCCATGGGGATATATTCGCCGAAAGGGACAAGGTGGACCTTATAATATTTCTCGATGGGCGTCCCGTCCTCTGAAAAAAGCACTGCGCCGTTGAAATAATCCGTGCCTTCCTTATATACCATCCCGGCCAGGACAGGGAGCTTGATCTCCGCGGCAAGCTGCTTTACTTCGCCGGCTTCTTCTTTGGCGTCAACAAGATATGGATACGCGGTCTCCGGCCATATGATCATGTCGGTCTTGTCTTCGGCCGCCTCTTTTGTAAGCGACTCGTATTCCTTGATGACATCCCCGGCATACTTACCGTCCCATTTCAATTCCTGGGGGATATTTCCCTGTATTACGCTCATCCTCGGAGTCCCCCAGACCGCATAATTGTCCAGTTTATACATACCGTACGCGACCATGATAAGGACAAAGGCCATGGCAGCTACCATATGCGAGACCCTGCCCTTCCGCCTGCTGATATAGCTGAAAAACGCCACGTTGAACGCCACCAGTATAAAGGATATCCCGTAACTGCCAATGATATCAGCTATCTGGATCATGCTGGTGTTCCTGTATTGAGTGTATGCCAGAAGGCCCCATGGAAAACCGTTAAAGGGCAAATAGCTTCGTATATATTCCAGGACCGCCCAGACAAACGGCAGTGTTAAAAGATCTATGGAATACTTGAACGCTATCCCGGCGATGGCGCCAAAAAACGCGTAGAAAAGAGCGAAGATAAGCACAAGGAGGATCGTCCCGGGGACAGTGACATATACCATCCAGTGTATAAGGCACCCGAAAAACACTATTCCCGCGAAATAGGAATACCAGAAAGCCCTTTTAACGTTGTTCCTTTTTATCAGGAAAAGAAGCGGCACAAGGCATACCCAGGCCAGGAAATTATACCCGCAAGGCGGGAACGCCAGAAAACACAGGACACCGGACAAAACGGCGAGGAGTATATCAACTAATTGTTTTCTCATCATCTACCGCAACATTTCTTGTATTTTTTACCGCTTCCGCAGGGGCAGGGATCGTTGCGCCCAACTTTCTTGTCGCCTCTTTTGAACGTAACGCCCTTCCTGGGAACGGGCCCTTGTTCCGGGGCCTCGCCCGGCCGCATCCGCGGGGGCATCGGCGACGGCCGTTCCGCCCCTTCCCTGGAATAAAATTCGTCCTGCCCGGCCGATGACGTTCCAAGCGCGGAATACGCGTTATGCTCCAGCATTTCCTTATCCGGCGTAAAAACAGTCTTCTTATACTGCTCTTCCATTGCCGATATTTTCATTATTCTTTCGGCCGTGGTCTCGTCTATCTTGAGCATGAGCTCATGGAACATCCGGAACGCTTCGTGCTGGAACTCCACAAAAGGATCTTTCTGGGCATAGGCCTGCCATGATATGCCCTCGCGAAGGTCATCGATCTCCCTGAGATATTCCTTCCAGTTGGAATCGATGACAGATAGCATTATCATCTTTTCAAGGTACCGCATCTTTTCTTCGCCCAGGAACTTCTCTCTCAAAGAATAACCCTTTTTCGCCATCTCCATTATAAATTCCATGGCTTCGGTCGCGGTCTTATCCTCCAGCATCTCCGCTTTTACATTGACCGCGTAACGATACATGGCCTCCTTTGCCAGCCTGGAAGGATACGGGTCCTCGTCCCACTTTTCCAGGAGCGATTCCAACCCAACTGAAAGGCATTCAAAGAACTCATCCTTGAGGTTCTCGCCTTGCAGCACCATGCGGCGCCTTTTGTATATGACCTCCCTCTGCCTGTTCATTATATTGTCATACTTCAGGAGATGTTTTCTGACCTCAAAATTCTGTCCCTCCACCCGCTTCTGCGCGGTCCGTATGGAACGGGTGACCAGGGCGTTCTCTATTACTTCCCCTTCCTCCATGCCCAGACGGTCCATGATGGCCTTGATCCTGTCAGAACCGAATATCCTCATGAGGTCGTCTTCCAGAGAAAGGTAAAATCTGCTTGAGCCGGGATCGCCCTGTCTGCCGGACCGTCCGCGGAGCTGGTTGTCTATGCGCCTGGATTCATGTCTTTCCGTGCCCATCACGTGCAGCCCGCCCGCTTCCACGACCTTTTCATGCTTCTGCACGCTCTGTTCCTTTGCCTGCTGCAAAAATTTATTGTACGCTTTTTCTTTTTCCGCGGGGTCGTCGATCTCCAGCCTGTCCACGGAATCCATGGCCAGGGATTCCGGGTTGCCTCCGAGCAGGATGTCTGTTCCGCGTCCAGCCATGTTCGTGGCTATTGTAACGGCCCCGTACCTGCCCGCCTGGGAGATTATCTGCGCTTCTCTTTGGTGGTACTTGGCGTTAAGAACGTTGTGTTCTATGCCCTTTGCCGTTAAAAGGCGACTCAGGTGCTCGGATTTTTCTATGGAGATGGTACCGACCAGGACGGGGCTACCCTTCTTGTGCCTTTCCTCGACTTCTCCTACAATAGCGTTGAACTTCTCCTTCTCGGTCTTATATATCCTGTCGGACATGTTATCTCTTCTTAACGGCCTGTTGGGTGGAACAATGATAACCGGCAGAAGATATATGTTCTCGAACTCCCCCTCTTCGGTCTTGGCAGTGCCTGTCATGCCCGCCAGCTTATCGTACATGCGGAAATAGTTCTGAAGGGTTATTGTCGCAAGTGTCTGGCTCTCTTTCTGCACCTCCACGCGTTCCTTGGCCTCGATGGCTTCGTGAATGCCGTCGGAGAACCGCCTGCCCGGCATCATCCTTCCGGTAAACTCGTCCACTATGACTATCTTGTTCTCATTAACCACGTATTCAACGTCTTTCTCAAAAAGTATATACGCTTTCAACAGCTGTTTCAGGCTTTCCACGTTCCTCTGCTGGTCGGCGTAAGACGCCGTGAGTTCTGTTTCGCGCGCCACTTTCTCTTCATCCGGGATATCCTTATCCGCCAGCTCCGCCAGGGTGGCTTCAATATCTTCCAGCATGAACTCTATATCGAACTTATCCTTCATGAGCCCCTGGCCTTTGGCGCTGAAGGTCGCCTCTCTTGTCTTCTCGTCAAAAACGTAATAAAGCTGCTCCAGGAGATCGTGTCTTTCTTTCTCCATCACCTTGCTGTCCAGATTCGCCTGGGTCCTGTCAAGAAGCACCTTTACTTGCCTCTCCTTTAGCACCATGTCCAGGAACTCCCTGTTCTTGGGATCGGCTTTATGTATCAGATAGAGAAGGTTCCCGGCTTCTTCTCCCTTTCCTTCCTGTGAGAGAATCGTCCGCAGCGTGGACATGTGATCCCTTACAAGCCGTTTCTGCTGGCGGACCACTTCTTCCACAACGGGACGCATCTGGTTATACGCTTCGTTATGTTCATCAACAGGGCCTGATATTATAAGCGGTGTCCTGGCCTCGTCGATAAGTATACTGTCCACTTCATCCACGATCGCGAAATTCGGGTACTGCTGGACAAGGTCCTCTTTGTCAACGACCATATTGTCCCTAAGATAATCAAAACCGAACTCGTTGTTCGTCCCGTAAACAACGTCACAGCTGTAGGCCTTTCTTCTGTCTTCCGGCTTCATATCATGTTGTATAAGGCCCACGGAAAGACCCATGAACCTGTAAACGGGCCCCATCCACTCGGAGTCCCTTTTGGCGAGATAATCATTGACCGTTACCACATGCACGCTGCCGCCGGCAAGGGCGTTCAGGCACACAGGCAGGGTCGCTACCAGCGTCTTACCTTCACCCGTGGCCATCTCGGCTATCTTTCCCTGGTGCAGCACAACACCGCCGAGAAGCTGGACATCAAAATGCCTCATGTTGATGGTCCTTTTAGCGGCTTCCCTGACTAGCGCGAAGACCCCGGGAATCTTATCATCCATGATCCGGTTTTTTACCGCTCTGAGCTGCTTTTTGTATCTGCTGCGTTCCTGCTCCGAAGTGGATATCGCGACCAGTTCTCTCGTCTTTTCGATCTCCGGTTCTATTTCTTTGCGGCTCCGGCGCAGTGTTTCCATGAACTCCCCGGCCCTGGCTTTCAGTTCGTCGTCTGAAAGCGCCGAGACCTCTTTCTCGAGCTCGTTTATCTGGAGGACAAGCGGCCCGAGATTGTTAAGCTCCCGCTCGTTCTGCGTCCCGAATAGTCTTTTCAACAACCAACCTATCATTTATCTATCCTCTCTCTGCACCCAACTTCCACCTCGTAGGTGGGGTTCCACCTACGAGGTGGAAGTTGGTTTCAAGCCTTCTTCGCGGTCTCTTTCAAATACGTCTCAATAAACTCATCCAGGGCGCCGTCCAGGACCTTCTCCGCGCTGGATGTCTCTGTCCCGGTCCGGTGATCCTTGACCATCTTATATGGATGCAGCACGTAAGAGCGGATCTGGCTGCCCCACTCTATGCGCTTTTTACCGTCATAAGCCTTCATAATCTCTTTTTCCTTCTTCCTTTTCTCCATCTCGTACACGCGCGCCCTCAGGACCTTCATCGCGGTCGCCTTGTTCTTGTGCTGGGAACGTTCCTTCTGGCACTGCACCACTATGCCGGTAGGGATATGCGTGATCCTTACCGCGGAATCCGTCACATTGACATGCTGCCCTCCCGCGCCGCTGGAACGGTAAGTATCGACGCGCAGGTCGGATTCGTTTATGTCTATTTTGATATTGTCTTCTATTTCCGGAATGACATCCACGGAAGCGAACGAAGTATGCCTTCTCCTGTTCGAGTCAAATGGGGATATCCGGACAAGGCGGTGAACTCCCGTTTCGGACTTAAGGTACCCGTAGGCGTACCTCCCCCGGATCAGCAGTGTGGCGTTCTTTATCCCCGCTTCCTCCCCTGCCAGCTGGTCAAGGACTTCAACCCGGTGCCCGTGATCTTCTGCCCAGCGTATATACATCCTTAAAAGCATTGAGGCCCAGTCACAGGATTCGGTCCCGCCAGCGCCGGCATTTATGCTGAGTATGGCGCTGTTTCTGTCTGTCTCCCCGCCCAGGAGGCTTTTGAATTCGAGCCTGTCCATCTCCCCGCGTATATCCTTCATCTCGTCCATCATGCTGTTGATGGATTCGATATCTTCGGATTCCACTATCTCGACAAGCTCCCTGATGGTCTCGTACTGCTCTTTTATCTTATTGAACGGCCCTATAAGCGCCCGCAGGGCCTGAAGCATGCTTGAAAGGCTGTTGGCTTTTTCCTGGTTCTTCCATATGTCGGGCTCGCTAAGCTGTTGCTCCAGTTCCTCTATTTTCCTCTGGTTTTTCTCGAGGTCAAAGATACCCCCTGAGCTCTTTTACCTTGCTCCCCAGTTCCTTTACACTTGATCGTAATTCATTTAACATAGGTACACCTCCATGGGGATTATAGCATACTTAAATAGGGACAGCGACCATTTTTTTGCGCCTTGTTATGAAAAATGGTCGCTGTCCCTATTTTCGAAAGTATTCCATGATCGCCCGCGCTGCGGGAGCACTGATCCCCGCTTCCTTCAATTCCTCGAGAGAGGCCTTGCGGATATTGTCCGGGTTCCTGAATTTCGCGAGCAGTTTCCGTTCCCAGGCAGGGCCGATGCCTCTTATATCCCTGAGCCCGGTCTCGAACGACCTGGTATTTCTCAATTCCCGGTGGTACGTTATGGCAAACCTGTGCGCTTCGTCCCTGATCCGTTGGATCAAAAGAAGAAGGCGCGAGCCCGGAGAAAGCCTTATGGGCTGCTTTCTTCCCGGCGTATAAAGATGATTATACTCTTTTGCTATGCTGGCCACGGGCATATGTTGCAGCCCCAGAACGCGGAGCTCGTCTTTCGCGCTGGAAAGATGCCCTTTTCCGCCGTCAATAAGCACGAGGTCCGGCATCTCCTTTTCCTCTTTTAAAAGGCGCGAATACCTCCTGCGCACGACCTCCCGTATCATGGAATAATCGTCAATTCCCGCCACGGTCTTTATCCTGAACTTCCGGTAGCCTGCCTTTTGCGGTCTCCCCCCTGTGAACCTTACCATTGATCCTACCGCCTGCTTGCCGGTTATGTTCGAGACATCAAAACATTCTATCACTTCCGGCAGAACCGGCAGGTCAAGCGCGTTCTGCAGCTCTTCGAGCTCGCCGTACATGGGATGCTGGGACCTGTCATGCAGCTGTTGAATGGCTGACAGCGCTTCTATGCGCCTCTTCACGGCCAGAGCTTTTTCATACTCTTTCTTCCGCGAGAACTTTTTCATGTCTTTTTCCAATGAACTCAAAAGTTCATCCTTGCGTCCTTCAAGGAACGCCTTTAGCTGATCTACAACATCGCTGTAATCTTTTGCTTTTATTTTCCCCTCACATGGCCCGTAACATTGTCCGATGTGATATTCGAGACAGATCTTTTTACGCATCTTTTTGCAGCTTCTAAGCGGAAAGACCCTTTTCATGAAAGACAATGCTTCCCTTAATAATTTAACATTGACATAAGGGCCGTAATATACCGCTCCGTCTCTCATCTTCCTCCGGGTCAAAAACAACCTGGGATATTTTTCGTTCACTGTTAATTTAAGAAAGGGATAAGATTTGTCGTCTTTCAGGTCTATGTTGAATTTGGGTCTGTGGTCTTTTATGAGCCCGGCTTCGTATATCAGGGCTTCTGCCTCGGAAGAGGCGCGGATTATCCTGATGTCCCGCGTTTCGCTTACCAGAAGTTCCAGGCGGTTATCATGGGCACGGCCGGCCTGAAAATAAGACGCCGCGCGGCGTTTGAGCCTCCTGGCCTTGCCCACGTATATGATCTTCTTCCCCTTGTCCAGGAACATGTACACTCCCGGAGAATCAGGAAGTTCTTTTATCTTTGCAGATAGTTGTTTAGTCATCACTCTTCACCCATCACCCATCACTCTTTACACCATGCGCCAACTCCCGCACCTTCGCCGCGATAAGTCTCCACAACTTGCGGACGCCTTCAACACCGGCAATATAAGCAAAGACAAGATAGATAACTGCGCTCACGAATATTATACCGGCAATGCCCGCGAAAGCGACTATTCCGCTGACCCCGTCCTTCAGCAGCAGGACCCGGCCGGCATAAGTAAAAAATCCCATCACGACTGTCGCGCCGCATATCCTCGCAAAAGACAAAAGAATGGACGATGTCCCTATATCGCCGATGCGGCGGGTCATTATGCCGTATAACATGAAAAAATTAACTGTTGCCGCTATTGAAGTGGCCAGGGCCAATCCACCGACCTTCAGCGGCCACATCAGTATCAGGTTAAGTACCACGTTTATGGCTAACGATATGGACGCTGTCCTCACCGGCGTGCGCGTGTCACCCATGGAATAATACGCGTTCACCATGATCTTTATCCCCGCGTAAGCGAAAAGGCCGAAAGCGTAAAAGAGAAGAGCGCTTGAAGTTATCATCGTTGAATAGCCCGTGAACTCTCCTCGCTGAAAAAGGACCCTGACTATCGGCTTTGCCAGCACCATCAGGCCCAGCGCCGCTGGTATCATCACCATGAACACCGTCCTTAAAGAAAAATTGACCGTGTTCTTGAGTTTGCCCAGATCGCTCGCGGCTGCTTCCTTGCTCATCCTGGGAAGCACCGCGGTAGCCAGGGATATCCCGAAGATCGCGAGCGGCAGGTGTATAAGCCTGTGCGCGTAATACAACGCGGCAACACCACCGGCTCCGACTATCCATGCCAGGGACGCGAGGACCGTATCAATAAGAACGCTCAGCTGATACACGGCTGTCCCCAGTATCCTTGGCAGGAGAAGCCTTCCTATCCTTCCGGCAATGGGGTGAACCAGCCTGAACCCTTTAGTGAGCCTGAACCCTCTTACGGTCAGCGGTGGTATCTGCATAAGCACCTGCAGTATACCACCGACTAAAATACCCAGAACCAGTCCGTTCACTCCGATAAGGGGACACAATAAAAGGAGTGATGCTATCATCGCGGCGTTAAGCACCACTGTGGCATACGCGGGCGTTGTAAAATAGTGCAGCGAGTTCAGCACGCCTTTGCTGTACGCTATCATCCCCAGGAAAAGGATGTAAGGGAACAGGAGCCGGGTAAGCGTTACCGTGGTGGAGAACTTCTGCGGGTCCTTTAGAAACCCAGGAGCGATTATCCTGACGATGACCGGCGCGAACACGACCCCGAGCACTGAAATTATTACCAGCACCACGAGCATCAGGTTGAATATCACCCTGGCGGCATCCCAGTATTCTTCCTCGCTCGTCCTGTGTCTGTATTCCGTCAATACCGGGACTATGGCCGCGTCAGTCGCGCCTTCCCCCACCATGTCCCTGAGCATGTTAGGTAGCCTGAACGCCACGACAAAAGCCTGCGCGTAAACACCCGTGCCGAACAGCCTTGCGAAAAGTATGTCCCTGAGAAACCCCAGGACCCGGCTCGAAAGGGTCGCCGAACCTATGATCCCCGTAGATCTAATAAGCCTCTTGTTCGTGGTCATGATTTCAGTATATATAATATCATAGAAAAATAGGGACAGCGACCATTTTACAAAAAATGGTCGCTGTCCCTATTTTTCCTATTTTCCGAAGAAACTTGACAAG
>CAYSJU010000024.1:0-31019 GCA_964431495.1 uncultured Planctomycetia bacterium
TTCTGCCATTCGCCCATGCTGAGTTCTTCCCCTTTCTCGAACATCTTGCCGAGTATAGTTTCATAGCCGTCAGACAGGTACGTTATGACATCGTCCGCGCCCGAATGCCGGGCAGCTGCCCGGATCTTCTCATTGTCATCCGGTGGGATGTTAACGTCCCCGAACCAGATATTTTCCCTGGCCGTTGTGTTGTATTTCGCGTAATCCTGAAAAACAGCGCTGATCTCCCGCCGCCATTCCGCCGTATTGAGATCCCGCAGATCGATCCCGTCCACGGAGATCCTCCCGGATAACGGGTCATACAAACGGCACAATAATTTGATCAGGGTGGTTTTTCCGGCCCCGTTCTCTCCCACCAGGGCTATATGCTCTCCCGGACGAACCGTCATGGTAATATCCCTGAGCACATCCCTGTCGCTCATGGGATATCTAAAACTTAAACGGTCGAATACGATACCTTCCCGCATGGCCCGGGGCATGGGCCGCGGATGCTCCGGTTCAGCGACCTTCTGTTCCAGGTCGAGGAAATCATAAAAATTGGAAAGAAAAAGGTTGTCCTCATAAAGGCCGGTCAGGCTTGTCAGTATATTTCGGAAACTATTCTGCGCGCGCTGAAAGGCCTGATAATACATGACCATGCTGCCCAGAGATATCGCTCCCTGCACGGTCCGGCAGGCGATGAACGCGTATGACCCGAAAACCGCGAGAGTCGCCGCGGCCTGGGTCATGAGCTCCGCTGCGGAACGTCTGACCGCGATCCCCAGTTTTTCCCCGCGCAGCTGCCGGCGAAGTGTGCCGGACCTGTCCTTGAACAGCGGACCAAGTTCGAACAGGCGCAGTTCTTTGGCGTGCGTTTTTCCGGTAAGGAGCCGGTTCAGATAACTGACCTGCCGTTCCGTCAATGTGCGTTCGCGCCGCCAGCGGTACATCTTATTCGAATACTTCAAACGCACGAGGATGCCGGGGATGACAGCGACGAACAGTATGGCCGTGATGCTCCAGTGGAACGAAAAAAGCAAACCAATCATAACGAACATGGTTATCCCGCTCTGCGCTACCTTCATGAGATCGCTCACGATACGGCCGGGCCGGTATGGAGCTTCCTGCTGCGCACGGTGGAGCGTATCATAGTACTGCGGATTCTCGTAATACTCCAGATCCACTTCTATGGATTTGGAATGGAGAACATCGTGGACATGGTCGGCTATCGCCTGCGACTGGGCCTCATTTACTATGCCTGATACGGACCGGCACGCGACTTCCAGCAGCGCGACTATCGCGGTAAGGCCTATCAGCAGCACCACACGCCTGAAAACATTGATCCCGCCTCCGGCTGCCGCTCCCTCGGTCACAGCGTCTATCACTAATTTTGTCAGGTACAATAACCCTAACGGCAGGATGCTTTGGATCAAAATAAGGGCCATGCCGGCAACCGTCCAGCCCCGGGCGCTTTTCCAGACAAGGGCCAACGGCCTGTCAAGACGTAAAATATGCCGCAGTTTTGACTTCAATGACACTGTTATCATACGGGCCCCCTGGCTCCCGTCAGCGACTCTGCCCTGGCATGGGCGACCTCGCAGAAAAAATCCACCGGCTCGTCGAGCTTCCCGTTTTCAAGATAACTATGTGCCGGGCACCATAAACACAGATTTATTATCGGGCATTTGTGGCATTTCTCCAGAAATTCTTTCCTGTTTGACCTCATATCACGTACGTGGGGCACAAAATTATTCCAGGCGTCGGCAAGAGTCCCTTTTTTCAGGTCATAAATACAGTCCGGATGCCAGAGCGAAGAACAGAGTCGAAAAAAACCGTCGTAACTTAAACTGAAGCTGCCATTACCCGTGCCGCAATGAAAAAGGTGGTTGCAATTAATGTGAGAAAATTCGGGAACAATAAGCTTGTCACAGCCTTTTTCCAGGGACTGGAAACGCTCAGGATCTGAGCGCTCAACAGCCACGATCTCTTCCGGTGAGAGCCGTTCTGATCTTATCTCTTCGTTTCTTCGCGGGTTGCCGTCAAACCTGAGATGTAAAAACGGGTCAAAGCGAAAATAGTCCTTGGTCCTCTCCCGGCAGAAACGGGCGATCTCCGTCATCTCATGAACATTGGAGCGCAGTGCCATGGCCTTAAAACGGACCTTGATCCCGTTCTCAATAAGGGCATCGAGCCCCCGCGTAAAGGCCCTGAAAGAGCCGGGCTTCCGGCTGACCCGCTCGTATGTTTCTTCTGTTGTACCGTAAACGCTTACTTCAATATCTCTTGGAGGGTATTTTTTAAAAAGCTCTATATGTTCCTTTGTAATCAGCGTCGCGTTCGTAAAAACCGACAACAGCAATCCCATTTTCTTAAGATAAACGTAGATATCAGAAAAATCTTCGCGCAAAAGTGGCTCTCCGCCGGTAATAAGGCACCATAATGCTCCGAGAGAAACGGCTTCATCGGCGATTGTTCTTATTTCGCCGAACGAGAGTTCCTTTGCTTTTGCCGTCTTATCCTGGGCCGGCAGGTTTATGTAGCAATGCCGGCAGTTGTTGTTGCACCGGGCAGTGACCTCCATGTCAAAGGAAAGAAGGGTCCTTTTCTTTTTTGTCTTCTCCCAGAGCCCGAAATCCTGAAAGGGAAAGGATCTTACAAACGGATCGTCCATAACAAAAATCTCCTGACGAAAAAGGGGACTACTCTCCATCCCCGAAATAGTAAAGGCAGGAGGTTTCTCCTGCTCAGAAAAGCTATCAGGAACCGTTCCAGCCCCCGGCCAAAGCGTATATGCCTGCCATCCCTCTCTACTTTTACCAAGCGCCCGAGGATATTCTTCTCCGCGATCGGGCTGTCCACTTGCCAGGTGTTGTCCCCTTTTATATTGTAATACCCCGCGTATTTACCTGTGATCCTATGAATGACAAGTTTTCCCGTCTTCGGCCTTACAAAAGCGACTATATCACCAAAGTAAGGCGGTATGTCAAACAGTGGAGATAACGTGATCACATCACCGTCCTTGACGAACGGAGACATGCTGAAACCTGTTGCCTTGAACCGGAATACAGCCCCTCTTTCAAGCGTGGCGCGTATGAGAGAAAGAAGGGCGGGTATAGAAAACACCCATCCCTCTTTCTCTTCGCTGAAAGAAACCGGTTTATTCTCCGGAACTTGAAGCTTCAACCAGTATCCCCCTTTTCAGTGTTTCTTTTGTAAATCCTATCACATCTGTTGCAATCCCCCCGGAAGGATCGTCAAATTCCTTCTCCAGTTCATCTATAACGTCCTGTAGCTTTTTTTTGCCGTCAAGACGGTCCCATATAGATTTGCCGGTCTCGTTCAGGGTAAAAAGCGCGTTCTCTATATCCCCTACTCCTGAAGTCAAGGGCACGATGATGGGTTCCCCTTCTATCTCCCGGAAAACAACATCCGCAGACGGTTTATAAACAGCGGTAAGGTCTATCTTTGTCTCCATAACAGCATCCTCCTTGTTATTTGTAAGTTGAACTTTCGCTTAGATCCTCCGTGAATTTACTGATCCTCTCCCGCCAGTTCTTTACTTCCCAGGCCGCTTCATTTTCTTCAATCAGGCCGAGGTATCTGGCCTGGGCGTGGGCAATTTCGCAAAGGTATTCCACCGGTTTATCCAGCACACCGTGTTCCATCCACGACTTTGCCGGACACTGCTCGCACAGCCCTTTTAAGAAACATTTGGCGCAACGTTTCAGGTAATCGGGGTTTTCTGCCTTTATCTCTCTCATGCGGGGAAAGACGTTCTCCAGGGCGTCTTTTAGCGATCCCTTCCTGAGGTCATACGCCGCATCCGGGCATTTAAACGGCAGACAAGGATAAAAATAACCGTAAGCGTCCACACAGCCGCCTCCGCGCCCCGACCCGCAGGAAAAAAGTATGTCGCCCGGGGGGCGCGTGAACTTAGAACAGAATTCTTTCATTCCCTTAATATAACGTTCTCTGTCCCGGGTGAGTACATCTAATCCTTCTTTTGATGAGAGCCTCATAGCATTGATCTGCCGGTTCTTCTCCTTGGAATCACGCCGGTATCGAAAGTCAAAGAACATCGAATATGACGGCAGTTTGTCCATCCAGGGGATAGTGGCTCCCCATGCCTCAAATTCCTCCATTTCCCTCTTGTTGGGCGGCAGGAGGGCGCCTTTAACCACGAAGGGCACCTTTTTTTCAAAAAGCAGGTTTATGCCCCGCCAGGCTGCTTTAAAAGAACCGGGGATCTGCGACACGGCTTCATACGATCCCTTTTTCATCCCGTATACCGTGATCTCTATCCGTTCCAGCGGAGGTATCCGGGCGAAAAGTTCCGCCAGGCGCGGTGTGATCAATCGGGCGTTGGTGAAAAGCAGAACTTTTAAGCCGAGCTTCCTCGCGAAGACATAAAGTTCTTCAATATCTTCCCGCAGGAGCGGCTCTCCTCCGGTAAATCTTACGGTCATAGCGCCAAGAACAGCTGCTTCTTCAAGAAGTTTTTTTATCTCTCCGGTAGACAGCTCCCTTTGTTTCGCCAAAAGGTCATCCTGTGGCAGGTTTATGCAGCAGTGGATGCAGTTGTTGTTGCAGCGTTCGGTCAGTTCGATGTCCAGCCTGGCTAAAACAGGCCGTCTGTTTTTCCATAAAACAGTCCTGTCTATGGTCGTTTCTGTAAAATAAGATCTGTTTTCCATCATTACCGGTGTGTGTCACTGCCATTGTTTCAAAAAACAGGAAATCCCGCAGGTATTGTCTATAGCCCTGCGGACCCCATGACTATTATAATTATCCTAAAGACCTATTATGATGCGCCTATAAGAAAACACGGTCCGCAACCCACATTAGTACACCCGCTATCAACTCCGGTGGGCAATACAGGCGGATTGTCTGCTGTCTTACAGTTATCGAGAACGGTCTCCTCGGACTTAGTTCTTGTCAACACGATCACCTCCGGCTTCCTCCATTTTTTCTTAGACATACGGTCCCCCTTTTCTTTGTTTTCGATACCGATAATATTATTTGAACACATGATAACTGCATTACGGACTGCGGATACATAAAATATGTCTTTATAACACGGCTGCTCCCTTTTTTGCCTCTTCTGAATAACCGCGTACATTAATATCCCGGACAGTGTTTTCCATGAGTGCGACCACTCCGCCGCTCCTGTCAAATTTAAGCACATGGCAGGGAATCTCGCGGGCGATGCTTTCCACCAGTTTCAGCGTGTTGTTCCACCAGTCCGCGGTCTCAAAAGGCTTTATCACACATGCCAGCAGCTTCCTGTTGATCTCTTGCCTGTCGGCGAGCGGGATGAGCCTGTTCTCCGAAGCCTGCTCCAGGAACATTATCGCCCTTAACGGCGCTGAGTCCGCCGATACGTCCGGCACATCCCCGTGGCTCCACGTCCCGTGTATCCTGAAACCCCCGGGCCACCTCCTCACGACCATCCTGTCGTCACAGAGTATGTCTGCTTTATCCTTCAGCATCGTCACCATGGTGGACTTTCCCGTCTCCGAGTGGCCCACAAAAAGCAGTCCAGTGCCTTCCATGACCACACCGCCGGAATGCAGATAACATCCGTTCCTGTCGGCAAGAAGGCGCGCTAAAACGATCTGATCCGTGGGTAAAAGAGTAAGTGAGTGGCGGTCCCCTTTGCGGAATGATTTTCCCCGCGCGGCATCATTGTATACTCTGGCCCTTGTGTGGTCGTGGTTAAAGACAACTACCCTGTGTATGTTCTTATCCCCCCGCTCAGGAAAGATACCCGTGTATATCCAGGAATCGCCCTTCTTGTAGATCGCCCACGGCGGCTTTCGGTAGACCTCTTTCCCCAGGTCTCTGCCATTAAGGTCAGGGAGTGAAAAATGATGCCTGATGCTGATCGTATCCTCTCCCGGTCCTGCCACCTCAAACAGCTTGAACTTGGGATGGAAAGTGTTGTCTCTTATCGGCAGATCAGAATCAACCTGGATCGTGATCTCCGCGCATTTATAATAGCGGCGGTGGCTCTTCTGCCAGTTCTCTTTGAATTTCCTCTTTTCCCCGGCGATATCACACAGATAATCCACCCTGGCAGAGAACCTCCCGTGTTCCAGATAGGCATAGACAGGACACCAACCGCAGTCTTTCCTTGATTCGCATGAACCGCAGTTTTCCAGGTATTCTTTACCCCCGCGGACCTTATCCGCCAGAGATGGAATGAACCGTTCCCAGCATTCCTCAAAGCTCCCCTTCCTCAGGTCGTAGAGCATGGCGGGGTCCTTAATAAAACCGCAGAAACCCATCTGTCCGTACGGATCTACATGAAAATCGCGTCTTATCTCTATGCATGACGCGAAAAGCCGGTCGTCACCTTTCAGGTGGCAATACTTATTTGTATGTTCCTTTTCAAAATTCTCTTCATAAACGAGATCTGGCTGGATAAGCTCGATCACATCCGCAGGATCGAGCCTCTGGCGCGCGATCTCGCGGTTTATCTCCGGGTCGCCGCTGCAGGAAAGATATAACCACGGCGCCCCTACTCTCCAGTGGCGACTAAGCGATCCCGCGAGCCGGACCATATCGTCAAACTGGTGGTAATTATCGCGCATGGTAATAAGCTGAACAGTAAAACCCGCACCCGCCTCTTTAAGATAAGAAAAACCTCTCATGGCGGCTTCGAACGAACCCGGGGTCCTGGTTATGTGGTCGTGCACATCGGCCGTGGCCCCGTAAAGCGCGACCAGTTTAGAACCTTTTCGCTTCATGAGCCGCGCGATCTCCGGGGTGATCAGCGCGCCGTTGGTATTGAGAGTATAAGACGCTGCCTTACCGGTGATGTAGTCAAATATCTCCGGAAAATCCGCCCTCAGCATGGGTTCACCGCCGGATATTGACCACCTGCGGCAACCCATTTTTCTGGCGTCATCCACTATCTTCTTTATTTCCTCTAAGGTAAGCTCTTTTTCTTTTTCAGGGGCTGACGGGGGGATCCGCAGCCAGCAGTGACGGCAGTTGTTGTTGCAGCGGTAGGTGAGATCGATACGCCCTTCTAAGGGAACGCGGGGTAAATTATTTATTTTTGTTTTTCCCAGATACTCTTGTGCCATATTTATACCTCTATTGAAAAATGGGGTAAATAGGGACATTTCCTATTTTTTACGATGCGGCTATGCTAAAACACTCTGGATTACAGAAATGAGTCTCATGATCACAATTATCGTTTGTACCGTCGGGATCCACCGGCGCAGTATCACATTTACAGGCGGCTAATACCGACTCTTCCGCGTTTCTTCGCGCCATTACAATGAGAACCGGTTTCTCCCATGCCTTCTTCATTCCGCACTCTCCATATTTCCGGTGATGTTTATCCAGCCCTTTTGGGTTTGATAAATCGAACCCCTGCAAATTCCTTGGCTTTTATTTATTTTATCACAGGGGTTTTTATATGCAAGTCAATTGTGGAGGTAAAAGAACCCGGGGTTATCACCGTCATTACGTTCTGATCTCGCTGATCTTTTCCCGCAAGTAACTGAATCTGTTTGTAACGTAATATTGTCTTATGTCACTTTCAAGGATCGAACCCAATTTCACCTTGAAATCTTTGGCCTTAAATCCATTCAGGAGTTCTTTTACCTTTAAAAGCTGTTCCCCGCTCAATCCGGGAATGGGGATGCCCTTCCTGAGCAGAAATTCTATATCGAAACAATCTCTTATCTCGCCTCTGTCCAGAAATGCCTCAACTTTATTTTTCATTGTCTGTTCAAGGATGTGCGCCTTTAATATCACTTGTCTGGTGGCGTATTTTGTAGGTAGGATACCCCTTTAGAAGGAGGCTGACCCCTATCCTTCTCCTTTACCTCCACTGTCTGGAAATCGCGGGTAACCAGGATGCCGCGGTTTTTGCGAATAGCTGAAGGGAGATCTATGCTGGATAGCTCCTCTTTAAGCTGTTCCGGGGATATATAATCCGCTTCCCAGGGAAGTTCAAGCACGGTTGAATCAGGGATCTCAAGCTCGGGAAAAACCTCTCTCGCCAGTTTTTTCCAGTGATCGGACTGCAGTTTTTTCGCGGTTGACGGGGTCTCTACTTTGGCGTCTTCGTCACGTTTCTTAATGGCCGCGAACACGTCACAAGATCCATAGGCCAGTTCTATCCCGTATCTTTTCTTGTTGCTGCTGGATCGTTCAAATTTATAGATAGGGACCTCGCTGCCGCTTAAGTCCCGGTCGGTCTTCTCCTCGACTGAATAGTGAATAGGGATGGAACCTGCCAGGCTCGACAACGTGACCAGGCGGAGACTTGGATCGCCGAACTCACAGGCGTTGATCTTATCGCTCGCGTCAACGTAATCAATGGATTCTTTTCTCTCGTTCAGTATTATCACATTACCCAGCCGGTCATGATAGGTCTTTTTCTTTTTGTCCCACTGGGTTTTTTTGACCATGCCCAGCGCAATATGCGCTCGTCCTTCTTTTTCGATATCCGGGTCGCGGCTCAACACGTGCTCCCCCACAAGATACTTATCCGCTAAAGGGTTGAGGAGATTATCCACATTCATGTACTGGACATATTCCACCCCGAAAGAGGCCAGCCATGTAACGACCTTTGCCTTGATAAGGCTCTCTATCTGCCCGGACCAGACCAGGCCTTCAACACCTTCATCCGGGTTCAATATATAATCAAACGCGTCACCGTGCCCGTCGCCGCCCTGTTGAAGGCGTCCCGGGCTTTTCAAGAAGGCTTTCCCGTCTTGTTCCTTACCCGGTTCACGTATCAATACAGGCAGGACTTTCTGGCGGGTAAAGATCACCCGGTCGAGTATTTTCTCCCATTCGGGCAGGCCGCGGATGTAATCAATGGTCTCTTTTTCCGTCTGCTCGCTTATCATGAATACAAGCGGATACATCCTCTCGTGCCCGTAAACACGTGCTGCTGCCTGGAACTTTCGGATCAGGGCCAGGTAGAGCGGCTCCCCGCTCAACGGTGTTGCCGGGAAGATTCCCTTGGGATGGTCGTACTTAAGACCCGAACCCGTTCCTCCGGCAACAACTATACCGGCGAATTTTGTCCTTCCTCCGGAAGCGCCCCATCTTAATATTTCCGCTCCCTTTTCTCCTGCTTTCTGTCTTCTCTCTTTGATTGGTTCTGAAGGGATAAAACCTGTAGTATCAAGCGCGAGCTCTTCTTTTTCAACAACAAGCTTCCCGTAAAGATCGCCGACAAGGGACCAGTCCGCGCATTCAATATCATGGAGCAGGCTCTCTTTCCGGGGTTCAGTGAGGCCTTCCCAGCCGTCGAGCAGGTGTTCCTGGCCGTACCTGGCCAGAAGTTCTTTGAGTTCAGGCAATAGAGGACTCATGGGCCAACCTCTCCATGATCTCGTCTTTTATTCTTTGAGGGATAACCTTATTTTTGGACAGTTCTTTTTTTATTTTTTGGGTGACTTCTTTTTCATCGGCCCGCGGCAGGGGTTTTGGCTCCAGCGCCTCTTCCGGCCTTTTTTTGTACCATTCAGCGGCTGCTTTCAGTATCTCTTCTATGTCGCTGTTCTGAAGGTTCCAGCCAGAGGCGTTCCGGAACGCCTCTGATAAAGCCACGAGTTTATCAGGATCGCCGGGCCTTCTGTCCACAAATTCGGGTTCTGCTTTCACTCCAAGGATTTTTCCCACTTCCCGTATAATAGCGCCCACGGTAAACCCGCTGCCGCTTCCCAGATTATACGCCCGGTCGATCGCTTCCTTGCCGGTCAATTCAAGCGCCAGTCTATGCGCCCGGGCCAGGTCCACGATACTGATAAAATCCCGCAGGCAGGTCCCGTCCTTAGTATCATAATCATTCCCGAATACCTTTGCCTTCTCTCCCCGGACTACCATGTCTATCGCGTTCGGGATAAGATGTGATTCGGGGAAATGCGCCTCGCCGAGTTCCCCGTCAAGAGAAGCGCCTGCCGCGTTAAAATATCTTAGCGCGACCCACTCGATGCTGAACCGCTCCTGGTATGACCCTATCATCCGTTCCATGGCCAGTTTGGTGTATCCGTAGGGATTGATGGGGCGTGTGGGAGCGTCTTCGTGTATAGGGACATTATCCGGATTGCCGTAAACCGCGGCTGAGGATGAGAATATGATGCGTTTTACGCCGGCTCCGGCCATTGCGTCAAGAAGATGGATGGTGTTAATGATATTGTTGTAGAAATAAAGCGCGGGGTGCTCGACAGATTCCCCTACCTCGATAAAAGCGGCAAAATGGATGACCGCGCTGAATTTGTCGCGGGTAAATACTTCCTTGAGGAATTTCGTGTCCCCAATATCTCCCTGTTCAAGCCCGAAACTTTTTCCCTTTTCTTTGGCGAAGGCCCGGTTACGCTCCACCGCGAATTTTCTGCCCTTCACGAAACTATCCAGGACCACTACATCGTATCCATTGTTCAGGAGTTCGCGCGCGGTCACGCTTCCGATATACCCTGCTCCTCCGGTAACAAGGATCGTGGCCATTACATGACCTCTCGCGCTCCCTGGGAAGGGATGGAGATATAGACCTCCGGCTTGATACCGGTCGCTTCTTCGTAGCGGCGGGGGATCTGTGAACAGAAATCATCCACCTCGTCATTCGTGACCAGGTTGACCGTGCAGCCGCCGAACCCGCCGCCCGTCATCCGGGCTCCCAGGCATCCTGTCAGAGCATTGGCTGTCCCGACCATGACATCAAGCTCGGGGCAGCTAACCTCATAATCCACCTTAAGGCTTTCATGAGAACTGTTCATGAGCCGGCCGAAACGTTTGAAATCGGCTTTTTCAAGGGCTTTCAGTGAATCAACGACCCGTTGATCTTCGGAGATAACGTGGCGGCAGCGTTTTCTCACTGCTTCTGGAAGGGCCTGGGCGCTTTTCTCCAACTCTTTTAAGGTGACGTCGCGCAGGGCCTGGATATCCGGGTGATCTTTTTTCAGGATACGGACCCCCTCTTCGCATTCAGCGCGTCTTTTATTGTATTCAGAAGCGCCCAGCTCATGTTTCACCATGGTATTACATATGACTATCATGACCCGGTCGGACGGCAGCGGGACCTGCGTGTATTCAAGCGACCGGCAGTCCAGAAAAAGCGCGTGGTCCTTCTCACCGTGAAGAGAAATGAACTGGTCCATTATCCCGCAGTTCATGCCCACGAACTTGTTCTCCGCGGCCTGGCATAAAAGCGCCAATGCATCCTTCTCCATCTTTTTATTCACCGTGCTAAGAAAAGCCAGTGCTGAGGCGACCTCAATAGCGGCTGAGGAACTTAAACCGGCTCCGATGGGCACCGCGCTGTCTATCAGAAGATCCGCGCCTGTCAGGCGTATCCCTTCCACCTCAAGCATGCGGGCCACGCCCGCGGTGTAATCGCCCCAGTGGTCCCTCTTCTCCGTGTTATTATCCAGAGAGAACGAGATGGCGTCGTCCATGTTTACAGAGCGCGCGGTTACCTGGCGGTCCGTACGCGGCCGGACAGCGACATCAACGGAATACTCAACAGCCATTGGAAAGACAAACCCATCATTGTAGTCCGTGTGCTCCCCTATGAGGTTGACGCGGCCGGGCGCGGAAAAGACGCGGGGCACGCCGGTATAATACTCCTGAAAACGATCAATGATCGTGCTTATCCCCATTTATTTTTTTCCATGATCCCCATCCTAATCCGCGAGATAAATACCTGATACCACTATGTATACCTTACCGTCCGGCGCCTCGACCGCCTTTTCATAAGAGATCTTCCGGGACAGCTTTTTTCCCCCGGGTTTTGGGAAATAATACGCGGACCATATGGGTTTTCTCGCTTCCGCGGCCGCTTTCCAGTTTTTGATAAATTCCTCGCGTGAACGCGGATATGAACCTGCTGCCAGCATCTCCAGGGCCTTGTCCATGCTCGCAGCGATCACGGGGTAATGGCCCGGAGACTGAAAAGGGGGTAGATCCCAAACATCAATATTCTCGGCCTGCGGGACCCCGGGATCCAGCAGCACCTTTCCCTCACCGCTAAGCACGGATACAAAGGTGTCTTCGAACCGGAAAACGGAATTTTTGTCCTGGAGAATGGGGAAGCAGTTTTTGCCTTCAATCCTGATCAACGCGCATCCCGTGTTTACCAGTTCCATGACAAAATACTTCTGCATGAGAAAGTTATCGGTTCCCGCGCCGACCACGTAGGGCCTCCCCCCGGGCGTTACGGCGACCACACTGGCATAGTGAAAGTCTGCGCCGCTCGGATCATGTGTAAACCTGAAAATGTCCACTTCCTCCGTATCGGGCCCTTCAGCCGCCGCCTTTATGAACGGCCTGCCGTTCACCATCGGCATGTGCAGGGCGTTCTCTCCAACGTCTTCCGGTGGAGGATAAACGACAAACTTGCCTTTATCCGCAATGCCGTGCTTTGCCTCGGCAACATAAATACCGTGCTCGGCCCCGGTCCATTTGTCGGCGTCCCTGTTAAATTCGTGGAAGGCTTTTTCCCCTTTGTCCTCTATCAGGTTTTTCGCGGCATGTACCTTCTGCTTGAGCTTGTTCACTTTCTCGTTTTCGCCCTGCTTATTAACGTCAACGGACTGCTTCTGCTGTGCAAAACTCGGCCCGCCCGCCAGGTAAAAGCCTGTCATCAAAGTGACAAACAGAATAAAAGTTCTCTTCTTCATCCCGTCCTCCTTACAGATCAACGTCCGATCCTGACCAGCCGTTTTCCGGACATAAGGTTGTCTTCTATCTTTTCCAGCGACACCCCCTTGGTTTCAGGCACAAAAATAAACAGGACTATTATGAACACAACGTTCAACCCCCCGTAAAGCCAGAACGTGTGCGCGGGTCCCGCGACCTGGAGGAGGGTCAGGAACGTTGCCCCGATGATCGCGTTACACACCCAGTTGGTCGCGGTGCTGATGGTGATACCAAAATCACGGCCGCTCAGGGGATATATCTCCGAACAGATGACCCAGATAATTGGCCCGGCGCTCATCGCAAAACCGACAATGAACATCAATAAAGCGGCGATCCCGATAAACTGCAGCGTGTGAGAAGTCTGCATCCCGAAGTGGAACATCAGCCCCAGGGTCCCCATACTGAGCCCCATGACGCAAAACCCGGCGAAGAGTATGGGTTTCCTGCCGATCTTGTCCACAAGAGCGATTGCGATAAAGGTGGCCAGAACATTGATCAGGCCCACCAGGACCGTTCCCCACATGGCTTCGACCGCGGAAGTGAACCCTGCAAGATTGAATATTTTGGGAGCGTAGTACATCACCACGTTCATACCGGTAAACTGCTGTATTGCCTGCAGCGCGATCCCCAGAAAAATAACTTTACGGAATTGTTTGTTGCTTAAAAAAAGCTGGAATCCGCCCTGTTTGGTCTCAATCGTTTCTTCTATGGCTTCCAGTTCCGCTTCCACTTCATCCGCGTGCCTGAGCTTCTCCAATACGGCCCTGGCGCTTTTCTTCCTGCCCGCAAGGACCAGCCAGCGCGGGCTTTTGGGTAGAAGGTATATCCCGACGAACATCAGTACCGAAGGAATGACCAGTATCCCCAGCATAACGCGCCAGTGCCCACCGTAACTTAAAAATGTGTCGCTTAAATACGCCGCTAATATACCGATAGTTATCATCAGCTGATACATGGATATAAGGCCTCCCCTGATGCGCTGTGGAGCCATCTCCGCAAGATAAAGCGGCGCGGTAAAGGATGCCATACCAACGGCCACACCAAGGAACAGCCTGACGGCCATCAATATATCGGCGTTGGGCGCAACCGAGGAAAGGACCGACCCCAGAGCGAAGATCACCGCGCTTACCAGGAGCGCGTCTTTCCGCCCCCATCTGCGGGAGATCAGCCCGCTCAAAAGCGTACCTATGACGGCGCCGACAAGGAGGGAACTCACCACGAATTCCTGCGCCAGTGTGGTCGCCTGGAACTGTTTGGCGATGAACGGAAGCGCTCCGGAAATAACGCCGATATCAAGTCCGAATAAGAGCCCTGCCAGCGCGGCCGTAAACGCGACCACGTAAACCAGCTTTTTGCTCTTTCTGGCCTCTTTTAATTCTCCGGCCACAAGTTCGTCTGCCCGAACAATATTCTCATTCATAGCCCCCTCCTTTTTTCGGGTTAATTTGAAAATAAGCTTATCATAAAAAGTGACGCTAGACCAGTATTCGCACGTAATATGTCATAGGGGTTTGATAAATCAAACCCTTACAATGTATAATATAGTATGGTGATGATACCGCTTGAGAACAAAATATTGCGCGTGCTTATCGATCCTGAAAAAGGCGCTGGTATCATGGCGCTCTTCGCGAAGCGGGATGGAGCTCTTCTTCCGCTCATGCCGGACGCGCGGCAGGAAAGCACTCAACTGGACTCATCCTGTTTTCTGATGATACCCTACTCCAACCGGATAGAGAACGGGACTTTCTCCTTCGAAGGAAAGGAGTACCGGCTTGCCGATAGCGAGAACCACGCCCTACACGGAGACACGCGGTTCCGAGCCTGGTCCACGGAAGAGGTCACCAGAACCCGTATCTCCTGTGAGTTCCACTCCAGCTCTTATCCGGATATTAACTGGCCCTGGCCGTTCGAAGCGTACGCGGGATACAGCCTTGAGGGAAACGTGTTTTCCTCGCAGCTTATACTCTGGAACCGCGGTGATCCGCGGATGCCGGCCGGGTTTGGCTGGCACCCCTATTTCAACCGGTATATCACCCGTGAGGGGGAACCCGTGTATCTCTCTATGAAGGTCAAAAGCGCTTACCCTGATGCCAATGATAACCGGATCCCGTCCGGCCCGGCCGGACCGGTTCCGCCTGAACAGGATTTTTCAAAGGAAAGACCCCTCCCGACCGACCGTTTTATTGATACGTGTTTCCAGGGATACGACGGCAACGGATATATCACCTGGCCCGAGAGCCGGATCAAACTCAGCTTCAGCTGCTCACCCGTGTGCACGCATCTGGTCATGTATAATCCGCTCAACACGCCGTATTTCGCGGTTGAACCGGTGACTAACGCGAATAACGGCGTGAACCTTTATGATCGGGGTGAGCCGGATAGCGGTGTGGTGATCCTTGCGCCGGGCGAAAGCCTCAAAGCGCGGTTTGAACTGCGGGTAGAAAAATAGAGACAGCGACCATTTTTAAGCGAAGTAAAAAATAGCGAAAAATGGTCGCTGTCCCTATTTTTCCAGATAAACGTCATCTTCTATCTGAAAATTCTTATAAAAATCCGGGTCACATTTTAATCTCGGCACTTTGAACTGGCCGTCATGAGACCCTTCCTGGACTTTTCTCAGCCGGTATTTCTCTGCTTCGCCTTGTTGTGCTACTTTCATCACCGGAGAAGCTATGATCTGTGATCTTCTGACATTCCCGTATTCACTGTTTTGCCGGGATAATTCTTCTTCCATGGCTTTTAAAAATCTTTTTCTTTCCGGGAAAGAAGTTTTCTGGGAAAATTCCACCAGGAACACGTAACGGGGTATTGCTTCATGCTGGACAGTGACGCAAAAAAATTCGACCGAAAGGCCCGAACGGCTTAAAACCTCGCTCAAGGCCTTGTTCACCTGTGATTCGTAAAGTTTCTCGCCTCCTATGGATACCGCGCTCAGGCCTTTCTGCACAAACTCTATCACAGGTGTCTTATTGAAAAACCCGTTGACCTTTATCACGTCGTCGATATTGTACCGGTACAACCCGCAGGGGGTCGTTACTATCAGAAAGTATTCCTTCCCATCTTCCAGCTGGTCGCACAGGAGGACTCTTTTGTTGCTTTTTTCCATATCTTCTTTGGGGATGAATTCGTAAAAATTCGTGCTGATGGCCAGCACCCCGCCCCCGCCTTCATCACTCATTGGCACGGAACCGTGCGCCTCTGTGGAATGGCATCCTATATCCCTTATCGGGGTATCCCCGAAATACCGCGGGAGTTCTTTCAGGTAAAGCTTCATGGTTCCGGCTTTCCAGCATTCTATCAGCTTTAGATCGGGCCAGAAATACATGGGCAACAGCTTTCCTTTCTCTTTCAGTATGGCCCTGAGCTCCCGCGCCCTTTCCGGATCCGGTTTACACGCTTTTTCTATCACGCGTCTTATTTCGTCGGGGATATCGAACTCCTCATCAATCGTTCCTTTTTCTATGTCTTTTATTATCTTCTCCTGCCATTTCTCTATCTTCCTGCATAATAAGGTTATGGTATTGGGATTAAGAGTGCCTATTGTCGTTATATTCTGCTGCATTGCCAGGCGTAATATGCAGTAATATCTCGCGTCATAGTCCCAGATATCAAAGACCTGATAAGGCAACGCGTAAAACCGCCTGACGATCCCGGGCAGGGTTTTATAAACATGGCCGCTCTCGGCCCCGTAAGACAGGCCAGATTCTGTATACCCCTCAAGAGCAGGACTTACTATGGCGAGAAACTTGCCTTTGAACACGTCTGGATAATCCCTGGCTATATAATATGTCCAGATATCCATGACATTGTCTTCCCTGGACCTGGAATATTTGCTCACCGGTATAAGTTTAGGCTTGCTGGTGGTCCCGCTGGTTATGGCGAAAAACGTGGGCTCATCCGCGATCAACACGTTCTGTTCACCCTTTGCCATCCTGTTAACGTACGGCCTGAGGTCCTCATAGTCGGCAAGAGGCACGCATTTCCTGTATTCATCGACCGATCTTATACTGGAAAAGTGATATTTTTTACCATACTCCGTGTCTTTGTTCCGATTGATAAACTCCAGGAGCACCTTTTTCTGGACTTTCACGGGATCACCGGTCGACTTCTCGAAGAGTCCCGCCTTGATCGCCAGTATTTTCATTATAAAGTTCGCGATATTCATCTTTTTATTTTTTCCTACTCGATAACCGTTACTCTGGTAAGATCGCGCAAAGCATAGCTGCCGTCATGAGGGGTGCCGGGCGTTGTAATGGCCATGACCCCGAACGGGCAGAGGCGGGTGACGCCGAGCCTTGACAGGGCGATCCCGTATTCCGATATCTCCCGATCTTCCAGGCAATAACCAACGGTCTGAAGATAGAACGAATGGTCCCTGAGCAGGTCTGATAACACGCGTAAGGACGGATACCTCTCGATAAAAATGCTCCGGTTAAGGGGAGATGTGATGAACTTCCTTCCCTTTGGATCTTCTTCATAGATAATGGTCCAGTCGAACGTTTCCGGGCCGATCACACTCGTTGACTGGCCAGTGGCCAAATGTTCGGCCAGTGCCAGTTCCCTTGTCCTCAGGATCTCCACGTACTCGTCATCCAGCCTTTTCCCCGGGGGGAAACGGTCGTTCGCTTTTTCGAAACTGTCCGCCAGAGAATCGATGAAACGCTTCATTTCTTCGGGGGGAACGGATTCTTCCACAAAGAGCATCTGCGGGCAGTTGCACGCCTTTTGTTCCCATATCACGATATCAAACACTATTCTGTCGGTCAGCTCGGAGAGTTTCACGGCTTTTAATCCAGCATTTGACAATACTCCGAAACTGATCTTGGGCCCGTGCTGCACAAGGACCGTGGATTGGCCAAGATCTTTTTTCCAGCTTGAAAGCGCATCATCACCTCCCCAGAATATTATCCTGTCCATATAGTGCTTGAACATGTTTTCTATTGTCCGGTCCCCCCCCTGCCACCACAGGATAGCAAGCCGGTCGGCGATAATGCCTTTTTTGTCAAATTGCCTGATGCTCTCCGCGAAAAGAACGGGAAAATCCCTGTCCGTGGACATCTTGAGAAAATTGACGTTCTTGGTGATTATTCCGTCGATAAGGCTTTCTATGCATCCAAGAAAAGCATTGCCGGCCGCGACATGAAGGATCTGTCCCACTGGCTGGACAGTAAGCCTGGCGTGCGTGGTATCCTGCGTGACCAGCCCGTCCTGGATGGAAGGGCTCCCGAGCTCTCCGGCCAGCTTTTTCTCGAGGTTATCCGGATCAATCCTCCCCGGGAATTCGTTAAGGATCGCTTCGACAAGCTCCGTGCCCAGGCCGGTGCTCTCTGTCAACATTTTAAGCGCTTCCCTGCGTTTGGCATACCCGGGATCCGCCCATGCTTTTGAGACGCCGGACAAAATATCCATGATCTGGTCCTGGGAAGGATGCGATCCGTTCTCTTTTATCTTTTTTCCCCTTACCAGGAGTTTCTCCAGCTCATCACCCGAGACCGGATGGCTTGAGACCACGGTCTTCCCGAAAATAAATTGTTTGAAACGGTTCTTTTTGTCCGTCATTCGCGAGCGACCTCCATCCCGTTACCGCTGACAAATTGATCAGCCGTGAAGGCGCAGGTGACCTTTTTGGTCATACCGGCCCTGCCGATCACCTTTATATATGGTCCTCCTACAGAACAGGGGCAGGACTTTTCGATATAGCCATAATCGGTCGTAAGGATCGACAAGATCGGGCAGCTTTCGACAAGAGGCGTAAAGAGATGTATGAGCCCGGCCTCGCCATACGGCAGTTTTTTTAAAGTGCGGGGGTCGCGCACGCATGCCAGGGACACATTGGGTATATGCTTATGATGCTGTTCGCATTCCAGGTAAAAAACAGGGTGTTCGATAAGCGTGTAAAGGTCACGCACGTTCTTCGGATCGATCGTGGTGTTCTCTTCCAGGAACGTGAAGTAATCGAAATTTTTTCCGTAAGGGTTCCTGGCGCCTTTCCAGCCGCCACCGGTCAATATGCAACTGCCCTCGGGGAACCGGACCCTGCCGTATTTCTCGCGGTAGCTCATAATGACCTCACAGGTATGGTGAACAAAACCCAGAATACGTACGGGCCGGCCCTCATTGATAAATTCCCTTAATTTCTCGACCGCCTGGTCCTTCAAAAATTCCATATGTCCCGTTTTATTTGTGTCCAGCGCGTAGAACAGATCATTCCGGGGAGTAAGACAGGATATGATCACATCTGAATTGGTCGTGCCGACATCATTATCGACTTCGGGGTTATAACACATCATCAGATAGTTCGCGGACTTCTCCGAGGCCAGTCCCAGTGTCTTATAGATAAGATAAACTGAATTCAGCAGCCGCTGGCCGGAGATCGTGTTCATGGTTATCTTTGATTTCCGGCCCGAAGTGCCGCTTGAAGTGAATTCGGTTTTCAGCAGGTCCCTTGTCTTTGTCTCTATGTTATAGAATTTGAACGTATCACTTAAGATATAAGGGATGTCCCATATGTCATCGAATGAGGATATCCGGTCCTCGTCAAACTTTTTATATTCGCATAATCTCCCGTAGAACTCCGAGTTGGCTTTATGGTGCCGGAAGTTGACCCGCATGGCTTCCAGAAATTTGTTTTTACATACCGGCGAGAACTCATACGGATAAGTTGTAATGACGTCGTCAACGACATCCTTTTTCTTGTAAGAATGCGAATTAAAGAACTCCCTTATGATCCTCCGTTTTACCTTCTCTCTGACAGTCATAATATTATTTTACCCTAAATGATAACTCTCGGCAAGCTTTTGGATCTGTTGATCTGGGGACACCGGTCTCACCCGCCAAGCAGAGGCTTCAGCTTATCCACAGGTCCATAGGCGATGATCCTGTCATGCGGCTGTATTATCTCTTCCGCCCTTGGCATGGATATCCAGGTATCTCCTCTTCGTATCCCGATAACCAGAGACCCGATGTCCTCGAACTTAAAATCTGACAAGGAACGGCCCACGGATGAGGAATCACCTGTCACATACCCTTTTACCAGACCGTAGCCCTGGGCAAAGCGGTTAATGTTATGAACTCCACGCTTGCTGAACAAGGGTAACCGCATAAGTCTTTTTTCTATATAATTATCCAGCTTCAGCATCCAGCGTGTATGAAATATAACCAACAAGATCACTATGATACTCAGGACAAATATTATGATGCTGATGGGCAAATGTTTTCCCTTGCTCAACATAAAGGTCATACAACCTGTAATTATAATGGTGACCAGTCCTACGTGTCCCAAGATCATGGCATAGGCGACTATTTTCCGTCTTAGCTCGTCTACCATCACGGTTTCTGCCACACTTGTCGTATATCCCGTGCTCGTGTACGCCGAACAGGCTTGGAACAACGCATTTCCCTCATCCATCCCGGTAAGCTTTAAAGCTATGCCGGTAGCTTTTACCAGAACAAAGACAAGCGTTATCGAAAATAAGGCCGTAAAGAGAAAAGCATACCCTCCCATATCTCCTCCTTTTCCAGGGGACGTCCCGTCCGGGGACACCCCATATAGTAGAGTATAATGGAGTAATTTCGGGACACAATACTTAATTATCGATAATTCTAAACGGAAAAATAATTAAGTATTGTGTCCCCGGAATTCATTTCGTTTTACATGGGTAATACGTAAAACAGGATCGCGAAATAATGGCATATGCTTCCGGCCAGGACGAATAAATGCCATATCGTATGATTGAAAGGCAGCTTGTGGAAAATGTGGAAAATAACCCCCAATGAATAGAATAATCCCCCCGCGATCAGCCATACAAGTCCTTTGAACGGAATGCTGTTTATAAAAGGCCGGACCGCGATAACGGCAAGCCATCCCATCATCAGATAAATAATAGTAGATACAACAAAAAACCTTTTTACGAAGAACACTTTAAATACTATTCCCGTCAAAGCTAAAGCCCAGATCACGCCGAACAGGGCCCAGCCCCATGCCCCCCTTAACGAGATAAGCGCGAAAGGCGTATACGAGCCGGCGATCAAAATATAAATGGCGGAATGGTCTATTATCCTGAATATATTCTTTGTGCGGCCCAACGGAAAACTATGATACAAAGTGGAAGCGGCATATAATATGACCAGTGTGCTGCCGTAAATGCTGAAGCAGGCAACCCGCCGGATGTCTCCGTATTTGCTTGCCAGGACGACAAGAATAACCAGGCCCGCGACACTTAACAAAAGGCCGATGCCGTGCGTTACGCTGTTTGCTATCTCTTCTATTAAAGTTTGCTCTTTTTTACTCAAGGTTTTATTCTGCTGCCAGCCTTCTCCATATTTCGGTCCTGCCAAAGAAAGAAATCCCGACAAAACCTCTTAGCTTTATCTCGTCGTCTGACTTCATGGTAATGGTGCCTTGATATGTTTGGCCGTTATCGGGGTCGTAAACGTTCCCTTTCTTCCACCGGTTTTTGCCCGTGTATTCAAAATCATTAAGTATTTCAACGTCTCCCAAACAACGGCCCCGTAAAGTTTTATCCGGATTATTAACATCCAGTCTTTTTTCACCGTCAGGGTCTACAACGGGTTTCCCAGAGTATTTTTCTCCCTCTCTGTGTATCTCTATCTCATCACCTCCCGCGGTCACCCATACCCCGACTAATTTATCCGCCTCCGGCAAGAGCGCTTCAGCCGTACCATAAAAACAAGTGACTGAACAAAATACTAAGATAACAAATGTTATTATACTTCTTTTCATGAAATCCTCCCTTGTCTTATCCAACAGCATCTCCCAAAACGACCAAAACCGTCCCTGAAACAAGAGCCGTGATCGGATGTTATTGCGAGAACCGCCAGCGAACGATCCACAAAGTTGTTTTTTGCGAATCCGTTAGAAGGAAGTGGCTGACAAAATTTACTTTTTAACGCCTTTCGTTCTTGCGCTTTAAAAAGCAATCCTTGCAGTATACCGGACGGTCACCTCTGGGCTTAAAAGGGACTTCGCATTCTTTTTTACACTCTGCGCAAGTCGCCTTGTACATCTCTCGCGGACCCCTGTCGAATCCACCGCTACCTTGCTGATATCCCATGTTTCCTCCTTATTTAGTTTTGATTAAAAATTTTGGTCCTCAATCCGAAGCCTGCTCTGGATCCGCTTTGGCCTGCGTGTTTTTTTTATCCAGCTTACTTTGTTTCTTTTCTTCTTTCTTCTTTTTCTTTGCCAATTCTTTCTGACGCTTTAGATATGAATAATTATTTCTTGCCAACATATCCTCCTTTTCTCTTGGCCCATCCTGCCTGGTGACACCCTGTAGTTAAGGCTCTGCCCATTACGTTAAAAACTTTCCCGCAAAAGCCGTCCCGCCCGCACCATCCGGTCCTGCGATTATATATGCGTTCTTCTTGCTCCTGCTAATATTATACCTTACAAACTGAAAAAGCCCTACATCATTCCGGACAGGGCTTTTATTCAAGCTATCGGGGCATATTGCTTTACTGAAAAAACGGATAAATTATATAAAGAACCTGCTGTTACTTAAAGTGTCCTATCCCGCAAAAAAACCAAAAAAGGTCAAAACAACGCCAAAGACAAGCGCAGCAATTGCATGGACCATCGGCAGATTTTCATTCTTTTGGTAAGCTTGTATGAACCCGGATACCGTATTTGGAAAGACAATTATCCATATACCTTTGATAAATGCGAGCCAACCTATGACCGTGATTATTACAGTCCAGCCAGCCACCCATACATTATGGGTCAGTATAATTACAACTCCAATAACAAGCGTAAGTATCCCACCATAAAAAACCAGGGCTGCATTTTTACAAAAATCTTCCATTACCCGCTGAAAGGCCTTACGGTTAAACATAAAACCTACTCCAACAACTAGATAACACAGGCCAAAGATCCTGGCAATAAATACCGAGGTTTCCATATCTGCCTCCTTTTTTATCCGACGATCAGCAGCGCCACATAGGGAACGACATTAAAGACCAGAAAGACGAGTTCGGCCAACGTGAGAAACGAGTAAATGACCACGTTGAAGGTTTCCCGCGAAATTGAAAACCATTTGCTATGCATACGGTACAGCACATCCGCAGCCAGTATACACATTGCGGTCCAAAAAACCAACAGGACTCCGTTTATGATCGTACACCACATAAAGAATGTCGTTAGTCTCTGAATATCCATACTGTTCCTCCTTTGTCTTTCTGCATCCAATACCGGGTTTTAAAATAGGCATAACCACATACCATAGAGATTATAACACCACAAAAAGCATATGAAAAGAGCGGCTCAGGGGGAAAAGTTAATCGCCATATTTTCGGGATAAATCGATATTTTACTTCTCGAGTATAGGATTCATAACCCTCAAGTTCTTGCTTTAACGTTTTTTCTTCCTTCACAGCTCGAACGGCAAATAAGCCCACTAATGGAAAAGTGATCAACGGTCCATAAGGCGAGCCCGATAAAAGAGGTGCGCCAAAAAGCGAAAGAAGCATCTCCCTCGGATGCTAACAACATGGCGCAACAAATAAGAATTGCTATTCCAATAAATATTTTATAACTCATCATGCCTCCTTTTGAGTAATTCTGCTGTAGCCATTGACTTCCGAAACGTTGTCGTTATCTCTTTATAACAATTATTTTCATGAAAGTATTTGTGTGCATTTTAACGCTGATTAGTTGATAAGGCAATAGATATATGGAACAGCGGAAGAGGTTGGATTCAGCGCCTCCGTCCCCGCGGCAAGTTTTGCTTTGATATTTACATGGTCTCTCTTTACTTCCACAAGAATTAGAGTTATAATATTGTATCATTGTAAGTTACTGGCATCTCTTTTAATAGACTAAAAAAACAAAGGTGTCTATGAAGAAAAAAAAGTGGACAAAGCCTGTTTTAAAAGTACTGTTTCGAAGTAAGCCAGAAGAGAGTGTTTTAGACTTCTGTAAACAGCAATATGGACCGGTCATCGGAGGGCCAGGCTGGGCAACGGGCTGCAGATTTGATCCCCCCTGTCTGGAGCTCTCCGCCTCTTAATCGCCCTCTTTCCAGCGGCCGTCAACGCGTTCCGAAAAAAATCCCTCTTTGGCTCCCCGGGCTGGATGAGTTTTGTAATGTGTTGTCTTATAGCGACATCCACCCCTGCAAACCGTAGAAATAATTCCACACAACAAAATTTTCTATGTTTGTCATTTGTTGTTCAACCAATATAGTCATAGGCAGTTATGCGCATCAGATATTGGTTACAGCGATTTGGCACGAAAATTGCTTAATTAAGAAAGCAACTGGTTAAGATATTACCAATAAATCAAATTATGGAAGGGCATATGAAAAAGTCGGGTTGTTGCATATTGTTGTCATTACTACTTCTAGTATTGATACCTTCATCTAAAGCCAATGCGATAATTTTTAGTGATAATTTTGAAACTGGTTTAGATGGAACGATCTGGTACCGTGAACAAATAGGTACGGCTCAGTGGGTTCACGCTACAGACGGAACCAACGGTTATATTACCAATCAGGAGCAAAAGTCAGGCACGCTGGATATCCTAACTCAAAAGAATGACTTTACCGATATGGTATTTGCGTCCGATGTAATGTTTAAGGCGGACTGGTGGGGAGCCGACTGGCGCTATATTCATTTTAGGGCTACGAATGATCCTACGCCTTACGGTTACTCCCTTTATATGGGGGTACGTGTACCTACAGGTGCCGGGGATTGCATTGGTTTGACTGTACATAATCCAGATGGAACATATACCAGTCTTATTCCTACGACATCACATGATTGGGATTTGCACAAATGGTATAGTTTTAAAATCCAAATGATTGATTATAATATCAAGGTTAAGGTATGGGAGAAATCGGGTCTCGAACCCGACGAATGGCTTTTTGATGTAACTGATACGAATGCCACATATTCCAATGGGAGAATAGGGTTCGCCGGTTACAAAAAAGCTGTTAACTATGTCGACAATGTCCTGGTTGATACCCCTGTAATCCCCGAGCCTTCTTCATTAATACTCCTGGGGATCGGGTTGCTCGGAGCGGGGATTTTTAGAAGAAGAAATTTCAATTAATAACCATCTATATATATTCCACACATAAAAAACAACCTCCCGGCAGCGGACCCGGACTGTGTATAATCAGAGTCTGATCTTGATAACATCTTAAAATAGGGTGTCTGTCCCTATTTTGATCTCAGGGCGTATTCTACGGCCGCTTCAGAATGAATCTTTGTTGTATCAAAAACAGGCACGCTTACATCTTCCTGTTTAACCAATAAAGGGATCTCGGTACACCCCAGTATTACTCCTTCTGCGCCCTCTTCATTCACGAGGCGTTCGATGATACGGACATAACCTTCTTTTGACTCCGCGTAGAACTTTCCGGCACATAATTCATCAAAGATAACCTCATTGATGTATTCCCGTTCGGTTTTATTGGGGATGACCACCTTGAGCCCGTATTTTTTTTCCAGTCGGTCCCGGTAAAAATCTGCTTCCATGGCGTACGCCGTACCCAACAGCGCTACAGTCTTTATTCCTTTCTTATTCACTGCTTCGCCGGTTGCGTCGACGATGTGGAGAACGGGTATTTTGACATTTGCTTCAATGATATCGGCGGTCGAGTTCATCGTATTGGAGCCTATTACAATGAAATCCGCGCCGCCTCGTTCAAGCCTTTGTGCGGCATCGATCATCGTCTTCCTCAACAGCTCCCAGTCTCCCTGCTTTGCCAGCCGTTCCTGTTCTGAGAAATCCCCGAATTCAATAGAATACATCAGGATCTTCGCAGAATGCAATCCACCAAGCTTGTCCATGACCATCTCGTTCATTAACCGGTAATATTCCGCCGATGACACCCAACTTATCCCACCGATGATTCCTATTGTTTTCATTTGCGGGGCTTCCGGACTAACCGAGCTTATACTTGATAGGGATTGATCGCGGGCATCATCCTTTCTCATACCCGCAGGATCGGAAGCAATGCATTCGCTAGCCGCAATGACCGCCAAAAATATGGATAAAAAGAAAACCGACCCAAACCTTGCCTTCACATTTCCCCTAAATGCCGATAGTCCTGTATTCATCTTGCCTCCTGTTTAAAAATATAAAAATAGAAAGGCCTATCTCCGAGACGCTTTTCCTTCTACAGGAAACTCCCCTTTTAAATTATACTTCTAGAATAAAACTACCTCAAGGTAAATTTGAGGCTAAGGGGCAGTTTTCCGCCGCACTCGGCTGCTACCGTTTGGGATTAGGACAAAAGATTACCCCTACAGATACCTGTAGGGGTAATCATCAAGAATGACTCCCCGGGTTGGTCAATGTTGATAACAGTGGGGGGGGTCTCATCGTCATTGCGAGGAGTAAAGCGACGAAGCAATCTTATTTAAATATAATAAGTTACGCTTAAACCCGCCAAAAATGGGATGTGTCCCTATTTATTCCAACTTATCTTTGCTTGACTTCTTTGCATGCTTTCTGAATAATGATTCTATGAAGACTTATCTAAGAGCGATAGTTCTGTTTGTCTTTGCTACAGCTATACTTAATGTCGGACCAATACAAGCGAAGGGCTATTCCTACAACGGTCCGTATTTTTCCTATGAAAGATTTCTTCCCGCTATGGTTTTGCTTGAGAGTATCCCTGAAAAAAGCGGACCTCAAGGCGAGCTCAACAAATTCGCGAAAGACTTTAGCGACGGTATTTACGCCCTTTCATCGGAAGAATATACACGGGCCTTACGGAAACTGCTCAGGGCGCGGAGGATATGGCCCGAATATTTCGGCACGGATTTTCTTATAGCGCTTGTTTATGAAGGCCGAGGAGATTACCGTGCGGCAGCCAGATATTACAAGGGGTATTTGAATAAATTGAAAGCCCTCGAGGCCGGGGAATATCCGATTTCCGGAAGAATAATACAAAGTATAATTACAAGCGAAACGGACAGGTATGACATAGCGTATGAACTGGTAAGGGATCATCTTGATTACCGCGGTATAGATATAGCTGATGTACACATCCCTTTTTCCAGCCCTCCCTCTATCACTCTGTTTGTGATCTTTCTCTTTTTATGCTCAATGATTTACGCGGCAGTCCATTTTTTTATCGCACCGTATATGAAAAAACGAAAGAGAATAAAAACCCTCCCGGGAGAATACTGGATCTGCAAAAACTGCGGTACGGCTAATCTAAACCTGATCAAGGAATGCGAAGAATGCGGGAGGGAAAAATAGCGAACGGTGCAAAATGCTTGCACTCAAAAACCTTAACTGAGGGTGGGACACCGAATGATTTATCTCCCATAAATATCCGAACTTTTCTATAAACATATATGCAGGGCGAAACAACAAGAAAAACGGAGATAAATGGAGTATTTTATCTTAAGACTCTTATTAACCTGAAAAAAAAGCGTTAACAAACATAAATAAGGCTGCAACTAAAGTAGTATAGGCAAAAATACGCTTTAAATTATCAGACTTAGTTTTCAATGACCACTTCCCACCAATTAAACCACCAAGCACTGCCACAATCATTAAAGGAATAGCCCAAGCAGGATTAAAATCTCCACCAGCAGTATGCCCCAAGAACCCCATTAAGGCTGTAACTGCTACCATCGCCGAAGAAGTTCCTATGGCAATGCGCATAGGAACGCCACATGCAAGAACCATTAAGGGAACCTTAAAACTCCCTCCGGATATTCCAACCATCCCAGCAACCAACCCTGTCAATGCCGTAATAGGAATAGCCAACCAAAGATTAACAACATAGCTATTCCCTCCAAATTTACGATGCCAAAAACCAAAACGTTTTCGATTATCCTGAAACCTTTCCTTAACAGGAAACAGCATAAAGAATCCGGCAACCACAAGCAAAAAAGCAAAAATAAGCTTTAAAACGCCACTACTAAATACATGTGCATAATAACCACCGACAAAAGCCATTATATCAGTCGGAGGATCGATAACCAACGCCAACTTCCAATCAACTGTTTTACTTTTCTGAAAAATCAACAACGCTGCAGACGCCGTACAAAATAAAATGAACTGGGCAACCGTCGCTGCTTCATGCATAGCAAGCCCTGCAACAATCATAACGGGAACATAGAAATTCCCGCCACCGCGACCAGTCATGGCCATGACAATAGCTATAATAAATATAACAACCGAAACAGCAACAATAACAATCATGAACTCTTCTCCGTTGTTTTTAACACATACCCCGGCTTCAAACAACCCACAATCTCAGATAAACCAGCAGTTAAAATTTTCACATCAGAATATCCCTTAAGCCTTAAATAAGTATAAACAATCGCTGCTCTGACAACTGAAGAACAAAAAACAATCACCGTCTTATCCTCTGGAATCTCAGCGAGCCTATCAGGCATATCCGAAATAGGAATATTGAGCGCAAAATCAAACCGAACATGGCTAACCTCTTCCTTAGTTCGGACATCAACAATAATAGTTTTATTATCTCGAAGTAATTCAAGCGCTTTTTCAACAGAAATCTTATGTTTCCCGCTTCCAAAAAACTCCAAATCAAAATTCTTCAATAATTCATCAAATTTATCTATTTTGAAACACCTCCAACTAAATTAACATTTAAACAATAAGCGTTATTGTTTACCCTCAATTCGTATCGCTTTAACATTTACCAAAGCATCTCCAACCTTTTTATGAGCCGAAGAAATAATCCTTGAAAAAGTAGAACGCGAAACTCTCATCCTTATTGCAGCATCCTCCTGCTTCAAACCCTCAACATCAGCAAGCCTAATTGCCTCAAACTCATCAAGCCCTAAAACAACACCATCCAACTTATCTAAAGGCTTAAACTGAGGCCTAAAACATTTCTCTCCAGGCTTACATTTTACCCAACGTTTCTTTTTTGGCCTCACAGATTAATCCCTCCACAAAATAGTTATGAACATATGTTCATAATATACTGTATAAAACTTTCTTTCAATACAAAAATATAATTACACAAAATAGGCATGCAAAAAGTTCGAAAATCATGAAAAGGGGAACAAGTTAGAAAATATCCGAACTTTGACTTGTGAGCAGAAAACACCTTATTTACACAAAAAAAGCCCCAGCTAAATCAATAACTGGGACCTCTATCCGAAAAAAGTTCGGATTTTCAAATTGGCTCCCCGGGTTGGCCGTTCCGGGCTATAATCCTCCTGTTCGTCGGATTATTTACGCCCTTCACGGCATTTCCTCATGCCTCCGGCATTCGGTCAGATTCGGGGTCTTATTATAAAAGCTTATCCCCCTCGCCATCCGCGGGCTATGAAATTAAAAAGCCCTACCTTACGGCAGGGCTTTTTAATTTATGGCTCCCCGGGTTAGTCGATGTTGATAACACTGATATTCTTAACTAGTTTCTATAATAGGGATCTGTTCCTATTTATTATTCATTCTTAGCTAATGGTTCCCTTAACTTTATCTAAATAATCGCCTGGATCAAATCCGTCGATGGCATTGCCAAGTGCATCAACGATCTTCCGCACAGATTTATCTGCTTCGCGAATAATTGAGCGGGAATTCCGTATTTCCTTAATCAATTGTTTTCTCGTTTCATGATTAGGTATTTTTTCAGCATTGTCAATCAATATTCGATGCACTAATTTATTTCTCGCATTCAAGGCCAAAGAAAGTTTCTCCTCCATTGAATTAGACACCTCAAAATGTATTTTCACCATTCTCATTAGTTGCCCCGCAGTTTTCTTTTCTTCATCTTCCATTATTGCCGTTGTTTGACGAGGTTCTAAATCCGTTAGGCCTAATCGTGCAAAGTGGTGCAACATCAAAGCTATCCCGTATTCAAATACCTGACAATCAAATAGTGCCGCTCCTGCCTCAACATAGAGCGGAGTTAACAGGTATCTTTTCTTTGCCTCAAAGTCTTTATCCATAATTCAAAGGATATTATATAGATTGATAACTGCTTTGATTTGAAATATTTACAAGCTAATCCCAATTTTTTAGTGATTTAACATCAACCAGAACATATTATCTAAGATCAGATTTAATTGATCCAACTAAGGCGCAATGTAACCCTTTGGGGTAAGTGACCTTCCCCCATTAGCAGTGCCAACATGAATTAGAATATTCACGTTGTTTGTAAGATCCTCTCAGGGGTTAACCCCTGAGAAAAATCAAATTTTCCCCTAAACTCCCAGGGTGTCATATTGTCTAAAGAGCTATGCGGCCTCTGCCTGTTGTAATCCATGCGCCAGACCTCTATAATCTTCCTGGCATCCTCAAGAGATAAGAACCAGTTATCATTCAAACACTCATCCCTGAGCTTGCCATTAAAACTTTCGATATAGGCGTTCTCGATGGGCTTACCCGGCCTGATAAAGTCCAGCTTAACATTATTCCTGTATGCCCATTCATCCAGGGCATTACTTGTAAACTCAGGACCATTGTCTACGGTTATTGCCTCCGGCAACCCCCTCAAAAAGGCCAGTCTATCCAGTATACGAATAACTCTCTTACCACCGATAGATGTATCTGCTTCCAGGGCAGGACACTCTCTTGTAAAAGCATCTACTATCGTAAGTATCCTGAACCGTCTGCCATCAGCCAGCTGATCTTGCACAAAATCCATGCTCCATCTTTGATTAGGTCTCTTCGGAGTGGGCAACTCTATCCTTGTCATAGCCGCACGCTTCTTACGCTTACGAATGCGTAAGGACAGGCCTTCTTCTTTGTATATCCGCTCTGTCCGCTTGTGATTAACCACAAGACCTTCTCTCTTTAAAAGAACATGTATTCTCGGTGAACCGAAACGTCTTCTTTGCTCTGACAATTCTCTCATACGCTCGCGCATCGCCTCGTCCTGTACCTTCTTGCAAGAAATCCACCTCAGTGTATTACGACTTATCCCTATAAGAGCGCAAGCTCTTCTTTGACTCATGCGCCCAAAGCGTTTTAACAAAAACTTTACTGCTTTGATCTTTGCTCCGGGCTTTAGAAGTTTTTTGAAACCACCGCCTTAAGCGCATGGTTATCCAACGTTAAATCAGCAACTATTTGTTTTAATTTACGGTTCTCGTCTTCAAGTGTTTTGAGCCTGCGCGCTTCTGAGACGCTCAACCCACCGTATTTTGCCTTCCAGTTGTAAAAAGTGGCGTCACTTATACCGTATTTACGACACAGATCAGCTGTCTTTGTCCCGGCTTCGGCTTCTTGTAAAACTCGAATGATCTGCTCTTCTGAGTACCTCTTTCTCTTCATCCTGTGCCTCCTTGTGTTAGTTTTAACACGTCCTCACTCTAATTGCAAGTGGCACAGTTTTTGGGGGGAAGGTCACCACTATTTCGGGAACCTCGCTAACCATAGACATTGCTCGCGTTATCATTCTACT
>CAYSJU010000025.1:0-29179 GCA_964431495.1 uncultured Planctomycetia bacterium
AGAAAATGGTCGCTGTCCCTATTTTTTCCATTATTCTGCTTGCAAGAATACCCCATCTTTGCTATAATCCATTTTCTTACAATAAGAAACGGCGCGGGGTGGAGCAGCGGTAGCTCGTGAGGCTCATAACCTCAAGGTCGGCGGTTCGATTCCGCCCCCCGCAACCAATATAAAAAAGGGACAGGTCTTATTATCTGAATATTATTCAAGACCTGTCCCTTTTATTTTCATCCGAAGGCTTCTAATTGACATGGCGTATTATATATGCTATAAAAAATACTCTGGCAGTAATATTATTTATAGTTAACCAAAGGGGAAGCCATGATCGAACGATACACGCGACCTGAGATGGCTAAAATATGGACTGATGAAAACAGGTTCCGTAAGATGCTCGAGGTCGAGATCCTTGCCTGTGAAGCGTTCGCGGAACAGGGTTTGATCCCTGCCAAAGCGGTAAAAGTCATCAGAGAAAAAGCGGATATCGATGTGCGCCGGATCAAAGAGATCGAGGAAAAGACGCATCACGATGTGGTCGCTTTCATAAAGAACGTCTCTGAAAACGTGGGCGAAGAGGCGAAATACTTCCACTTCGGACTGACATCAAGCGATGTTTTGGATACCGCGCTCTCTGTTATGATGTGCGAGGCCATGGGCATCCTGATAAAGGACGCGGAACGGTTGATGGAAGCATTGCGGGAAAAGGCCTTGAGGTATAAGATGACCCCCATGATAGGCCGCTCTCACGGGGTCCATGCCGAGCCCATAACGTTCGGGCTGAAGATGGCGCTTTTCTATAAGGAAATGGAACGCAAGGTCTGGAGATTAAAGGACGCCATGGGTACGATAGCGTATGGAAAGATCTCGGGTTCGGTTGGCACGTTCGCCAACGTTGGACCTTTTATCGAGGAGTACGTATGCGCGAAACTGGGATTAAAGCCGGCCCGGATATCCACCCAGGTCCTGCAGAGGGACAGGCACGCGTATTATTTAAGCGTTATCGCTCTTACGGGAGCGACACTGGAGAAGATAGCGCTTGAAATAAGGGGGCTTCAGAAGACAGAGATCGGTGAGGTCCAGGAATTCTTTGCCAGCGGCCAGACCGGGTCTTCCAGCATGCCGCACAAGAAAAATCCCATAATATGCGAACGGATAACAGGTCTGGCAAGAGTGCTCAGGGGCAATGCTGTTGCCGGCATGGAAAATGTGGCCTTATGGCACGAGAGGGACATCTCCCATTCGTCAGTCGAGCGGATCATAATCCCGGATTCCACGATCCTTTTGGACTACATGCTGAATAAAACCATCGATTTGATATCAAAACTGGTCGTGAACGAAGAGAAGATGAGGGAGAACATAGATACCACCGGAGGATTGGTGTATTCGCAAAGGGCGCTTCTTGAGCTTGTTAAAAAAGGCGCGACCCGCATGGAAGCATATGATATTGTCCAGGGACTGGCGCTTAAGGCGGCCGAAACAGAGAAAAGCTTTGAGGAGCTTTTGATGGCCAGTAAAGAGATGAAAAAATATATGTCCGAAGAAGAGATAAAAGATTGTTTCAGGCTGGATTATCACCTGAGGTATGTTGACCGGATATTCGGGGATATAGGATTGTAGATATTATGGATTCCTGCTTTCCGGGCGACAATTGGACGATAAGCCCGGGAACCTTCGGTTTCGCAGGAATGACACACGAAAGGATTGCCTCTTTTGATGAAGAAGATCACCTACAAAAAAGCCGGAGTTGACATAGATAAGGCCAACCGTCTTGTGGGATCCATCAAAAAACTCGTCAATACCACAAGGGTCAAAGGCAGCATGGATACGATAGGAGGCTTCGGAGGGTTTTTCGATCCGGTGAAAACAGGCGTAAAAGATCCGCTCCTTGTAGCTTCTACGGACGGTGTCGGGACCAAACTCAAGATCGCCATAGATACGGGCAAACATGATACAGTGGGGATCGATCTGGTGGCTATGTGCGTGAATGATTGCCTGTGTTCAGGGACCCGCCCGTTATTCTTTCTGGATTATTTTGCCACGGGAAAACTTCAAGAGGAGACCGCTTATGATGTCATCAAGGGAATAGTCAATGGATGCAAACAAGCCGGATGCGCGCTTCTTGGCGGAGAGACCGCGGAGATGCCCGGGATGTACGGGGACGGGGAATATGATCTGGCGGGCTTTGTCGTCGGGATTGTTGACAGGAAAAAAGTCATAGACGGGAAAAAAATAAAACCCGGGGACGTGATCCTGGGCATAGCATCGAGCGGGCTGCACTCTAACGGGTATTCGCTTATCCGGAAGCTGTTCACTAAAAAAGAACTGAAAAAAAACAAGTCCCTTTTCCTGAAGCCGACGTATATCTATGTAAAACCCGTCCTGGAGATAATACGGAAGACCGCGGTCAAGGGCATTGCCAACATTACCGGCGGAGGGTTTTATGATAATATTCCCAGGATGCTGCCGGCCGGCCGTAAAGCCGTGATAAAAAAAGGAAGCTGGAACATCCCAAAGGTGGTCAAGCTGGTCATGGGCAAGGCTGATATCAGTGAAAAAGAGCTTTATCGCACGTTTAACATGGGTATCGGCATGGCGCTCGCTCTTTCGCGGGAAGAGGCGAAAAAAGCAAAGAACATTCTTGAGAAAAAATACAAGATCAAAAGCTGGGTTATCGGTGAAGTTGCACGCGGACGCCGCGGGATAGAACTGGTAGCGTAAAGGTGGAATTATATCTATGAACATCCTTGTAATAGGCTCAGGGGGCCGTGAACACGCGCTTTGCTGGAAAATAAAACAGAGCCCACTGACAGAGAAGCTTTATTGTGTCCCGGGTAACGGTGGCACGGCGGCGATCGCTGAGAATTTTGATATTGACGTTACCGAACATAAGAACGTAAAAGATCTCTGCGAAGAGAAGAAAATAGATCTGGTCGTGGTCGGCCCCGAAGCCCCTCTTGCCCGGGGTATCACGGATTTTCTGGAGGGAGCCGGGATAAAAGTGTGCGGTCCCTCGTACGCGGCCGCCCGTATGGAGTCCAGCAAGATATTCGCTAAAGAGCTTATGGGCCGTTACGGCATTCCCACTGCCGCGTTCCGTATATTTGACGATATGGGAAAAGCCGAGGAGTACATCAATTCCGTCGGCGCCCCTGTTGTAGTAAAAGCGGATGGCCTGGCTGCCGGTAAGGGCGTGTTTGTCGCTAACGGCGTTGATGAAGCGGTGAAAGCGGCAAGGGCAATGCTTGAGGAAAAGGCATTCGGCTCGGCAGGGAACAAGATAATAATCGAAGAATGTTTAATGGGCGAGGAAGTATCGGTCCTGGTCTTAACGGATGGAACGAACATAGTTCCCCTGGCTTCCAGCCAGGACCATAAGCGGATATTTGACGGGGACAAAGGCCCGAATACCGGCGGGATGGGCGCGTATTCGCCCGCACCTGTGATGAACGACGAACTCTTCGACCGGATAAAGAAAACCATTCTTCAGCCGACAATCGATGGTTTGAGAGAAGAAGGCATGCCTTACAAGGGCGTGTTTTACGCCGGGCTGATGATATCGGATTCAGGGGCAAAAGTTCTGGAGTACAACGTGCGTTTCGGTGATCCTGAGACGCAGGTCATTCTGCCGAGGATGAAGGCGGACCTGGTGGAACTGCTACTGGCCACCGCCGGGAGCGATCTTTCCGGAAAGACCGTTGAATGGGATGACCGGGACTGCGTCTGCGTGGTGATAGCCTCTTCCGGATATCCCGGCACTTATGAAAAAGACAGGGATATCACGGGTATACAGGGCGCGGAAAATGAAGGAGTGACGGTCTTTCACGCCGGCACAAAGGTCCGGGACGGAAAGCTGGTAACCTCGGGCGGAAGAGTGCTTAATGTCGTGGGCATGGGGAAGGGAATAAAAGAAGCCATAGACGCCACGTACAGAGGAGTTGAGAAAATACATTTTGACGGCATGTACTACCGTAAGGACATCGCATACCGCGCTTTAAGCCGTTTGCAAACAAGCAACTAGCGATTATAGTAACTGATAAAGGAGCTTGCATCATGAAAAAAAAGCCTGTCATAAGCGTGATAATGGGGAGTGATTCAGATATGCCCGTCATGAAAGAGACCGTCAGCACGCTGAAAAAGTTCGGGATGCCATGTGAGGTCATGATCCTTTCAGCGCATCGTTCGCCGGCCAAAACAGCGGATTTCGCCAAATCCGCCAGGAAGAAGGGCATAAAGGTCATAATCGCGGGAGCTGGCGCCGCCGCTCATCTGGCCGGGGTGGTGGCCGCGCATACTACCCTGCCGGTTATAGGCGTTCCAATGGACAGCAAGCTTGACGGCATGGATTCCCTTCTTTCCACTGTCCTGATGCCCTCGGGGGTTCCGGTAGCGACCGTCTCCATAGGGAAGGCCGGAGCGGTCAATGCCGCTGTGCTTGCCGCTGAGATAGTGGGGACGTGGGATGGAACGGTAGAGAAAAAACTGAACGGATATAAAAAAGAACTGGTATTGAAGATAGAAAAAAAGAACAGAAAACTGAGGAAATGACAGAGAAGAAGAATGTATTGTTCGTTTGCACGGGCAACAGCTGCCGAAGTATTATGGCGGAGGCGTATCTTAAAAAACGCGCCGGGGAGGAAGGCCTCGCGGTGGATGTCATGTCAGCGGGCACGCTGGGCGTGAACGGGCTAAAACCGGCGGGCCCTGCTATCAAGATAATCAAAGCGGAGGGGCTTGACCCGGAGGGATTGGAGTCCAAGGCGCTTACAAAAGATATCATAGACTGGGCCGACGCGATACTTGTCATGGAGCCGCTCCATAAAGGTGTGGTAGTGGCGATAGCGCCTGAAGCAAGTGCCAAGGTATTTTATCTCGGAGGATTTAACAAGGAATCGAATGATATCGTTATCCCCGATCCAATAGGGAGGACGCTCGCCTTTTATAAAGTGACCTTTAACCTTTTAAAAAAATCCATAGAGGAGTTCATCCAATGGCTGAAAGAAGACCCAAAATAGTGATCGGCGCCGACCACGGCGGATTCACGCTCAAGGATAAAATCAAGAAGTTCCTGGAGAAGGAAGGATATAAGGTTGAAGATGTGGGGACCTATTCTTCGGAGCCGTGCGATTATCCCCGGTTCGCGTATGAAGCCGCGAAAAAAGTTTCCGGGAGAAAGACACAGAAGGGGATACTTATCTGTAAAACCGGCACGGGCATGGCCGTTGTGGCCAATAAGCTTTCCGGCGTGAGAGCAGGAGTCTGCCTTTCAAAAGCTGACGCGAAATCCGCCCGGCAGCACAACGATACGAACGTCCTGGTCCTGGCCGCGACAAAAACATCCCCCGGGAAAACCCGGGGAATCGTAAGGACCTGGCTCAGGACAAAAGCCCTGAAAGGGCGTCACGCGAGACGCGTGCGACAGATAAAAGAGCTGGAGAAGCGAAAGGGTGCGGCATGAGACATTTAAAAAAAGAAGACCCCAAAATATTTGAAGCTGTTCTGAACGAGACAAAAAGGCAGAGCGATGGGATAGAACTTATCGCAAGCGAGAATTTCACCAGCCGTGCGATCATGGAGGCAGTCTCTTCATCCATGACCAACAAGTACGCTGAAGGATACCCCCATGCCAGATATTACGGTGGTTGTGAGTTCGTGGACGTGGCCGAGGATATCGCCATTGAGCGCGCGAAAAAACTTTTCGGGGCGGAACACGTGAATGTTCAGCCCCATTCCGGTTCCCAGGCAAATACAGCGGTATATTTTGCCATGCTGGATCCGGGGGACACGATAATGGCCATGGACCTGGCCTGCGGCGGGCATCTCAGCCATGGGCACAAGAAGAATTTTTCCGGAAAATACTTCAATATGGTCTTTTACGGTGTGAGCAAGGATACCGAGAAGCTGAATTTTGATGAGATAAGAAAAAAAGCCATTGAACACAGGCCGAAGCTCATAATCGCCGGAGCCTCGGCGTATCCACGGACAATAGATTTCGCAAAATTCAGGGAGATATGCGACGAGACAGGCGCCATATTAATGGTGGATATCGCGCATATAGCGGGACTGGTTGCGGTGGGGGTCCATCCAAGCCCCGTCCCTGTCTCTGAATTCGTGACAACTACAACTCACAAGACCCTTAGAGGGCCCCGGGCCGGCATGATAATGTGCAAAAAAGAATTCGCTAAAAAGATCGATTCAGCGATATTTCCGGGTATTCAGGGCGGTCCGCTTATGCACGTTATCGCGGCAAAGGCCGTTGCTTTTAAAGAAGCCATGCAGCCGGAATTCAAGACATATCAGCAGCAGATAGTAAAGAACGCCGGAAGACTTTCAGAAGAGCTTCTTTCCAGGGGGTACAGAGTGGTCTCAGGGGGGACGGACAATCATCTCCTTCTGGTGGACCTTTCATCCAAGGGGATCACCGGCAAAGTCGCGGAGACGTGCCTGGACAAGGCCGGCGTAACCGTTAATAAAAACCTTGTTCCTTTTGACAAGGAGAGCCCGTTTGTAACCAGCGGCATACGCATAGGAACGCCTGCGGCAACGACAAGGGGGATGAAAGAGGACGCGATGACCAAAATAGCGGAATTCATGGATTCCGCGCTCGAGGCCCGCAATGACGAGGATAAACTCGCCGCGATACGAAAAGAAGTGAGGGAGTTCTTGAAAGCCTTCCCCCTGTATAAGGAACTGATCGACGAGATGGAAGGGCTCGAGGGGTGATATGAAAAAAAGGCCGGAATGGGATGAATATTTCAGCAATATAGCAAAGCTTGTCGCGACGCGGTCGACCTGTTTACGCAGGAACGTGGGCGCGGTGGTCGTAAAGAACAAGCAGGTCCTGGCGACCGGCTATAACGGCGCTCCCAGCGGGTTACCCCATTGCGAAGAGAAAGGCTGTCTCAGGGAGAAACTTAATGTCCCGTCAGGAGAGCGTCACGAGATCTGCCGGGCGCTTCACGCGGAACAGAACGCTTTTCTCCAGGCCGCGCGCCATGGGGTGAGCCTTGAAGGCGCGACGTTGTATATCACGACCCAGCCTTGCAGCATCTGCGCTAAGATGATAATAAACGTTGGCATAAAAAAAGTCATCTTCGAAGGGGATTACCCCGATGAACTGGCCATGGAGTTCCTGAAAGAGGCCGGTATAGACCTTGTGAGGTTGGGATCATGAAATGCCCGTATTGCGAGAGCACGGAAAGCAAAGTTGTGGATTCCAGGACGAGCGGCGAGGGGACGAGTATCAGGCGCCGCAGGGAATGTTTTAAATGCGGGAAGAGGTTCACGACGTACGAATATATAGACCGGGCGCCGTTAATGGTGATAAAAAGAGACGGCACCAGACAGAGGTTCGACAGGGAACGCATAAACAACGGGATCATAAAGGCATGTGAGAAGCGCCCGGTAAGCGTGGACAAGATCGAAAGCATGGTTGACGAGATCGAAAGGGAGGTCCAGAGAAAGACCGATAAGGAGATCAAGTCGACCGAGATCGGGAATCTTGTCATGGAGAAGCTTTATACGATCGATGAAGTCGCGTATGTCCGCTTTGCCTCGGTTTACCGCCGGTTCAAGGACGTCTCTCATTTCATGGATGAACTCCAGAAATTTCTGGAATAGGGGCCGGATTTATCCGACCCTTTGGGGGGCTCAATTTATAGAGCCCCTACAATTCGTTCAGCGATGTTCGCAGGTCTGTCTCAGGAGCCTCTTCCTCAAGCCATCTTGCCATGATATCTTCCCGTTTGTCCATCAAGATGTCTCGATATAATGCGTCTTTCTGCTCCTGGAATTTTTCCTCATCTGCGGGGATCACGGCATCGACATGGACCAGGAGGATACCTTTGGGAATATTGACAGGGGGGAGAATTTTGCCGACGCCGGCGTCCAAAGCTTTTTCAAAAATGATCCTTCCCGGGCCGATATTCTCGATATATCCGTTAAAAGAGACGCCTTCCGCGGTCCGAACCTCTTTACCCATCCCCTTCCCGGCCTCTTCAAGCGTAATGCCGCCTTGCGCGATCCCATCATAAAGCGAGTCCGCCTTTTCTCCGGCAAGGCGTGCCCTGCTCCCGTTCAAAAGTTCTCCGGTTATTGCTTCCTTTACTTCGTCAAAGGCGAGAGCATGAGGCGGGATGTCTTTGATCTTCCGCAATATATAGGCCGCGCCGCTCTCTTCATCCGTTAACATGGGAGGGCTTATGCCCCCTTCATCCAGGCCGAAGGCGATATCATAGATATGTTTTGAGAATTTCATCCCGGGGATAAGGTCATCCTGGCTCACGGGTCCGGTCTCCTGATGGTTAAGGCCGTGTTCCCCGGAGATCTCCCCGAACCTTTCAGGATATTTTTTGAGTTTCGCATACACGAGTTCCAGTGTTTTAACGGCTTCTTTTTTTTGTTCCGCGTCCCGGTAAGGGATCTCGATGTATTCTATGTCTATTCTGGCAGGGGTGTAAAACTCCTGAATATTGGTGTCATAGTAGTTCCTGACCTCTTCCTCAGACGGCGGAGGTATGTCGGCGAACAGGCCGCTATCGACCAGGATGCAGGATATGTCTATCTTGTCGTTAAACTTTTTATATTGCCGCATGAGCTCTTCATCGGAAACATTAATTTTCTTGAAGATGCCGTCTTGCAGGGCCTTTATCCGCAGATTTTCTCTCACTAATTCTTCGAATTCTCTCGGTTCCATGCGGAGAGTACTCTTGATGATATGGCGGTACACTTGCTGGTCGAAGACCCCGTTTCTTTGGAACAGCGGATGGGCCGCCAGGAAGGAAAGAACCTCCTCGTTCGTTATTTTCAGGTTCTTTTCCTTTGCGCTGTTGAGGAAGATCAGTCTTTCCCAGGCCAGGCGGTTCAGCACGGGGCGGTTTTGCATGATCTGGTTAAAGGTGTCAAAGTTCGTGTAGAAATTCAGCAAAAGCTGTATTTTCATGGCCCGAAGGCTCTTGATGAAATCAGCGGGATATATCTTCTGTCCGCCGATCATGCCTATTATGCTGGGCTTTCTGGAAATGCTACCCGCGCCCCATAATACGAAAGCCGGGATGATGATTATCGATAGACCTATCAATACCCTCTTGGCGAATTTTTTGCTGCGGAAAACCTTTAGGACCATGTCTACCTCTCTTTCGGAATGACTATTATAAGGATTTTTCAGACATAGACAAGTGATATTTGGGGACGCCCCCGTAGGGGCTCGATTTATCGAGCCCCATAATAATAAAGGGTTTGATAAATCGAACCCCTGCAATAACCATTGCAATAAGCTTGACTCCATAGTAAGATTACTATACAATTATCACGTTTGCGGGTATAATTGAACGTGACATAAGCACTTTCGGAAAAGAGGAGAGATGGACGCAAATAAACTGCGATTGGGTATTCCCAAAGGGAGTCTGCAGGAGACCACTTTGAGGATATTTGAAAAAGCCGGGTTTAAGATAAGGGTCTCTAACAGGTCGTATTTTCCGTCCATAGACGATGACCAGATAGAAGTGGTCCTGTTCCGGGCACAGGAAATGTCGCGTTACGTTGCCGATGGAATAATCGACTGCGGCATAACCGGGAATGACTGGATAGAGGAGAACGGGTCAGACGTGGAGCGGATCGCGGAACTTATATACGCGAAAAGCAGCATGAGTCCGGTGAAGTGGGTCCTGGCAGTGCCGAATTCCTCCGGGGTCAAGGGCGTAAAGGACCTGGAAGGCAAGGCCATAGCGACTGAGCTCGTGAACGTCACGAAGAAGTATCTGAAAGAAAAGGGAGTGAAGGCGGAAGTCGAATTCAGCTGGGGGGCGACCGAGGTCAAGCCGAAGATAGGGATAGACGCCATCGTTGAAGTGACCGAGACGGGTTCCAGCCTCCGCGCCAACGACCTCAGGATAGTAGAGACCGTCTGCGAGTCCACCACTCAATTTATTGCCAATAAAGATGTCTGTAAAAAAGGATGGAAGAAGGAGAAGATAGAAAGAATAGTCCTTCTTTTGGGAGGAGCGATACTTGCCGAAGGAAAAGTCGGATTAAAAATGAACGCCAAAAAGCAAGACGTGGAAAAAATAATAGCGGTTCTGCCCGCGATGAAAATGCCCACCGTAGCTCCACTTTTTGACGAGGAATGGGTTGACATAGAGACGATCATCGACGAGGAAGACGTAAAAAGGCTGATCCCGGAGCTCAAGAAGGCCGGGGCTCAGGGCATCATCGAATATCCGTTGAACAAAGTGATATATTGACTTTCGCGTATCGTCTTCAGATATCATTGGATTAAACAGAAATGCCGACAGGGGAGGTGATTGACACATATGCCTTGTGGAAAAAAACGAAAAATAAAAAAGGTCAAAAGGCATAAAAGAAAGAAGCGGATGAGAAGAGATCGACACAAGAAGAAGCCATGACGTTAGTTCGACTTATTGTTCTTATCGCAGTTTGTTCGATCGGCATTTCATTTCCCGCCGGGATGCTGCAGGCGTTCTCTTTTAATGGTCCGGCCGGAAACATTAGTGTGGACAGGACGAGAGCCGACGATCCTGAACTCGATGCTCTTTCAAACGCGCTGGCTCATTACGTGATGGGGGGAATCTATGATAATTACGGAAAGACCAGAAGCGCGATCGCGGAATACGAGGAAGCCCTGTCATACAGGGACGACGTTGCGGATATTTATATAAAAATGGGGGCGGACTTCCTGCTGTTGGGGGAATTGACCAATGCAGGTGAGCGGCTCAATAAGGCCATAGAGATCGACCCCGGGAACATAAGGTCCTATCTTCTCCTGGCCGTGGTCCATACGGCAAAAGGCGAATACCGCGAAGCCCAGATACAGCATGAAAAAGTCCTTGAGCAGAACCCTGACGATCTCCGGACCCTCGGCTTCTTATCAGACCTGTTCGTTTTAAGAAAGCAGTATGATAAAGCCGCGGATATTTACGAGAGAATGCTCAAGATCGACCAGAATAACGCTTTTCTTTATTTCAATCTGGGCATAATCTACAGCAAAGCGGATCAGCTGGGCAAGGCCGAGGAAAGCCTTAAAAAGGCCATTGAACTGGATAAGAGTTATGTCGAGGCGCAGATGGTGCTGGGATTCGTTTATGAAGTCGAAGGAAACCTGCGGGACGCGATAAAGCAGTACCGGAACGTGGTGGAAATAAACCCGGCACACAAAGAGGCGCATGCCCGCCTGGGGCATGTTTATTTCCGCCAGGGTGAGATGGATGAAGCCATAGGCGAGATAAGGGAGTTGATACGCCTTGATCCGCATTCACCAGAGTCCCATCTAAAGCTCTTCAGTATCTATGTCATCCGGAACAGGTACGATGACGCCAAGGCGGTACTGGAGGAAGCCCTGGCGCAAGGGGTATCGGAAGCCGTTATTTACGCGAGCCTTGGATACGTATCGATCCTGGATAAGGATTATAAACAGGCTATCGAATATTACAAGATTGCCGTAAGAAAGGAACCGAAAGACATCCTTTACAGGTTCTATCTGGGTGTCGCGACGAACAGGAGCGGAAACAAAAAAAAAGCCATACACATACTGGAAGGGTGTGTGTCCGGGGACATCGATTTCCCGGAGATCTACAACTATCTTGGGTATCTCTATGTTGAAGAAGGCAAAAACCTTGACCGCGCCGTAAAGCTTATCCGGAAAGCGCTGGAACTCGACCCTGAAAACGGCGCGTATCTTGACAGCCTGGGATGGGCCTATTATAAAAAGGGGATGATGGCGGAGGCCCTGGAATACATGAAAAGAGCGGTGGAGGGGCTCCCCAATGACTCAACCGTAAGGGACCACCTGGGTGACGTGTACTTTTCCATGGGAAACACAGAGAAAGCCGGCCAGGAGTGGAGAAAGGCGTTCGGGCTTGACCCGGGCAACGCCATGATAAGAGAAAAACTCGAAGACCTCAAAAAAAGATAAGAGTGAGAACCTTATCAAACCTATGATGTTTGATCAAGGTTTTATAATTGGAAGGGTTCAGTGTGGAAAAGATAACCGATATCAAACAGTTGAAGAAAAAAGCCATAGATATACGGAGAGATATTCTGGTCATGCTGGAAAAAGCCGGAAGCGGGCACACCGGAGGATCACTGTCAATAGTGGAGATACTGGTATGCCTGTATTATCAAAGGATGAATATAGATCGCGAAACCTGTCAGCGCAGGGAAAGGGACAAGTTCGTGCTTTCAAAAGGACATGCCTGTCCTGCCCTGTACGCTGTTCTGGCGGACCTTGGTTTTTTCCCCAGGGAGGAACTGTGGACCCTGCGAAAACTCGGGTCCAGTTTGCAGGGGCATCCCCAGTTAGGAGTGCCCGGGATCGAGATATCCAGCGGATCTCTGGGACAGGGGCTTTCGGTCTCTATCGGGTTCGCGCTGGCGGACAGGATGGACGGCGTGGATGCCAGGGTCTACTGCCTTATGGGGGACGGGGAAACTAACGAAGGGCAGGTCTGGGAAGCCGCGATGACGGCCGCGCACTACAAGATAAACAGCCTTTGCGGGATAGTTGATTTCAACAGGTTACAAATCGACGGACCGTGCTGTGAAGTAAAGGATATGGGCGTTTATAAAAAAAAATGGGAGGCCTTTGGCTGGTACGCTATAGAAGCCGACGGGCACGATTTCAAGGAATTGAACAAGGCTTTTGACAAGGCGGATTCCATAAAAGACCGGCCACAGATAGTGATCGCGCATACGACAAAGGGCAGGGGTGTCTCTTTTGTCGAAGATAAGGTCGAGTGGCACGGGATAGCGCCCAAGAAGGACGATCTGATAAAAGCTCTGGCTGAGCTTGATGAACAGGAGAAAAATCTTAAATAAGGAGAAAATATCATGCTGAGCAGAAAGATGAAGATGCATTTACGGCAGAACAAGGTGAAAATCCTAATTGCGGCCATTATTGTTATATTGCTTATACTTTCCGTGGTAGGGCTTATGTCCCTGGAGTCGTTTTACAGGAAGATGACCCTTGCTACTATGCCCATCCAGTTCATCATGGCAGGGATCCATGCCGGCATATTCGTTTTCATGTATCTCACTTTTATGCGCGGCGGGTTCGCCAAGCTGGACAAGGCGCCCATCAAGGGGAAAGATGTCATGATCACCTGGAACGATGTCATAGGAATGCATGACGCCAAGCAGGAAGCATGGGAGATTGTGCAGCTTATAAAGGACAGTGCCAAGGTGCAGAAAATGGGAGGCAGTGTTGTCAAGGGCCTTCTTATGCTCGGACCGCCGGGCTGCGGAAAGACCTATCTTGCTAAAGCAATAGCCACGGAGGCGGACATGCCTTTTATCTCCATGTCGGGAAGCGAGTTCGTGGAAGTCTTTGTGGGTGTGGGCGCGTCGCGCGTGCGCAAACTTTTCAAAAAAGCGCGGGACCTCGCTTACGGATATGGAGGCTGTATTATATTCATCGATGAGATCGACGCCATAGGAAGGTCGAGGACGTTCAGTTTCATGGGCGGACAGGAGACGAACAGCACGCTCAACCAGGTCCTTGCCGAAATGGACGGCCTTAAAGGCAAAGAGGAGAACATCGTGGTCATAGGAGCGACCAACGCGCAGGAAGAGCATATGGATGCCGCTCTTTTAAGGCCGGGGAGGTTTGACAGGAAGATCATGATCACCATGCCTTCCCAGGAAGACAGGGAGGAATTGTTCAAGTTCTATCTCAATAAAGTCAAGGTGGAAGAAGACCTTAATACCGGGCGGTTGGCCAGGCGCGCGGTAGGTAAAAGCCCCGCGGACATCGCTAACATCGTAAAGGAATCGGCCCTGATCGCTACCAGAAGAAAGGAAAAGCAGATAGGCCTGAAAGCTATAAGCGAGGCTTTTGAGCGTGTCGACCTCGGCATCAAGCATCATCTCACAGTGACTCCCCGCGAAAAGAAGATGACAGCTTACCACGAGTCCGGACATCTGATCATAACTTACCTGAAGGCGCCCACAAAGAGCGTTTTTAAGGCAAGCATCATCCCGAGGAGAGGGGCGCTGGGAGTCGTATGGTCCCCTGAAAAAGAGGAGCTGCATTCAAAAAGCAAGGAACAGCTTTTGTCGGAAATAATGATATCCTTCGGCGGATATACGGCCGAGAGGATCAAATTTGGCACTTCAACCACCGGGGTCGCAGGCGGCGGCGCCGCCGATTTCGGACAGGCGATGAACAAGGCTTACAACATGGTCTGGCGTTTCGGAATGGGTAATTCCGGGCTGGTCGGGGATTATACCATAGTCCCGAAAGAACAGCTGTCAGAAGAGTTCCGGTTAAAGCTCAACACGGATACCGATAAGATCATGAGAAAATGCCTGGAAGAGGTGAAGAAGACCCTGATCGCGAAAAAAGAGATACTGGACAGGTTCGCTAAAGAGCTTCTCGAGCGCGAAGAGCTGGAGTATGACGAGATAATCGCGATATTTGAAGAATACGGGCACAAAGAGTCGAAATATGATGAAAACGTTCCTCCCGATGACATAGGATGGGATCAGAAGGATGCATAGATCCGGTATAAAAAATCTTTTGATCGTTAGCGCGAGCATCACGTTTGTGGTGTGTTCGGCGCTGTACCTCTCCTCCTGCGTTCCTTCATATCCTAAAGAGAAACTCCCGGAGGCCATAAGAGAGGTCTGCAGGATAGAGTACGAAATGACCGTGGATGCCGCGCTGTCCGGGTCCACCCTGGGCATATATTACCCAATGAAGGGACTTCTGGACGTCAACCTTGGGATAAGTAAGGAAGCATGGGATAAGATAAGCAACCTCATCCTGGTGGCTTCAAGGGTGGTGTTGAGTACGGACGCGGACGTAAAATTTTACTGTGTCATTACCCAGGACGAGAAACTGCCGGAAATGCAGGTAGTCGTGATAAAGTACGTGGATGATATCAAGCGCGGGATGTACCGGAACATCTCAAGGGACGAGTCGTTCAAGCGCACGCTGTTCAGCGTCAACCTGACCCCGCAGGCCAGGAAGGAGCGGGCCGTGGAAAAGATCTTTAACAAGCTGGGGCTGGAGGAAAAGACACGGGAGAGCGTTCTGAACGAGTTTTTCAGGAGCGCTCCAACAAAACTGAGCGATATAGGCTACTGGAGGGAGCACTTTTACCTGAAAGACATCAGCATGGAGGAATTCCTCGTCGCCCAGATAGTCAACAGGATAAAGATCGATTTCCGGAGGGACGAAGAGCTTAAAAAGTTTTACAGCTACAAGTCCGCTGAAGGCGATTTTTACGCTGAAAAGGATAAGAGGTTCTTCCTGATCAAATTCAAGATCGCTGATCAGCAGGAGAGCGATGAAGAGATAAACCTCCGGGAGAAAAAGATAGCGGAGATCGTCCGGATCGCGAACCGGGTGCTGACCGGCTATAAGTTCAAGAACTTTGATTTTATGGAGATGGAGGACCTCCTGGCGAATGTTAAGCTCTGGGTCAGTTCAAGTGATATATATAACTTTACCGAAGAGGATCTGCCCATAAAGGATATAGTGAAAACGTCGGCGAAGTATTTCTAGGAGGGAGTGCAGAAGGGGAGATTTGATGATCGAAGAGATAAAGAAAGCATCAACGAGGGACGGATTCGGCAGGGCCCTGCTCGAGCTGGGGGAGACCAATAAGAAAGTGGTCGTATTATCAGCGGACCTTACCGAGTCGGTCAGGGCGCACTGGTTCCGCGACAAATATCCCGATAGATTCATCAGCCACGGAGTGGCTGAACAGGACATGATAGGGACAGCCGCGGGCATGGCGTTATCCGGGAAGATCCCGTTTGCCTGCACTTTCGGTGCTTTTGCCAGCGGCCGGGCCTGGGACCAGATAAGGATTTCCGTGGCATACATGAACCTGAATGTCAACATCGCAGGCACACACGGCGGCATCTCCGTTGGTGGGGACGGTGCCACGCATCAGGCCCTGGAAGAGATAACGCTTATGAGGATGCTCCCGAACATGACGGTAGTCGTTCCCGCGGACGCCGAAGAGGCTTTCGAAGCGACCAAACAGGCGGTGGACATACCGGGGCCGGTCTATCTGAGGCTTGGCAGGGCCGCGGAACCCATTATTCAGGGGAAACCCGCTTTCACCATCGGCAAGGCGGGCGTAATAGCCGAAGGGAGCGATATAACGATCATCGCGTGCGGACACATGGTCTTAAGGGCTCTGGAAGCGGCTAAAGACCTGAAAACCAGAGGTATCTCAGTGCGTGTCATAGATCTTCATACTCCAAAACCTATTGATAAAGAAGTAATAACCAGGGCAGCGGAAGAGACCGGAGCTATCGTGACCGCGGAAGAACACACTGTCTATGGCGGTATGGGGAGCGCGGTTGCCGAGGTGGTCGTGGAGACCTGCCCCGTTATAATGAAGATGATGGGCATAAAGGGAGAATTCGGGGTCAGCGGGGAGCCGGACAGGCTGTATGAACATTACGGCCTGACGGCAAAACATATCGCCGTGGAGACAGAAGCCCTTCTTGCCCGGAAAAACAAGCAGCGATGACGATATAAGGCAACACCATGGAATTTATCGCGCCTGCCAAGATTAATCTATATCTTGATGTCCTTTCAAAACGGGAAGACGGATATCATGAAATAGAGACCCTGTTTGAAAAAGTATCTCTTTTTGACCGTTTGGTCGTTGAACACGCCGAACAAGCAACGTCCATAATCTGTGACGATCCTGCCGTGCCTACAGGAAAAGAAAGCCTGATGCGGCGCGTTATAGACGCCTTTAACGGACAGATCGGGAAAACCCTTTGTTTTAAAGTAGTTCTGGAGAAAAACATCCCTGTCAGCGCCGGGCTGGGCGGCGGGTCGAGCGATGCCGCGGCGCTTTTAAAAGCTTTGAACGAAATAACGGGTTCTCCCCTGGATAAAACGAGCCTCTTGGATATATCCCGTCAGCTGGGAGCGGATATACCATTTTTCCTGAGCGATGCGAGTTTCGCGTACGGGAGGGGCCGGGGGGATATTATACAGGAGGTAAGATCGGAACTGAAGATGTGGCATGTAATAGTCGATCCACCCTTTAAGGTATCCACAAAAGAGGTGTACACCAGGTTCACCCATTTTGACTTGACAAACAATAGGGGGGTTGATAGAATGTTCAGCGCTTTTTTAAGAGCGCAAGATACAGACGGCATAGCGAAAAATCTTCACAATGACTTACAACAAATAACATTACGGGATTTTCCGGTCCTGGAGCAAGTGCTTTTTGAATTGAAAAAAGCGGGCGCGAAAGGAGCACTTTTAACCGGAAGCGGACCCTGTGTTTTTGGCATTTTTGGGCCGAAGGAAGCAGAAACAGCAAGGGAAGCACTACTGAAGGTCTTCCCGGCAGAAGAAAGCTGGAAAATACTCATTGCCTCTACATGCTTTGTATGAAGAGAACTCGAGGAATTCAACGAAAGAAGGGAGACAGAGATGGATATCACGGAGGTCAGAATATTTTCCACGAAAAGCAAGGACGGGAGGCTGAAGGCATACGCGACCATGACGTTTGACGACTGGTTTGTCGTAAGGAACGTCAAGGTGATACAGGGTAACAACGGGCTTTTTGTGGCCATGCCCTCCAGGAAGATAATGGATCCCTGCACAAAATGCGGGTTTAAGAATGTAAGGGGCAGCAAGTACTGTAACGACTGCGGGGCTCCGCTGGAAAGGCCGGTGGTCCCGGATACGGACAGGAAAAGGCAGAGCGAACACATGGACATCGCTCATCCCATAAGACAGAAGTGCAGGATATACATTCAGGAAAAAATACTCGCGGCTTATAATGCGGAGCTTGAACGCAAGAGGAATGAGGGGGATTTTTACAGGCCAGCGGGCGACGATGATTTTAATGCGGCGGCGGATAAATATGACGATCCGGATCATACTTCGGAACCGGCGGCGCAACCGGAAGAAGAAAGCAAACCCGAAGGGGTGGAAGACATAGAACTGTAAAAAACGCCTTTCCGTCATTGAACGGATGACGCGATGCGAAAATTGGCGGGTAGTGTAATGGCAGCACAGCAGCTTTTGGAGCTGCGTGTCAAGGTTCGAATCCTTGCCCGCCAGCCAGCGAATTTGGCAAAGCCAAATCCGCAAAGAGATCGATAATTCTTCAAATATTTAACGGCTTAAGAATTGTCGATCGCGGTCGATTATCGATTTACTAACAAAGGACTTACACATGAAGGACGTTAAAGCGGTCATACTGGCAGCCGGCCAGGGAACAAGGATGAAAACAGAGATCCCCAAGGTGCTGCACCAGGTTGGTTCGGGAACGGTACTCGGGGAAATAATTACCTCTTTGAAAAAAGCTGGAATAGAGGACATCATAGCGGTTGTGGGGTACAAGGCCGAGCTTGTGAAAAATTCCTTTGCTGGCAAGAACATACGGTTTGTGGAGCAGCAAGAGCTTCTGGGCAGCGGAGACGCGTCAAAGATCGCGCTAAAGGGGCTGGAAGATTTTACCGGGGAGATACTGATAACGTGCGGGGATACGCCACTTATAACCCCTGAAACATACATCAGGCTCATGCGGAAACATAAATACGAGAACGCCTCTTGCACCTTTCTGACCTGTGTCACGCAGGATCCAAGTTCTTACGGCAGGATAGTCAGGGACGGATGGGGGGATATCCTGAAGATCGTGGAAGAGGGAGACGCGACGGACGAGGAGAAAAACATACACGAGATAAATGTCGGGACCTACATTTTCCACAGACAGGAAATCGGAAAGTACATAGATGGGATAAAGAAGAACGACAGGAAGAAAGAATTTTACCTTACCGATATCGTGGACATATACGTACGCAACGGCAGGAAGATCCTGACGGAATCCTGCAGTCCCGACGAGGTGATCGGGATCAATTCGCGGAAAGACCTGTCAATGGTGAACAAGGTGTTGAACCGGAACACCATAGAACGCTTGATGGAATCCGGTGTGGGCATCATCGATCCGGATACGACGTATATAAATAAAGAGGCCGTAGTCGACAAGGACACGACGATCTATCCGTGCACGGTGATCGAAGAAGATGTTGTTATCGGCCCTGATTGCAGGGTCGGCCCGTTCGCCAGGCTGAGGCCGGGCACGAGGCTCGCGAAGGGAGTGGAAATAGGAAATTTCGTGGAGACCTGCAGGAGCGAGATAGGAGAGAACACGAAAGTCAAACACCACGCGTATCTTGGGGATACTATCGTGGGAAGCAACGTCAATATCGGTGCCGGGGCGATTACCGCCAATTATGACGGAAAGGAAAAGTACCGGACCGTAATAAAAGACAATGCTTTTATAGGGGTGGGCGTCACTCTCATCGCGCCCGTAACGGTAGGGAAAGGGGCTTCCGTGGGAGCCGGCAGTGTGGTGCCCAAGAACAAGGACGTTCCCGACGGTGTAACTGTCGTGGGTATTCCGGCAAAACCTCTGGTAAAAGAGACCGAACAGAAAGAAGGGGAGCAAAGATGAACGAGCTTGCGATTTTCAGCGGTAACAGCCATCCCGGGCTCGCGCGGGATATCTGTACAGAGATGAAAGTATCCCCTGGGAGGTGCCAGGTTGACAGGTTCAGTGACGGTGAGGTGCGCGTTAAGATAAATGACAACGTCAGGGGGAAGGACGTGTTCGTCATACAGTCCACCGGTTCCCCGGCGAACGAGAACCTGATGGAATTATTGATAATGATGGACGCGTTTAGAAGGGCTTCGGCCAGAAGGATCACGGCGGTTCTGCCGTATTTTTGCTACGCGCGGCAGGACAGAAAGGATCAGCCCAGGGTCCCGATAACCGCGAAGCTGGTAGCTAACCTGCTCGATCGCGCGGGAGCGGACAGGGTCCTGACAATAGACCTGCACGCCGGGCAGATACAGGGCTTCTTCGACATACCGCTGGACCATCTTTACGCGATAAGCATTTTTGAAGAGTACTTTTTTAAAAAGAAAAAGATCAAGGATATCGTTATTGTATCCCCGGACGTGGGCGGGATAAAGATGGCGCGCGCCTACGCGAAGAGGGTTCAGGCCGGCCTGGCGATAGTGGATAAACGCAGGATCGATGACACCGAAGCGGAAGTTATGCACATAATGGGGGACGTTGAAGGGAAAAACGTCGTTATCGTGGATGATATGATCTCCACCGCGGGCAGTGTGGTGGAAGCCGCAACGGCGCTGAAAAAGAACGGGGCCATGGATATCTATGGAGCCATTACTCATCCCGTGTTATGCGGCCCGGCCATCAAGAGGATCGAGGGTTCCGGCATAAAGGAGCTGGTAGTCACTGATACGATCCCGATAAGCGAAGAAAAGAGGATAAACAAGATAACCCAGCTTTCAGTTGCACCGCTGCTGGGTGAGGCCATAAAGCGCATACATGATGAGGAGACGATCAGCGCGTTGTTCGAATGACAGGCAGGGGTCGGATAAATCCGACCCCATGAATTAATTAACCAGAGGTGAGATAAAATGGAAAAGATCATGATAAAAAGTTCAACAAGGAAAGAACTGGGGAAAAATGCCTGCAAGAGTTTGAGGAAAGGCGGCTTCATCCCGGCAATAGTTTATAAAGGAGGGAAAGAAAGCCTGCCGATCCTTATCGAAAGCAAGGATCTGTGGTATGCCATGCATACCGAGGCCGGGGAGAACGCGATCATCACTCTTGATATCGCGGACGGGAAGAAAAAATCGAAGAAAACAGTGATAATCCAGGAAACGCAGACCGATTCGGTCAATGATAAACTGCTTCATGTCGATTTTCACGAGATCTCCCTGACCGAAAAGATCAAGGTGAAGGTGCCGGTAAGCCTGAAAGGGGAACCAGTTGGCGTAAGGGAAGAAGACGGTGTGTTAAGTCAGGTTATCTGGGAGGTAGAAGTGGAATGTCTGCCCATGGAAATACCCGAGCGCATAGAAGTGAGCGTTGAGGAATTGCGTATAGGGGACACGGTCTGCGTGAAAGATATTGAAACGCTGGAGGGCGTGCAGGTCCTCGATGAGCCTGAGCAGGCGATAGCGGTTGTCAATCTGCCGCAGGCCGAGGAAGAGGTGGTCCCTGAGGAAGCCGCGGCCGAAGAGATGGAAGAACCCGAGTTGATAAAGAAGGGGAAGAAGGAAGAAGAGGAAGGTGCGGCAGCGGAAGAAGGAGAACAGGCTCCTTCCGGGGAATGATGAAGATCGTCGCAGGGCTCGGTAACCCCAGCTTCAGATACAGGAACACGAAACACAATATAGGGTTCAGGGTCCTGGAAGCATTCGCCAAAAGATACGGGTGCAGAATAAACAAGAGAGCTTTCAAAGGGGTGTACGGTATGGCCCGGGTGGCCGGGGAGGAAGTAATGCTGCTGAAGCCCTTGACATACGTAAACCTTTCCGGAGAAGCCGTAGAGATGGCCTGTTCTTCGCGCCTGACCGGGAAAGAGGAGCTGCTGGTCGTAAGCGACGATTTTAACCTGCCAATGGGGTATTTGAGGCTTAGAGAAAAAGGTTCCGCCGGCGGCCATAACGGCCTGAAGTCGATTATAGAGGAGATCGGTGAAGAGTTCACCAGGCTGAGAGTCGGTATAGGGTCGGAAGACATGCCGGATGAGAAGTCGACGTATGTGCTGTCTCCCTTTTCCCGTGAAGAAAGGCCAGTGATGGAAGAGGCGATCCAAAGGAGCGTGGATTGTGTTGAAATTTGGATCGAGAAAGGCATCGGAGAGGCGGCTGGTTTTTTGAAAAGAAATGGTGAGTTGTAAGTGGTAAGAGGTAAGGGGATGCGGGAAAGGAACTTATAACTTACCACTTAAAACTTACGACTTAGAACTGAAGTGTTGATTAAATCGAGGATGTGTGTTATTATCTAAAAAACTTAATCAAGATGAAAGATTGTGGCGGTAAATAATGGAAGAAAAAAGAGCTTATTCAGGATTGTTCATAATTAGCCCGGATAAAGAAGACGCGGCGGATGCCGTTGAGAACGATATAAAATCGATAATCAACGAAAATTCCGGGAATGTCGTGGGGGAAAAGAAGATCGGGAAAAAGCATTTGGCATGCCCCATGAAGAAGAAAAAGGACGGGGTGTATTACGAGGTAGCGTTTAACGCCCTGCCTTCAGCGATCGAAAGGATTACACGGTTATGCCGGATCAATACGGACATACTGCGGACGCTGATAGACAGAGTTAAGTAATTACAAAGGAGAAGCCATGGCCGCGAGTTTGAACAAAGTATTTGTAATGGGCAACCTTACCCGGGACCCGGAACTCAGGTACGTGCCCAGCGGGGCGGCGGTCGCGAATTTTACCGTCGCTGTCAACCGGATATATAAAGACAAGACTGGCGCGAAAAAGGAAGACGCTTCGTTCATAAGGGTGGTTGTCTGGGGTAAGATAGCGGAGGTCTGCGGAGAATATCTTACAAAGGGCAGGCCGGTCCTGGTGGAGGGTCGTCTGCAGTCGCGTTCCTGGGAGGGCCAGGACGGACAGAAAAGAAGCACAGTGGAGATCGTCGCTGACAGTGTCCAATTCATCGGTTCCCGGACGAGAAGAGAGGAAGCCCCGGCTTTAGACAGACAGGAAGGTGTGGGAAGCGTGGATCTGGAAGCGGAGTTAAAAGGAAATAACAGTATTTCTGGCATGAGAGAGGACGAAGTAATACCTTTTTAAAAGAACAGGTGAGCGGAAATAATGGAAAAGAGGCAAAAGACAAAAAGGATATTCAGAAAAAGGCCCTGCCGTTTGTGCAAGAACAAGGTCGATTCAGTGGAGTACAAGGACGTGGAGTTCCTGAAAAATTTTGTTTCTGACAGGGGCAAGATAATCCCCACGAGGATCTCAGGAAACTGTACAAAGCATCAGCGGATGATAGCCAACAGAATAAAAAAAGCGAGGATAGCGGGGTTGCTTCCTTTCGTCAAGGCAAAACAGGGGACACAGCGTGAAAGTTATTCTTATAGAAGACGTTGATAAACTGGGTTCGCTCGGCCAGGAAGTGGAAGTAACGGACGGCTACGCGCGAAATTACCTTATTCCGAAGAAGCTGGCTGTTGAAGCTACATCCGGGGTCTTGCGGATGCTGGAGCAGAAAAAGAGAGAAAAGGAACGGCTGGAGCAGAAACTAAAGAAAGAGTGCGAGCAGCTCGCTGAAAAGCTGAAGGGGGTCTCGGCCATGATAACCATGGAGGCGGGCGAAGAAGACAGGCTTTTCGGCTCCGTTACGTCCGAGATGATCGCCGAGAACCTTCTTTCGGAAGGCCTCGAGGTCGATAAAAAAAATATTGTTCTGGGAGAACCCATAAAGGCACTGGGTGTTTACAACGTGGAAGTCAAATTACACCCCGAAGTCAAGGCCCAGCTAAGGGTCTGGGTCGTAAAAAAATGATTTCCGAAACTCTTATCGAAAAAGTTCCTCCGCAGAACGCCGAAGCAGAGATCGCGGTCCTTGCGTCAATGCTGCTTGACAGTGAAGCGATAGCCAAGTCAATAGAACTTCTGGATGAGACCTCATTTTATTCAGAAGCCAACCGGAAGATATTCCAGGCCATCATTAAACTTTATGACGAGAACCAGGCGGTTGATATCGTCACGCTTATCGAAGAGCTGAAAAAAAGGGACATGCTCGATGGGGCCGGAGGCCCCGCTTATATAACCGAGGTGGCCAACAGCATCCCGACCGCGGCCAATATCGGGCATTACGCCAAGATCGTGCGCGAGAAATACCTCTTGCGCTCTCTTATCAACGTCGCCACCCAGATCGTCTCTGAAAGTTTTGAGGCGTCAAGTGAAGCCGATGAGCTCATGGACAGGGCCGAAAGGCTGATCTTCGATATCACCTCCAGCAAGGCCCGGGAGTTACACATACCTCTTATGAAGGATATCGTGAAAGGCACCATAGAGACGATCGATAAGTTATATCAGAAAAAAGAGAACATTACCGGCATACCGACTGGGTTTCACGACCTGGATATCATGACCGCCGGGCTACAGAGATCGGATCTTATAATCGTGGCAGGGCGCCCGTCCATGGGGAAAAGCGCCATGGCGGCTTCCATAATGGAGCACGCGGGGGTCGTCGAGAGGATGCCGTGCGCCTTGTTCAGCCTGGAGATGTCCAAAGAGCAGCTGGTGCAGAGGATGCTGTGTTCCGTGGCCAACGTAAACGCGCATAAGGTAAGAACGGGATTTTTCTCGCAGACGGACTGGCCAAAGCTCATGGAAGCCGCGCAGAAGCTTTCAGAGTCGCCGGTCTATATTGACGATACACCAGCAATATCAGTACTGGAATTGAGGGCAAAGGCCCGGCGGCTGAAAGCCAGGCATGATATCAGGCTTATGGTAGTGGATTACCTGCAGCTGATGAAGGGGCCTGCCAAGTCTGAAAGCAGGCAGCAGGAGATATCCGAGATATCCCGCTCTCTCAAGGCCCTGGCGCGCGAGCTGGACATTCCGATCATAGGCATAAGCCAGCTTTCCCGGGCGGTGGAACAGAGGGCCGATCACAGGCCACTGCTTTCGGATCTTAGGGAATCGGGCGCGATAGAACAGGACGCGGATGTCGTGATCCTGCTTCTCAGGGAGGAATATTACAATCCCACTGAAGAGAACAAAGGCATAGCCGAGGTCATAGTAGCGAAGCAGAGGAACGGTCCGGTTGGGACCATCAAACTGGCGTTTTTATCGGAATATACGAAGTTCAGCAACCTTTCCAGGGTAGAGGAAGAAGAATTTTGATGAAATACAGGATATTTCGGCACATCTTTATCGCGATACTTTCATTTACGGTGCTTTTTACCTTTTTCGCGGAGGCCCAGTTGGGGCCCGGCAGGGGCAAGCGCGTAGTGGATGTCCGGATAAGGGGTAATCGTGCCGTTAGTACCGCTACCATCATAAACAGGCTCAAGATAAAACCGGGAGACATATTCGAAGAATTGGCCCTCAATAAAGAGCTTAAAAGGCTCTACGCGATGGGGTATTTTAGCGATGCGTTCGTCGAGACAGAGGAGCACGCGGATGGAGTGATCGTGATCTTCACCGTGATCGAAAAACCCGTTGTCAAGGATATTGAATTTCGGGGGAATGCCCATATAAAACATAACCGCTTGTTGAAAAAAATAAGCGTTAAAAAAGGAGACCTGCTTGATTTTAACCAGCTCGCTCAGGATGTTTCCGAGATCAAATCGTATTACACGGAAGAAGGATATTATCACGTCAAGGCGGATTATACGATCGATACGGACGAGACCGGTGAACAGGCGGTGGTAAAATTCGTGATCGACGAAGGATTGCCATTGAGGGTGAAGGACATAAAGGTGGAAGGCAATGAACACGTGAAGACCGTCCAGATAAAGAGCCTTATGTCCACAAGGGCGGCGTTCTGGTTCATCGAAAAAGGCGCTTTTGACGAAGAAAAATTCCAGGGAGACCTTTCCAGGATAGCGACTTATTACAGGAGCAAAGGATTTCTTGATGCCCGCGCCTCGAGCAGAATGCAATATTCGGACGACAAAAAAGAGATGACAATAACAGTGGTGATCACCGAAGGGAAGCGGTATCTGGCGGGGGATATCACTATCCAGGGAGAACTGGCGTTCCCAAAGAACGAGATAAGAAATCTGATATATATGAAAAAAGGGGACCCGTTTGACTACGAGATGATGAAGGAGGACGTGGAAAGGGTCCGCATGTTCTATTACGATAAGGGATATATGGACGTTGAGGTCGACCTCCAGCACAGGTATGATCACGCCACTGACATGATGAACATGGCATATATCATCCAGGCCCATGACGAGATCTACGTGGGCAAGATAAACATCGTCGGAAACACCAAGACCAGGGACAGGGTCGTACGCCGGGAGATAAGGGTCTATCCCGGGGAGAAATACGACGGCGAGATGCTGAGACGGAGCAAGGAAAGGATATATAACCTCGGTTTTTTTGAGGATGTGTATTTTGAGACAGTGCCGACCGACCAGAAAGACGTAAAAGAGCTGAATGTGACGATAAAAGAGTCAAAGACAGGGGAATTCTCTTTCGGCGGCGGGTACAGCTCTGTTGACGCGTTTCTCGGCTTTCTTCAGGTCCGGCAGAAGAATTTTGATGTCCTGAATTTTCCCACCTTTACCGGAGGCGGGCAGGATCTTACGATCAGGGCCGAAGCGGGGAGCGCGAAGACCAACTATTTCCTGAGCTGGGCGGACCCGTGGATATTTAACTGGCCTCTTCTTTTCGGGTTCGATCTGTACCGCGAGGAGCATAACAAGTTCGGCATGTCCGGTTACGGATATGATGAAGTACGTACCGGTGGCAGCTTCAGGCTGGGAAAGGAGTTCATAGAATATCTCGATGCCGGTCTTATCTATAATCTGGAAGACGTCAAGATCTCCAACATCCCGGACAACGCGACGCAGGATCTCCGCAAGGAAATAGGCTCGAATGTTATCAGCCGGTTGACGCTGTCCATGAGCTATGACAGGAGGGACAATAAATACGTGCCGTCGAAAGGGTATATTGCCGGCATTTCACTGCAGGATGCGGGCGGGTTTCTCGGGGGCGACAAGGATTTTTACAAAGGATGGCTTCACGGGAGTTATTATTACAGTATTGTGAAGAGTCTTGTGCTGGAAGTAAAAGGGGCGATGGGTCTTGCCAATAATTACGGACAGTCTGAAGCGCTACCGATCTATGAGAGGTTTTTCGCGGGAGGGGCGACCACGATAAGGGGATACAAGGAGAGAGGCGTGGGTCCGAGAGACCCGGGTTCAGGAGCGGCTATAGGCGGTGAGTCCATAGTTCTTGCCGGCACTGAATTGACGTTCCCCCTGTTTAAGAACCTGTTAAAGGGAGCGGTCTTTTATGATATAGGAAATGTTTGGGCTGATTACGCGCAAATTTTTCAGGGCGGGTATAAACAGGGGACAGGTGTCGGCGTGAGGGTTAAGACTCCCATCGGCCCCATAAAACTGGATTACGGCTGGCCGCTTAACAAGAATTATGAGGACGAAAAAAAGGGAGAGTTTTATTTCAGCGTAAGTCACGGGTTTTAGCAATGCAGTAGGATGCGTGAAGTCCATCGCCGATAGTCCTATAGTCCATAGATAGAAAAGACAGAGAAAAAAATGCAGGGGTTTGATTTATCAAACCCTAAAACAGGGAGAGACTAATGGAAAAAACGATAACAAAAATTTTGGCAGGCTGTATAGCGGCATTTTTAGGGGTTCTTCTTGTCGTGCCGCCGGTATTTGCCGCAGGAGGCGGTATAGAGAAGATAGGGTATGTCGACCTCAGGCGGGCTTTTTACGAGTATGAGAAAAGCAAGACCCTTGACAAGGAGCTGACAGATATCACCAACCAGCGCACAAAAGAAAGGGCCACAATAGTAGAGAGGATCACGAAATTGAGGGATGAGAGTGAGCTTTTGAGCGACGATGCCAAGGCAAAAAAACAGCAGGCAATAGACGCCGAGATCGCCAAGCTGAACGAATTCGACAGAGACATCCGGCAGGAGATCCTGAGCAAGAAGAATGACATGTTCCGCGAGATCATTGACGATATCAGGAAGGTCGTGGAAGAGATCGGGGAGAAGGAAAAATACGATGTAATTCTTGATTCCCGCGATATTATGTACGCCAAAAAGGGTTTTGACCTTACGGATCAAGTCCTTATGGAACTTAATAAATAACCAGCCTAATATGTCTGCGCCACGCAATCAAAAAACAATAGCGAGAGATGCATGTTTTTCCGGGAAGGCCATCCAGACAGGAAAAGATGCGGAAGTGGCATGCAAGCCGGCCCCCGCTGACACGGGCATTGTTTTCTTGAGAGCGGATCTCGAAGCGAGGCCGCTGGCACGCGTAGGGGATATGGTGTTTTCGGCCGGGCACCAGCGCAGGAGCACCATAGGCCTTGGTGGAGCGGAAATACAGACAGTGGAACACCTTTTAGCGGCTTTATGGGCTCTGGAAATAGACAATATTGTTATCGAAGTCCGCGGAGAGGAGCTCCCGGCACTGGACGGCAGTGCTGTCGGCTTTTTGAACATATTGAAACAGGCCGGCATAAAAAAGCAGCCGGTCACGAGGAATTTCATCAAGATATCGGATCCGCTGTCGGTCGAAGAAGGTGATTCTTCTCTCGTTCTTTTGCCAGGAGACGGGTTCAGTGTTTCCTATTTTATAGACTATGACTGCGATTCCATCGGGAAAGAGGAGTTCACTATAGAACTCGACGGGGATTCGTTTGAAAAAGAGATAGCGCCAGCGAGGACCTTTTGCCTGAAAAAGGAAGCGGAAGCCCTTTTAAGAGCGGGGCTGGGCGGGGGAGCTACACTGGAGAACACGCTGGTTATGGATGACGGCGGCCCGATAGGCACTTCCCTGCGTTTCAAGAACGAGCCGGTGAGGCACAAGGTGCTGGATCTTGTCGGCGATCTGTATTTGCTGGGATCGCCCATAATAGGAAAGGCCGTGGCAAGGAAATCCGGCCACAGGCTGAATGTCAGGATGGTAAAAGAGATATATGAGCACTACATAGCGCCAGCTGCTGGCGGGAAGAAGGAGCAAAGATGAGCGAGAAAAGGATGAATATCAAGGAAATCATGGAACGGATCCCACACAGGTATCCTTTCATTATGGTCGACAGGGTGATCGATTACGAAGAGGGAAAGTGGATCAAGGCCGTAAAGAACATCACTATTAACGAACCGTTCTTCCAGGGACATTTCCCCGGCGAACCCATCATGCCCGGTGTATTGATGATCGAAGCATTGGGCCAGGCAGGAGGGATACTGGTCCTCTTGAACGAGAAGCCCGAGGATAAGTTGGCGTTTTTCATGAAGATGGATAACCTGAAATTCCGCAAACCCGCGGTCCCCGGGGACCAGCTTATACTTGACGTCAAACTGGTAAAGATCATCCGGTCAAGTATCGTGAAAGTCCACGGTGAGGCCACAGTGGACGGTAATGTTATCTGCGAGGGCGATCTCATGTTCAGTATTGTGGACAGTAAGGCGATATGAAAAAATTAGGGCTGGTTGCCGGGGAAGGCATCCTTCCGGTAGAATTTTTGCAGGCGGTAAGAAAACGGGACGAAAAAATTGTGGTTTTTGCCGTCAGGGGGATTACTTCGCCACTGGTCGAGGAGGAAGAAGCTGATAAATTATACTGGCTGGACACGGGACAGACCGCGAAACTTATTTTTTTATTGGTCAGGGAACGGGTCGG
>CAYSJU010000026.1:0-16068 GCA_964431495.1 uncultured Planctomycetia bacterium
GTTATCCTAAGGCCTTCGGGTTATAATTGGCTCTGAAAAGGAGGGGTGCAATATGAAAAAAGTTATTACTGTTATGGTCGTCATGGCTTTTGTATTAGCCGCTGTTTCGCAGGTGTCCGCTGTCGCGCAGGAAGCGCAGAAAGCGGCTCCCTCGAATGACTACGCCAGGAACGTGCTCGCCGGTTCCGCGGAAACTGTCGGCGAAGCCGCTAAGGGTACTACCGAGACCGCGGTAAGCCCGATCGTCGCTTTCTGGAGATCGATAACGGGCAGGGGAAAACCCGAAAAGATAGTGACTGATCCGGTCGAAAAAGGCGGCAAGACAGTGTATGATGCCACTGTCAATACCGGAGAGACGATTGCTGGCAAAAAGAGATAAAAATACCCGGGAACCGTTTTTTCAAATCAAGGCAAAAACTGCACCATCACAAGATATTCTTGCGAAGGTGCAGTTTTTGTTTTAAAGTCTGTCTGAAAGGAGAAAAATGGATATCACAGAGATCAAATTTTCCGATCTTGTTCCGCAGCAATTCATTGACCAGCAGGTAAAAAAAATATCTTCCGCTGTTGGTGACGATCTGGCCATTAACGCATTATCCGGTGGAATTGATTCTGCTGTTGTGACCATGCTCGGCCATAAGGCTCTGGGCGACCGGCTCAAGACATATTTCATCGACAGCGGTCTTATGCGGCAGGATGAACCCCTGCAGATAAAAAACTGGTTCTCGGAGCTGGATATTCCGGTGAAAATAATAGACGCGCAGGAACAATTTTTCGGCGCATTGAAAGGCCTGACCGACCCTGAGGAAAAAAGAGAAGCTATAACCCAGACCTTCTATAAAACGGTCTTCGGGGAACTGGTTAAGAAAAGCGGCGCCAAATATCTGCTTCAGGGCACGAACTATACTGACGTCGAAGAGACCGTAGCCGGCATAAAAAGACAGCACAACATACTCGAACAGCTCGGGATAAATACAGAGGCTGAGTTTGGTTATCATGTCATGGAACCTGTGTTACAACTCAGGAAGACCGGCATCAGGATGGTCGGCAAGGCGCTTGACCTGAAGAAAGATATATACACAAGGCCGCCGTTCCCCGGACCCGCATTAGCGGCCCGCGTGATCGGCGAGGTCACTCCGGAGAGAATAGAGACCGTCCGACAGGCCACGGTTATCGTTGAAAGGGAGTTTGCGCAGACAGACGCGTTCCAGTACTTCGCGATCCTGCACAAGAACCGTGTCACCGGCATGAGAGACGGAAAAAGGGACTATGGCATGCAGATAGAGGTCAGGGGCTGGGATTCCCGGGATGCCGTAACAGCAACTCCGACAAATGTGCCGTTTGTGATCCTCAGAAAAATAGCGGATGAAATAACCTCGGATGTTCCGGGCGTTGTCAGCGTGACTTATAATATTGCCACTAAACCACCCTCCACAATGGAGGCAGTTTAAATAGGGGGTTGACTTGGAAGAAGTCAAAACAAAAGATATAGGCTGGATAATAGGGTCTATCGGAATAATAATCGGCCTTGTCGGGATAGTGGCTTCCATTGTTCTTGGAAGCCGAATGTTGCACTATCAAGGATTAAACATCAAACATGAGACCCAGCTTAGCCAACGCAAAGATGATGCTCAATTAAGGATCAACAAATACAAGGACGAGATCGAACAATATAAAGCCCGTATCACTAAATACAGCGATGAGACCGCCATGTGTAAGGAGCAGATCAGGCAATATGAAACCGATATCCGCCGATTAAAGAACAGGCTCAAGCAGGACGAAGGTTTCATAAAAGACATACCATAAAAGTCAAGGAAATTTTTTATTTTTCACTCCTCCCCGGCGGGGGAAAAAGTTTTTTCTTCTGTTGACACAAAGCGATAAATCATATAATATGTGGTCTAATCATTTCGGGCTTTTATTTATATATTTAAATACATTTTTTATTTTACGAACACACCATGTTCATCGAACCAGTATTCGGTAAAAAATTCTTCGGAAGGGAAGAAGTCCTCGCAACTCTGCAGAAACGGGCAAACGCGATCAAAGGCGGGTACAGACAGAACCTGGCGCTCACGGGCTCAATGCTTTCCGGAAAATCCTCCATCCTCAGGCACTTCCTGAAAACCATAAAAGACTCTGATATAATACCAGTGTACGTGGAGATGACGGGGAGGGGCTTTGATGCCTTCTGCCTGCGGTTCATGGCAACGCTGCTTTACCAGTATCTCCGGGCAGAGGGGGGAAGGACGGAAAACGATTTCGACTCTTTGAAAGACCTGTGCCGCGGAAAACTTTCCGCTACGGTGCTCGAGATGGACTTGATCCGCGAGGCGCTGAACCAGAAAAAGTGGGATGACGCTTATGAGATGCTTCTGGACCTGAGCAATACCTTCAAGGCCGAAAGCGGGAAGAACTGTATAGTCATACTGGATGAATTCCACAATCTCTCAAATTTTCGCCTGAAGAAACCCTTCCAGACATTCGGCAAATTCATAATGCTGCAAAAGAACACCATGTACATCGTAACCAGCTCGCAGAAAACCCTTTTAAAGGACATCCTGGCGAAAAAACTTTCTCTTCTCTTCGGCAACTTCGAGGTTATGGAAATAAACGGGTTCGATAACCAGACCGCGCGGTCTTTTATAACCGACAAGATCAACGATATTACTGTTTCCGAGAACATAAAGAGTTACATGATCCAGGTCTCCCAGGGCAACCCCTTCTATCTCGAGACCATATTAAAGCGTTTCTCGACACTCATCAGGACAAAAGGCGATACCGCGGACACCAAAGAATGCATCCTGGACACCCTGGCCGATCTCCTGTACGATTCGGACGGCATCCTGAACCAGTATTTCACAAACAACATAAACTTTTTTATCGAGAAAAAAAATCGGAAAAAATTCATTCCGATTCTTGTCTCTCTGGCAAAAGGGAACAGCAGGATAAAATCCATACAGGACGACCTGGGCAAGGTGGACAAAGACCTTGGGTCAAAGCTTAATAACCTCCTGCACATGGATCTTATCCGCAAAAACGGGGTCTTTTACAATATCCAGGATAAACTGTTTGAATTCTGGCTGAAGAACGTTTACAGCCTGAAAAGGGACGCGGTGGTCGACGATATGGACATAAAATACCTGGAGTTCAAAAACCTGGCTGAAAATGATTTTCGGGAATACTGCGAATTCAATTCTAAAAGTATTTCTGACGTGGTCCGTGACCTTTTTTCTTCTTTCCGCAACGAAAGGGTCTGCGTAAGCATGCACGAACGCGTGCTTCCTTTTTTTGAAACGGTCAAATGTCGTCGGATGCCGGCCAACATCTCCAGTATTACCGGCCGTACCCGCAAGAATGGATGGCTTTGTCACATAAAACAAAACGACATGGCTGATGAGCAGAATATAAGCACTCTGGCCGGCCGTAGGACAGACGATGGGGGAACAAAGATCACTCGAAAGATCATCATACCGCTTAAGGGGATAGACCACAACGCCTTTCTCCTGGCAAAAGAGCATAATATATGGGTGTGGGACCTACAGCAGCTTAACAATATTCTCCGTTTGTTCGGAAAATTCGAACTGGTAATATGAAAATAGGGGTCATTTCTGATACGCATATACCCGTTTCCGCGTGCAAACTGCCTCCCAAAGTATTTGACTGCTTCAAAAATTGTGACGTGATCGTGCACGCGGGTGATGTTGTGGACCAGGAAGTACTGGAGGAACTCCGGGGGATCGCCGAGACAAAAGCTGTCTTCGGGAACATGGACAGACACAATGTCAAAGAGGCCCTGCCTGAAAAGATCATATTTAATGTCTGCGGAAAATCCATTGGTGTCACCCATGGCAAAGGTGCGCCAGCGAAGATCATCGATACGGTCAAAAAGATGTTCAGTAAAAAACTGGATGTTATCATATTCGGGCATTCCCATGTCCCGTATAACGGTATAATAGACGGCACACTCTTTTTTAACCCTGGAAGCCCAACGGATACATGTTTCGCCCCCTACCGTTCCTTCGGCATGATCGAGATCGATGAAACAGGTATAAGAGCGGAAATCATCCGGATCGACGAGTAAAGGCTGATGAACCTTATGGTCTGGCTTGAATTTTTGGCATGCGCCTCTTTATTGACATATTTCGCTTATAACCTCTGCAAAGAGGGGATCATCCTTTCCGAAAAAACCAGAATAACGGAAGGGATAGTCGGCATCTTTTTTCTGGCTATTGCCACATCCTTCCCGGAGATCGTGACAGCGGGCTCAGCCGTCTTCTTCCTTGACAGGATAGGACTGGGATACGGTGATATCATAGGTTCGCTAATCGTCAATACGATGATACTGGCGGGGCTGGATTATTTTTCCGGGAAGGGAAGAATATTCCTCAAGGTCTCGGGGCTGAACCGGTTGACCGGAAGTTTTGTGCTGCTCCTGCTTCTTATCGTCCTGGGGGCCGCTGTCCTCAGGTTCTCGGGCGTTTTAGTCCCTTCTTTCCACCGCATAGGATTGGAAAGCGTGCTGGTCGTTGTTATTTATTTTGTATCCATCCAGATACTCAGGAAAAGAAACAGCCGCGAATCCCCGCAGCTTTACGAAGATGAAGTTAAAAGGGGAAACCTCTGGACAATATGGGGCAAATTCATAGTCCTTCTTCTCGCGGTCATGTGTCTCGGTGTATGGATGGCCAACGTCGGCGAAAATGTAGTTGTGAAGACCGGCCTGTCAGAAACTTTTACGGGGACTCTTCTCCTCGGCTTCGCGACCTCTCTTCCGGAAATAATAGTGTCTTTTGCCGCGCTGCGAGCGGCGTCCGTCGACATGGCAGTGGGTAATATATTAGGAAGCAATATGTTCGATGTGCTGATCATCCCTTTCACGGATGTGCTGATCAGAAAACCCATCCTCGGGCTGCTCTCCATTGGACAGATATTAGCGACCGGGGTGGTCGTTCTTCTTTCAGCGATCGTTGTCCTGGGTTTTCTCGTAAAAAAGGAAACATCACGCAGGATAAACTGGGATACCGGTTTAATTTTTGCTATAGGTTTACTGGGCTTTGTGATAATATATTATGTGTGTTAAGGAACTAAAAATGTAAACGTCAAAGTGAAAAATTAAAATTTAAAATTTCCAAAGATGATTTTTTTTATTCATATTTTAATTTGAAACAATTTTGAATTTTGAATTATAGCTTTTTGCTTTGAGTTTTTAATTTTAAACTTCTCATGAACAGCGCTATACTTACCAGAGAAACTATCGAAAAGCGGGAATATGACTGGCTGGCACCATATGCCATGAAAAGCGCCGAAAGCACAGGCCGGGCGCACGCAGAAAAGGAACACCCTTACCGGTCGATATACCAGCGAGACAAGGACAGAATAGTCTATTCTACCGCGTTCCGGAGGCTGGAATATAAAACCCAGGTCTTTGTGAACTACGAAGGGGATTATTACCGGACCCGGCTTACCCATACGCTCGAAGTGGCGCAGATCGCAAGGACGCTGGCTCGCGCGCTCAAACTTAACGAAGATCTTGTCGAGGCAATAGCCCTTGCCCATGACCTTGGACATACACCTTTCGGCCATTCGGGTGAAGAAACGCTTGCCGAGCTCATGAAAGACCACGGCGGATTCGATCATAATACGCACGGCCTTCGTGTCGTGGACATACTCGAGGAGCGCTATCCAGAGTTCCACGGATTAAACCTTACGAACGAGGTTAGGAGAGGGATAATCAGCCATTCCACCCCGTTCGACATGAAACGGGCGGATACCGTGGATATCCCGGGGCCGTGGCTTCTCGAGATACAGGTCGTGGACATTTCGGACGAGATCGCATACGACAACCATGATCTTGACGACGGTCTAAAAAGCAAATTGTTGAGCGAAAAAGACCTTGAAGGTGTCCCCATATGGGAAGAAGCTGTCGCTTATATCAACGAGCGTTTCAAAAACATCGATCCCCAGACCAAACGCTTCCAGATCATACGCCGCCTGATAGATCTTCAGGTCTCGAATGCGATAGAGAACACCATGGATCGAATCGATGAATTCCAGATAGGGAATTTATCGGAGCTGCCCGATAAAGGCAAAAGGACCGTTTATTTCGGTAAAGAGATGAACGAGAAAAGGATACAGTTAAGAAAAGTGCTCATGGAGAAGCTTTACAGGCATTACCGCGTCGTGCGGATGTCCGACAAAGCATCCCGTTTCCTGAAAGACCTTTTCAATGTCTACAGCGGCAATCCCGAGCAGCTCCCCCCCCATGACCAGGAAAAAATAGAGAAAAAGGGCAAATTCAGGGCGATCTGCGACTATATAGCGGGAATGACGGACCGTTACGCTTTAGACCAGTATAAAAGTTTATTCGAACCGTACGAAAGAGTATAAGATATGGACAAAACAGAAAAACAATATCTTCATGAACTGTTCCTCCGGCTCAATAAAAGCTGGAGCATCCGCAAGGAAGTCTCGGCATTCGGGAAATTCTTCAAGGAACCTGCGTGGTTGATCATGCCGCTTGTCCATGGCACAAAGTTCCGCCTGACAAAGGCGGACGCGACAAAATACGTCAAAACGCAAAGCGGACGGAAGTGGAGTTCAAAGGACATAAACAAATTATTCGCGGCCGTAAAAAAATCCAGGTCGCGCAAAAGACTGGAGCTTTTCAGTTATGGGAAGGGCACGCACGCCATGTGCTATCCCCTTAAATCGGAAGGGAAAATATTCGGATTTATAATATTGTGCGACGTCACAAAAAAAATAGCGGCCAACCTGCAGGCCATCTTCCAGTCCTTTACCGACACCATAATAAGCGAAATGCGAAAAGAGTCGGAACTGGAAGAACTCAATGAGACCATACGCCCCAGGGCCATAGCGCTTTCGACCGTTCACACCGTTCACAGGCTTATGAGTTACACCCCGAGCCTTAGCAAACTCCTTCCCAGGATAGCTCGCTTATCGCTGCAGGTGCTGAGAGCGAACAGGTGTTCCATCAAACTGGTAGACAAGAAAAGAAAGGTGCTCCTGCCCAAAACCACCGTGGACCTGCGGAAAGCAAAGGCAAAATTAAAAAAGGTCAAGATCGGGAAATACGCGCCTGGAAGGGCGGTTAAACAGGGCAGGACCATACGCGGGCAAAACTATCTTTCCACCCCGCTCATCGAAGACGAAGTCCTCGGCGTTATCACGCTCTACGATAAACTTGACGGCTCCCCGTTCACAAGTTATGACGAGGAAATAATGAAGACCCTCGCGGAACAGGCTATAATAGCCATACGGAACGCCCAGCTGTTCGAGGAACAGGAAAACCTTACCATGGGCAGCATCAAGTGCATTGCCATGCTTCTGCGAACGCGGCCTCACGGCGTTCAAAGGGCGGACGCGTCTTTTCTTAAACTTATAAACATCATGGGCCGTAAGTTCAACATGAACGAGAGCGAGATCAAAATGATGCAATACGCGGCAATGCTGCATGATACGGGCAAAATAAGCATCCCTGAAAAGCTCCTCATGAAAAAAGGAGGGCTGACCGGACGCGAATTTGCCATAGTTAAATCGCACACCCGAAAAGGAGCTTCCATACTATCGAAGATCAAGCCGTTAAAACCCATAGTCCCCATAATCTTGTGCCATCACGAAAACTATAACGGCACCGGATATCCCAAAGGATTAAAAGGGCAGGATATCCCGCTTCCAGCCCGCATCCTGGCCGTAGTATCGGCCTTCGAGGCCATGATAACCAAAAAGCCTTACCGTAAAGCGCTTTCCATCACAGCGGCCATAAAAGAGGTCCGGAAAAATTCGGGGAGTCAATTCGATCCCCATGTGGTAAAGGTCTTCTGTGACGCCGTTGCCAGAAAAAACGTCATTAAACTCCTTAAAAAAGAGCTGGAAAAAATATGAAACGCGGTTCTGTATATTTCCGTTTCGCATTTTTCGTGTTTTTCTTTATCGTTATAGCCGGGGTGGTGTTCTGTTTCATCGACAGGATAGCGGCTTTTTCGATAAATCACCTGACCGATTACAGGATATTTTACGATAAGTGGGGCAGTAGCCCTTTTAACAGAAGCGACATTCAGGATCTGCGTTTTGATGTGTTGAAAAACGGATTCGCGGTAACGGCAAAAACAGCCCATTTTGATCTCCGGTTCCGGGAATCGATCAATGCCAGAAAGTTGATACTTGACTGCCGACTGCAAGACGTGAGGTTCCTGAGGAACAGTGGTTCCTCCGATCCTGCCACACAGTCCATGTTCACGGTCCCTTTTGACCCCGACTGGCACTACATATCCATTGTTTTCTCTATAATTTACGGCGGCGGTGACTTGAAGATCAAGGGATTCCGCGCTCTTGCTGACGACATAAAACTGAATGGGGAAAGCCAACTGAACAATGCCAGCGGGGACTTCAAGGTAGACCTTAAAATGTCCGTTTCTCCGCAGATCGCGGAAGTACTGATGGGGGACTTCCGGGAAATTCTTCTGGTCCCTGAAGAGAACGGATGGTTCGGGACAAAGATGTCTCTTGAAGGAAATGTCAAGGAAGAGACATTCCATATGAAGTCCGAAACGCTTGAAATCAGGATTCGAAGTAAAGAGGAGGTTTGAACTGTTCCTCGCGGGGACGTCCGATTTCTTAGCCGATAAGAGTCGCCGGGCCAGGGCATCTTCTCATAGCCCCGTAAACGCACGGTGTCCCAGCGAGAAAATTGGACTCAATGATGTCCCGCTCACAACAGTTCAAACCTCCTATTTCGGCTCCAATATTACGCCTACAGCTCCATAGAGAAAAGGCCTCTTGCCATTTCGCGATAATGTGATAAAATAAAGCGCAAATGGCAGACAGTAACTTTCCGACTGACTTTTTTGAAGACAAATTTTACGAAAAAAAAGGCAGAAAACCTCAGTTTTTGAATAAGTATTCGGCACAGAGAATTTTACCTTATATACGGGTTCCGGTCGAATATACTGTTATACTCGGGATCATCATGCTTGTATTAATGGTGATCTCTTATGCTGTCGGCGTAGAAAAAGGGAAACGGACCCTTTCTGCCGAAAAAACAGAAGTTCCGGATATGAATATGCAAGTAGTTGAAGACAAAGCTGTTACAGAAATCACGCTGACCGAGAAGGTTCCTGAAACTGTTGATACAAGCGAAACGGGCAGTGGTTACGAAAGTACTGACATCAAAGAAAAAGCTGCCCCTGTTCCGTCTCTGATAGAGATTGAAAAGGATGAAGAAAAATCGGCAAGTGCCGATAAGGCGTTATACACTTTACAGCTTGCGTCATTCAAAAGAGAAAAATACGCGAAAAGGGAAGCTGCTAAACTGAAAAAAAACGGAGAAGACGCTTCTTATATCAAAAAAGGCGTATGGTACCAGGTTTTTTTGAAAGGGTATGAAACGATCGGGGCAGCGCGCAAAGCAAAAGACGCACTTATCCAGGAATACCCTGATTGTTACATAAGGAAGCAAAAACAGTGACAATGGAGGGGTTTGATCCATCAAACTCCCAAAATAAGGAGATATGATGACACAACATCCAAGCCTGAAATCCGGGGCAAAAGGAGCAAAATTCCGCTCGGTGCTGAAACGATATGAAAAAATCAAGGAATTAGCCGAAAAGGATAAATGGGCCGAAGAAAAAGACTCGGTCTATAAACTCCCAAAGGTGAAACGCATCAAGTTCAAAGTAAAGAAGGCCAAGGGACCGGACGAAGAAAAACCGGCTGGCGAAGGCGCTGCACCGGCTGAAGAGACTCCGTCCAAACCCAAAGTTTAAGAAAAAAACGGCATGAGGAGGAGAAATGGTCTCGTTCGAGGATTTTAAGGAATTGGACATCAGGGTGGCCGAGATAATCGAGGTAAAAGAACATCCTAATGCGGACAAATTGTATGTCCTCACTATCGCGATCGGCGAAGAAACAAGACAGATCGTGGCGGGGATCCGGTTTTCTTACGGGACCGATGAGCTGAAAGGGAAAAAGGTGATCGTGATCCGCAACCTGGCCCCAATGACAATAAGAGGCGAAGAGTCCAACGGGATGTTGCTGGCGGCGGGTTCCGATAACGGTCCGGTTCTGCTCATCCCTGAAAAAGACGTGATTTCCGGAGCAAAAATCAGTTGAAATGCGGCATGCCTGCACTACCGGGCACGTATTTTAAATTATAGATCCTGAATTCGGATTTATAGCCCTCGCATAATAAACATGAAGCCAATATCCGTTAGTGCCAATACAATGTCCGAGATCGACCGAAAAGCCAGGGAAGACTATGGGATCCCTGCGATCGTCCTCATGGAGAACGCCGGCCGTTCAGTTGCTGAAAGCATACTTTCGGATACCGGCACTCTCCACAACCAAAGGATCTCTATCTTCTGCGGGAAAGGGAACAACGGCGGCGATGGATTTGTGGTAGCGCGATATCTCGCCAATGGATCCCCTGAAAAACTTGTCGTTTTTGTCTCGGATGAGAAACACATAAAAGAAGGCCCAGCCAGCGCCAATTTTCATATTATCCGCAGGATGGGTGTCTCCATAACTCCTTTGGATCTTTTCCTTCAGGGTAAATACGGTGAGGAGTTCACGGTAAGTGTCGATTCCGTTTTCGGCACAGGGTTTAAAGGCGAATTGCCGCCGGAATACACGGCTTTGGGCACAAAGATCAACGCCTCCGCCGCGAAGCGCTATGCGGTTGATGTCCCCTCCGGACTGGACGCTACTACCGGCATAGCGTCAAAGAACTGCCTGATCGCGGATAAAACAATAACCTTCGGACTGCCGAAAAACGGGTTTTATATCAAAGATGGACCGTCGGTCTGCGGGGAAGTGATAATCAGAAATATCGGATTCCCTCAAGCTCTACTTGTTCACGCACAATAACCACACCCCCTGAGTAGTTTCCCCGTTTTTTCTGGATCGAAAGAATTAACCTACGCAACTATAGGCTATTACGTAAAAATGAAAGTAAATTTGTATAACAATTAAAATGGTGCCAGTTTCCCCCGACTTTGCACATATTTTTCCATAAGCAAAAACGCCACCACTCTATCCTTTGCCATTTTCAGTTTTTTATGATATGATTTATTTGTTATGAAGATAATAAGACTACACCTAGGCGATCGGAGTTATGATATATTGATCGGCAAGGGAGCCATTGCCAGGCTTCCCGCCATCATTAAATCGTTAAAATTTGACGGTTCTGTCGTCGTAATAGCCGACAAAACCGTCCTTTCCAAAGCAAGGTCCGTCATCGACCCGGTATTCAAAAAGATCAAAAACGAGCTGCACTGGATCACGATTCCCGGTGAGGAGAGATCAAAATCATTAAAAGTCTACGAGCAAACAGCCCACAAGATCAGCCGGAAGACAAAAATGCACCGCCCCCTGATAATCGCTCTCGGCGGCGGTGTTGTCGGCGATCTGGGAGGCTTCGTGGCCGCTACGTACAGAAGGGGAGGCCCATGCATCCAGATCCCTACCACGCTTTTGGCCCAAGTCGATTCCGCGATCGGGGGTAAAGTCGGAGTGGATCTGCCACAGGCCAAGAACCTGATAGGCGCGTTCAAACAGCCTCGAGCTGTTCTGATGGATCCGGACTTCCTGGAAACGCTTCCGGTAAAACAGCTGCACAACGGCCTGGCGGAGATAATAAAGTACGGGGTCATAAAAGATGACCGTCTCTTCCGTTTTCTTGAAGGCAATATTAAAAAGATCCTGTCCCTGGACAGAAGGACCATGGAAAGAATAATATGCGATTGCGCTACCATCAAGGCGAGGATCGTTGAAAAAGATGAGTTAGATAATAAAAAAATCCGCATTATCCTTAATTTCGGGCATACCCTTGGACATGCGGTGGAGGCAGCTGCCGGATACACCGCGGCATACAACCACGGTGAATCCATTGCCATCGGCATGCTCCTGGCCGGAGAGATCGCTTTAAAACTCGACATGTTCGATGAAAAAGACCTGCTCAGGATCAAAAAACTCATAAGATCCGCGGGGCTACCTGTTAAAACGAAAAACGTATCAGTAAAGGAAATAATGAATTCTTACGCGCATGACAAAAAGTTCACGCGCGGGACCAACCGATTCGTTCTACCAAAAAAAATAGGCTCCGTCGAAGTGATTGAAGACATTCCGGAAATACTGATAAAAAATGTCCTTAAAAAATATGCGGGATAAACCGTACGGAATATTGCAGGTCCCTTCTTCCCGAAAGACACAGATGATAGATGTCACCGCTGAGGTGGCCGACTTCGTGCGCAAAACCGGGATTTCCGATGGTATCTGTTATTTACACGTTCCTCATACAACTGCTGCCGTCACCATAAACGAAAATGCCGACCCTGATGTCGTATCGGATATCCTTATGGGGCTGGAACACATCGTTCCATCCAAATTGCCTTACAGGCACGCTGAGGGCAATTCACCCGCGCACATTAAATCATCGATGATCGGGATTTCTGAGAATATATTCATCAGCAACGGCAAACTGGTCATGGGGACGTGGCAGGGAATATATTTCTGCGAATTCGATGGGCCCAGAAGCCGCAAAATTTTCATGAAAGTGATAAATCAACCCTCGTAGGTTTGCAGGGTACCCGTCAAAGCTACGAGGTTTGATAAAGGGGTGCGGATTTTGCTGTGATAGAACATACAATCGAGCTGAGAGTCAGATACGCTGAAACCGACCAGATGGGGATAGTTTACTATTCCAATTACCTTGTCTGGTTCGAGATCGCGAGAACTGAACTGTTCCGGTCAAAGGGTGTGGAATACAGCAGGATCGAACGGGAGAGAGATATATTCCTCCCGGTCACTGAAGCCTATTGCCGCTACCGGGCCCCTTTGAAATACGATGACATCGTAAGAATTACCGTGAAAGTCGCGGACACGGGCAACTCCAGATTGACCTTTGAATACGATGTGGAAAAAGATGGCAAGACAGCATCTGCCGGATATACAAGGCATGCCTTTGTCAATAAGAACGGGAAGCCTGTTGCAATACCGGCTGACATCAAAAAATTACTCACCATGGGATGAGTTAGTCCATAGTTGACAGTTTTTAAAACACCATTTTTTCTCCTTTACACCTAATGTGAAACCCTTATAATAGTTTAGGGGCGGGGATTTTAAAAATGTATCTTGAATATTACGGACTAAAAGAAAAGCCTTTCAATGTTACCAGCGACCCGAACTTTCTTTACCTGAGCCACACGCACAAAGAAGCGCTGGATCATCTGAACTATGGAATAACACAAAGAAAGGGATTCATCGAGATCACCGGGGAAATCGGCGCCGGCAAAACCACTCTCTGCAGGGCCCTCCTGAACCATCTCGATGAAAAAACAAAAACATCGCTCATCTTTAACTCAAGCCTGCCGGAGACACAGCTTCTGGAAGCAATCGTGCTGGACTTCGGCATTACTCCAGCCCGACGCAATAAAGCCTCCTTCTTCCGCCATCTCAACGAATACCTGCTGGAACAGTTAACCGCCGGCAATAATGTCGTGCTGATAATCGATGAAGCTCAGAACCTGCGCAATTCGACCCTTGAGACAATACGGATGCTTTCAAACCTTGAGACGGAAAAAGAAAAACTTCTGCAGATAATCCTGGTAGGACAGCCACAACTCCGCGACAAGCTGAACTCACCGGCCCTGGCACAGCTCCACCAGAGGATAAGTGTGCGTTTTCATATATGGGCGCTTGAGCAAAGTGAAGTAAAAAATTATATTGAACACCGGCTGACCGTTGCCGGTTCTCCCGGGGATATAATTTTCGAGGACGAAGCCATTGACCTCATTACGAAGCATTCCAAAGGCGTGCCAAGAGTGATCAATATCGTATGCGACAAATCGCTCCTTCTGGGATTTGTCCATGGCACGAAATCCATCGATTACTCGATCACTCAAAAAAGCATTGAAGAACTGCAGGGTAATCGCAGTTTCGCTGCGGCATGACATGTTGACATGAGCATTATAACCGACGCCCTGAAAAAAATACAAACGGAACGTTCTGATCCGAACTCCCCGCGCAGCGGAACCGATCAAATAAAGACGCGAATGGCCGGGGAACCGGAACAGCCGGCATGGCGCAGGGATGTCCCTGCGATCGTCGTCCTTGTCATCGTTGTAAGTCTCATATCTGTTGGCGCGGTCTTCGCGTTTATGACAAAGCGGACTTCTCGAGAACTTGTTCCTGGTAAAGAAAAAGAAGGCTCGCCAATCCTGAAAACCGCAATGCCGGAAGGAAAACAAGAAAAAAATGCCTATAGCATCGAACACCTGTCTCGAACCGAGGTGGCTGAATCCATCGTGGTTGAAGAATCCCCAAAAACATCCCGAAAATATCCTGTCTTAAACGGTATAATGTATTCTCCAACACGCCCCCAGGCCATCATAAACGGTCAAATAGTTACCGAAGGAGAAACAGTACACGGGTTCACGGTGGACAAGATACTGACCTCGATCGTCCGGGGCAGACTTGGCGCCGAAGAATTTGAGCTGAAACTAAAATAATTTTTCCTGTCTTGGACTCGCTTAAGTATTATATAATATTTCTATAAATACTCTTGAAATTTAAGTACCCATAGTGTATGCTTTTAAATAGAATGATGTGGGAGGGAATTGATAAACGAAAATTTCCGCGAGCCAAATATAAATGTCGGATAATGATATCCGGCCATGGTAAAAAGCAGGTCTTTGACACGTTTACTGAAAACATTGGTGGGGGCGGCATCTGCGTAGTGCTGGATAAAGAGCTGGACTTGTTCGGGACAGCTAGACTTAAGCTTTATCTCATGGAGAATGAGCCACCGATATCCTGCAATGGAACGATAGTCTGGGTGGTTAAGCGCCGCATCGGAAGCAAACCAACCGTTCATGAAAACGATATCGGCATAGAATTCGTCGATATGAAGGATGAAGACATGGAGAGGATAAGAGAGCTTGTTGAACAGATATTGAACGCTTAGCTTGACAATAAAATGTTAGCATGATATACTTCGGTTAAAATGGAACAGATATATATTGAAATGTAATTAAAAGGAGGTGAAAGGGTATCATGAAAATCGTAAAATTTTTGGTTGTCTGTTTGGTCATAACAGCTATGTTAGGAATGGCTAGCTACAGCTATGCGCAGGATCCTGCGAAAAAACTCGGCAGAGGTTTAGCCAACATCCTGACAGGTTGGGTAGAGCTTCCGAAAAACATCTATGACACAAGCGTTGAAGAGAATGTGCTTTCCGGTCTTACGATGGGATTGGCGAAAGGGGTCGGCATGTCAATAGTAAGGACAGGTGCTGGTGTGTATGAAACTGTTACATTCCCGTTTCCAATTCCAGAAGATTATCAGCCGGTTTTAGAGCCTGAATTTGTGTTCAGCGAATAATCATCAATGTGTCAGATGGTCTAAAAAAAGAGGGAGTGATTTTTCGCTCCCTCTTTTTTTAAAGTCGCGCGCACAAGATCGGAGGAAACAATAAATGAAAGAAAGAAGAAAGTATATGCGCTTCAATGTCTTATTGGACGTCCTGTGCCGGACCAGCGGGGCCTTGAAGAAACTGAGAGTCCATAATTTCAGCAGAGAAGGAATCGGTGTATTGAGCGATAAGATCATTCCCGGAGGAGAAGACGTGGAATTAGAAATGGCTATCCCGGGAGATAACATACCTGTCGTCGTCACCGGGCAAATAGCATGGACCGATGAAAAAAAAGAAGGTAGTGCTCATTACGAAGGCGGAATAAAATTAACGAAAATGGGTAATGACGACCGCCGCCGCATTTTGAATCACATTTACAAAAAATGGATGTTGCCTAAGTCTTAATCATATATTAGTACCACGGAGGTAAAATGAACATCGCTGACGAAAAGAATGAAAAACCCGTAGAAGAAATCACTCCAGATGAAACCGCAAAACCGGACGAACAAACACCTGTGGAAGAAAAAAAACTGGCTGAACCCGCGAAAGATGAAAAAACAGTAGAGGCCGAAGTGGCTGCGCCGGTTGAACCCGCGAAAGATGAAAAAACAGTAGAGGCCGAAGTGGCTGCGCCGGTTGAA
>CAYSJU010000026.1:16168-28650 GCA_964431495.1 uncultured Planctomycetia bacterium
CCCGCGAAAAAAGCCGCGGAGGGCCCTGCTGAAAAGGCCGAGGAAACAGTTGAAGTGAAAAGTGGATCCCAACCCAGGAACACCGAACCGCAAAAGCCGACCGAATGCGCCACCTGCGGTAAAGCCTTGCTAAAAAAACTCTGGTATTACAGAAATGGCGCGTTTTATTGCACAAAACGGTGCTATAGCCGTAAAGTCGAAGAAGAAAAGAAAAAGGCCGAAGAAGAAAAAAGCAAGGCCGCATCTGCCGAGGAAAAGGTAGGCGAATAGCCGTCCCTTCAAGCCCATATGCATCAAAGAGTATTGATAAGCAGTTGTCTGGTAGGCGAAAAGTGCGCGTATGACGGTAAATCGAGAACTTCTAAGAAACTCACCGTGGCGTTCGCCGGGCATGAACTTATTCGCGTCTGCCCGGAGGTCATCGGCGGTCTTGACACACCGAGGGAACGCCACGAGATCGCTGGCGGGACAGGAGAAGATGTATTGTTTAGAAAAGCCAGGGTGATCTCCGCTTCCGGAAAAGACCGCACTGAATCCTTTATACGTGGAGCGCAAAAGGCTCTTGAGACGACACGGCAGAACGGCATCAAGATAGCCATCTTGAAATCCAAGAGTCCGTCCTGCGGCGTTCATACCGTTTTTTCCGGAAAATTCGACGGCTCCCTAAAAAACGGGCCCGGAGTGACTGCCGCTTTACTTCGCCGCCACGGCATTCGCATTTATACCGAAAACGATTTTTTTGACTCATCCCCACTGCCCTTGGGCTCCGCTTAATAATAATTGAAAAAACAATAGTAAGTGATATAATAAAATTACTATGACCGTGACTGGGGACTGTGTCTTCTGCAAAATAGCGGAGAAGAAAATAGAAACAGACGTGATATACGAGGATGAAGATATCTTTGCCTTTAAGGACCTACATCCAAAGGCCCCGGTACACTTTCTTTTTATTCCCAAAAAGCATATACCCTCTATGAACTATCTGACAGACGATGACGCTTCCATCCTTGGCAGGATGCTCTTAAGGGCCAAGGAGACAGCCGCAAAACACGGCATCTCGGATGATGGATATCGTATAGTCATCAATTGTAATAAGAACGCTGGACAGGAAGTCTTTCACCTGCACGCGCATCTTTTAGGGGGAAGGCAGTTTTCCTGGCCGCCAGGATGATAAAAGCTTTCGCGTTATACTCCACAAAATCAGAAAAAGGAGAAAAATGACAGATAAAAAAGAACGGCGAAGATATCCCAGGGTCAAAGATAAGGATATTTCTATCAAGCTCACAGGTGGAGGGTTTGACACCATCACCCAAAGCCTTGATATCAGCGCGAGCGGAATATACTGCAAGGTTGCGAAACATATTCCTATGATGACGCGTCTTCAGATACTTCTTTCCTTGCCGGATAAACAAAAAACATCCGAGCCCACTATCCTGAACATTGAAGGGATCGTGGTAAGGGAGCACCCGGTAATGAAAGATGGACGTGTTAAACATTATGACGTGGCAATATTCTTTAATTCCCTTATGCCAAAAGAAAGAGATAAGATCATCCAGTATATCAACCAGAAATCAAAGTAATCCGCATCTAATATCAATGGTTATCACCAAATCTTTTACGGTTCAAACACGCGGCCATACAGACGTTATCGATATAACCCAGGAGTGCCGGGAATTAATAGAAAAATCCGGGTTAAATAACGGGATTATAACCGTATTCAATCCCGGCTCTACGGGCGGGGTCAGCACGATCGAATATGAGCCCAATCTTGTAAGGGACCTGAAAGATTCCCTTGAAGTCATAGCGCCTTCTGACAAAGTTTATGAACACAGTAAAACATGGCATGACGACAACGGGTCTTCCCATATCCGATCGGCATTGATGGGGCCGTCTTTGTCTGTCCCATTCATAGAGGGGAAGTTAACACTTGGGACATGGCAGCAGATCATTTTCTGTGATTTTGACACAAGGCCCCGAAAACGCCGATTAGTGGTCCAACTGATCGGGGAGTAGCAGACGAGATGGGTGTTCCATTAGAACAAAAACCGGTAAAATTAGTAGCCAGTATTATATTTAGGGACGGGGAACTGCTGAAATACGCGGAAAAAAGGCTAAAGGCCCTCTACGGTCCGGCTGAACAACTTTCCAAATCGACTTCTTTTGATTATACGGATTACTACTACCCGGAAATGGGGAAACCACTGAAGCGGAAACTGATCTGTTTCAAGAATCTTGTCAACAAAGAAGCCTTGAACAGGATAAAGCTGAACACGAACAAGATCGAGAACCGGACCGGTGTAAACGGGAAACGCAGGGTGAACATAGATCCGGGTTATGTTACTGAGGCCAAACTGGTATTGCTTACGACTAAAGATTATACGCACAGGATATACCTGGGGCGCCGCATATTCGCCGAATCGACATTGTTCTATCAGGACGGGTCCTTCCGCCCCTGGCCATGGACTTATCCTGATTACGGCTCTGACGGTCTGATAGCCTATTTTAACGATGTCCGGGAAATTTATATAAAGAATATTGGCCAACGACATGCTGATTAAGCGCAAACAGTTAACTCTTGTTCTATCCTCTTCTGCGATCATTGCGATCGTGATAATATCGACACTGGTCGGATACAGTCTCTATGTCCAGTGGAAAGAGGACACCAGCACCGTCAAGTATCGGAATTCAATATACAAACTAACCGCTGAGATATTTAAAGATGCCATTGATATTTATAATGTAAGGATAGAATTTGAAAAAGCCACTTCGTCACAGACGCCGGTATTAAAAGGAAAACTGAAAAACAGGTCTTCAAAGACAATGACCTCTATAATGATCGGATTGTGCTTTTCAAAACCAGACGGTTACGTGATATACAGGGATTGGTTTTACCCGCTAGGGGAAGAAGCGCTTTCCAGTTCCCCATTCTTCTCAAGCATCAAGAGGACAAAGAAAGTCCTCCGCCCGGGTGAAATAATGTCCTTCGGCTTTTTGTTGAGAAAATGCCCGCCGGAAGCCGTGTCCCAGCTTTCCGCGATGAAAGCGTTTGCCAAAACTAATCCGGATAAAGCAATAAAACTCGAACTGTCTATAGAAGGTGTGAACGTTTCATGAAGAAGCTCGTAGTGCTTGTCACACTAGCAATAATATGCGTAGCGATCTTGCTCTCTCTTGCCTTCTTCTATATAGCTCTCAGCGGGCACGAAAATTTTAATTATGACATTTATATTGACGGAGCGCTGCTGGGCAAAGCAACCGTGAATAAATATGTTACGGAAGACAAGATCATATATAAAAACAAAGTCGAATCCCCCGGATCTCTGGGATACCCCGTCTTGACCCAGAAACTCATATTAAGGAGAAAAACCCGGATGCCCCTGAAATACACCGAGGAAGCCACGGGTACAAGGGGAGCAAAGCAGTCACTCTTATTGACGCAGTCCGAAGATAAGACCGACCTCTTGTTCATGAAATGTCCTCCATTCTTCACGTTAAAAGGATTTGAAACAGGAGAAAAGACCCTTATCTTTTCTCCATACCGGCTGCTGTTATGCATGCCCTTGATGATGGAGTCATATAATCACTGGAAAAAAGGGACGCAATTTTTTGAGATAATGATACCCCTTGAGGAACCAATGCCGGTGCTCCGTGACAAAGTTGAAGTACGATATCTCCATGACGAGTACATACCCCTTATGGGTCGAAGGATCGAAGCAGAACGTTTTGTCATAAGAAGCGAAGGGGTCCCCGAAACAATAATAACTTCATCCAGGTATGCTCACTCGCTTCTGTCCGTGGAGATCAATGAGAAAAAAATGCGTTTTGTCCTTACAGGACTTCACAGGAAATTCGAACATCTATTCAGCCGGCTAATGAGTTTCAAAAAAGCCAATATCGACAACGAAGAAAAACCTGCCGGGAAGCCCCGGAAATCCCCAGACACAAAAATACAGGATTCCCTGGAATCCCAGGAGGTGTTCTTTGAAAGTGGAAACCATATAATATCCGGACGGCTGCATGTCCCGGAGGGCAACACGCCTTTTCCGGCAGCTATACTCGTGCCCGAGGACGGTCCCATGACGAACGGGGAGCAATTCCTCTTAGAATCCCTTGGCAGAATATTGTCAGCCTCGGGCATCGCTGTCCTTGCTTTCGACAGCCCCGGGCAGGGCAAAAGCCCGGGCATTTTTCAAGAGCTAGACGATGAAAAGCGGATACGGGACATCCAAGCGGCATTCTCGTTTCTGGAGGACCACCCGTCCGTTGATGCGAAAAAGATTATGCTTGTCGGGCACAGAGGAGGAGGATATCTGTCCCTTAAAGCGGCTGGAAATATCCCCCCTGTTCTATCCTGCATTGTTCTTGGCATGCCCCTCGAATACGGGCTGACAAAGACAGATACTGCGCCTGCCTTTCCGGATGAAAATATCCGCCAAATACTTGACATGCACGGATTTGGACATTTCGATGAGCGGTATATACAGACTATGCGGGCGCTCATGGAAGAACAATTAAACGAAGTCAGAAAACCTGGTGGTGACCTTTTGTTTTTTATGGGCAAAAAGCTTCCTCTCAAAGCCTATCGCGAGTATCTTGACCGCAAGCCCTATGAAGCCATACTGGCATTTAACGGGCCCCTGCTGATGGTTTTCGATAAAGAGGACATATATTTCAGACCGAAAATCGTCAAGAGCCTGAAATCTCTGCCTGCTGGCGGCAAAAATGCCAGGATAGCGATTTTTCGTGACCTGGGTTATTATATGGGCGATATGGAAAACAAAGGGGGGAACCGGGACTTCAAGCTCGATCGGGACGTTATCGTAGTGATCAAAAAATGGATCGCTGAATTGCCTGAGTGATGTGCTATAGTATATATTCATTTGACTTTTATTATAGTTTATGCTATATTTCATGCGAATGAAAGGGAGGTGGGGGATGAAAAAGTTATTGGTATTGGTTATAAGTATAATATTCGTTGTATCCGTTACTGGTCTTGCACCGGCAGCAGACATGCCAGTGAAGGATGAGGGGGTATCGACTAAAAAGGCAGCTCCGACAAAAACCATAGCACCCAGGAGAACCCCGACTAAAGCAGCGCCAGTTAAACCAGCACCATTAAAAACGGCTGCCTATAAGGTGGGGCCCATTCAAAAACTGGAAAGAGGCGTCAGCAATGCTGCTTTCGGATGGACTGAGATCCCCAAACGCATAGTGGATAAGACCAGGGAGTACCACAATCCTATCATTGGGTTTATGTTAGGGACTTTCCAGGGAGGGTGCAAAGCCTTTGCTCGTACAGCTTCTGGCATTTCGGAAGTTGTGACTTTCCCGATAGGGAGATATGACAAGCCACGGGTGTTGCCGGATATGCCTGCTGTCTGATAGGATCACACTATTTATATAAAATAGATACAAAACGAGCGATTGACCAGAAAATCGCTCGTTTTTCGTAATAAAAAGGAAATGATCGCGAATAAAATAGAGGAACACAGAGCAAGAAAAATGAAACCAAAATTAGCTGAAAGAAGAAGATACATACGCATAGGAATTCCATTAAAGGTAAATGCCTCCGGTAAAGGATGGGAAAAGGAAATACTTATCAAGAATATTTCTCCCATCGGGATAAGGTTTGAGATCGACAGAAAGCTCGCCAAAGATGAAATCATTGATATGGCTCTATCCGTGCCTTCATCAGATACTCCCATCACTGTCCAGGGGAAAGTCGTATGGCAGGAAAAGACATCACTTGAAGACAATGCCCCGTATGATATCGGCGTTGAAATAATAAATATTGAAGAAGAGAGCAAAATAGCCTTACTGAGATATCTATGTGACCTTTTGTATAATGCTTCTCATAAGTTAGGCTGATAACCTGTTAGATAATAGAGGGGGTTTTTTTGAAAACAAGATATTGTGTACTGACCTTTGTATTATGTGTGGTATTGTCAGGGTGTGCTGATATAAAAACGCCTGACCCTGGACAGATCATAAAGAACCCTATCGGGCCGAATCTAGCTAAAGTCGGGATGACAAAATCCCATGTGACATCCCTGTACGGGGAACCGAATTTCAAAAAGATCGACGTCGTATCAGAAAAATGGGAAGGCATCAGGGAAGAATGGTTCTATAGAGCTACTATGACCGGTCTTCCCATGAACGCGGATTACCTTGCAGAGGACCTGTATCTTTATTTTGACGGAAATAACCTCACTAACATCAGCCACGTTCCTCTGGAAAAAATGAATAAAGACAGGAAATATGCAGACCAAGCGAACATTAAGTGATATTGCGATATCAAAAGTTATCATCGAACGATTCTCAGACAAACTTACCCGGTTTCTGAAAAATGATGTTACCATCGTAGGCGCCGGACCTGCCGGTCTTACCGCCGCTTATTATCTGGCGAAAGAGGGGATCAAGGTATGCGTTTTTGAACGAAAGTTAAGTATCGGCGGCGGGATGTGGGGCGGAGGGATGATGTTTAACGAGATCGTCGTCCAGGACGAGGGTAAACGGATATTAGACCTCTTCGGGGTTCCCGTTAAACGCCACAAAGAAGGCTATTACACCACCGATTCCATCCTGACAGTATCAACGATCTGTTCAAAAGCGACAATGGCAGGAGCACAGGTCTTCAACCTTATCGAAGTCGAAGATCTCATGATAAAAAACAACAAAGTCAAGGGTCTGGTGATAAACTGGTCCGCCGTCAGCCTGGCCAACCTTCACGTCGACCCTTTAAGCCTGGAAGCCAAATTCGTGGTCGACGCGACCGGGCACACCTGCGAGATAGCGCATCTACTGGAAAAAAAGGCAAAAGTAAAGCTTGCTACAGAAACCGGGAATATCCTTGGGGAAAAGCCGCTGTGGGCCGAAATAGGTGAAAGCTCCATGCTTGGGAATACCCGTGAGATCTTCCCCAATGTTTATGTGGCTGGCATGGCCGCGAACGCTGTTTTTGGCAGTCCGCGGATGGGACCGATTTTCGGGGGCATGCTTATATCGGGCGAAAGGGTCGCTCAACTGATCAAAAAGAAATTAGATGAAACAAAAAAAGATTCTGGAGAAAAGGTCCATGTTGAGAACATTGTGTAAATCGAAAATACTGAACGCTTTTATAACGGACAAGGTGCTTCATTACAGCGGGAGTATCGGTATTGACAAGGCGATCATAGAAGCCACTGACCTTTTGCCCAGCGAACAGGTACAGGTTCTGAACGTTAATAACGGCGCGCGTTTTACGACATATGTGATCGAAGAAAAGGCTAATTCCGGAAAAATAGTCCTTTACGGTCCTGCGACGCGCAGGGGAGAGATCGGAGACGGTCTGATAATCCTGTCTTACTGCCTCATGGAAACAACTGAATGCCGCAATTTCAAGCAGCGTCTTGTCTCGCTTGCGAAAAACAATCAACTGAAGGCACCCAAGTGAACACTTTGGAATTGAAAGAATATCCTGACCAGTGTCTGCGGATAAAAACAAAGCCTGTAGAGCGATTTGACAGTGAACTTGAAAGCACTGTGCGCGCGATGGCGGATACTATGTACCTGCACCAGGGTATCGGCCTGGCTGCCACTCAGGTCGGTCTTGGACTGAACCTTATGATCATTGATATAGGAGAGGGCCTTACGGTCTTCACGAATCCGAAAGTCGTCGAACGGTCATCCAAAAAAGACAAGATGGAAGAAGGCTGTTTAAGCTTACCGGGGGTTACGGTAAATGTCACGCGTCCTGAAAGAATAAAGGTTAGAGCGCAGGATATTCACGGAGGGGCCTTTCTCAAAACTTACAACGGCTTGATGGCAAAGACCATACAGCACGAGGTCGATCACCTGAACGGGAAATTACTGATCGATTACCTTAATCCCCTTCTTCGCCTGTTCGCTGACAGAAAGCTATCAAGACAAAAAAACGGAGCTAAAAAACCGAACCTTCGCATTTGATGACACGGAGGAAAGGGAGACATGATGCTGGAAGAAAAGATCAAAACAGAGCTTAAAAATTTCTTAAAGGCAGGGGGGAAAACTGAGGTTTCTGTCCTGCGGATGATACTGAGCGCGATCAAAAATAAGAAGATAGAGGAAACATCTAAAACCCTTGATGATGAGAAGATAATAGGGATCATCCAGAAGATGTCTAGGCAGCACAAAGAATCTATTGAGCAGTTCAAACAGGGAGGCAGGGAAGACCTTGTTGAAAAGGAGACAGAAGAACTGAAGATACTGGAAAGCTATCTTCCGGAACCCCTCACTGAGGATGAACTGGAGGGGATCATCACAGAATCGATCGACCGCCTCAGCGCTGCCTCTATGAAAGACATGGGAGCAGTCATGCGTGACGTCATGGAAAAGACTGGTGGACGCGCTGACGGAAAGGTTATAAGCAATACAGTAAAAGAGAGGTTGTCTTAACGCATAAAAGTACGAAAAGGGGGAGGAATGAAGAAAATGACCAAATTTGCAGCGATTGTGGCCGCTTTTGCGGTTATCGCGTGTGTCGCGTTAACGCCAGCATTCGCCGCAAAAGAAGCCGCGAAAGAAACGAGCGAAGCAACGGCTGATTATCCCAGGAGCCTGCTCACCGAGTCATTAAAAACTGTCGGGGAAACTGTTCATGGCACCGTGCAGACCGTGGGCGATACCGTCAAAGTGACGTCGCAGACATTTACCGGACAGCCCGAAAAGGCTCCGGAAATCGTGGCGACTCCCGTCAGGGAAGGCACAAAAACATTCAGTAAAGCTGTAGTCGATACTGTTGAGACTCCGCGCAGAGCCGGCAGAAAGACAAGCGAATAAGATAAGAAGTATTCCATAAGAGTTTAGTGTCAGAGTAGCACAGACGCGCTGAATTTGCTGTGCAGTTGGGTTAATCTGAACAATTGATACGTGAATATAGCGATATTAGTTGTATTATTTATATTTTCCTCATTTTTTTCCGGGTCAGAAACGGCTTTTTTTTCTCTCGGGAAAGTCAGGGTCAAACAGATCGAGAACCTGCGGTCTCCTGCCTCAAAAAAGGTAATCTATTTACTATCCGATCCCCATAAGCTCATCATAACAATATTGATCGGCAACACCCTTGTTAATATAGCCGCGAGCTCCATTATGGCGGATATCTTTTATACGCGTATGGGAGAAAAGGGTATCGGGATCTCTATACTCGTGATGATGATAGTCCTGCTTGTATTCGGAGAGGTCACTCCTAAAATGTTCGCTCTCTCAAACGCGCGAAAATTCTCTTTTTTCGCGTCCTTTCCGCTTCTTTTCTTTGAACGTCTTTTCGCGCCGTTTCGATATTTTTTCAGCAAAGTCGCAGGCGGGCTGGTCAGGGCCATGGGCCTTGATATCCCGTCTGAAAAGCCTCGAATAACAGAACAGGAAATACGCCATCTGTTTTCCATAGGCAAAAAAAAGGGAGTGGTCAAAGAAAAAGAGGAGAGCATGATCGAAGGCATACTCCAGTTCAAGGACCTGAACGCCGCAGATATCATGACCCCAAGGATCGACGTCGCCGCGCTGGACCTGAACGAAAAGCAGGATGAGCTTATCAGGGGAGTCAAGGAAAACCAGTATTCAAGACTACCTGTATACATACACAATCTGGACAATATCGTCGGGGTTATTCACGCGAAAGATTTTTTACTGGCCCCGGCTGCGACATCGACCAGGAACTTTGTGCGCAAACCTTATTTTGTCCCTGAAAGCATGCGTATCGACGATCTTCTCCAGGAGCTCCAGCGAATGAAAATACACATGGCTATAGTCACTGATGAATACGGCGTCACTTCCGGAGTTGTGACTATCGAAGACATCCTGGAAGAAATAGTCGGTGAGATCAGGGATGAACTGGACTTTGAGAGACCAAAGATACGAAAAATAGACCAGAAGACCTTTGCGGCGGCCGGTCAGGTCCATATAAACGACATAAACGAAGAGATCGGCCTGGGGATCGAAACAGAAGAAGTAGACACAATAGGAGGATTCGTGATCCTCAAAATGGGCAGGATCCCGCAGGCAGGGGACACCATCGAGGTCAACGGGTACCTGATCACCGTTGATGATGTCTCGAAAAACCGGATCACCAGTTTAAAGATCGAGAAGATAAAACCATGATACCAATCTGCGCGATCGGAGCGCTACTTGCTATTGCCGCTCAGGCGTTTTTCACGACTGCCGAGATGGCCTTTACGACCGTCAACAGGATCAAACTGAGGAACCTTGTTGAATCCGGCGATCCGCAGGCGCTGAAGCTGAATGATTTCCTGTCCAGAGAAGGGATGTTCCTCGGCACGACTCTCGTCGGGACCAACATCTCCGTTGTGATCTCATCAACCCTGGCAACCAGGGTTTTTATGGAATATTTCGGCACAAAACTTTCACCAGTCGTTACTACAATAATAATGGTGCCGCTGGTTCTCCTCTTCGCAGAGATAATACCAAAGCTCATAGCCCGGCAGTTTTCAACACCACTGGCGTTATATACAGTAACCCCGCTGAGCAGCTTTTTTAAGCTTTTTCGCCCATTGATCCTTGCTGTGAATTCAACAGTGCGGGTTCTGCTATTTCACTTCAGGGGAGAAAGCAGGCCATGGGATCTGACTTTCACGAAAAGCGACCTTAAAAACATCCTCCGGTCCGGCCATGAAGCGGGCGAGGTCGAAAAAGACGAGCTCGAACTTATCCACAAAGTGCTGGATTTCGGCGGGAAACCGGTAGAAAACAGCATGATACCTCTTTATAGAGTCTCTTCAATAAGTGAGAATGATTCTACCGAGGACCTGAAAAGGCTGGTCGCACTAACAGGGTTTTCACGTGTTCCCGTGTACAGGGACAGTAAAAATAATATAATAGGGATCATTAATATCTACGACGTCCTTTTTGATGTGAACCCGAACAGGGGAGTGCTAAGGGATTTTATCCGCGAACCTGTCCATGTAAAACAGGATGACGGGCTCGATATCGCGCTAACTAGGTTACGGCATCAAAAGCAGCCAATGGGAATAGTCACTAATAATGATGAAAAGGTTGTGGGGATGATTACCATTGAGGATATACTTGAAGAGCTTGTCGGCAATATCGAGGACAAAAAGTAACGTTTGCTTTTTTCGGGATATTTAGGTATCCTTTATTAAAATCTAATAATTAACGCTAACCGTAGGGGTTTGATAAATCAAACCCCTACCTCCGATGAAGTTTTGTTGGGAGGAACTATATGAAAAAAACTCTTTTTTTGGTATGCATGATGCTGCTGTTTTCTTTTCTTGTTTCCGGATGCGGCGAAACGGTAAACGGTATGGTGAAGGACACCAAACGCATAGGTGGGGGAGTTAAAAAAGTCTTTATAAGGGACAGCTGACCTCTGGATACTGAACGGAAAATAAAAAAATCGGAAAAAATACTTCCGGACCTACTGAAATCATTTGAACGCTGCGACCTCTGCCACCATAGATGCGGGATAAACCGAGCCAAAGGTGAAAAAGGACGTTGCCTTGCCCCACCCGACCTTTTGGTCTATTCATATCAGGCACATAGGGGAGAAGAACCCTCCTTATCCGGAAGAAAAGGATCCGGGACCATTTTTTTTTCGCATTGCATCTTGAGCTGTGTATACTGCCAGAACTGGCGGTTCAGTCAGAAAAACAAGGGTACAAAAGTAACTCCGCAGGAACTGTGTGATATCATGCTCAAACTGCAGGATGAGGGTTGCCACAATATAAATCTCGTAAGTCCTACGCATTTTACTCCCGGCATAGTGGAAGCCATAAGGCAGGCCTGCCTCAAGGGCCTGACATTACCGATAGTGTATAATACCGGCGGTTATGATTCCATTAAAAACATAAGGGTGCTTGAAGGTATTGTTGATATCTATTTGCCTGACATGAGATATTCTTCAGACCGTATGGCGAAAAAATATTCCACGGCGCCCGGTTACACGGCAAATAACCGTTCTATCGTCCGCGAGATGCACCGCCAGGCCGGGACGCTGCATATCTCTTCTGATGGCATTGCGACAAAAGGTCTATTGATCCGTCTTTTAATACTTCCCGGTGGGATATCCGGAACTGAAGATTCACTTGAATTCATAGCTTCGAAAATAGGCCGTGACACGTACTTAAGTGTAATGAGCCAGTATTATCCAGCGTATAAGGCGCAGCGGTATAAGAAATTGTCCCATAGAATAGCTTCAAAAAATTATTATTCAGTTATCAAAAAAATGCGGGGACTTGGTCTTCACAAAGGGTGGATCCAGCCGTTTGCAGGCGACTTTGGGAAGGAATTTGCTGGAGAAAATTTCAAGTCTTCTTTTTAGAAGAGACCAGGGAACCCGTGTCTGTTTTTTTCTTCCACTTGCTTTTTATCGCTCTCAGTCTTTTCTTTCTCTTTCCGGCGCTTGGCTTCACGCTCTGCCTTTTCTTTAGCGCGGGCCTCTTTTTCTGCCTGTAGACGAGCTTCTCGTTCCGCCTGTTTTTTGACGCGTTCTT
>CAYSJU010000027.1:0-28252 GCA_964431495.1 uncultured Planctomycetia bacterium
ATATAAGGAAAAATATCATGAATGACAGAATATGTCCGCAGGAAAATATTTTAAGTGAGTATTTGTCCGGAGGCCTGAAGGAAGATAAACGGATACTGGTCGAAAGACATCTTGCTGCGTGCAAAGACTGCCGGGAGCTTCTGGCGGATACGCACGAAATAACAAAAAAAATGGGATCAAGCGGATCCCGGAAAATTTTCTGGAATTGGGGGATCAAAAACCGGTGGTTCATCGGAACGCTAATAGCGTTTTTCTTATCTTTTTTCTTCCCGAGATATTTCTTGCAGTTTCTGGTTGCATGTTTGTTGATGGGAAGCAAGTGGATCATAGAAGCAAAGACTGCAAAGATGCTCGTGATGATATATGAAGCATGGAAACGTGATGATGGAAAAACGACCGATAAAATATTTTCACGCTTTAATATGTCTGACAGGAAACGTGTCTGACGTCATCTTACATTTCGGCCCATGAAATCTCCCTCGGCTTAAAAATACCCGATTATTTAGTAGAATTCATTTAAGGTGGTATACTTAGATAGTAGTTCGGATGCCCTGAATTAGAGGGGGAAGATGGGTAACTGACATGATGGATGGCGACAGAAGGAGGATACATGAGCAAGTCCAATACACTAAGGCCTTCTAACGTAATGTTTTCTATCACCATGACTGTTTTGTTGGTAAGCTATGTGTTATTTTTATCGTCGTGTAAGGGGAAACCGGTCGAAGGCGCTAAAGATATAGTCGGGGATGTCAAATTATTGAACAAGATGGGCGAAGTGCAGGGGAGAACCGGCAACTTTGATAAGGCCATTGAACTATTTAACCAGGCCGTGGAACTGGACCCGAATTACGCGGAATCTTACAACAATTTAGGGTTTACCTACTATAAAAAGGGAAAATATAAACGTGCAGAGCAGTTTTTTTCTAAAGCTCTTGAGATCGATCCGAATTTTGACAAAGCCAAAAGTAATCTAAATACCATCCGTAATGTAATAAGAAGAAGTGAAAGCTTTGAAAAAGAGACCAAGCCTCCGGTAAGTACGGTTCCCACGACATCCTAACAGTTTAAGCCTGTTAGAAATAAAAAAGTCGAATGTCTTTTTGTAGACCTAACCTCGCTTTTCTGCTATAATAATCTAGATTTCTTTTCCTTAACATCAACTCACCACCTAACAAGGGGGAACAAGATGATCAGTAAGACCAGATTCACCACCATTCTTATACTAGTAAGTTTTTTCCTTAACACAGCCATATGTGACGCTTCTTTTAGTTTTCCCGTTGCAGATAATGATGTCCAAGCTAAGCTCTCGGTTCCGTTATTATGCGATGATCTTGTGGGTCTTGAACATAAGGACGTCGGACGAATAAAGCTCGCGCTTGAGGCAAATCTGATCGATGTCATTGCTACCGGACTCCCTGTCTTAGATAAGGATGTATTCCAGATAGTGTTGGAAGGGACGAAGAATAGTGAGAGTGCTGTATTTCACCCGGCTGATATACAATTCTTTTTCAACGAAATGGAGTTTTTAGAAAATGGATATTTTATGGTCATGTGCAGGGTCCGTGATCGACATAGCAATGAGCCCCGGACCTATTATGCTATATCTTCTCTTAATAGAGACGAAAATGGGGGTCACCCCATATATGTCTATACCAAAAAGGAGTATGAGAAATTTGAGCATCACCTGTTAGATACCCAGGATCTGCCGCAAAGAAGGCGTAATGACGCGAAAGCAATAGAAAGGTATGTTCAGCACGAAAAGGGTGTAGATGAAGCAATAGCATACGCGCATGAAAACGACCTTGTGCATAAACCGGCAAAGGATGGAGTTTATGGTTATGGATTGTCCGTAAAGACAATATTGGGGAGGTGTAAAGTCAACGTAGCCGATAGAGAAGGGAGTATTCCGATAGAAGAAAGGGAATTCTTTTTTGTTAAGAAGACAAGAAAAATATCCTCTATGATTTCTGACTTGCCGGCAAAAGTGGTCGACATTAATGGCAACGAGAAGGAAGTGATCTGTTCCGGGCATTCATCGAACATTGCGGTCCATATTTTTCTGGATGAAGATTCGTTTAAGGTGCTAAGCGATCCAAGTTATCCTATTCTGAGTTCGGAATATAAAGTAGCACTTTTTGAAGCCAACAGCAGACTTGCTCATGAAATAGGCGTTATGCTTGGGCAGCCGGTTAAGGGCTTTATGAGGGGAAACCCTTACAGTGAGATGGATGAAAGATGGGCAAAAGTATTGAAAGGGTCAAAAATAAGTGATACATTAGAAGCAACAGTTGTTGATCTGGATAGGAATTTAACAGAACGCGATTATGCAGTCGGGCATACCTCAGAAGTGGCGGAGTATGCCGCTGCCCCGGTTATAACAGTTGTAGGCAGTATTGTCGCGGATATTATCGTTCCCTTGGGAGAGGAAAGTCCTTACCCCATACCTGAAGACCCCGGCATTGTTGCGGAAGGGGACAAAGCCTTTAAAACGCCATTTGTAGAAATTACAGATGGATATTTGAAAGCCTTGCCACCAGAACTCCGGGAGCAATTAAAGGTAACTTACGGAGGCCCGGCCCTTGCATCCGCAATGGTCTTGCACCAGCTGGGAGCTCGTGTAAAATTAATAGGGGCGGTTGGGGATGACGGTCTCGGGAAGGGACTTATTGAGCTTATGGAAAAGAAGGGAATGGATACAAGCGGTATTAAAATCGTTGAAGGTGTTTCGACTTCGACAAACCTGATCTTTTCCAACCAGGATACGAATGAGACATCCTATAACTTATCTATCGGCGGCGCAAACGATTCCCTGGAAGCGAGTGATATAAAAGACGAGGATCTGGAGGGTTGTTCGGTGCTGCATTTAGGTGGCATTGGACTTAACCCCAATCTTATGATGGAAGGGAGAATAGGCGATTTGATCGAAAGGGCGCATGAAAAGGGAGTTATAGTAGGCTGGGATACTGTCGTGGATGTGCATAGCATGGAAAAAATTCACATGGAAGCCATGAGAGATATAGATTACGCTACGCCCAGCATTAAAGAGGCAGGCGCTATAACAGACCTTGAATCTGTCGAGAAAAACCTGGAATTTTTTACCGAACGCATCCCTGCTGTATTTTTAAAAAATGGAGAGAACGGGAGCGAAGTTGCGACCAGGGAGGATAGCGTTTTTGGCAAGAAGACAAGGGTGCATATGCCGGCTGTCGCGGATGCAGATCTCATTGACGGGACAGGCGCAGGTGACAGTTACAGTGCGTATATCGCTTACGCGGTTGCCAGAGGCATTTCTCCTGTTGAGGCGGCAAAAGGCGCTGCTGTTTGCGGCGCGCTTACGGTTGAACGCATAGGCGGTGCCAGCATAGGTGACAGACCGCTTATCGATTTTCATAAAAGGATGCAGTCATTTAGGGCCCAGATAAGCGAGGCGGCGGCTATTGAATTGCATGGAAAGGAAGAAGATCGCACTGCGTTAGGAGAACTGTTATCCCGCGTAACTGTAAGTGAAACGGAAGATGAGATGGGCAGGACAGCAGCTCAGGCCATTTTAAGGGATATAGAAAGGGCCATAGACGAAAGGGGGAAGGCCGTTATGTTGTTCGCGTCAGCGCCTTCACAGCATTCCACATGGAAATGGCTGATCAAATTGTGGGAAGAGTTGCCCGAGGCGAGGCGGAAAAAATTAGCGGAAGGCATAATCGCTTTTCATATGGACGAATATCTCGGCCTGGAGGAAAACGCGGAGCAGTTATTCGGAAATGTTCTAAGTAAAGAATTATTCAAAAAGCTTAATATAAGACCCGAGAACACGTACTACTTTAACGACAGGCTGGCATATGATACAGCCGTTGCCCTTAGACGGGCGATTGATGAAGGGAATGACGAGAAGATCAAGACATTGACAGGGAAACTGGAAGCCGAGGCGCGGGCACACGCGGATCGGATAGTGGATGAGTTTGAGAAACATGGTGGGGACTTTGATGTTGTTGTAGGCGGCATAGGGAAACTTCCGCATGTTGCGTTTAACGACCCTCCGGGAGCCAGATTTAAAGATCCTGAGACCGTAAAAGTAGTTCGACTTTCAGAAGAATCACGGGTACAACAGGTACTGGATGGTGAATTTAATACTATATCAGAAGTTCCCACCCACGCGCTCACCTTCACGCTTCCACCCATTTTCTCAGCACGTCACATTCATATCATAGTGCCGCGTGAGATGAAAGCCGAATCCGTGCGCCGGACACTGGACCTTGATATCACCGAGGACAATCCTGCCTCAGGACTCAGGCTGCCGGAAGTCCTGCCGCAAGTCAGGTTCTACTTTGACCGGGCAGCAGCTTCAGAATCAACAATAGCGCGGCTGGCGATGAACAGGAAGGCTGAAAAAGCGGATCACAAAGAGGAACAGATATTTGCGCAGCGCAGGAATGAATGGGTCATCGCCAGGATAGACAGGAAGCTCGAGGAAATAGATGATATGTATATCGCCGCCTCCGAAAGAGAAGAAGAGATAAGAGAAAGATTAAAGGAGATATTGCTGGAGATACGCGGGATACTTAAAGCTAACCCGGATGTATTAGAAACTCCCCTGAAAGTAGGCGCGATCCGCGAAACAAAACAAGGGGAGAGAAGGACCGGACTCGTGCCGGATATCGTGAACGCGCTCGCGGCATTAGGTATAAACGTTACAGTGGAAAGAGGAACAGGAACAAGTGGCGAAAATGAGGGTTCGAGGTTTGGAGACGAACAATATGAAAAAGCTGGAGCGTCAATAGCTGCTTCAGCTGAAAAAGTCTTTGAAACCGCTCAGATTGTCCAGCACATAAAGGAACTGCAGAAAAGTCCCGATGAGGAGGGCCTTGTAGCGAGGGTCGTCAAAAAGCTTGGAGAAAAAATAATATTCAACTTCAACCATTTTGCCCAGAGCGCGGACAGGACGGTTGATGCCGCAAACACCGGTGCTGCATTTGTGTCATTTGAAAATGTTTTCGCGAGAGGAAGGAAGCCGATCCTGGAAGGCCCGAGCCAAAAGGCCGGCGTTACTGCCGCGTATAAAATGGCACTCTATCTGTTGAGCTGGAAAGGGGGAGATGAGTTTGAAAATAAAGAAACTTTAGAGGAGGATATAAACCAGGCGCTCGCAGCTTTTGACGTTACAAATAATCCGCCGATCCCCCTGTTGGATCTGACCGGACGCAATGTCGTGGTATACGGCGGCGGTGTTGTCGGATATAACGAGGCCAGAATGCTCGCGCTCATGGGAGCCAATGTTACGGTGATCGAAAGGAATAGATCCAGGATCCAGTGGCTGGAAGAAAAATTCGCTGAGGCGGACCTACACAGGGTAAGCGTCATTGACAGCAGGTGGGGGGATCTTGTGAAGGATGCGCTGAAAGAAGCGCACGGGATAAGCACGACAGCATATACGCTCGGCAAGAAGGCACGCCATCTTATAGACATGGATATGTTGAGGAGTATAGGAGACGGCAAGGTCTTTACAGTCGTTGATATCGACCAGGGCGGAGGAGTTGAAGGAGTGAAGGCGACTTCGCATGCCGCGCCGGTATATTTGGATAACGGGAACCTGTTTTACTGCGTGCCGAATATTCCGGCTGTAATTCCGCGGCAGACCTCCATAGATATATCTTTAGGAGCAGCCAAATATCTCGCTGTTATGGCGCTGTATGGATTGGAAAAGGCAGCCACTATTTATCCTGAATTGAGCTACTCGGTCGATGTCGCTGGGAACAGGATCGCGAATCCTGCCATACAACAGGAATTTACAGACATGGAAAAGAGCGTAAAGATGGAGACGGACCCGGCCATGATGACGCCGCGCGAAATAACGCTGTCCATAGAAAGGGCGAAAATCGACGCTGAAAGGACTGCGGTGGGGAGCGCTGAGGCGCCCTATATACCAACCCATCCCCATGACCGGTATACGCTGCTGGTTACCTCGGAGTTCTATAAAAACGGGGAACTTAAAGCGCACAGGAAGGAGTTCGGTGACAGGTTCAACCTTGATACAATTAGCGGGAAAACCCATGAACAATTCGTTGAAAATACTTTGGCAAAGGCCAAAGGCATCGTGAAACGCGCAATAGCTCTTGTTCCGACCAGTCTGCCGCAAGACCAGCTTGAAAGATTGAAGGAGGCCGGCATCAGGTTCATAAGGACCGATACAGAAGTTCTTCTGAGCGCCAGGGTGGATGAGAGTGAAGATGTAAGAAAATTCCAGGTGAATACTTACGCGATGATGCTTCTTTCCAGGCGTATGGACGAAGACGTCAGGGAAGATTTTTACATATATAAAGCGTTAAGTTTCTATATAAGGTCTCACTTTGCGCTGGCAGATGACGTTACCGCAGGGGATTACATACGTGCTATCGTAAACGGAGATATCTCCACATTGATCAAAGGTTATCTTTCTTACAGGCCCGCGGAGCAATATAACGCCCGTGAAGAATATGACAGGGTCGCAGCGATCCTTATAGCGGCGTGATCTTGGCGGATCCCAGTAAAACCTGAGGGCCATGGCGGATTAAAATGCCATGGCCTTTTTATTTATATCCGCGTGCTTCCGATCAATTTAATAATGGAGCATATTGTGGGAACTTTCGACGTGTCATCCCGACCGAGGACGAAATGTCCGAGGAAGTGGCGAGCCCTCCGGGCGAGGCCGACCGAGGACGACGGCCCTACTGTCATTCCTGCGTGACCGAGGGCGAAGGCCCGAGGAAATCCCGAGGCCAGTTTACCCCGAGCGAAGTCGAGGGGCAGGCCGAAGGGAAAGAGGGAATCTGAAAAAAACAATTTAATTTTATTGAAAGGTGCATCATAGAGAGGTAAAATCATATTATGTCGCGTTACATTAACAGAAAGATGATAGAATCGGGGATCAAAGTCGCTGATTACAACATCTATCAGGCGGATAAGATCTGGTCGCGTTACAGTAATGACAAGGTCCATATAGGGGAGGAACTTGCATCGGTCATAAGGACATTAAGCAAGGCGTTGCCGTTGTCTAAGACCATGAGGGCCCTTTCAATAGGCTCCAGCGCGGAACCGCAGTTCCGGATCTTGGAGACCGCGTTCAAGGGCGGGCTTTATCTCCTGGACGTGGAGAGAGCAGTACTTGACATTGTCAAGGAGCGTATACAGCGACAGAAAACCGGTCATGTGAAGACCATTCTCGGGGATTATAAAAAGGTCTTTTTGAATCCGGGAAGATCTGAAAATTTTCTGAATGCCAGACTCGATGGGATAAAGACGGATCTTATCACGCTTCACCACTCTTTTTATTATTGCGAAGAAACGATGTGGAGCAGCCTTTTCGATAACCTGTACCGGAATATCCTGGCGCCGACGGGAGCGATGCACGCTGTGCTCATGACGGCTGAGGATGATAACCAGTACACCACTACCTGGCTTTATAATCATTTTGTCGGAAAATTCTTCGGGCACCGCAATAATCAGGATCTGCTCAAGTTCAAGAAGGAACTGGAGAAGATCCCTCTTTTTAAAAAGGCGCAGGTACTCTCAAGGACCGATCATGTCCAGTTCTTTACAGCTGATTTTGAGAAGTTCATGGCGGTGATATGGATGGTGCTTCTGCATCCGGTCGTGCATAATTACAGCCCGGCCCAGAGAGAGGAGATAACGGAGTTCGTTTATAAGAAGTTCTGGCGGGAGAAAAGGCCTCTTATGCAGGCGCAGGACCATCTGGTGGTTTATCGCGGGATTGATTTCAAGGGATTGATATAATGGCTCATTTTAAGCTGGAACATGATAAAGAGATCATACTCGATACGGTATCAGAGTTGATAGCTTATCAGGATCAAGACCTCAGGATCATATGGGCGAACAAAGCCGCGTCCGAGTCCATGGGGGTATCACCTGAAGAACTGTGCGGCCGTCGCTGTTACGAGATCTGGCATAAACGGGATCGCCCCTGTGCGGGCTGCCCGGTGTTAAAGGCCCTCAAGACCGGAAGGCCCCAGAAAGCGGAAATTTTTTTTCCTGACGGGGGAGTATGGCTTATACGCGGGTATCCCGTGCGGAATAAAAACAATAAAGTAAGCGGGGTCCTGGAAATAAGCGCGGAGATTACCGAACGTAAAGCGGCTGAGGAGATGTTGAGAGAAAGCGATGAGTTCAGTTCAAGCCTGTTGAACAATTCCCCATATCCAATAATCGTTATCAACCCCGACACTTCCGTGAAGTATGTGAATCCCGCGCTGGAAAAGTTGACCGGTTTTTCCTGCGCGGAGATCATCGGGAGAAAGGCCCCGTACCCGTGGTGGACGAAGGAAACAGAGCGGAAGACGTGGAAAGAACTGGACGCTGCCATGGACAGGGGTGTGGAAAGGCTTGAAGAACTCTTTCAGAAAAAGAACGGGGAACGGTTCTGGGTCGAGATAACCGCTACATCCGTAAAGAAAAAAGGGGAGCTAAAGTACTACCTTGCGAACTGGGTTGAGATATCCGGGCGCAAAGAGATAGAACAGATCAAAAGCAACCTGATACGGAATTTTTCACATTCCGTAAAAACGCCGATCGCCATGGCAAAGATGGCTTGTTACTTGTGCGAAGAGGGGATAAAGGCCAAAAACGCGGGTAAAATTAAAAAGGCGCAGCGGATGATGCGGGACAATATCGATAAGGCTCACGATGATGTCAACAGTATTTTAGAGGCCGAGAAGAAGGGGACAATAGCGCTGAAAGAGTGTGTCTCTTTCAGGAAAATAATGGATGAGATAATCGAGGGAACAAAGCATATAGTTGAACACAAAAAGCTCAACTTCAAAGTAAGCATCTCAGGGGACGCGGATAAGATCCTGGCGAATGAGAAAGAGATAAAAACGCTGCTGTTCAATATCATAGATAATGCGGTGAAATTCACGGACCGTGGGAGTATCGAGCTGTCGGCAAGGGTATGCGGGAAAATGGTAAAAATAAGGGTCAAGGACACTGGCATCGGTATCGAAAAGAAGGACGGGATCTTTGATAAATTTTACAAGCATCATAAAACGACTCCGGGGGTGGGGCTCGGTTTGCCGATATGCAAGGAGATCGTCGAAAGATATAAAGGCAGGATCGAAGTAGAGTCCGAGGGCGCCCAAAAGGGCACTGTTGTCACGATCAGCCTGCCAAAAGCGTGATATGTTATGTAAAAATGATAACCAGTGACAAAACGGAGGAGAGCGCCGATGGCTGCAGGGACACGAATGAAACGAGTTTTAATAGTCGAAGATGATACGGACATGCAGGAGATCTACAGGAACATGTTCAATGACCAGGCAGACAAATACGAGGTGGATATCCTTGGAGATGCTGTTGAAGGTCTTAGAAGGCTGAAAGAGGGGATCTTTGATCTGGTAATCCTGGATATTATTATGGAACCTATGCCCGGTGATTCATTTTTTTCTTGCGCAAGAGATGATTCAGCGGTAAGAGACATCCCAATACTCGTGGTCAGTGTCCTGAATCCCGATGACTTGGAGCATTTCAAGAAAACAGATCATGTGGATTTTCTTCAGAAACCGATCACAAAAGAAGAGCTCTTTACGAAAATAGCCGGATTTTTAAAAGCATGAAACAGATCAAGAGTGTTTCTTCCCGTTTCTATTTAGACTTGCCGAAAGTGGAAACAATAAGTGCTACAAGAAAGCAGGTATTGGCTGCTATGAGGTAACTCACAGCATTTTTAATATACGGGTACAACAGATTTGCTCCCTTGAGATTTAAAATTACCGCGAATACTATGAAAAGAAATCCTAGGAGCACCAGAGACCCGATAGCCACATTCATTTTTTGCGGACCTTGCATACTGCCCTCCTTTTTTTTCCATTACCGAAAAGTATACTCTGAATAATCTTTGGTGTCAATTTTCTCTGGCATTTTTTTCGGAAATCGCGGATGTTCGCCGCCGCTTTCCGAAGAAGACACTAATTTTAGTCCGAATTGCTTGAATTTCCGCATTTTTATGCTATTTTTAAATTATGGCCTAAATTTGGGGAGGGTGTCATGTTAGAGGGGAAAAAGATAATCGTTGTTATGCCTGCGTATAACGCTGAAAAGACGATAGGAAAGACTTATGATGATATCCCGAAAGATATTGTAGATGAAGTTCTCGTGACGGATGATCATAGCTCAGATGAAACCATAAAGACCGCAAAGAAATTAGGGCTTCCGGTTTACGAACATGAAAGAAATATGGGCTATGGCGCGAATCAAAAGACGTGTTACCAGGAAGCCCTTAAAAGGGGGGCGGATATTGTGGTCATGCTTCATCCAGACTATCAATATCCTCCCAAACTAATAACGGCCATGGCCGGGCTTATTACCTCCGGCATGTTTGATGTGGTTTTAGGTTCGAGGGTTTTAGGAGGAATGGCAATCAAGGGAGGCATGCCATTTTATAAATATTTATCAAATAGAATGCTTACGTTGGTCGAGAATGTTCTCCTTGGCGAGAAGCTCTCAGAATATCACACCGGATACAGGGCGTTTTCAAAGGAAGTCCTGATGAACCTTCCTCTCCTGGAAAATTCTGATGATTTTGTGTTTGATAATCAGATACTTGCTCAGATTATTTATTTTGGCTACAGGATCGGGGAGATTACAGCTCCTTCACAGTATACGAAAGAATCATCATCAATAGGATTAAAAAGAAGCATGGTATATGGTTTTGGTGTTCTTTTTACGGCTATAATGTTTGTTCTCCAGAAATTTAAAATAGCCCGGTTTCCGATATTTTTTAAAACCGGGCGAAAGCTTCAATTTTAGGATGGGAATACGGCACAAAGAAATCCTTCTCAGGCATTCCAGATATTTGGTATGGGGCATAGTCCTGCTCATTGTAGTATTAACAGCAGTGCTCCGGATCCGTTTATTAGAAGTTCCGCTGGAACGCGATGAAGGCGAATATGCTTATGCCGGGCAACTCATATTGCAGGGCATCCCGCCTTATGCTCAAGCATATAACATGAAAATGCCGGGAATCTACGCGGTCTATGCATTGATTATGGCGATTTTTGGCCAGACACCCAAAGGTATTCATCTGGGATTATTGGCCGTAAATATTTCGACCATCATTTTGATGTTTCTGCTTGGGAAGAAACTTTATGATTCTTTTGTCGGAATAATAGCTGCTGCAAGTTTTGCCATTTTATCGCTGGACCCTTCGGTCTTGGGCGTTTTTGCCAACGCAGAACATTTTGTAATCCTTCCCGTAATAGGTGGATTATTGCTTTTATTGAGAGGCATTGAATCTAACCGCATGAAAGATTTTTTCTGGAGCGGATTACTTTTCGGAATAGCGTTCATCATAAAACAACATGCCATAGTTTTTATAATTTTTGCGATACTGTATTTTTGTTTTAATTTGTTCAATCGCAAGACAGATACACTGTTCAACCGCGCATTAAGATGCGGATTATTTTTGAGTGCCATATTGCTGCCATTTACACTAACTGTTCTGGTTCTTTTATTATCCGGGGTCTTTGATAAATTCTGGTTTTGGACATTCACTTATGCGCGTGAATACGTGTTATCGAATACCCTCAGGTGGGGATTTTTTAAAAAACGAATAATAGACACGGTTAGTTTGTCAATTTTGATCTGGGGGTTAGCAGCTGTTGGACTTTTGGCGCCGATATGGAACAGAAAGATACGCCCTCAAAGTTTATTTGTTGCCCCCTTTTTTGTATTTTCCTTTTTTTCCGTTTGTCTGGGTTTTTATTTCAGGCCACATTATTTTATTTTTCTCCTCCCTTCAGTATCACTATTAGCTGGTATAGGTATAAGTTCTGTCGGTTGCCTTTTCTCGAGGAAGACTCTACTTTTAAGAAGAGGGGTGCCAATCCTATTGGCCATATTTATTTTTTCCTATACAGTGTACCAGCAGAGGCTTTTTTTATTCAGGGTGGATCCAATGCTGGCATCCCGGTTGGTTTATGGCCTTAACCCTTTTCCTGAATCATTGAAGATTGCTGATTACATCAAAAAGCACTCCAAAGGAGGAGATCGTATTGCTGTAATAGGATCAGAACCACAGATTTACTTTTACTCTGATAGACATTCGGCTACGGGGTATATCTACACTTATGCACTGATGGAGGAACATGATTTTGCGTTGAAAATGCAACGGGAGATGATAAAGGAGATCGAGGAGGTCTCTCCGAAATTTATAATTTTTGTGAATGTACACACATCCTGGCTGGTCAGACCATATTCAAACAAATTAATATTCGATTGGTATGAACAATATGCCAAAAAATATTATGACAGAGTCGGAATTGTTGATATTATTTGGCCAAAGTCGACCATTTATTACTGGGGAAAAGAATTTGCCGGGTACGAACCAATTTCTAAATATTGGGTTTCTGTCTATAAGAAAAAAGAAGAAGGCCCTGAAGAAGGACAGTTAGAGGATGTTGAAGATCCGCTTGAAAAGAGCAGAATCTTAAACAAGATGGGTAAAATACAGGGTAAGGCGGGGAACCTGGACCAGGCAATTTCGTCTTTTGAGGAAGCCATCCAGCTTGATCCGAATTACGCGGAATCTTACAATGATCTGGGATACGCGTATTATCTGAAAGGGGACTACGAGCGCGCGGAAGAATATTTCAAGAAAGCGCTTGAAGTTGATCCGGATTATGAGATCGCCAGAAGAAATCTGGAAACTTTACGCAGCACCGGGGACCGATCGCCAAAAGCTGATGAAATATAGAATTGTGAGATTTGACACATGAAAAGATCATTTATCGTACACCCGATCTTATTTGCGGTATTTCCCGTTCTTTTTCTCTATTCGCACAATATAGGGAAGCTTCCACCGGGTGCGATGTATTTGCCTGTAGCGATCACGCTTAGTTTTACTATTCTGTCCTGGGTTTTGCTCGGATTGGCAGTTAAAGATAAAATGAGAGCGGGGTTGATCGTAACGATTTTTTTATTTTTATTTTTCTCCTACGGCCAGTGCTATCAAGCGATAGACCAAAAAAGCTTTGATTTTACGGGTGGAAAATTATCCATTGATACAAACATGGTTCTTTTGGCCATCTGGGTGATCATTTTTTCTCTTGGCACCTTTTTTCTCGTAAAGACCCGCAGGAGCTTGAATCTTCTTACAAGTTTTTTAAATATCGTGTCTGCCGTTCTGATCCTCGCTTCTTTTATCAATATCGGGATATATAAGAGCAGGACAAAAAGGGCGTTGCGTGATCAAGGCGCGCAGGTGGATATAAGTCGGGAGGGGCGGGATTCACAGAAGGAAAAAGCCGTTTCACCGAATATATTTTTGATAGTGGTAGATGCATACGCGGCCGAGGATGTCCTTAAAGAGGTGTATGGATATGACAACAAAGAATTTATCGATTATCTGAGGGGGAAAGGTTTTTACGTGTTAAACAAATCCACTTCTAATTACTGTCAGACGAGCCTGGCTCTATCAACTTCTTTGAATCTTGCTCATTTCGATAATTTCCTGGATTATGTCAATATCGAATCAAATAATTTTGATCCGGTAAGACATCTCATAAGATATAACAGTGTATTCAGATTCCTGAAGCAGCTCGGTTATAAAATAGTGGCCTTTTCGTCAGGATGCAGTGAGACGGAGATAAGAAATGCCGATATCTACATAACTCCCAGATATGTTTTCGATAATTTCCAGAATACACTAATAAACATGACTCCTGTACCGGCGGTATTGGAGATAATAGGATCTGATAACCAGTATGATCTGCATAGAAAAAGACTTCTTTTTATACTTGATAATCTCGGTGATACCGCTGAATTAAACCCGCCTGTTTTTGTGTTCGCCCATATTGAACTTCCGCACCCTCCTTTTGTATTTGGGCCAAACGGGGAAGGGATCGATGCTCCATGGTCAATTACGGATTTTGACGCAAACTGGCTCATCAGACCGGGCAGGCTTACCAGGGATGAATATATCAAACAGTACAGAGACCAGCTCATTTTTCTCAATAAAAAACTGAAATCTGCCATAGATGAGATATTATCAAGATCAAAAGAGCCCCCTATCATTATTTTGCAGTCAGATCATGGGCCTCGTTCCATGCTGGTCTGGGAAGACCCGAATAGGACTTATTTCAAGGAATGCTTTTCGATCTTAAATGCTTATTATCTGCCCGAATACGATTATGTGGATTTATACGATGGTATTACGCCTGTAAACTCATTTAGATTGCTTTTAAATCTCTATTTTGGGACCAATCTTGAGCTATTAGAAGACAAGGTCTACTTCTCTACAGCAAGGAATCCCTTTAAGTTAATAGATGTAACTGATGAAGTTCGTTTAAGTCATGATGAACTTTCCGAGAAAAGATGCATGCCCGGTGAAGATCTGAAGGTGATAGAGAAGAGATCAGAGGACAAGGCAAGGCCGCGGCCGGGGACGGAAAAGGCTATTGCCGGAGAAATTGAATCATTGAACATGCTAGGGAAGAGGGAAGGGCTGGCCGGCAATCTTGACAGAGCTATTCTGCTGTTCAATAGAGCGTTGGAACTTGACCCGAACAACGCGGAAACCTATAACAATCTTGGCTACGCATATTATTTGAAAGGAGAGCACGAGCGAGCGATAGGGTATTTCAAGAAAGCGCTTGAAGTTGACCCGGGTCACGAGAAAGCCAGGATTAATATAGAGTCCATGCGGAAGTTAGGGTATGCAGTCAACGGCAAGTAAAAATATAATTGTGAATTTCCACGGCGATAAACATTTACTGATAATATATCTTTCTCTGGTCGTTTTTGCGACCGCTGTTGCATTTTTCCCGACATTATTTAACGGGTTTATAGAATGGGATGATCCGGTTTATGTTACTGAAAATGATGCCGTCTCAAATTTTTCTGCTCAGAACATTAAAAAGGCTTTTACATGCAGTTTTGGCGGCTGTTATTGTCCGTTAGTGATAATGAGCCATGCCGTAGAATATCGGTTCTTCAAACTCGATCCATTCATATACCACTTGACGAATTATCTGTTGCATATTTCAGTGAGCCTGTTAGTATTTTATTTCATTTACCTGCTTTCGTCTAATCTGAACATGGCTTTCATCACTGCCGTTCTGTTTGGGCTCCATCCGTTGCATGTGGAATCTGTTGCGTGGGTCTCTGAAAGGAAAGATTTATTGTGTGCCTTGTTTTACATGCTCGCTTTAACAGCTTATTTGATATATCTCAGGAATAAAAGGAAGAGGTATTATTTTCTCTGTTTTTTGTTTACGGGCTTTTCCCTCTTATCAAAACCAATGGCCGTTACGATGCCTTTCATACTCGTCCTCTTGGACTACTTCCTGGGACGGAAAGTGAACAAGACGTTGATCTGTGAGAAACTTCCCATCTTTGCGCTGGTTTTATTATTCGGAGCTGTGAATCTACATTTCCAGGTATTGTCCGGCGCGACAGGAGTCATTGAGTTGGGTGCGGGTTCGAAGATCTATTTCCTTTCAAAGGCGATCCCTTTTTATTTGTCCAAGGTTTTTGCTCCGATCAATTTGTCGATAGGATACCCCTACCATGCAGTGGTTTCGAAACATTTTGGGGAGATCAAATATTATATAGCGATCCTGGTCATACTCGCGGGTTTTGCGGTGTTTTCAAGGAGATATTCCAAAAAGATGATCTTTGGAACCCTCTTTTTTCTCATCACCATAGCTCCCGTTCTTAAGATAATACCGGCAGGGGATGATTTTGCCGCTGACAGGTATATGTACTTACCTTCTATCGGCGTTTTTTACGCAGTGTCGGTTATCGCTAATGGAATATTCACTAGCAGCATCGCAAAGGCCAGGCTAATAAGATCCGCGATGCTCTTTTTGTTCACCATGGCGCTTATCGCCCTTTCAGTTCTGACATGGAAAAGGTGCGGTCTCTGGAAGGATACCGGAACCCTGTTTTTTGACTATTTGGAGAGATACCCTGATACCCCGTCATTTTATAATAACCTGGGCATGTATTTTTTGAAAGAAGACAGGGTTGATAAGGCGATAAAGTATTTTGAAATAGCCGTAATGCTCAATCCGGAATATGGAACGGCCAGGGAAAATCTCGAACGGGTACTTGCGCGTCAGAAGGAGATCCAGAGTGGAGGGGGGGGGCTGGCGGTGCCACGCGCGGAGAGCGCGAGAGATATAACCCGGGAAGTTGATCTATTGAACGTGCTGGGTGTTGAGCGAGGAAAATCAGGGAAGATCGATGAGGCCGTCTTTTTATTTAATGAAGCCGTACGGCTTGATCGTGATCACGCGGAATCTTATAACAATCTGGGGTACGCGTATTATATGAAGGGTGAATACGAGCGGGCGGAAGAATATTTCAAGAAAACCCTTGAGATCGATCCGAACCATAAGAAAGCCAGGATCAACCTTGATTATATTCGCAACGTAAGGGAAAAGGCAGCTGGAGGATGATTAAACCCATGGAGAAATCCATGAATCCGGGCAAAGCAAGCGAAAACACTGCGATATTGATTTTGATATCGATAGTCATTCTGGTTACAGCGATCGCTTTTTTGCCTTCTTTATTTAACGACTTTGTTGGCTGGGATGATCCTGCGTATGTTATGGAGAATGAGGCGATCCGGCAGTTTTCAGCTCAGAACCTCAGTGGGATCTTTACAAGCGATTATACGGGCAGCTATTGCCCTTTAGCTATTGTGAGTTATGCTGCAGAGTATCATTTTTTCAAGCTCGCCCCTTTTGCATATCACCTGACGAATTACCTGTTGAATATATTTGTCGCTATTCTGGTCTTTTTTTTCATATATTTAATTTCCGATAATTTAAGGGTGTCCTTTATGACGGCTGTTCTTTTTGGGATACATCCAATGCACGTGGAATCGGTTGCCTGGATCTCTGAAAGAAAAGATCTCTTGTGCGCTGTTTTTTATATCCTTTCTTTGATATCTTACGTAATATATTTGCGACAGAAAAGGAAACAGTATTATGTCATCTGTTTTTTATGCGCAGTTTTCGCGCTCTTTTCCAAGGCAATGGCGGTGACACTTCCTTTGATACTTATACTTTTGGATCATTTCCTGGGCCGTAAAATAGACAAAAGGGCCATAACCGAAAAACTTCCGATTTTTGCGGCAGCCTTGCTGTTTGGAATTATTAACATGCATTTTCAGACACTGACCGGCGCGACTAAACTGATAGCGGACTGGGGAGTCAAGACATATTTCATGTCAAAGGTGAGCTTGTTCTATTTATTTAAATTTTTTGTACCGATAGGTCTCTCCGCGATGTATCCTTATCATGATGTAACCCCGGGAAATTTGACGGAAATAAAGTATTATGTCGCCGCGCTGGTTTTGCTGATCGTTGCTGCCGTCTTTTTAGCAAAACACTCCAAAAAAATGGTGTTCGGAGGCGCCTTTTTTCTTATTACCATAGCTCCCGTTCTAAAGATAATACCGGCAGGCGACGTTTTCGCGGCAGACAGGTACATGTATCTGCCATCGATCGGTATTCTATACATATTTTCGGTTCTCGTTAATGATCTATTTCATAGCAGGATCGGCAGGTTAAAGCCGGTAAAGGCTGCTGTTATTTGCGCTTTCGTCCTGCTGGTCCTGATATTTTCAGCCTTGACATGGAAAAGATGCGAGGTCTGGAAGAATACGGAAACCCTGTTTGCGGATGTTATAAAGAAACATCCAGAGACACCCTTGCCATACAACAACATGGGCATATTCTACGCGGGAAAAGGAGATCTGGATGCGGCAATAGATTATTTCGATAAAGCCTTAATAGTGAGACCGGGTTATTCTCTGGCCAAGGAAAATCTTGAGCTTGCACATAAAAAGAAAAAAGAAAGTCTGGGAAACGAGAAAGTCTTGACGGAGGAGCTAAAAGAGGAAACTGAAGGTGTTCCCGAAAGGGTCAAATCATTGAACGATACGGGAATTGCCGAAGGAAGATCAGGGGATCTTGTCGAAGCCATAGCACTGTTCAAGGAGGCGATAGAACTTTATCCTGGATATGCGGAGTCGTATAATAATCTGGGATACGCGTATTACCTGAAAGGCGAACCGGAACGCGCGGAAGAATATTTCAAAAAAGCTCTTGAGATCGAGCCTGACCATAAAAAAGCCAGAAGCAACCTTGGCTATATCCAGGGTTTGAACTATGGCGGAGATGATAAGTGAAAAACATGAAAGGTTATAGAGTATTAGACAGGATCAATATAGTTGCGGTATTCTGTTTGATCATCCTGGCTGTAATCGCGTATATCCCCGCCTTTAATGGGAGTTTTGTTTTTGACGATCATATCCTCATAGAAAAAAATCCATCAATAAGGGATATGAAGAACATACCCGGATTTTTTGTTTCAAAAGAGGCCAGGTTCCCCATATACTCCATCGGGGCACTTAAAGATGATGTATACCGGCCGTTGCAAACTATTTCCTACACGATAAGTTATTCTTTGTGGGGGCTTAATGCCGGATTTTTACATGGGGAGAATGTCCTGATCCATATAATGAATGGGATTATTCTGTACTTCTTAACCCTTTATCTCTTCGGGAAAAGGCCTTTATCTTTTTTGGCCTCATTATTATTCCTTATTCATCCTGTTCAGGTGGAAGCCGTAACATATTTATCCGGCAGAGCTGACGGCCTATCGCTGCTCTTCTTTCTTGCTTCGTTCTTTGCATTTATAGAAGCGGAGGATAGTCCGGATAAGCCCTGGATCATCCTTAAGCCGGCCAGTCTGTTATTTTTTGCAGCAGCCCTTTTTTCCAAGGAGATGGCGGCGACTTTGCCGTTTGTTATTATACTTTACCTTATCTTCTGCAAAAAACAGGAGAAGCGGTTCTCTGCAAAGGAAATATTTAAAAAAACATGGCCTTATTTCTTGATCCTGATATTGTTTCTCATACTTAGGACCTATAACCTGGGGAAGGTCGCCCAGATAGGGGGCAGGACCCCGATCTTGATATTCTTAATAATGTTGAAGGTTTTTACCGGATACCTCCGGTTGATATTTTTTCCCGTCGGTTTGACTTTTTTTCCGGAAGTAAATACCGGAAGCGTAAAATTGAGCCCGGTCTATATATTTTACGCTTTAGTCGCCGGTTTTTTTATATATCTTTGCGTAGCAACGGCCAGGAAGAATAAACCCCTGGTTTTTCTTTTATTGTCATATCTGGTAGTGCTTCTTCCTGTTTCAAACATAATCCCGATAAAAGCGTTCATGCAGGAGAGGTTCCTGTATTTCCCGTCAATTTTCGTTTTAACGGCTATTTCTTACGTGCTGGTTAGCTTCTGGAACAGGATAAGCGGTCGCATGCTTAGGAATATCTCTTTATGGCTGATAGCTGCTGTTATTGTCGCGTTTATGGCTGCCACTTTTAACAGGAACTTGGACTGGAAGGATGAGACGACCTTGGTTGTAAAAGAAACAGCAAGGCATCCGGAAGATGGAAGGCTGTACTTTGATCTGGGGCATATCAGTTTAGAAGAAGGGGAGCATGGAAAGGCCAGAGAATATTTTGAAACGGCCTTACGGAAAAATATTTCGCCCATGCACAGGACAATGTCATATGACAGGCTGGGCAACATTTACAAGATGAATAATGACTTTGGCAAGGCAACAGAATACTATCTTAAGGCCGTAGAAGTAACCCCCGCGTACTACCATTCTCTTAATTCTCTGGGGGATATGTATTTCAAGCGCCAGGATTATGGACCAGCCAGGCATTATTTTGAAAAGGCGGTTGAAAGCTGGCCGGGATCAGCTGATGCCAATTCTAATTTAGGCACCACGTATATAATGCTGGGAGATAAGGCCAAAGCGCTCAAATACTGGAGGAGGTCTTTGGAAATAAATCCCGCCCAGCCAAACATTGAAAAGTATATCTCATGGAACGAATAAAGCCGATCCTTTTTATCTCCATAATCATCTTTGTGACTGCTGTAGCATTCCTGCCGTCGCTTTTCAATGGATTTGTCGATTGGGACGACCCTTTTTATGTGACGGGAAATGACGCCATCAGGGATTTTTCGGTAAAAAATACAACCAGGATTTTCACATCCGGCTTTGTGGGAACGTATTGTCCTCTGGCGATGCTGAGCTATTCCGTGGAATACCGCCTCGGGGGCCTGAATCCTTTCGTATATCATTTGACCAATTATCTGATGCATTTATTCGTGACCTTTCTCGTCTTCATCTTTATCTACTTTCTCTCTCAAAAAGCGGATATAGCTTTTATCTCCGCGATCCTGTTCGGGGTCCATCCGTTGCATGTAGAGCCTGTTGCGTGGATCGCTGAAAGAAAAGAGCTGTTATGCGTTATTTTTTATCTGCTCGCTCTAATAGCCTATTCGATATATCTGAAACGGAAAAGGATAAAATACTACTTTTTCAGCCTTTTATGCGTAATTCTCGCCCTGCTCTCAAAACCGATGGCCGTTACCCTTCCCGTAGTATTTGTGCTTTTGGACTATTTTTATGGCCGTAAGATGGATAAAAGATCGGTTCTCGAGAAGGTCCCAGTATTCGCGCTGGCCGCGATATTCGGGTTTATTAATTTATATTTTCAGACGCTCTTAGGGGCCACTAAACTTTCCGAGGGTTTTTATTTCAGGATATATTTTGTCTCCAAGGCAGTTTTATTTTATCTGTCAAAAACACTTGTGCCGGTAAATCTATCCGCGATGTATCCTTATTATTCCATGAGCATTGAATGTCCGGGAGAGGGTAAATATTATATTGCGGCATTGGTTTTGTTGGCCATTTTAGTGGTATTTTCCAGGAAATTTTCCAGGAAGATAATATTCGGTAGCTCATTTTTCATTATTACCATATTGCCTGTCCTGAAAATAGTGCCGGCAGGAGAAGTTTTTGCGGCTGACAGGTATATGTATCTCCCGTCCATCGGGATAATCTACATGCTTGCAGTTCTTTTTGACAGAATGTTCTGTAGCAGAACCGCGGGAATTAAAGGGATGAGATCCGTAATGGTCCTTTCTTTTTCCCTGATAGTTATCCTGTTTTCAGTTTTAACATGGAAAAGATGCGTTATTTGGAAAGATACAAACACCTTGTTCGGGGACGTTATAAAAAAGTATCCGGATGTCGCGACGCCGTACAATCAGATGGGCTTATTTTACGCCAAAAAGGGCGACATGGATAGAGCAATAAAGAATTTCAAAAGAGCCTTAACGATTAAGCCCGGGTCAAAGGTGACCAGGGACAATCTTGAACGCGCGCAGAGGCAGCGGAGAGATATCCTGGATCAAGGAATGTCATCAACGACAGGACAACCCTATGCCGGTAGAGACGTTTCCGGAAGAGTTGAGTTGTTGAACAGATCGGGAGAGGAGCAGGGGAAAGCCGGGGATCTTGATAAAGCGATTTCTCTATTTGAGGAAGCAATAGAGCTCGACCCGGACCACGCGGGATCTTACAACAATTTAGGGTATGCGTATTATAAGAAAGGCGACTACAAGCAGGCTGAGAAATATTTCAAGAAAACGCTTGAAGTCGATCCAAAGCATGAAAAGGCCGGGATCAACCTGGATTATCTTTATAAATCCGGCTATGTGGTAAAAGAGGGGGAGGAGATCCGTTAGGTTTACGAACCCGCGAAAATTAGTGTCTTTTTGGACCATGAATAGGTCAACTGTATTCCAAATCGCGGTCATTATAGTGCTTTGCGCTGTGATCTATGCGCCGTCATTGCGGAACGGATTCATCTGGGACGATGATGACTATGTGTATGAAAGCCCGGCGATCCGGAATATGGACGGATTGAAAATGATATGGACAAATCAGGGCACCCCTCAATATTACCCGGTTATCCATACGATATTCTGGATTGAACACAAGTTATGGGGGCTCAACACCTTTGGGTATCACTTTGTGAACATGCTGTTGCATATGATAAACGCCCTTTTACTTTATCGGGTTATACGGAAGATATATCCTCGCGCCGCTTTTGCCGCGGCGCTGTTATTCGCTATCCATCCAATTCAGGTAGAGACCGTGGCATGGATCACTGAGCTGAAGAATTTGCTCAGCCTGTGTTTCTTCTTGTTAGCGTTTTTGTCGTACCTGGAGTTCGACATAAGCAAAAGGGTCGGGCATTATGTCAAGACATTAGGCCTATTTATCTGCGCCCTTCTCAGTAAATCCATTTCCGTATGCTTCGCATTTGTCCCGATCATATATAAATGGTGGAGAAACGGCAGGATCGGATGGCGGGATATCAGGCTCGCGGCTCCTTTCTTTTTTATCGGGCTTTTGAGCGGGCTGCATACCGTATATCTTGAAGCCCACAGAGTAGGGGCCAGAGGCCATGAGTTTGGTTTAACCCTTCTGGATAGGCTGGTTCTTGCGGGAAGGATCTTATTGTTCTATATTTATAAAATCTGTATCCCCTTCAAGTTCATGTTCTTTTATCCCAGATGGAGAATAGATGTTACCCAGTGGTGGCAGTGGTTATTTCTGATCATTTCCACGGCAATATTAGTGTCTTTGTTTTGTCTTCGGAACCGCATAGGACGTGGAGCATTCGCGCTTTTCTTGTTTTATATTATCTCGATTTTTCCAGCGCTGGGTTTTATTAATGTCTATCCAATGGTATTTTCTTTTGTAGCGGACCACTTTTCCTACCTTTCCACTCCGATCCTTTTTCTCTTATTAGTCAGCACTGTGATATTTTTATTCGATAAAATAAAAGAGCGGATACCGGGAATGGCGGATAAATTCTACCGGCTTATATGGGGCGTTTTAGCCGTTCCGCTGATAGCTTATCTATGCTTTAAAAGCATGATCCTGACCGGAAGCTACAAGGACCAGATAACGCTCTGGGGGACCCTTATACGCAAAAATCCGGATCTGTGGGTGAGTTACATTAATCTTGGCAGGATATACGAGGGCATGAATGAGAACCGCAAGGCGATAAGTCTGTATAAAAAGGCGATAGAGTTGAATTCCGGGGATTCCGTCACATATTATAATCTTGGCAATATATACTTAAAGCTCGGCATGAATGAGAAAGCGGTCTTTTTATATAAAAAGACCCTGACGGGCGGCCTGCGGCATCCGGACATTTATAATAACCTGGGGCTTGCTTACGGAAATCTTGGCGAAAAAGAGGAAGCGATTAGACTGTTCAGGATGGCCGTGGAGATGGATCCGAATTATGAAAATGCCGTGATTAACCTTATCAGACTGACGAAGAAAAGAGAAATATCGGATGAAGAAGAGCCGGATTTTACCGGCAAGGCCAGGTTGTTAAATGATCTTGGCGTGGCTCAGGGTAAAGCCGGGAACATCGATAAAGCCATTGTGCTTTTTGATCAAGCCATAGAGATAGACCCTGCTTACGCGGAGTCTTATAACAATTTGGGGTATGCTTACTTTAAAAAGGGCGAGTATGGACGAGCGAAAGAATGTTTTGAGAAAGCGCTTGAGATCGACCCCGAACATGAAAAGGCCGGAGTCAACCTGAACTATCTTAAAAATAGGGACACAGCCAATTAAGAGTAGCGCGATTTTTTTTTTTTTAGTATAATACAGACATATGAAGGAAAGCCGACCGGGGCTTGTGGCTTTATGAAGAAGAGGACAGCTTGGATACCGGGGATCGTTATAAATGCCGGGCCAAATGGGAGGCCGCGCAGGCTGAGAAAACAGGATGTGTCCCCATTTTAAAAGAGGAGGGAGATCTGATGGAAACTATTCCTTTTGCGAATCCTGAGATAGTATACAGGGAAGATTTTGATGACTGGGCGGTATTGTTTGATCCTGATACGGCCGAAACCTACGGGCTTGATGAAGTCGGTTCTTTTATCTGGAAAAAAATTGATGGAAAAACACCCTCAGAAAACATTCTGAATTCGCTTTTTGAAGAATTCGACAATGTCCCCGAGAACGCGCCTGAACACCTGGAGAAATTCCTGAACGGATTGGAAGAGAACGGATTGATGGGATATAAGAAAAAATAGGCCACGCTATACTGAAATAACATGAAGCCATTAAAAACGCCAAGATCCATGGATCTGAATATTACCGGTAACTGCAATCTGCGATGTTCGTACTGTTCGCATTTCACCAGCGGAAGTGATCAGGGGGACGATATATCAACAGAAGAATGGCTGCGCTTCATGAAGGAACTGAACGATTGCGCGGTATTTGACGTCTGTTTGTCCGGCGGTGAACCCCTGTACAGAAAAGATTTTCGCGAAATAGTTGAAGGCATCGTCAAGAACCATATGCGGTTTTCCGTGCTCAGCAACGGGACACTGATCACCGATGAGTTGGTAAAATTCCTTAAATCGACCGGACGCTGCGGCAGTTTTCAGGTTTCAATAGACGGACCCGGTCCGGAAGCCCATGATATATGCCGAGGGGAAGGAACCTTTGCACAAACATTGAACGGACTGAAAATTTTACTAAAAAACAAAATGCCGGCAACAGTGAGAGTTACGATCCATAAGCATAATCTTTACACACTTGACGAAATAGCCGCGCTCCTGCTTAACGAAGTGGGGCTGCCTTCATTTTCCACAAATTCCGCTTCGCACATGGGCTTATGCCGGCAGAATGAGGCTGATGTACAGTTGAACGTGGAGGAATATACCTATGCCATGGCAAAGCTTTTGGAATTAAGCAAAAAATACAATAACAGGATCGGGGCTCAGGCCGGTCCGCTTTCGAGTGTCAAACATTGGATGGAAATGGAAGATCTTATCGAAAAAGGGATCGAATCACGTCCGGGCTGCGGCTATCTGACAAGCTGCGGCGGAGTTTTCAGTAAAATGGCCGTTGATCCAGACGGTACCATGGTGCCGTGCAGCCAGTTAAGCCACATCAGGCTCGGCAGGATAAACAAGGACAGCCTTCGGGATGTCTGGCAGGATCATCCTGAACTGAAACGCCTGAGAGACAGAAGAAATATTCCACTTGACGAGTTTGATTACTGTAAAGGGTGCGAATATATCCCTTATTGCCGCGGTGGATGCCCGGCCTTGGCATATACGTTAACAGGGGATGAGAACAAACCTTCTCCGGATATATGCTATAAGAGGTTTCTGGAGATGGGCGGAAGCCTGCCTGAACAGAAGAGTTTAAGGGTCAGGTAAAGAAAAGAGGATCTACGAATTATGACAAGTAATAACAAAGATACCATAAACAAAACCGTGGAGAGGCCGCCTCTTCCCGAGTGCGGTTATTATCTGAACAGTATTTATTTTTACATAACAGAAGGATGTAATTTAAGGTGCCGTCACTGCTGGGTCAATCCTCCTTATGAACCGGGAAAGAGGGCGGGTAAATTTCCGTATGTGGATTTAAAGCTTTTCAAACATATAATTTACCAGGCGAAGGAACTGGGGCTTTCAAGTGTTAAGCTCTCCGGCGGCGAACCGCTGATACACCCGGAGATCGAAGAAGTACTCGACTTTATTAAGGAAGAAGAACTGGGATTAACCGTTGAGACCAACGGTACGGTATGCACACCGGCCCTGGCAAAGAAGATAAAAGAATGCAGGAACGGATATGTTTCCGTAAGCCTTGACGGGCCCGAAGCTGGAATGCACGAATGGGTCAGGGGAGTGAAAGGGTCTTTTGACGCCGCCGTTAACGGTTTGCGTAACCTGGTTAAAGCGGGCTTGAAACCGCAGGTCATTATGTCCGTAATGCGGCATAACTCGGATAAGCTTGAAAGCCTTGTGCGTCTTGCCGAAAAAGAAGGGGCGGGTTCAGTAAAATTCACCTTTGTCACTTCCACCGGAAGGGGCAATAGCTTGGAGGCCGACAAAGAAAAAACCCTTACTTTGAGAGAAATTATTGATCTTGGACAATGGATCGAGAAAGAGTTGAATCCGTCTTCCAGGATATCGGTGGTATATGCACATCCGATGGCGTTTAAAGCGTTTAAAATGGCCATATCAAGACCGAGCGGCAGCTGCGGGATATTCGGGATAATCGGTGTACTCGGAAACGGCAGATATGCACTCTGCGGTATCGGCCAGACCGTTCCTGAACTTGTTTTCGGGCATGCGGCAAACGACAAGCTCGCCGATGTCTGGAACAACAATCCCCTTATTAATGAGATCAGGGAACGCCTTCCAAAGGATCTAAAAGGTATCTGCCATGACTGTATTTTTAAGAATAAATGCCTCGGTTCATGTATCGCTATGAATTATAACAGATATCAGGATCTCATGGCTGCGAACTGGTTCTGTTCGGAAGCGCACAAAATGGGGATTTTTCCCGAAAAATGCATTGTTCCCGGAAGCGGTTCGGAATATAAGGTTAAGTGTAGCAGTGTATAAGGGATGCTGGGACGGTTCTGAAATCAAAAAATAGGTACGCACCCTATTTTATGTAAGCGGTGGATAAAATTGGAGAAATCGAAAACCGGGGTCAGGTCTCAACATTCAACAAATTCGGCATACGTTATACATTTTCATTTGATCCAGGGTTTCGTTCACGTTGTTCACTCGCCCGGGATGACAGGTTTTGTTTTCGGTTCATAAACAGTTAATGATTGGTCGATACTCCATGTGAAGCTTTATTTAAAAAACAGTAAAGATACAGGTTATTATAACCATTGCGGTCCGAGTATGCTCCCCACTTTACGACCCGGAGACGGCGCAATGATCGATACTGAAATAGATAAGCGCGAACTGAATCCCGGTGACATAATAGTATACCGCCTCTCCAATAGATCGAAAAATATAGTGCACCGGATCATTAAAGTCCGGGGAAATGGTTACATGACCCGTGGAGATAATAACAGAACTCCCGATGATTATATCGTAAAGTTCGACTCTGTGATCGGTAAAGTTCTATCAGTAAAACGTGGAACAAAAACGATCCGGATAAGCGGGGAACGAGCCGGACTTCTGCTCCACAGAAAATTAACAATAAGAAAAACCGTTATCAGATTTTTTTTGAAAGTACCTGTGCTTATTTCAAGAATGATCGATAAGTCTAAAATTCTTACTCTTTTTCATCCGCTCATAAAAGCCGATGTGATATTGATAAAAAGGGGGAACAGCTCGAGTGAAATTTTGGTGTATAAGAACGGGCTGATCGGTAAAAAATGCATGAATTCAGGTGGATGGGAGATCAGATTTCCATACAAATATTTTATAAATAAAGAGAAATTATGAAAACCCATTTCATGGGGAATGAAAAAGTTTATAAACTCACCTTGTCCGATGGCAGAACATGGGGATTTTCCGCCGCTGATAAAATTCATTCCTGGCTGAAATCTTTTGTAGATATTATGCAATTGAAGGAAGGATCCGGCTCTGAAACTGATTTTAAATTTATGTTTATCGCGCAAAAAGGTACGAATAAGCTGCCTGTTCTGGATAACAAAAAGGAGTGGGAACCGTATAGATCAGGGAGATCTTTTCGTGTGTGGCATCATTCGACTGTTCCCGAGATCTTTATCGAACTTGACCCTGAATTCATGGATCATGAAAGCATCAGAGTTATTAATATGTGGAATTCCTTTAAGCCTCTTTATGAATACTATACAAAACACGGTGGCGGGCCCGTGCATGCGGCTTTTGCCGGGTTTGAAGGTAAAGGTATACTGATAACCGCTCCGGGAAACACGGGAAAAACCACATGTATTTCCAGACTCCCGGCTTACTGGGAAGCTTTATCGGATGATACAGCCCTCGTCGTAAATAATGCCGTTGGCCAATACCGCGTTCATCCGCTGCCGACCTGGAGCGACTATCTATGCAACAGAAAGCGGACTACATTTAACCTCGAATATTCGCTGCCGCTTGAAGCTGTGTATTTCCTGGAACAGGCCGAGTCGGACGAAGTGATCAAATTAACCAAAGGACAGGCTGCCCAGGAGTTTTTTGAGAGTTTCAAGCAATCCTGGAATACTTACTGGCACAGGATGGATGATGACAAAAAAAAGACAAAACAAATGCAGGTGCTGGATAATTCCATAAAACTTTCCAAGAGTATTCCGTGTTACCGCCTGAAGGCAACACTTCATGGTGAATTCTGGGAAAATATAGAAAAAATGCTCTGAGAATACTGGTGTCAGGCCTCCCCGTAGCACATTTTTGAATACATTTAAACCTGTTTTGAATTAAAAGCAGCAGGTCACCCTTAGGGGTGACCTGCTGCTGAAGGAAGCGCCATTCGGATGTGCCCCTATTTTTACGTCCACAGGCTGCGATCCAGGCACCTGTAACCGATGGCTTCGGAGATATGGTGCGATTCGATCGTGTCT
>CAYSJU010000028.1:0-24082 GCA_964431495.1 uncultured Planctomycetia bacterium
GCATATAATATATGCTAAACTTTTCAAATATTATGCGCAAAGTAACGATTATAGGTGATGGGGGGTGGGGGACTGCCTTGGCCCTTTTGCTTCACTCAAAAGGGGTCGAGATTGTCCTCTGGAGTCACGATCCGGAATACGCCGAATATCTGGATAATAACCGGTTAAATGCCAAGTTCCTTGAAGGGGTGGTAATACCCCGTGGTGTGGTAATAACCGCTGACGACGCGGTCGCCAAAGACACGGATCACGCCCTGTTTGCCGTTCCATGTAAATATCTGCGTTCAGTCGCGGAGAAGTTCCAGGACGCGGATTTTAATTATATAATAAGTGGCACAAAGGGGATCGAGAACGATACCCTGAAGAGACCGTCAGAGATGTTAGCGGAATATTTCAAGACTTCTGACATCGGTGTTCTATCAGGCCCAAGCATTTCTTATGAGGTGGCCCGCGGGTATCCCGCCGCGATCGTTTTTGCCGCGGAGGGAAATTGGAACAAAGAGATCCAGGAACTGTTAACGGTCCAACACTTCCGCGTGTACACGTCAGAAGATATCGTAGGCGTGGAACTGGGAGGCGCGCTCAAGAACATCATCGCAGTGGCTGCGGGCATTTCCGATGGCATGGGGTTTGGGACGAACGCCAAGGCCGCTATCCTTACAAGGGGACTGGCTGAGATCACCAGGCTCGGTGTATGCATGGGCGCGAAAGAAGAGACTTTCAGGGGCTTGAGTGGTATGGGCGATCTGGCTACGACGTGTATGAGCACGCATAGCAGGAACAGGTGGTTCGGGGAACAGATAGGAAAAGGCTGTAAGATCGGGGATATACTGGCAGAGACAGAGATGGTCGTTGAAGGTCTGGGCACCTGTAAATCAGCATACGAGCTTTCCAGAAAATATTTGATAGAGATGCCCATAACGCAAAAGATCGATGAAGTAATATACGGAGGCAAGGATCCGAAACTTGCCGTTAAAGAGTTGATGACCCGTGATCTGAAGGATGAGGATTACGGATGATGATTTGAATATTTGTGTCGGGACGTGGCGCAGTCTGGTTAGCGTACTAGTCTGGGGGACTAGGGGCCGCCGGTTCAAATCCGGCCGTCCCGACCAGTTATCGCACGAACGTAGGGGTTTGATAAATCAAACCCCTACGAAACCCAAGAGGGCAACATGAGACCAGTATATATCGGACTTATAGGAGCAGGGACCGTAGGCAGGGGAGTGATCGATTCGATCGTCGAGAACGGCAAACTCATCGCCGACAGAACCGGTGTGTCCATTGTACTCAAGGCTGTCTGCGACAAGGACGTCGAAGCGCTCAATAGTATTACGGGGATAGAGGGATTGGTAAAAACGGATAAGGCGGATGAAATAATCAACAATGAAGAGATCGATATAGTGGTCGAGCTTATCGGCGGGGTGCATCCGGCCAAGGATATCATAGTGGACGCTCTGGCCGGGAAAAAACACGTTGTCACTGCCAACAAAGCCCTGCTTTCCGGGCACTGGAAAGATATTTTTAAGACAGCCCTTGATAACGGCGTGTATATCAACTTTGAAGCCAGTGTGGGCGGTGGCATACCTATCATCCGCGCGATCAGCGAGAGTTTTGTGTCCAATGACCTGGAGCTTATTTACGGCATTCTGAACGGGACCACCAATTTTATCCTGACCATGATGGCTGACCAAGAGTATAGTTTTGACAAGGCCCTGGCAGTTGCCCGGAAAAAAGGTATTGCCGAACCGGATCCCAAACTGGATATCAACGGACAGGACAGCGCCCATAAACTGGTGATACTTGCTTTGCTGGGTTTCGGGATAGACATCTCTCCGGATGATATCTATACCGAGGGCATACAGAATATATCTCCCCAGGATATCAAGTGCGCCAGGCAATGGGGTTACAGTATAAAGCTTCTGGCAATCGCGAAGAAGACGCAGAAAGGGCTGCAGTTAAGGGTCCATCCGACGCTGCTTCCCGCGCGTCATCTCCTGGCGAACGTCAAGGGCGAATACAATGCCATATTCGTAAAGGGCGATTTTATAGGCGATTCCCTTCTTTACGGCAAGGGAGCGGGCAGGCGGCCTACCGCGAGTTCTGTTATGGGTGATATCGTGGAACTCGCGAAACACGTGGCTTTTTCAGGAAAGGAAAGCTACGTGCCGTATAAGCCATTGTACGCGCCCGGTTCAATACCTGTAGTGAACGAGGAAGACATAAACATCCCGTTCTATCTCAGATTTTCAGCGATAGACAGGCCGGGCGTACTTGCTGGCATTTCTTCTGTCCTTGCTGAGAACGAAATAAGCATCGCGAGCATGTCACAGGAAGAAAGAAAAAAAGGACAGCCTGTTCCGGTGATCATGCTTACCCACAACGCGAGAGAAGGGAGCATGAGGAAAGCGGTCAAGCAGATAGATAAGATGGAATTCGTAACGGATAAAACAGTAGTGATCAGGATAGAGCAATAGTAGGCCGGGTGGGGTGCTCGAAACTCGATGCTCGATACCAGGTAGAAGAAATAACAAAAAACGAAGTGAGATAACGATGAGAAGATTGGGAGTGATGGAAAGATACGGGGATTTCCTTCCCGTTACCGACAAAACGCGGGTAATAACCCTGCAGGAAGGGAGCACCCCGCTGATAAAGGCGAACAGTATCGCGGACAGGATCGGTCCAGGCTATGACGTGTGGCTCAAGTTCGAGGGACTGAATCCCACCAGCAGTTTTAAGGACCGTGGCATGACAGTGGCTGTGTCAAAAGCGGTGGAGGAAGGTTCACGCGCGGTAACCTGCGCGTCAACAGGCAATACCTCGGCTTCAGCCGCGGCTTACGCGGCCAGGGCAAAGATAAAATGCGTGGTTGTAATACCGGAAGGCGCTATTGCTCTCGGGAAACTGGCCCAGGCCCTTATACACGGGGCAAAGGTCATAGCGATAAGGGGGAATTTTGACCAGGCGCTGGAGATAGTAAAAGAGATAACCGAGAAATATCCCATTACGCTGGTAAATTCCATCAATCCTTACAGGATAGAGGGACAGAAGACGGCCGCGTTTGAAGTATGCGATTCACTTTCTCACGCGCCGCACTACCATGCTCTGCCCGTGGGCAATGCCGGGAACATCACCGCTTACTGGAAAGGCTACAAGGAGTACAAAGAGCGGGGTATGAGCGATAAGCTTCCGGTAATGCTCGGTTTCCAGGCCGCGGGCTCTGCGCCCATAGTCGAGGGCCGCGTTATCAAGGACCCCAGAACCCTGGCCACCGCCATAAAGATAGGTAACCCGGCGAGCTGGAAACAGGCCGAAGTTGCCAGGGATGAATCAGGCGGGCTTATTGATAAGGTCACTGATGACGAGATCATTGAAGCGTACAGGTTGCTCGCTTCCAGTGTCGGTGTTTTTGTGGAACCCGCTTCAGCGGCCAGTGTTGCCGGCATAATAAAAAAGGCCAGCGAAGGTTATTTCCCGGATAATCCGGGATCCGAGAGAAAAGACATAGTCTGTGTTCTGACCGGTCACGGATTGAAAGACCCGGACCGGGCCATAAAATGCGTGGAGACCCCGGTAGTCGTGGACGCGGACGTGAAAGAGGTTATCAAGGAGGCGGGATTATAATATGAAATACGTTATTCTGGTGCCGGACGGTATGTCCGGTTTGCCCATTGACGAGCTCAACGGCAGGACCTGCATGGAAGCCGCGGTCTCCCGCAACATGGACAAGATAGCAAAGGAAGGCATCGTGGGTACGGTCAGGAACGTCCCCAGGGGAATGATACCTGCCAGTGACGTGGCCAACCTTTCAATACTGGGGTTTGATCCGCAGAAATATTACTGCGGACGCGGCCCGCTGGAGGCGGCAAATCTGGGGGTCGAGGTATCTGACACGGATGTGGCTTTCCGGTTCAATACCGTTACAGTCAGTGACGGCAAAATGGTTGACTACAGCGCCGGCCATATAAGCACAAAAGAGACGGAGGTGCTTGTCAAGCTGCTCAATGAAGAACTGGCGAACGAGAAAATACATTTTTACACAGGCACAAGCTACCGCAACCTGATGATGGTAAAATGCGGTTCACCGGAAGAAGCGGACAGGCTCTCGAAGGTCGTATGCGTTCCGCCGCACGATATAAGTGATAAGCCTATTGAAAAATACTGGCCGAAGGACCCTGAACTGGTTGACCTGATGAAGGGATCAAGAAAGGTCCTGGAGGGCTGTGATATCAATAAAGTCCGGATAGACCTCGGGCAGAACCCGGCGAACATGATATGGATATGGGGGCAGGGGAAAAAGCCCCACCTGCCTGAATACAAAGACGCGTTCGGCCTGACAGGAGGAATAATCTCAGCGGTGGACCTGATCAAGGGGCTGGGCAAGGTACTGGGCCTTGAAGTGGCCAATGTCCCCGGCGCTACGGGATATTACGATACCAACTATGAAGGCAAGGCCGGAGCGGCGCTTGATATCCTTGAAAGGAACGATATGGTGTTTGTCCATGTCGAGGCGCCGGACGAAGCCGGTCACAACGGTGACATACGCGCGAAGATAACGGCAATAGAAAATTTTGACAGCAAGATAACCGGCAGGATCCTTAATGAACTTTCCGGAAAGCATGACTACAGGGTCCTGATACTGCCGGACCACCCGACGCCGATAAGCAAGAGGACGCACACCGCGGATCCCGTGCCGTTCGCAATGTTCGGCGAGGGGATAACACCTGATGAGGTGACTTTGTTCACGGAAGCATCGGCCAAAGCTGGAAGCAGGCACCTGAAGTGCGGCTCTGATCTGATGAAGCTTTTACTAAGCCCGGAGATCTGATAATGGGAAGGAAAAAGATCATAGTCCAGAAATACGGCGGGACCAGCGTGGCAAACCCCGAAAAGATAAAGGGCGTTGCCAGAAGGGTCGCTGCCTGCAAAAGACAGGGATACGATGTCGTTGTAGTGGTCTCAGCTCTCGGCAAGACGACCGATGAGCTTCTTGGACTTGCCGGAGAAATAAACAAAGCCCCGGATGAGAGAGAACTTGACATGCTCATGGCGACCGGAGAGCAGATCTCCGTGGCTCTTCTTGCCATGGCCCTGCATAAATTGGGAGAGGAAGCCATCTCTTTTACAGGCGCGCAGGTCGGAATAATAACCGATTCCTCTCATACCAAGGCGAGGATCATAGATATATCCACGCAAAGGATAAGTGAACAGTTGAAAAAGGGCAGGATAGTGATAGTGGCTGGTTTCCAGGGCGTGAACCTTGACCAGGAGATCACCACTCTCGGCAGGGGAGGTTCTGACATGACCGCCGTAGCCCTGGCAAAGGTCCTGAAAGCCGAAGTTTGTGAGATATGCACTGACGTGAAAGGAGTTTACACCGCGGACCCAAGGATCGTGAAGAACGCGCGCAAGCTTAATAGCATCAGCTACGAGGAGATGCTGGAGATGGCTTCTCTCGGCGCGCAGGTAATGCAGGCAAGAAGCGTGGAAGCTGCGGGCAAGTTCGATATTCCCATACATGTAAGGTCAAGTTTTTACGCCGGAAACGGCACCATGATATGCAAGGAGGTCAAGGAAATGGAAGATGTTCTCGTAAGAGGAGTTACCGTGAATAGAGGCGAAGCAAAAGTCACAGTCTGTGATGTCCCTGACAAACCCGGGGAGGCAAGCAGGCTGTTCGAGGAGCTGGCCAAAGCCGGGGTAAACGTGGACATGATAATCCAGAACATATCCAGGACCAGGGCCACCGATATATCTTTCACTGTTCCGGTCAGCGACCTGGCCAGGACAAGGGAAGTGGTAAAAAAGTTCAACAAGAAGAGCGGTTCCAAGGGCGTCAAGATAGACAAGGATATCGCCAAGGTATCGGTCGTCGGCATCGGCATGAGAAGCCATTCAGGCGTTGCGGCAAAGATGTTCAGAGCCCTCGCGTCCAACAAGATCAATATTGAGATGATATCGACCAGTGAGATCAAGATATCCTGTGTTATCAGGAAAGAAGTGGCGGCCAGGGCCGCAAAGGCCATCCATAAGGTTTTTAAATTACATTCGTCATTGCGAGAAGGCCCGAGCGATCCCGCGCGAAGTCGAGGGAAGGGCCGACGGAGCGGCCGAGGCCGAAATGTTCGAGGGAGTGCCGACTCTGTCCGGGCGAGGTCAAAACCCAAAAAGAGGCGATAATGGAAAAGATATACATATACGACACTACTCTGAGAGACGGTGCCCAGTCAGAGGGGATCTCTTTCTCGGTCAAGGATAAGCTGCGCATAGCCCAAAAACTTGATGAACTGGGCATTGATTTCATCGAAGGCGGCTGGCCGGGAGCAAATCCCAAGGAAGACGAGTTTTTCGCCGAAGCGGCCAGGTCACTGAAACTCAAAAACTCCAAACTCGTTGCCTTTGGCAGCACAAGGCGCGTCAAAACAGATCCGGCAGCAGATGTTGTCCTGAAAGGATTGCTCAAAGCCGGGACAAAATATGTCACTATATTCGGAAAAAGCTGGGACCTGCACGTAAGGGCCGTGTTAAAGACCACCTTGAAGGAAAATCTCAAAATGATATCGGATTCCATCAGCTTTCTCAGGAAAAAAGGCCGGAGCGTGATGTTCGATGCCGAGCATTTTTTTGACGGCTATGAAGAGAATCCCAAATACGCTACAGAGACACTGAAAGCGGCGCTTGACGCTGGCGCGGAATTTCTTGTGCTCTGTGATACCAACGGCGGCGCTGTCACGAGCAGGGTGTTCGAGGTCGTTGAAGAACTCAGGGAGAAGATGAATGCTTCCTGGGGCATCCATACCCACAATGACGGCGAGATGGCTGTGGCGAACTCTATCGCGGCTGTCCAGGCGGGATGCGTCCAGGTGCAGGGGACCATGAACGGTTACGGCGAAAGGTGCGGTAACGCTAACCTCGTGTCCATTGTGCCCGCGCTGCGTTTCAAGCTGGGCCTGGACTGTTTGTCGGATATCGCTTTAAAGGAATTCACCGAAGCGTCCAGGTACGTCGCTGAGACAGCCAACATAAAACACCAGGATTTACAGCCATATGTCGGTAACAGCGCTTTCGCGCATAAAGCCGGTGTCCACGTCAACGCGATAATGAAGAACTCCAGGACATACGAGCACATCGATCCGAACAAGGTCGGCAACAGGCGCAGGATGCTTATATCAGAACTTTCCGGGAAAGCGAGTATAATCGGAAAGGCCGGAGAATTGGGCCTCAAGATCGACAAAAAATCCGATAAGGCCAGAAAGATACTTTCCCAGGTGCAGGATATGGAAAAAGAAGGGTATCAGTTCGAACTGGCAGAGGCGTCGCTCATGCTTTTGATGCGCAAAGCCTCGAAAGTGTTCAAGAGGCACTTTGAGATGGAGGACCTCAGGGTAATAGTGGAAAGACGTGGTAAAGGCGCGTTGATCTCAGAGGCCACGGTAAAGATAAAGATTGGGGATGAATACAGACATACTGTTTCTCTCGGTGACGGGCCGGTCCACGCGATAGACCGGGCCTTGAGGAAGTCCCTGCAGGAATTCTTTCCTTCCCTTAAAAAAATGCATTTGTCAGACTTCAGCGTAAGGGTGCTGGATGAAAAGGAGGGGACTGCTGCCAAGGTCCGCGTCCTTATCCAGTCCCAGGACGAGACTGATTCGTGGTGGACAGTGGGTGTCTCCGAGAACATCATCGAGGCGAGCTGGCAGGCGCTTATTGATTCCATCGAGTATAAGTTCATGAAGAACGAGAAGAAGAGAAAGAAAAAATGACGATGGATCTACCCACCAGGTATGACCCCAAAAATATCGAAGAAGCGATTTACAGGGCATGGGAAGAAAAAAACCTCTTCCACGCGGAGACAGGCACGCTCAAAGCCCCGTACTGTATAGTCATCCCTCCGCCTAATGTGACAGGAATACTGCACATGGGCCATGCCCTTAACAACACTATCCAGGATGTGCTTATCAGGTGGAAGCGCATGCAGGGTTACGAGACACTGTGGATGCCGGGAACGGACCATGCGGGCATAGCCACCCAGAACGTTGTGGAACGCGAGCTTTCCACGAAAGAAAGCCTGAAAAGGACCGACCTCGGCCGCGAGAAATTTCTTGAAAAGGTATGGGAGTGGAAGGAAGAGTACGGCAGCACCATTATCACGCAGCTTAAAAAGCTGGGCTGTTCCTGCGACTGGGCAAGGACGCGTTTCACAATGGACGAAGGGCTTTCCAGGGCGGTCCGGGAGGTTTTTGTCCGGTTATACGGGGAAGGACTTGTTTACAAGGACGATTACATAATAAACTGGTGCCCGCGCTGCGGAACAGCGCTCAGCGACGAAGAAGCGGAACACCGGGAAATAGAAGGCAGGCTTTACTACATCAAGTATCCCGTGAAAGGGAGAGAAAGACTGGAAAAGGAGAACGAGGATTACGTGGTGGTGGCGACTACCCGTCCCGAGACAATGCTGGGAGACGTGGCTGTCGCGGTAAACCCCGCGGATCCCAGGTATGCGGGACTGCGGGGAAAAACGCTGATACTGCCCATGATCAAGCGCGAGCTTAAAGTGATCTTTGATGAAACGGTCGATCCCGAGTTCGGTACAGGAGCGCTAAAGGTGACCCCGGCGCACGATCCCGTGGACTTTGAGCTCGGCATTAAACACGGGCTCGAGCGCGTCAATGTCATGAATTCCGACGGGACCATCAACATGCTCGGGGAAGATTATGAGGGCATGGACAGGTTTGAATGCAGGGAAACACTGATAGAGGACCTGAAACAGCGAAATCTTTTCATAAGGGCCGAAGAGCACCAGCATGCCGTGGGCCACTGTTACCGCTGCCATACAATGGTCGAGCCAAGGCTTTCCAAACAGTGGTTCGTCAAGATGAAACCACTGGCGGAACAAGCCATCCAGGTGGTCAGGGATGGAAGCATAAAGTTTTACCCGGAAAGATGGACCAAGGTCTACCTGAACTGGATGGGGATCATCAGGGACTGGTGTATATCACGGCAGATATGGTGGGGGCACCGCATACCGGTGTGGTATTGTAAGGACTGCCTTGGCGCTGATGATGTCCGCGAAGTGGATATAACGGATCCGGATAAAAAAGGAGTTTTTGTAAACGCTGATTCCATACCTCCCAAAAAATGCCCGTTCTGCGGCGGCAAGAATATCGAGCAGGACCCGGACGTGCTTGACACATGGTTCAGTTCATGGCTCTGGCCCATCTCAACGCTCGGATGGCCGGATGACACCAATGAGCTTAACACGTTCTATCCCACGGATGTCCTGGTCACTGCCCAGGAAATAATATTCTTCTGGGTCGCCCGCATGATCATGGCAGGCCTGAAGTTCAGGGAGGATATACCGTTCCGTGACGTGTATATCCACGGAACGGTGCGCGACGCAAAAGGCACAAAGATGTCAAAATCCCTCGGCAATGTCATCGACCCGCTTGATGTCATTGAAGAAGTGGGGAGCGACGCGTTGCGTTTCAGTATCATTTCCATCACGTCACAGGGACAGGACGTGTTCCTGTCAAAGGACAAGTTCGAGTTCGGGAGGAACTTTGCTAATAAGCTGTGGAACGCTTCGCGCTTTGTGCTGATGGGCCTGGATGAAGAGCTGCTGAAGAGCGACGCGCCCGAAGGAGAAAAAACACTGGCCGACCGCTGGATATTGAGCTCCTTTAATGAAACAGTGGAGGCCGTGCAGAAAAGCCTTATCTCTTACAGGTTCAATGACGCGGCCCAGGCTTTATATGATTTTGTCTGGCATAAATACTGCGACTGGTACCTTGAACTCTCAAAACTGGCTGACGACAAGGCCCGTACGCAGAAGATCCTATTGACGGTCCTGAACGGTGTCCTGAGACTCCTGCATCCTTTTATGCCTTTTATAACAGAGAAGATCTGGCAGAAGCTTCCTGATAAACGGTCCAAATGGATAATGAAAGCGGACTGGCCGATATATGACCACAGCCTGATAGATGAAGAGGCGACCGAGAGCATGGAAAAGGTAATAGGCGTGATCACCATGATCCGCAACGCCCGGTCGTTCTGGAACATAGACAGCAAAGCGGTCATAGACGCGGACTTCAATATCGAAGATGACGCTGTTATCGGTCTTATTAAAGAGAAATCAAAATATATAGAAAAACTCGCCAAATGCAAGGTCCGGAATATCGGCAAAGACGTCCCCAGGCCCGAACATTCTGTAGCGGCGCTGGTAAGCGGGATAAAGGTGTTCGTGCTTATCGGGAAAGCTATAGATATCGAGGAAGAAGAGAAGAGGATCAGCAAAAAGGTGGAAGAGATGGAGAACTACCTGATTGCCCTGGACAGAAAACTCAACAACAGGGAATTCCAGGACAGGGCCCCCGAGGAAGTGATCCAGAAGGAACAGGCGAAAAGAGAAAGATACGCGCAGCAGGTAAAGACCCTCAAAGAGAACCTCGAAGCGTTAAAATAGGGACAGCGACCATTTTTCATAGATGGTAAAAAATGGTCGCTGTCCCTAAATAAACTAGGTAAAAAATGGTTGCTGTCCCTATTTTACGTAAAAAACGTCTCCAAACGATCCTTTCATCCGCGGGCGCGGCATCAAGAAGACGCGCGGCCGAGCTCATAGAAAGCGGGAGGGTAAAAGTGGACGGCCGGCCTGTCCTGGAAAAAGGGCTCAAACTTGATCCGGCGAAACACAAGATACTGGTGGACTCAAGGCCCCTTCCGAAAAAGGGAAAGAAGTATTATTTTCTGTTGAACAAGCCCATAGGTGTTATTTCAACCGCAAAAGATACTCATAACCGCAGGAAGGTAACGGATTTTTTGAAACACGTAAAGGCGAGGCTCTATCCAGTTGGCCGTCTGGATAAAGACACGACCGGGGTAATCATCATTACCAATGACGGTAAGCTTACTCACAGGCTGACACATCCGCGTTTTGAGGTGGAAAAGGAATACACAGTTAAGATAGAGGGGGGTATTTCCCAGCGCGGGATATCCGAATTAGAACGCGGTGTTGACATTGACGGCAAGGCGACTTCACCGTGTAAGATCAGGTTTATGAGGAAGGACGGCAAAGACACTATCCTGAGAATAAAGATACACGAGGGAAGAAAAAGACAGGTCCGGCGCATGTTTGAGGCAAAAGGCAAGCGCGTTATTGAACTTGACCGTGTCAAATACGCCGGGCTTACGCTCGGCAGACTCAAACGTGGCGAATACCGCGAATTATTAAAGACGGAAGTGGAGAAACTAATTACAATGTAGGGGTTTGATAAATCAAACCCCAAAACGTCAGGGTCGGATAAATCGAACCCCACAACACCCCATGCAGGCAACCGAACTGAACATGAAACGTGTGGAAAGGGTGGTCCGCTTCGCCCTCAAAGAGGACGTATGGACCGGTGACATCACGTCAGAGTCCATACTGAACAGGTCCCTCAAGGTCGACGCCGTCATACTCGCCCGCGATCCGGGGGTCATCTGCGGCGTGGAAATTGCTGAAAGGGCCTTTTCCGTGGTGGACCCTGACACAAGGTTCAAACCGCTGGTGGAAGACGGCAACCATGTTGAACCTGACCGCGAAGTCGCTTTTGTGGAAGGCAATGCCCGTTCCATCCTTAGGGCGGAAAGGGTAGTGCTTAATTTTCTCAGCCACCTGAGTGGGATATCCACGAACACACGCAGGATGGTGGACGCTGTCGAAGGCACTAAAACGGAGATATACGATACGCGCAAGACAATGCCGCTTCACCGGTACATGCAGAAATACGCGGTCACTGTCGGGGGCGGGGTCAATCACAGGTGGGGCCTCTGGGATATGGTGCTTATAAAAGATAACCACCTCAGGGCTTTCGGCATGCAGACGAAAAGCGTGAACAACGAGAACATCATAAGGAACGCCGTCAAACAGGCCAGGAACGCCATCCAGAAGAATATCCGCATAGAGATAGAGGTCGAAACGGTCAAGGAATGCGAATACGCCCTGACCGAAAAACCCGAAGTCATCATGCTGGATAACATGTCACCGGTGGCAGTAAAAAAAGCGGTGGAGCTGCGCAAAAAAATGGGATTGGAAAAACAGGTCCTTTTAGAAATTTCCGGCGGCATAACGCTGGATAATGTCAGGGATTACGCCGAAGCCGGCGCGGATATCATATCATCCGGTTCACTGACCAGCTCGGTCGATTCGCTTGATTTCAGCCTGGAGATCATTCTGAAAAATGCATAAGTTCCAATTAAAGACTGACCTTAAACCGGCGGGGGACCAATCCGAAGCCATCGACAGGATAAGCGCGTCTATCCTGGATCAGAACCCGTACCAGACGCTTGTCGGTGTCACGGGCAGCGGCAAGACATTCACCATGGCCAACATCGTCGAACGGATTAACAAACCCACGCTGGTAATATCCCATAACAAGACGCTCGCGGCCCAGCTTTACGCGGAATTCAGGGGATTTTTCCCCGACAATGCCGTTGAATATTTCGTGTCCTATTATGATTATTACCAGCCCGAAGCATACGTCCCGCAGACTGATGTCTATATAGAAAAGGACGCGTCCATAAACGAAGACATAGACCGTTTAAGGCTGTCAGCCACAAGCTCGCTTTTTTCGCGCAGGGACGTCCTGATAGTGGCCAGTGTCTCATGCATATACGGACTGGGTTCTCCCGAGGATTATTCCACCATGCTGGTGAACGTGGATCTCGGCCAGGAAATATCAAGGGACGAGCTTCTCAAGAAACTCGTTGATATTCAGTACGAAAGGAACAATGTTGATCTGCACAGAGGCAAGTTCCGTGTGCGCGGTGATATCGTGGAAATATACCCCGCGTATAAACAGACGGCCATAAGAGTGGAACTCTTCGGCGACGAGGTGACCCGCGTCTCTGAGGTCCACCCGGTAACGGGCGATATTCTGAACAACCTTGAGAAAGCAGTGATATACCCAGCGAAACATTTTGTAACAACAGAGGACAAGATAACCGCCGCCCTGAAATCCATCTCTGAAGAATTAACGGAACGCCTGGCGGATTTCCGCAAGGAAGGGAAACTCCTCGAAGCCCAGCGGCTTGAGACCCGCACTAAATATGACATGGATATGATGAAAGAGCTCGGGTACTGTAACGGCATAGAGAATTATTCGCGCCACCTTTCGCAGCGCCCGCCGGGCAGCCGGCCGTGGTGCCTCCTTGATTATTTTGACGAGGATTTCATGGTAATTATAGACGAATCCCATGTAAGCCTTCCGCAGCTTCACGCCATGTATAACGGCGACCAGGCAAGAAAAAGGACCCTGGTGGAATACGGGTTCCGCCTCCCGTCAGCCATGGATAACAGGCCCTTGAAATATGAAGAGTTCATGGGAGAAGCGAAACAGATACTGTATGTATCCGCGACACCGGGCAATTATGAACTGGAACTGAGCCAGGTGGTCGCGGAACAGGTCATCCGGCCCACGGGCCTGGTGGATCCGCCCATAAGCGTCCGTCCCACCGAAGGACAGATATATGACCTGATAGAGGAGATCAAGAAGCGCGCTAAAAACAACGAACGGGTGCTGATTACCACCCTGACCAAACGTCTGGCGGAAGAACTTACCCAGTTCCTCGAAGAGATGAAGCTGCGCGTGCGCTACATGCACTCGGAGATCAATACTCTTGACCGCATAGAGATAATACGCGACTTGAGGTTAGGTAAGTTCGATTGTCTTGTTGGCATAAATCTTTTAAGGGAAGGCCTGGACCTTCCGGAAGTCTCGCTTGTCGCTGTTCTTGACGCTGACAAGGAAGGGTTCCTGCGCAGCGGCACCTCTCTTTTGCAGACAGCCGGAAGGGCAGCGCGTAACGTTAACGGCGAGGTCCTGCTTTACGCGGACAATATGACGGAATCCATGAAAAAAGTAATAGATATCACCGGCAAAAGAAGAGAAAGACAGATCAAATATAACACCGAACACGGCATTGAACCCAAAACAATTGTAAAAGCTATCAAAGAAGGCATAGAAGCTTACAGGCGCGCCAAAGAGATAATAACCGATGTGGTGGGTGAGACCCAGGAGGAATTCGAGCTAAACGAACTTATCGCTGAGCTGGAAGGAGAGATGGAACTGGCAGCGCGGAATCTCCAGTTCGAAAAAGCAATAGTGCTCCGCGACCAGATCGTCCAGCTTAAGAAAATGACGCATGAGGAATAGAGCATAGAGCATGGCGCATGGGGCATGGCCCCATGCCGTCATTGCGAGGAGGCCCAAAGGGCCGACGAAGCAATCTCCACTAAAGAAACAACCATGACCGACAACGCAAAACAAAAAATACTGAGCTTCTTCCGGAAAAACACCGAGCACTATATCTCCGGGGAAGAAATAAGCAGCGCAATGGACGTATCACGCGCATACATCTGGCAGTATATAAGCAAATTAAGGGAAGACGGCTATGAAATAGACGCTGTCCCGCATCTTGGGTATAAACTGCGCTCAGCCCCGGATAAATTATTTGAATACGAAATAAAGAACGGCCTCAAAACAAGGAGCATCGGCGGCAAAGCGATTCATTATCATGAATCCATAAGTTCGACAAATAACAGGGCCTACGAACTTGCTGAAGCCGGTGAGCCTGAAGGCACCATGGTCATTGCCGAGTCCCAGACACACGGCAAAGGCAGGATAGGAAGAAGATGGCTGTCTCCAAAAGGCGTAGGCATCTACATGTCGATTATACTGCGGCCCGATGTGGAAACAGACGAAATTCCGTCAGTAACGCTTATAGTTGCCGGGAGCATCGCGAAAGTGATAAACAGGACTACAGGGATTGACGCTAAAATAAAATGGCCGAATGACATAGTGGTGAAAGGTAAAAAGCTTTGCGGCATACTCACTGAGATAAAGGCCCAGCCGGACATGGTGGATTTTCTGATACTGGGCATAGGTATCAATGTGAATACACCGGCCGGCAAGCTGCCCCAAGGCGCGACAAGCCTGAAGAATGAAACAGGCGCGTCCATGGACAGGGCCCGGCTTGCCAGGCGTATACTGGAAGAGTTTGAGAAAGACTATAACAGGTTCAAACAAGAAGGTTTTTCATACTTAAGGAACGAATGCAAGGAACTGTCCCTTACATTGAATAAAAAAGTAAGGATTACAGAGCATCATCGTGTTATAAAAGGAACGGTCGTGGATATGGACGGAAAAGGCGCTCTTATCATAGAGGTCGAGAACGGAAAATTCCAGCGCATTTTCTCCGGCGACGTGGTATTATGTCGATAACCGTAGTGGCTCGATCTATCGAGCCCAAAACAATAACTATGAAACTCCTGATAGACATAGGCAACACCAACACCTCAATAGCGCTCCTGAAAGGCAGGCGTTTTCTGAAGAGTTATTTTATCCATACCTCCAGAAAAGAGATCTCCGAAGGATCCCTGAGGCGCCTGTTAGGTCGGCATTTCCGCGACATTGATAAAATAGTTGTTGTAAGCGTTGCGCCTGAATTCCTGGCCATTCTCAAGAAAGCGTTTAAAAGATTAGCCTCCCGCATTCCTGTTATTGTCGTCGGAAAGGATCTCAAGGTCCCGATGAAAAACCGGTATAAAAAGCCCGGGGAGGTGGGCCAGGATCGGCTTGTTACTTCTTTTGCCGCCGCCAATATATGTAGACCACCGCTTGTCGCGATCGATTTCGGCACGGCAGTGACACTGGATTTCGTGAACAAAAAAGGCGAGTATGAAGGCGGACTCATATTTCCGGGGCTTCGCCTTGCGCTCGGCTCGCTTGTTGAAGACACAGCGCTCCTGCCGAAGGTCGCGATAAAGCCGACAAAAGGATTTATCGGCCGCGACACGCGTGGCAGCATGAATAATGGTATACTATATGGGTACGCGGCGTTATGTGACGGACTTATCGAAAGGTTCAGAAAACAATACGGCCGTTCCCTCAGCGTCATTGCCACTGGCGGCGACGCCGGCCTCGTGGCCAGATACTCGCGGCACATAAAAACCGTGTATCCAAATTTAATATTCGAGGGGTTAAGAAGAATATCATAATTACAATGTTTGGGCTCGATTCATCGAACATGGAAAAGGAGGCGAACCATGGCAGAAGAACAGGAGATCGGCGTAATCACACATTATTTCGGCAAGGTAGGCGCCGGGATCATCAAGCTCTCGGCTCCGCTAAAAGTGGGTGACAAGATCCATATCAAGGGCTACACCTCGGATTTCACCGAGAGCATTAACTCCATGCAGGTCGAACACGAGAACGTCCAGGAAGCGAAAAAAGGCTCCGAGGTGGGCATAAACGTCACCGGGAAAGTTCATGAGCACGACAGGGTGTATAAAGTCATAGAATAATACAGAACTTTACCGTCATTCCGAGCGAGGTCCCCTGGAAAGCGTAGAAATGATACTCAGGGAAGGCCTCAAGCCGGTTCGTGCACCTCAGCCGCAGTAAAGAGGACGCGTACATGGTCGGCTCAAGACATACCAGTGAATCAATAATCCTCAAGATCCTGGTCCGCCAGGCCGCCGAAAACGGAGTTAAGTTTTATAAAAAGGGAAAGCCGTCCCGGGTTTAACGGGATCAAGTCCTTCTATTATCCGGTTGCTTTTGGTGCTGACCTTTGGTATAAACATATTTGTTGAGCAGGCAGGGGCTTGTGAATAAAATGTGTCGAAAATTTTTGATCGTAGCATTTTTCATATTCGCGACATCAACCGCGCATGGCGCGGAATACAGGAGCTCCGCGTGGGAAGTTCCATTGTTCAATTCATGGTTTGGCCAGCAGGCAGCTACTGGCGACTGGGATGGCATGCGAGATCAACTTGTGGACCGAGGAGTAACCATTTCCTCGAATTTTACCACTGATATCGGCGGCAACCCTGTCGGCGGCCTGAAACAGACCGCAGCATATTCCGGATTCCTGGATCTCGCGGTAGCCTTGGATTTTGAGAAAACTACCCCTCTCAAAGGTTTGGCCCTGACCGTCAGCAATTATCTGGCGTCGGGAAGGGACCTCTCCTACTCGATCGGCAATTTCTTCGGTGTGCAGGAGATCTACACTCCCGGGACTTATTATTTCGGGGAGATGGATCTGTCGTTATCACTTTTAGACGATACGCTGATATTAGAGACAGGCCGTTTATTTGCCGGCGACGTTTTTGCCGCATCCGATCTTTGGCTATACTATGTGAACGGCGGCATCAATGATAACCTGAACTCCCTGCCGGCCAATATCTTCTTTCCGGATTTTGATGTGGCGGCATGGGCTGCGCGGGCTACCTACCAGCCGAGAGAAGAATGGCACCTTATCGCCGCTATGTATAATGCGGACACGCGGGTTGAGAAGATCAACAACCACGGCGCTTGTTTCAGTTTTGATATGGACAACGGCTATCTGGCCATGGCCCAGTTGGCCTATAAGCCTCACCAGAACCGCGAGGACAACGGTATCCCGGGAAGCACGACTTTCGGATGTTATTACCAATCGAGCAGATTCCAGGAGCTTGGCGATCTAAGTAAGCGCCGGCGCGGGAATTACGGCTTTTATCTTATGTTTGACCAAATGATCTACCGCGGCGATTGGCCGGAGTTCAAGGGACCGCACTATCTGCGCTCCGGGGGCAGCGATGCCGAGCTGATCAAGCATCCGTATCATCATCGGATAGCTATACCCGCGGACCGTCCCAAGGGTCTGACCGCCTGGGCCGCGGCGTATCTTGCCCCGGAGGAACATATCAATACACAAATATATCAGCTCACTGGGGGACTCTTGTACCATGGGTTACCCCAGAACCGCGATCGTGATGTAACCGCGTTTTTGGTCATCCTGGGAAAGTTCAGCGAGGAACTGGAGGGGCAGGGGATCGAGACAGTGCTGGAGTTAAACCACAGGTTTCAGATAGGCCAGTGGTTCTATGTTACGCCGGACATCCAGTTCGTCATAAAACCTGATGGCCGGAGAAATATCCGTAATGCCCTGGTTTTAGGGTTAGAGATCAGCGCTAATTTTTAAGACAGTATTTACTCGGGAAAATAAGGGTCTTAACAGAGAAAAGGCCTTATAAAGTAAGTTTCGGAGATATTGAGAACCCGGTTGATTTCGCATGCGCTCCGGTTAAGCCCCATAGAGGGATTGATAGCAACAGGGAAGGCATATCTGAATAATGATGAAATATCATTTTACAGGATGTATGAGCTATTGACGAAGAGGTCAAGTTATGACCACGCACCGTTAGATTTTTTGTGACTCGATAAGTATAATGTTTTAAATAAGATAAGGAAACAGGAATCGAACTTCTACCTCTCCGCCAAGTTATTATTTAGTAGTATTGCCATATCGTGTCGGATAGTGTATAATTGGCATGTTAGATATGGTAATGTTATCGTTAAAAGGAGGTAGAGAGTAATGGCGACAGGAACAGTGAAATGGTTCAATGACTCAAAAGGTTATGGGTTTATTACGCCAGATGATGGAAGCAAAGATTGTTTTGTTCACCACAATGCGATCCAGGGCGAAGGATTCAAGTCTTTAGGCGAAGGACAAAAGGTCCAATTTGACGTCGAAGAAGGCGCCAAAGGCCCTCAGGCTGTAAACGTAGTAAAGGTATAGCATAACCCGCGGAATAAGGCCCGGCAAGAGATTGCCGGGCCTTATTTCACAAGCGCGACAACTTGTTAGTTGACTGCCCTACTGAATTAGTATAAAATAAAGTAAGCATCGGATATCAAATCGGTGACGCGTAGGAATTCTTAAACCACAAGGTTAGGAAATCTTAGCCTTGTGGTTTTTATTTAATTAATAGGAAAAAATAACATGCCGAACCAGAAAAGAAGAAAAGATGTAAGGAATATTGCCATCATAGCGCACGTAGACCACGGGAAGACGACACTTGTTGACGCCCTTTTGAAGTACACCGGGGCCTACGAGTTCAAGGAAGGCGAGGTCGCTATAATGGATTCCAATCCCCTGGAGAAGGAGAGGGGGATCACTATTCTGTCAAAGAACGCCTCTCTTGAGTATAAAGGGGTGCAGTTTAATATTGTTGACACTCCGGGGCATGCGGATTTTGGCAGTGAAGTAGAGCGTATCCTGAAGATGGTAGATGGTGTTCTTCTTCTGGTCGACGCGTTCGAAGGGCCTATGCCCCAGACGAAATTCGTTCTTAAAAAATCGCTTGAGCTTCATCTGAAGCCGATCCTTGTTATTAACAAACTTGACAGGCCCCATGCACGCCCCGATGAAGTTGCCGATATGACGTTTGACCTTTTCTGTGAACTGAACGCTACGGATGAACAGCTGGATTTTCCCATAGTTTACGCTTCGGGTAAAGACGGTTACGCGACCCTTGACCTTGATGAGCCGAGGGAATCGATGAAGCCGCTTTTAGAGACTATCCTGCACAGGGTGTTACCCCCGGTCGCTGATCCTGAACGTCCTTTCCAGATGCTGGTTACAATGCTTGATTATGACTCGTATGTAGGGCTTATAGCGATAGGGCGTATTTTCCACGGCGCTATCCGTGTCGGCGACCCTGTGGCCCTTGTGAAGCGGGACGGTACTATCGTCCGGGGGAAAGCGACCAAGATAATGAAGTACCGTGGCCTAAGCCGGGTAGAGAGCATGGAGGCGAGAGCGGGTGATATAATCTCGATCTCCGGCACAGAGGATGTACAGGTAGGTGAAACACTGGCGTGCGTTGATGAGCCCAAAGGGCTGCCGGCAATAAAGATAGACGAGCCGACGATTTCCATGAATTTCTCGCATAATACAAGTCCTATTGCCGGGAAGGACGGTGGACGGTTTTTGACGCTGCGTCATATACGTGAACGGCTCGAGCATGAGGCAATGATAAATGTCGGGATAAAAGTCGAGGAGGTCGACGGAGGGGAGCGCTTCAAGGTTTCGGGGAGGGGAGAGCTGCACCTGGCGATCCTGATAGAAACAATGCGCCGTGAAGGATATGAAATGGAAGTATCGCGTCCGCAGGTGATATTAAAGAAAATGGGCGGGCAGATACTTGAACCTGTAGAGGAAGTGGTGATTGAGGTGAACCCGGAGTATCAGGGCGCTGTCATGCAGACGCTTGGGGCGCGAAAGGCGGAGCCCAGGGACCTTGCGACGACATCGTCGGGCACCAGCAGGATGGGATTCGTTATCGCCTCAAGGGCGTTGATAGGGTTCAGAAGCGATTTTCTGGTTATGACACGGGGGACCGGGATCATGTACCAGAACTTTCTTGAATATCAGACATATAAAGGGGAGCTGCCGTCACGCCAGACCGGTGTTATGGTGTCACAGTCGGCCGGTGAAGCGGTGGCTTACGCGCTCTATAACCTGCAGCCGAGGGGAGAGATATTTGTCAGCCCGGGAGATGACCTGTATGAGGGGATGGTTCTGGGGATCAACAATAAAGGGATCGACCTTGTCGTAAACGCGCTGAAGGGAAAGAAGCTTACTAACATGCGCGCGTCAGGGTCAGATGACGCTATACAGCTTATCCCCCCGAGGGAGATGACCCTTGAATTTGCCCTTGAGTTCCTCGAGGATGATGAGCTTGTAGAGATCACACCGAAAAATATACGAATAAGAAAATCCTGTTTGAATGAAAATGACCGCAAAAGGGCAAGAAGATAAAGCCCCACTTCTCTCTCATCCCCCATCTTACCTTAAACCCTTACCGATAAAAAGTCTGTCTGTTGAAATACTTATAAAATAAGATGTTAGGGGGTATTGTCGAGATGGATCCCTCCCCGCCATTATTTTTTACCTCAAAAAAATTGGACAGGGTAGAGGTTTGAGCTTAAAATAAGGTACATGTGTGGGATCGGCTTCATAAACGGTACTAAGTTTACTAAGGGGATTCTTGCTAATCGTGAGAAGCCGAAAGCTGATGACTGACAGCTGAGATCTAAAAAATGAACGCCGAAAAACGATTAACAAATGGGGGAATATGAATTTTTTAAAACTGATCCTGGCTTTCGCCCCATGGATATTATTTAAGCTGATAGCCGGTCATTCGATGCTGCGGTTAAAAACAGGGATAATAGTCGCTCTTATCACGTGTATTATATTGGGGGTAAAGGGGATACACAAAGGATTTATATTCATAGGGGGATTATTGTTCTTCGGTTTTAGTCTGGTGGCTGTGGTCGTATTGGAAGATGCGTGGGTAGCCCGGCACATGGGTGTGCTGGCTACGGGCACTCTGGCTGTTCTCAGCTGGCTGTCCATATTAACCAAACACCCTTTTACGCTTGCATACGCCCGTTCCGCTGTGGACAAAAGTCAATGGGATTCGCCCGGGCTGATTCGGCGCAGCTACCTCATGACAGGTGTATGGGCGTCTATTTTCTCGGTAAATGTCGCGGTAAATATTTTTAAATTGTATCATGGCGAGATAAGCGGCTGGATATATGAAGCCGTTCAATACGCGTTTATATTCCTGGGCATCTTATTTACGATATATTATCCTAAATGGGCATCGAGAATAAAATAAGTCGGGGGGTGTAAGCACGAAAAGCGGACAGGTAGAAGTTCAGAATGGGGGAATGTATGGGTGATATAGATGTAAACAGGGAGAATTTGAGTATTCTTTCCAAGCAGGAGATCGAAGAGCTGGAGAAAGGTGTTCAATTTTATGAAACCCGGCAAGGGACTCGTCTTGCGTTCCATGAATACGGTAATCCCGGCGGACATCCTATCTTCTTCTATCATGGGACCGGATCGCATGTCCACGGCATGCTTCTTCATAAACCCGGCCTTAAACATGGTTTTAGGATCATTGCGCCGGATCGTCCCGGGGTCGCGCAATCGGATTTTCGGCCCGGGTGGACCATCTTTGAGTATGCCCGGGATATAGCCGATCTGGCCGATCACCTTGGGATCGGCTCTTTTGGAGCCGTCGGTATTTCCGGTGGAGGTCCTACACTGATGGCCAGCGCCTTTACTATTCCCGATCGACTGAATTGTGTGGTCGCTTTAGCCTGCGCGATGCCTGTTTATAGTAACCCTGACATGCTCAAACGACTCGGTGCAACAGACCGTTTCTATGCCAGGCTCGGCTCACGGTTGCCCCTCGGTTTGTTCAAAATCCCATTTTCAGTACTCGGCATGATGCAGAAGCTTCTGAAAAGCCCGAGATCATTTGCAAAAATGTTTGCATCCAGCTTGTGCGATGCTGACAAAGCGATCTTTGCACTACCGGAGTTCCAATACCTTTTTATGCGGGACTTCCAGGAGCTTTTCCGGCACGGATCAAAAGGTCCGGCTTATGATGCCCAGACAGTTTACAAAGAATGGGGATTCGATCTTTCAGATATAGACATCCATATTGAGGTTTTTCAGGGAACAGAGGACATGTTTGTCCCCATGATATTTAGCGAATTTTTGAAGAAAACCGCGAAGGATGTCCGGCTCAACCGCGTGAAAGGCCAGGGACATTTCTGTCATGTGGTTTATGGCTACCAGATGCTGGGGAAGGTGAAGAAGCTTTTCTATTCCGAGGAATAGTCTCGCATTCAAACCAAACCGTACTATGATGATCTGCCTCTTAGCGAGATGGTTTGATCTGATCCCGGCAAGGGGTGAGTATGCCCGTTTTGAGGCGGGTTAACTAAAAACGCGGTTTGTCAAAAATTATATTGTTATTTGAACGCGCGGATGTTAAACTAATAACTTCTTATGGATAAATGTGCTGCCGGAATAGTCGAAATTAGGACGATTCCCCGGGCGTGGTAAAAAATAAATTCCTATCAGGAATAAAAGGAATGCACTCAAAATGAAGAAAAGAATTCTCTTTGCCTCTGATTTTGACAAGACACTTTCTGTGGGAGATGTAGGGTATATACTAAGCGCAAAGTTGGGAATATCTGCTGCGCAATTCGACCACAAGATCGAAGAAATAAAACGCAGAAACATCGTACAACTCGGTGGAGAACTCGCACATTTGATGATTCGGGATCCTGATTATATCGGGAAAGTAAGTAAAGACCTTCTTTATGAAGTAGGAAAAGAGGTCGAGCTGAAAAAGGGGGTTCCCGAACTAATGAAGATCCTGTCTGAAGGAATTGAAGATTGCCATTTCAGCACGTATATAGTATCTGCAGCCCCTAAAGAGTGTATTGAGAAAGCAGTGGAAAACATCTTCCCGGCAGAAAACATCTACGGCACAACTTTTATTTTTAAAGATGGCATCGTCCAGGATGTTGAAAGGACTAATGCCGGGCATGCGAAAGTAGCCACTATCGATATGTTAAAGCAAAAAGAGAATGTCACCAGGTATGCCATAATCTATGTAGGAGATGGTTCAAGCGATGTCCATGTGATGTTACACGTTATGTCCTACCAGGGATATACAATAACCGTTTCTCCGGCACCTTATATGGGACACATCTGTCGGAGAAGTGTACTATCCGATAGTGTTCTTTCTATCTTAGTGCCAATTCTTCAAGACCTGTTTAAATACGATGAAGGAAAAGTCCGGAAATTCTTTGAGGATAGAAAACATGTAGTTTTAGAATGGAATAGAGCTGATACAGAGTGGTTAGATATTGCTTAATAAAAACAGCGCGTACAAACTTGTCATACTGTTGACCTGAAATAGTCAAACACAGGTGTTAGACGTGAATGCAAATTTGGAGGTGTTAGACGTGAATACAAGCAAGTACCCTATATGCAAGCGGTATGATGGGAATCCTGTCTTGACAGGTAAGGATTTCCCGGCTGAGGCCGATATTAGAGCTGTTTTTAATTCCGGCATCGTGAAATACAAGGGTATTTATATGATGGTTTGCCGGGTGGAGAATTCCGCTTTGGTTGACCGTTTTTGGATCGCGGAAAGTGAGGACGGTTATCATTTTAAGCCGCGGCCGGAGCCGGTGGATATGCCCCATAACGATCCGGAGTTTAAGGAGTATACCGGCGGCATGTATTATGATCCGCGCGTAACAAAGATCGGGGATGCATATTATATAGTCCATGCCGCGCACAGCAGCCACACCTGCCGGCTGAGTCTGGTAAAGACAGAGGACTTTAAGAAATTTCAATGGATGGGGTTTATTTCTGAAACAGATAACCGCAATGGGGTGCTTTT
>CAYSJU010000029.1:0-1285 GCA_964431495.1 uncultured Planctomycetia bacterium
CTGCCACAAAATAGATGCTGTTATACAAGGCTGTTACCTTTGCGTCTGTGTCTGCCGCGTCAAGCGCTGCCTTGATATTCGGCGCGTTCACAAGCTCGCCAAACGCTTCATCAAAATCTTCTACTGTCAATGCAGGCGCGTCCGGATCATCCACTGCCCTTACATACCACTTGCCGTCAGTTCCCTTATACATCCTCGCTGCTGCAAAGAAAACACCGTTGTAAACCGCTGTTAATTCAGCTTCGGTACCTGCTTCTTCCAGAGCAGTCTTGATATTTGTCTGGCTCATGAGGATTCCAAAGGCTTCATCAAATTCTTCCGGGGTCAATGGCGACGCATCTGGATCTTCCATTGCTCTTACGTACCACGTGTCCCCTGGCTTGAACATCCTTGTTGCCACAAAATAAACAAGATTATACACAGCATTTACCTCAGCTGCGGTTGTAGCGCTCTCAAGAGCGGCTTTGATATTTGTCAGTCCCATTAATATCCCGAACGCCTCGTCAAACTGGTCCAGGGTCAACGCCGGCGCATTGGGATCATCCACTGCTCTGACATACCACGTATCCCCTTCCTTGTACATCCTTGCTGCCGCAAAGAATACTCCATTATAGAGCGCTGTTACTGCTGCATCAGTTAGTGCCGCGTCAAGCGCTGCTTTTATGTTCGTCTGATTTACAAGCTCGCCAAACGCCTCGTCAAACTGTTCTACTGTCAATGCCGGCGCGTTAGGATCGTCTGCTGCCCTTACGTACCAGGTGTTGCCCTGTTTATACATCCTGCTGGCAACAAAATACACTCCGTTATATAGTGCTGTTACTGCTGCATCAGTTATTGCCGCGTCAAGCGCTGCCTTGATATTCGTCTGGCTTACAAGCTCGCCGAATGCCTCGTCAAACTGCTGCAAGGTTAATGCCGGCGCGTTAGGATCCTTTGCCGCTCTTACATACCAGTTATTCCCTTCCTTGAACATCATTCCCGCCGTGAAATAAACACCGTTATAGAGCGCTGTTACTTCTGCCGCGGTTATCGCGTCTACCAGCGCAGCGCTGATATTCTGCTGTGACATCAAAAGTCCGAACGCTGTGTCAAAATCTGCTATTGTCAATGGTGCCGCGTTAGGATCGTCTGCCGCTCTTACGTACCAGGTATTGCCTGACTTGTACATCCTTCCAGCTGCGAAATAAACACCATTGTATAGCGCCGGTGCTGTTTCGGCTGTAGCGTTTGCCAATGCAGCGCTGATATTCGGCTGTGACATCAAAAGCCCGAACGCTGTATCAAA
>CAYSJU010000029.1:1385-23978 GCA_964431495.1 uncultured Planctomycetia bacterium
ATCAAAAGCCCGAACGCTGTATCAAAATCCTCAAGGGTCAATGCCGGCGCGTTAGGATCATCTGCCGCTCTTACGTACCAGGTATTACCCTGTTTATACATCCTGCTTGCCGCAAAATATACTCCGTTATATAGCGCCGTTACTGCTGCCGCGGTTGTCGCATTTGCCAATGCAGCGCTGATATTCTGCTGTGACATCAAAAGCCCGAACGCTGTATCAAAATCCTCTATGGTCAATGCCGTGGCGCCGGGAACATCCATCGCTCTTACGTACCACTTATTGTCAGCCCCCTTGTACATCCTTCCTGCGGCAAAATATACGCCATTGTAAAGCGCTTTAACTGCCGGGCCACTTGTCGCGTTCGCCAGGGCATTACCGATATTCGGCAACAACATCAATGAGCCGAACGCTTCATCAAAATCTTCTATTGTCAATGCCGGCGCGTTAGGATTATCTGTCGCCCTTACGTACCAGGTATTGCCTGCCTTATACATCCTTCCTGCGGTAAAATACACGCCGTTATAAACGCTATCTACCGCTGCCTCGGTTGTCGCGTTTGCCAGAGCATTGCCGATATTCGGCTGTGCTATCAAGAGACCGAATGCTGTATCAAAATCCTCGATGGTCAATGCCGGCACGTTAGGATTATCTGTGGCCCTTACGTACCACTTATTGTCCTTCTTGTACATCCTTCCCGCTGCGAAATAAACGCCGTTATAAACCGCTGCCACTGCCGCATCACTCACTGCCGCATCGAGAGCTGCCTTTATATTCGCCTGACTTGTAAGCTTTCCAAACGCCTCGTCAAACTGCTCTATGGTCAATGCCAGCGCGTTAGGATTGTCTGTCACTCTTACATACCAGTTATTGCCTTGCTTATACATCCTGGATGCAGCAAAATATACCCCGTTGTAAAGTGCTGTCACTGCGGCATCTGTTGTCGCGTTCGCAAGGGCTAAAATTATGTTATTCTGAGTTATAAGGACCCCAAAGGCTTCATTGAACTGTTCTATGGTAAGCGCCGGAGCATTGGGATCATCCACCGCTCTTACATACCAGGCATTCCCCTCTTTGTACATCCTTCCGGCAACGAAATTAATACCATTATAAAGAGCTCTTGCGGCAATCCCAGTAACTGCTGCATCCAAAGCAGCTTTGATATTGCTCTGGCTTGACAGCACACCGAACGCCTCATCAAATTCATCCAGGGTCAATGCGGACGCGCTGGGGTCATCGGTTGCTCTTACATACCACGTATTTCCAACCTTGTACATTCTAGCCGCTGTGAATCCGATGTTATTGTAAAGCGCTGCTTTCTGGATCTGGGTTTCCGCGGCCAGAATGGCCTGGCTGATATTCGGCTTAACCATTACTTTGCCAAGAGCCTCATTATATTCAGGAAGGGTTAAGGCCGGAGCATTAGGATCACCGCGATGCCTGACGTACCAGATCCCGTTATCCTTGAACATCCAGTGCTCAACAAAATCCCGGAACTTATCTTCATCCCCGGCGATCTGGGAACCCATCAAAAATGAGCTGATATTACTAAAACCCATCATCTCATTAAACAGTTCATCTTCAGTCGGTGCTGTAACTTCCCCAGCAGGGCTCATTACAAAAGCTTCTTTGCTTATAGAGATCTCCGGCACTGTCATGCCAGTGTCAGGTTGAGGAACTTTGGTAACGCTTATTTGTGCCACCACAGGCGTTGTATCGATCTGATCTATACTCACAACCTGCGTATCTACGGGTAGTTCCACTGCCAGTTCCGGCATTTCCGGTATTACTGCTGAAGGCTCAACAGGCACTTCAGTGACCGCCATACCAGCGGCTTCATCTGCTTCCGGCTGAACGGCAGGGATGCCTTCCCCGTCCATAATAGCGCTAAAGACCGACTCTATATTCCTTCCCAGTTCTTTAAAACCCCTTCTTTCTTCATATTCTTCAATAGCTTTTTCAGCCGGCAGCTGAACATCCTCAAGAGCAGGCAGCATAAGCTCCTGAAAAACCCTGGTAAGCTCGGGATTATCAGCACCTGAAGGCATATATTGCTTCATTACTTCCTGCATACGCTCTTCCTTTATTCCATCCAGCTGCTCGTCCAGCTTGTCAATAGCCTGGGGGAACGCGACCATGGGTGAAGCACCGGCTGATAACATGATCATGCCGCCCATTGCCTGCGAAAATTCTTCAGATACCGGCCGGCCGATTATTTTTTCCATGTTCACGCCATACCTGTGCAGCAACAGTGTTATTGCCACACCTCCCGCTACAAGAATCGCAAGCGATATAATCCCACTCTTGAACAAAACAAAAATTGCCCATATTGCTACACCCCGCATGATCAAGTTGCGGGAATTCGGTATGAATGATTCCACAAACGTCCGCCAGTAACTCTGCCCGTCCGCGGCCGCGTCCTTTGCCTGTGTTCTGGCATGAATGATCTGCATCGTGATTATGCCTACGCCTAATCCTGCTACCGCGATCTTGATCATCGGAACAATAAGCGGGGCGGCGGATGTAGCGACCGCTATTATTCCCACTATAGCGACCACCCCGGCAAGTATCCCAAGATAGACCGGCTTGGCCACTTTAGCATAACCTTCTTTCCTGTCCTCCTTTATACTGGCAGCAACAGAAAGCAGTGTTGTGCCCAAGAGTGCCAATAAAGAAATCCCTGTAACCAGAGGTGAACCGCCGCTGATCTGGATCGTGAACAACGCGCCAATCGCTACGACCAGTGTCCTGGCAAAAGCCTGGACACCGCGCCTGAAAGGCGTCGGCCTTACGTCTTCGACTTTATGAAATTGTGATTGAAATATTCTTATAAGAACAAGCCTTGCAAGAAAAGCCAGATATATCGAAGATAAAGCGATCGGTATTACCGGAATAGGTATTGCCGCAAGCGTTATGACCGGAAAAACGATCGAGGTAAGCAGCATACCTGCTCCGACATACATCCCGGGGCCGGCCAGAAGATGCAATGCCATCATGCCTGCCCACTTCGCGGCGCCTTTGAGGAAACTCCCCTTTCCTATGCCTGCCGTAAAGCGCATAAAATTGGTCGTTGACCTGTCAAGCTGACCTATTTTTTTGCTGTACATCTGATGCAAATATACCGTTGGTATTAAAAGGCCTGCTCCGATAATACCAGCCAAGACGGACTGGGCCTTTAGAAAGCCCATAGCAGGCTGGAACGCATTACTGGTAATGGGCCCAAGTCCATAGATAACGGTCAACGCGCTTATCCCGACCACTAATACTATAGCGCCTATTATTTTAAGCTTTGAAAACAGGGCTTCTCTTTTAGCTTTAGCCGGACTTTCCACCGCCTTTACCTGTGAAACAGCTCCTGCCAGGGACTGGGCTATCACGGACTGGACAAGCTTGTTTACATCCTGTTCTTTTGCCCTGAAGTTCCGTGACAGTCTTATGGCATTGGCCAGTTCCTGGTCAAACTGGATAAAAGCGCCCCTTACTCCGAGCCTTGCCAGGCTGGCCAGATAACTGAGCCGCTTCCTTGTCGCCTGCTGTTCGGTCTGGAATTTGAGCAATTCCTTTTCGATCTTGGTCTTGACTATCAATCTCAGACAATTTATCACATATGCCAGATCTTCATCCGGGCTGAGCTTCAGCTTTTCCACTTCCTTGCCATACATGCCGGCGTTTTTCAGGAACTCCTTGACCTTTGGAAGGTTTGTTTTGATGGCATTATAGACACCAATACTTCTCAAGACCATTATGAAAGGCATCAGCTGTCTTATGCTGACAAGCCCTCTGGGTCCAGCAGGAACTCCCTTTGCTAATCTGGTGATCGCAAAAAGTCGCAGGAACTTCTGCTGATACGCAAAAACTTCATCCTCATATTCCCTTCTTCTTTCGTCATTCCTGTTTTTCGCGCTTACGACCAGAGACCTTATCTGGTGTATCAACTCTTCTATAGCTTCTTTATCGTTTCCCCTTACTGCCTGCTCGAGCAGTATTTTATGATGGGCTAAAAGAGCGGGATAATTTTGGAATAACAGCTCATCAAAACAGAATAATCCTTCCCATGAACCTGCATTAATACCCCTGTCGCCACGACCCATCGTCTGTATCTCGAAATCCTCATCCTCATCCATATAATAGGACATAACATGAAGACCGGGAGCCAGGCCGCTCTCGTCATCCGGCACCATTTCTCCCTCACTGCCGTCCTCATCAAGCCTGCATCCCTGAACATTGATGTTAACACCCCTGTGCGCCACATTGGTGGCGATCGTCCAGACGTTCGCGTAACCTGCCTGTTTGATCGCTGATTCAAATGCCTCCGGCTTCTTGCCATCGGCTATATTCATGATTATTCCGTCCTTTACATCCTTTGGAAGATTTGCTTCAAAGAAATTCTTAAGAGCAACGGTCTCTACTTCTGACTGGACCTTTATAAAAACAGGCTGGCCCGCACGGAATCTTTTTACGGCACTTGCTAATGCGGCCCGCCTTTTCCTTTCCTCTGTTGCAAACCCCCTATGCCCTTCTTTCTTAAGGGTGGGAGGCAGACCCGCGACGGCTTCTACTGTTTTACCGGTATACATACTTGCCATACGATCTTTTGCCAATGTTCCGCTGGCTCCGGCGAAATCAATGATCAGATCTGAATTTAAAAACTGAACTATGGTCTCTGACATCAAAGTATAAGTTTCCGGAGTTACATATTTCGCAACAACTCCGGCATTGATTTCCACGGCCTGCTGGATGCCTTCCCCGAAAGACATCCCCACTTTTTGGGCTCCTGTCGCTTCATCACGGACGTATATACCGATAATCCTTCCACTCTTGTCCCTGCGCGCGAAATACTGGACATCCTCTTTGTAGAAGAGGTGGGCTTTGAGGGCGTCTATGACAAAAGTATTTCCATGCGCTTCTAACACCTCTGCCAGCTTCGGTCTTTTACTGGCCATGGCCCTAAGGGCTTTGTTGACCATGCCCTGCCCTCTAGTGGTCAAGAACACTTCCTTGGCCTCATCGCGTGTATAATATAAATCACTATTATTAAATATATCCTGTATATAAGCACTTCTCTTTATGGCTGTACGAACCTGAAGCCGTCCCTTCCAGTCATCCATCTTTTTGCCGGAGATAATACACGGTGTTGCCGAGGAAAAGATGAGTATAAGGTCAGCTTCGTCAAAAAGGCCATAACGTTCAAAGTTCTTAAGAGCCTTTGGAAGGGTCCCGACCGTCTCCCGCATATGACGATGGACCACTCTTTCCCACTTTGCGTAAACTATGGCACATTTATCATAGACTTCATCTATAGAAGCTTCCCTTTTATCTCCGTTTTCAAAGATATAACCTATTTCTCCGCCTTTACTGTCCGGAAGGATGAACCCTGTTGCTGCTCCGCAATTGCTCAGCACAACACCCATGCCCGGGGCCTTTTCATCACCGTTCATGGCCTGCTCGGTCAGGGGATCACTGTGAGTGAATATTACACTCCTCTGTTCCATCTCCTGCCATCTGGCAAGCGCTGCCCCGGCAAGCGGGACGGTCTTCCCGCGTCCTGTGCCGAGTTCCGCCAGTATCCCGTTCTTAAGCTTTCTCAACGCTGATATCTGCCCCGGCCTGTAAACCTCATACGGGGTCGCCTTGAGAAAATCCAGTTCGGTCCTTGTGTAATTGTAGACCGTGCCATCCACGTCGATCTCTCCTACAAGATCGCCCTTTATGTCGTATATATAGGTAATAAGAAGCTTGCCTTTTCTAGTGTAACTTTCTACAAGCCCTGGCTGGTTTGTATTCGGATAAAACTCTTTGCTTGCAAGGTATGAGCCATCGGGTTTTGTCTCTATCACTTCCAGGGCAGCCTCTTCGTCCCTTTCCTCGATCGCCACAGGTATTTCAACGATTTTTGCCTTGCCTTTTTCAAGGCCCAGGCGAGGAGCCAGAGTGTTCAAGATCATGTGGGAGGATATATCAAGAACTGCGAAAATAAATAATGGATTGACCGGTGTATGTGGTGCCAGTATCCCCGCGGCAAAAGCAAATACGATACGCAGCCCGGAGATCACTGCAGGAATGGTGAGCTTCTTCTTCATATCTTCAGGCGGCCCGCGTCCCGGGATCAATGTGGCCAAAGTGGACAAAGCCTTGGGATGACGGGCAATAAATACAATACCAACCACCGCAAGCGTGATAAGCACCGGCCAGGAAGCAAGGTTAAGACCGGTGATCCCTGAAATGCCCTTTCCCTGCACGGCTGACAGCACTGTGAGACCGAGCATTGGATACGCGACCTCAATAACAGGAACGATCACATTTTCATATAATGCTTTGGGTAACTTGACCACTTTGGATAATATCCTGCCCAGCCATCTTGTTTCTATTGTCACGCCTTTGCCGGGTTCCTTTGGTTCTTCCGGTTCCTTTGCTTCTTCAACTTTTTCAGCTTTGGCCAGGATCTCTTGAGCGGATTCGCCCTCTATCTGCGAGTCTTCATAAAACTTAGCTACAATCGCATCAAATTTTTCTATCTTTTGTTCCGCGCTGGATTCTCTATCCCCCCTGAGAACCTCTAATTCTTCTGTATACGTATCATAGCACGAGGCAAGATGGCCACAGAACCCTTCTATCTCATCAATCGCAAGCTTACTCATTGCTTCCACAACATCAAGCACTCGCTCCATTAAAGCATGTTCCTTATCCCATATGTGTTTTAATAATTCATGGCTTGCTCCAGCTATGACCTTTCCTTCTTCCAGAGAAGTCTCCAAATCAATAGTAGAGAACTCCGTCCTTTTTATCCTTCCCTCCCGAACAATCCCATCCAAGGTTTGATTAAACTCTAAGATATAACTTATTGACCTTTTAATTGTTCCCCTATATTTCGCTTCTTTTTCACTATCATCACGAGCGTAATTGAAAATCATATCAAAGAAGGCAAAAGCCACAAACCTGTTATTAACAATATGGCCTATGGTTCCCAGTAACAGATTTATGCCATCCAGCTTCTGCTGTTCCTGCACCGCGACGATAAACGAGTCCACCTCCGCCGCCAGACCCTTATCTTTCTGCCAGTTCTGGGAAAGACGCACTCTTTGTTCCCTTCCAAGGTTCCTTAATACCTCGCGGACATTCTCTGTATTTAATTCAGCTCCGTCAAGCGCTTCAACTACCAGCGCTGCCCTTTCACCCTCAGGCGCAAGTTTCTCCGCGAGCCCTTCAAGCTCTTCTTTCGCTGCTTCCCTGGCTATGGAACTTCCCAGCTGTGTGGTTATGACCTTGAGCTCGTCCTTCAGGTCCTTTATCTCTGCCACTTCCTGTTTCAAAGCCGTAAGCGCGGCGGCAAATTTTTCAGTATCTTCCGCCTCTTCTTTCAAGGCTTTCGAAGCCTGGATGCTTAAAAACGCGTCCCTTTCCGACTTGGAGGCCGGATCAAAAGTAAGGAGATCTTTTCCAGCGAGCGTGACAAAGACGTTGCCGTCCGTCATTATGGCTTTCTTCTTGTACCTGAGGACACTAATGCTGTCCAGAAAAGCCTTGAACTCATCCGGTGATACAGGCTCAAATCCCATAGCCTCCGCCGGTATTCCAGCATACGCTGTCCTGTATGCCTGTTCCCAGAGTAATTTGGTGGATTCGACATCCCCACCTTCGATCGCCTGGGCTCCGAGCGCGTAAAAAACCGCCGGTTTGATCTTGTTCAGGTCGCCTTCATATTCGTCAAAATACGCCGCTACTGCCAGCTGATACCTTCCTGTCTCAAGTATCTTCTCGTACGGCTTCTTTTTATTAGTAAGGATAGCTACATACGGCCTCTCTTTTTCATTCTCGAATTTCGGGACAACCACAAGGTATGACAGGCCTTTTTGCTCCATAAGGCTGGTCAGCCCTTCGGTATGATATCCGCCGGTGATAAGAGCCGCGACGTGTTTTCCTTCTTTACGCATGTTCGCGATCGTATTTGCGATCATCGCGTTATTTCTTGCCTCGGCGTCGCGATAGAACTTCATGGCGCCGACTATACCGCTTACTATGCCGGAAAGGTCGTACTCTCCCGTAATTGCCACATTATACTTCCCGCATTTTTCTCTTATAGACCTTGAATACCTCTCCGCGGTGAAGTCTTTGTGGTTGTTCTCAACGTACGCGAACTCTCTGTTGTTAAGTTCAATGGCGTACAGTTGTTTTAACAGCCGCGCCATTTTTGTCATCTTGCAAAGTTCTCTCTCGTCATCGCTGCGGTACAACTTTTCCCGGATACTGTCTTCCAGTCCTTCCATTCCCCTGTACAGCTTGAATATTTCAACTGATTCGTATATTGTCACATATCTTGTAAAGTTTATGAGGTTCTCATATCCATCGGCGGGGATACCCTTGCTTTCGGCAAGGCCTACAAGATACCTGTGAAAATCCCCCTGGGACACCTTGTTCTGCTTAAAGGCAAGAGACTTGAGCACCAGGCTTTCCAGTTCAGGCTTGTCCACCTTTCTGCTTAATTCATCGATGAGGCTGCGTCTTTCAGTATTGGCCTTTCCGAAATCTATGCCCTCTTCCAGCTCCATCGATTCCAGCAGTTTTGTGATCTCAGTATATCCTGAAATGTCTATATTGTATTTTTTTGTAAAATCGCTTATGCTTTTCCAGTGGTCAGAAAAGCTTAGACTCCCTTCCCTGTGAAGGACGGAGTTGTCATTCAGGACCTTAAGGTCCTTTGAGAAGATCTTTTCGCCAAGGGCGTTTAACTGTTCCAGCAGGCTAGAGAGATCTCCTGTCTGTTTCGCGCGTTCCTTTGCGACCGCCCGGAAACTTTCGATGTTCTCCCGGTATATCTCGTCATCTTCTATACCGTAGAGCTGTATATCTTCCCGGTCGGAAGTGATGGTAAAAAACTCACCGGCGCTCATCCGGCCTTCTCTCATCAGGAACGAAGCCGTGTCCTCTCTTATCTTTTTATCCGGAAACGTCTTCAGCAATGAGGTATCGATATATCCGGCAGAACCTTCGAGGGCTATGAACTGCAGGTCATAATTGGTCACAAGAGAGTCAAGTAGTTTGGCTATTGAATACTGCGCGGATAATGAGGCGTGAGCATCCTGAATGTGAACGATTACTTCGTCCCCGCCGTTCTTTTTAACGCTTTGGGTGTCTGCGATATCGTATGGTATTTCAAACTCGCTTTTTTGAAGATCCTGCGGCTGGTTGATCTCCATTGGTTTGGCATACGCCCATACAGGCTTTCCTTCCTGTGACCAGCCTAGCTGCTGGTGAAGAAATATAAGTGACAGAGTGAGGCTTACGCACTTAATAAAAAAGGCATGACGCCTCGTCCAGGTAACCAGGCCACTCATGTCATCGTCTGAAACGTCCTTCTTGGAAAAGAATTCAGGTTTGTCCATAAACTTATCTTTTTGTTTTTTTATATTACTGGTTTCAGTATTGTGATCCCGCATTTAACCCTCCTGATATATTTGTTCTACCTTTTTTTACAATTAACCTGAGATTATTCTACCATATTTTCAGTATTAGTCAACAAGAATACACCTTACTATTTTATAGCTTAACATCGATGTCAAAATTCGCTCTTTTTAGGGATATTCGCTTTAAAATTGGTACTTCTCTATCGGACGATGGGCAGGATTCCCAAATTCCCTTATTGTTAGTCTTATACTCGTGCTATTATAACTATTTATACAGCAAACATCAAGCTTTTATTTAAAAATAAAGCTAACTTTTTAAGTTAAGATATAGTGCGTTTACTTGAATGATTTGCTATGCAAACAATTTAAACGACTTACACAAAATTAGTCCATTATGAACCTATAAAAAACAAGGTTTTTTAGAGCTATACAGGTATTATTTCTGAATTGACTTGAGCGTGGGTGGAAGGATGTTCTTCCCTTTAATAGTGTTTAATGGTCTTGATGATCTCATCCACTACCTCATCAGGTGTGGACGCTCCGGCCATTATCCCTACGGCTTTGGCATGTTTGAACCAGGAAGGTTTTAGGTCTTTCTTAGTATCTATCCAGTGGGTCTTTTTGTTTATTTTTTTTGATATCTGATAGAGCCTTTTTGTGTTCGCGCTCGTGGGTGAACCCACGATCAGCACTACGTCATTTTTCCTCGGCAGTGACTCTATCTCCCTCTGTTTGATGACAGTGATCCGGCAGGTGGTGTTATAGAGCCTGACATCCGGCATTATCTTTTCCAGGCGTTTCATTATGGCGTTAATATTAGCGAGGGACTGTGTCGATTGTGTTATCACTGCTGCTTTTTTTATGCGGGCAAGTTGTTTGACCGGTATCTTCTTCGGAGATTCTATTATTATGGGCTTCTTCCTGATCTGTCCGGCAATGCCCTTTACCTCGGTATGCCCCTTATCTCCGATGATTATTATCTTGTTGCTCTTCTCAAGCTTTCTTGCGATCTTATAGATATCTTTGACTTTAGGGCACGTGGCATCCACTATCCTGTACCCGCATTCCCTTGCTCTTTCAAACGCCCTCTTTGGGGCCCCGTGCGCGCTTATTATTAATGTATCGCCCTTTACGGGTCTTATCCTGTTTATCTTCTTTATTCCTTTTTGGGAAAGTTTACGCACAAGGAAACTGTTATGCACTATATCTCCCAGGATGGATACCTGCTTTTTTTTATCAGCAAGGGCTGCGCTGATATCTATCGCCCGTCTCACTCCAAAACAAAACCCTGAACTTTTTGCTATGTTTATCTTCATTTTTCTGTCCGGTCCGTTAGTTTTTGATCGTCCTTTCCAGCCTTTCGATCTTTGGCGTAAAGCCGTCTGTTATTCGGCGCAGGCGCTTCTTGAACTCTTTTTTCATCCTAAGGCTTTCTATTATATGACCGGCTTCTGCCAGAAGAGAGCGTGTCTGTTTAAGGCAGTACACAGGGGCTCCTGATCCCTCCACCAGTTTTTTCAATTTACTCAGATCAGCCCGTGTCTTGTTCCCTTTTTTAAAGATCCGGTTGAATTCCACTTTATCTTTCCGGCGCAGGTCTCCATATGCTTTCCAGACAAGCAGTGTTTTCTTTGACTCGGCAAGATCTGACAGAACGGGTTTGCCTATTTCTCTGCTAGTCGAGAACATGTCAAGCAGGTCATCCAGTATCTGAAAAGCATGGCCGAAAACGGTCCCCAGCTCAGACAATTTATCCAATTCTTTCTTCCCGGCACCGGCCAGGATCGCGCCCATAAGCATCGGGGCCTCAAAAGTGTATTTAGCGGTCTTCATGGTGTAATTCAAGAAAACGTCCCTTTTTCGGATCTCATCGATCCCTTTCGCCCCGTTGACAATGTCTATGAACTCACCGCCGCCGGTAAACACGGCAGCTTCGATGAACTTTCTCAAGGCCTTTTCCTTCCTGGACCGTTCTTCATCCATATCAAGCAATGTCTCGACAGCCAGAGCGAATATCACGTCGCCGGCTACTATGCTGAGTCCGGAACCCATTATACTGTCGGGAGATACAGCCAGGCGGGCATTGAACGATCTGTGAAGCGTGGGTTTGCCCCGGCGTAGCCGGGACCTGTCAATGACATCATCATGGACAAGCAAAAAATCATGCAAAAGCTCAAGGGAAAGGGATGAACGGATAAGTCTTTTATGCGAGAACCTCTTCCTTTTTGTATAACCCTGGTAGCTCAAAAGGTATAAAATGGGCCGGATCCTCTTGCCTTTTCGCTCCAGAAAATCCTTTATCCCGTTGAAAAGAAGCTTCGATGTCTCGTGCAGCCTGTAGTTCTTCCTTATATCGGAAAGATATGATCTTATTTCCCTGTCTATGTCTTTCTTCAGATCCTTTAACATAAGCATACTTTATCATAATGGCTGGCTGGTGTAAATACTTTACGGAGCCTGGATCAGGCCTTGGAGAGAATGTCCCTGATACGTTCCATCATGTCCACTAGTTCCCGGGTGTTGAACTCAGTAGCATCCGGTATCAGTTTTATGACAACATTTCTCATGTCTCTCTTGAAGAGCTTACTATCAACATCTTCTATCGGAGCAGCGTTAGGTATGTTTCCGTAATGTTCACGGAGCGTGTCTTCATCCCACTCCATGTATTTACCGATGGCAAAAAGCACGACTTCAAGCAAGGGGAAATAAGCCGATTCCGGGAAGTTTTCATCGTCTATAGCCGCGATAACTGCTTTGTCCTCTATGCTTTTAAAATAGGTCAGATTGGATTTACTCGTCACAACAATGACGTTCTCATCCTTGACGTTCCCTTTTTTATTCAGAAGGTCCTTGCCTTTCGCTCTTCTTATCTCAAGGTTGGCGAGGAACGTCTTAAGGTCCCCGTTATTATTTTCTACATCCGTAAGCAGTCGTATAAGCCGCTCGATCTCTTTTCCTATCTTTTTCTCATCCCGGTCCGTGAGGTCCATGTCAAGAAGCAGCACGATTTTCTCGTCTTTATCTTTTGCTGAGATCCTTTCCGAGATCTTCATCATGCTGTGGACAAGCCGGGGTATGACTTCTCTGGCGTTCTGCAGAATCCTTTCAACCCCCAATAAGACTTCTTCCGCGCCGGTAATTTTTGCATCTTCAACGTATACAACAACTTCCGCGCCAAGCTGCATTTCGGGGAATCTTGCGCGGGGAATGTTCCTTCCGCTGCCTGTTTTACCCCCTATATTCAATTCTTTATTCGCCGTAAGGTTTGCCCTTCTGATCACATATTTCCCTTTCAACTTTTGGAACTTCACTGAGGCATACCTCTTCCAATAACTGTCAAAGAGCTTCTCCGTTCCTTTTCTGCTAACCTCATATATAAGTGTGAGAAGCACTGTTTCTATTATCCTTTCTCCCTTTTTGTCAAATATCCTTACTTCAGTCACTATTCCGTCCACCACATCAAACTCTACCTTATGCTTCGGGTATTTCGTGAAACCTGCCCAATAACGGTCGCCCCAAAACAGAACCCCCCTGTCTCTAAGATAAAACTCCTTTACCGTGGCCCTCTTTAACTTTCTCGTTTTTTCCTCTGAATATCCTCTATTGAACGAGTCCATAAGTTTTCCCCTGGGATCGTAGACAAGACTGTATTTTATCGGATCTCCGTCGGCTTGTTTTGCCTCTTCATCCTTGAAAAACTGGACCTCCTTTGTGATGCCCCGCTCAACCACTGCTTCGACCGGGCTTTCTTTTTTAACCGGAAAAGAGCCCAGAGTCCTGTTGCCTGCTCTAAGGAGCCCGCCCTTGTCGGTCTTCCATCTCTTGATCCTCCCGGTTGTTTTGTCAAAGTCCTGACTGTATATCATCTCGCAGAAGGAACATATAACCTTGTTTTCCTCATCGTATACAAGCTTAAATATATGTTCTTCAATAGCCCTGCCATCTTCCCCGAGTATCCTGACCTTGTCTATATGTCCCTGTATGATATCGATCTCTACTTCTGCGTTAGGATGATCGTGAAAATGTGGTATGGGATCCTTGCTGGCTCCAAGTATAAGAGCTCCGTTTGAATTCAGCCTGAACTTCTTTAAAGTCACACCGTCCAGCTTTTCGAGCTTGCTCTGGGGAAGATTATGGTGGAAAGAATCTAACAGCCTGCCTTTCTTATCATATATAAGTACAAAATCTACTTTTCTGACCGGCGATCCTCGTTCGTCAAATATCACCACTCCTTCTATCTGCCCTGACTTGACCTTTATCTCCACCTTACACATACTATAATAGGATCCGAAATTGACTGCCCTTCCGCCTATATGCAGATTACCGACAACATCCAGTCTCTGATCCCGCACGATACAATCCCCTAATGCATTAAACCGGGTTCGCTCGATCTTAAGGTTAAATCTCATACGGAATTTTTCATCCGTTTCGTGAATCTGTCCCATCTGTCTGAAATCTATCACGCTATTCTCGTTATCCAGTATCCATATGCGATAAATATCTCCGTTCTTCATTTTAAAAGCTATCTTTGACCTTGGATAGTTGCCAAAAGTTATAAGGGGGGTCTCCTGCCCTTTACAATACAACTCTCCTCGTGAGCCGAGTTTATTCCCCATAAATACCATGTCTTCATCTTCTCCTGCAAATGCTTCAAGAGGAACTTGAGATAATGACATGTACACCTGTCTTGAGGTCTTGAATTCATGAACATAAAATCTTTCCTGTTCTATGTTTTTATAGATCTCTTCTTGTCCTTCGGTCAATTTTATTCCCGGGTGCTTTTCCAATATCTTATAGATTCTCAAAGATAATTCTGCCAATACATCATGCTTTTCTTCTTCTTCCGCTTTTTTAAGCCATTCCAAAAGACGAAGATAATCAAAGAACAGCGTTTCATATGCCTCTATCTGCCTGATCTCGCTCTTATCACCCCTGTATACGGCCAGGACATCCTTTGACGCGAATCTCTCCGCGGTCAGAAATTTTGCCAATTCGTAATTTTTTTCATCTATTATCTGATCGGCGTAGAAGTAATGGAACGGACTTAACCCAACTCCGCCTTCGGGAATGAATTTACAGCTCCTTGAGGCTGCTACCCGGTGTGAATAACCTAAAACTTTTTCAGTATACTCGTGATCTATGAATTCCGCCAAACCTATTGTATTGTCTTTTAACTGCGTCTTAAAATACTGCCTGGTCACGTATATGTTTAACATTCCGTCCTTTTCATCATATACGCCGTACTCGTAAATAAGGTCTATTGCCTTTTCCGCGCCTTCAAGCCTGGGTATGCCCATCATGTCGCCAAGGCTGTCTATTGTGTAAATCTTTATTTTATCGGCAGTTACCTCGGCACCGCCAAGCGGCGGCGCGTGCTTATTTATATATGCCGCTGCCTCTTGGATATTCACATCCCCTGTTCTTTCAGTTGCCCTGGACACCAGCCCGGTAATATACTCTTCATCTACACGTTCGTCCTCATCCATGGGCAATGACCCGGGCGCTTTCATGGTGACACCTTCCCCGCTGATCTGTTTCTCAAAATCCGTCATAGCTATAGCATCATCCAGGATCAGTCCATAATCGAAACTGTCTGTAAATTTTCTAAACACTCTTTTATATGTTTTTTTCCGCTTAAACACCGAAAGCACTAATACCGCCTGACCAATATAAGCGAATACTATTCGTATATCCCCGGTCCTGATCCTCCATAAATACCTTCGATCTGTTATCTTGTCTATATCTACATTCCTCATGTCTTTAGTTGACACCCGCCTCATAGACTCCAGAACCCTGTTGTGATATTCCTCTGTTGCCAGATTACCCTTTGTCAATGTATTGATAACCCGTTTAGAAAAGAATATTTCTCTTGCAACGATCCTCTTAGTCTCCTCCATCTTAACAGCAATAGGCTCTTCTTCCAGCACTACCGTCCTTCTTCTTTTTCCCCGTTTTTTTTCTTCCACCTCTCTTTTCACCGTGTCGGGCAGATGTTCTATTGCGGCGAGTTTCTTCTCTACATCATCTATCATCTTTGTTATGGCTTCATCTGAGATCTCTGTCGCTCTAAGAATTTCCAATGCTTTATTATAATTCCCCCTGGCCCTGCCAATCTTGCCAGAAACCACCTGATTATTGGCACGAGTAAGGAATTCCTGCGCGCTTTTCAGTATTTTATCTACAATGGCCCTTCTGTCTTTTTCTGATTCTCCATCTTTTTTCAACTGCGCGGCCTCTTCCTTGAGTTTTTTGGTCGCTTTATCAGATGGGTTCTTTTCCAATATCTCATCAAAACATTTTATAGCCTCATCAAATCTTCCGCTATTCATATATGCTCTGCCGTGACTTCTTAAACTGCCAAGCTCCTCACTCCTGCTCTGCAAAGCCAGTAGATCATCCGGAAGAGGCGTTTTACCGAACTTCTTTTGCAATGCTGTAAGAGTCCTCCTGCAATTACCATAATCGCCTTTCTCAAAATACTTATGCGCCTTTTCCGCAGACTGTTTGATCTCATCTTCCGCATGCGTAAGATATTCCGATGTTTCACTTAAGATATCCACTGTCCCGAATCTTTCTTCAGCCTGCTCAATGACCTGATGCGCCTTCTCAAATGATCCCCTGGACCTGTCTTTATACGCGTATGCTATTGCGAGTCTCGCATGCCCTGCTGGATGGGTCTTCTCATACTCTATTGATCTTTCAAAGCATTCAATGGCTTTATCATAATCTTCAGTTAGAAAATACGCCTCCCCGCCAAGAAAATACACATGAGACTCCAAGGCCTCGTCCGGCACAGCGGACATGGCAGTATTGACTATCTCTCTCCTTTCAGCAGCTCTTAAAAGGACTTCAACCGCGTCCATCTCCAGCCGGGAAAGCGGTCTTCTTTCCTCGAATTTCCTGGTAACGATCTCACTTACGCTTGTTATATTCTGAACAAGGCCCTTTTTAAATGCCGCTTCCATTTCATCATAGCCGAGGTCTCCGGGGTCCATCTTTTCCAAAAACTCTCCTTCTCTTTTGACACCCTTTAAGATCACAGCGTTTCCCACGCCTCGCTGCACTATCTCCATTAGCTTATCCCCCAAGGGATGACCTATCGTTATCATTCCGGCTTGAATATTTATCACATTCAGAGCTAAAATACATCCAGTCTGAGCAATTACCAGATTCCCCTGGGCTTCGGCTATCTGTGCCATTAATTCATACGTGAAACACGCGCCATGGACCATTTCCATTGCCTTATATACATGCTCCAAGGCCTCATCAAGTCTTCCTTTTTCAAAAGCGCGTTCTGCTTTGGCTAATAAAAAGATGTATCCAGCCGTGCCTTCTCGTTGATGATCCAGCCTCGCGTCAATATCAGCCATGCGGTTCAGAAAATGCGCTGTCTCGTGAATTCTCCATACACGCACCACTGTATCATCCGCTGAATCCGTAGTTGCTCTTTTTAAAAGACCCAGCAGGACTTTATAGACGGATTCCGGAATGAACAAATTACTGGCTCTGGTAAGATTTGAATCAGGGTCACGGTAGGTGCCCGCGTGGGTGAGAAGTCCTTCTGCAACATACCCAAAACCCTTTTGGTCGAGTTCGGTCTCAAAGGCTTCGTCATCATATACATAAATGCTTATAGCGGCAGTGGATAGGTTGACGAAATCATGGATCGGGTCACCTTTTTCTAATGGCTCTTTTCCCTGTTTGAATACGATCTCATCTATTGCTTCATTGACCGCCTGGTGTTCTGATATTCCGTCCGGCTCATCACGCAACGCCCTTACTTCATCTGTCCGGGGATCTATAAAAAGGGCAGGGCCATGCCCTCTTGCTTTCTTCTGAAAATCCTCCAAAGTAACAGATTGTTCCAGTATAGGCTCGCAATCAAGGCTGTCCGGGAACCGGGCCGTTGCAGCGCTATATATCCCATCTCCCTTCCTCACCACTGAAAGGATCAGCACATCCCCGCTGTCAGTCTGCCTGTAGAATATCCTGAAATTACCGGTCCTTGCTCTCATCAGAGTGCGGGTGCCTTCCACCTTTTCTATAGTTTTCATGGTCCTGTTCGCGATACGGCTAATGGCGTTCAGCACCATCCTGGGGTTGTTTCCCATTGATAACTCGGTTCCTGTAGCCGTCAGTTCAGCTACGACTTCCGGGGAAAGATAGGCCTTTCTCTTGGCTTTTTTAGGCTTCTTTTCTTTTTTCTTCTTTTTCTTTTCTGGTTCCTCTTGAGAGCTCCTTTTCCGTTTCCCGCTCTCTTCTGGTTCTTTCCTCACCCTTTCAACCCGGTCAGGCAGATTGGCTATTTCAGCGAGTCTTTTTTTTATCTCCTTGATCATCTTTGTGATTGATTCATCTTCAACATCCGCTTCTTTGAGTATTTTCAGCGCCTTGTTATAATTACTCCTGGCCCTGCTTATTCTGCCGGATACCTGCTGGTTCTTGGCGGTTGTGAAGATCGGTGTCGCTTGATCAATGACTTTTTTAACCTCGTCTTTCCTATCACTTATAGCCTCTTCATCTTGCTTTTTCTGAACAGCTTCTTCCTTCAGTCTCTTGGTTTCTTCATCAGCAGGGTTCTTTTCCAGTATCTTGTCAAAACATCCTATAGCTTCATCGAACTGTCTGCTATCAAAATAGGATTCGCCTCGCTTTTTTAAACTGCCGAGCTCCTGGCTGTTCTTTCGCAGGGCCAATAACTCTTTGGAAAGGGGGATCTTTCCGATACCACCCTCCAATGATTTTAAGGTTCTGCTGCACCCGCTATAATCCCCTTTCTGGCACTGCTCCCTGGCCTTTTCAGAAGCTGCTATGACCTTCTCTTCAGTCTCTCTGAGCATTTTTAATGTTTTTGTCAAAATTCCCGAGGGCCCTGATATTTCCTCTGCCTGCTCCAGGCCCTGGCGCGCCTTTCTGAACGACTCCCGAGAACAGTCTTCCTGACAGCGGACAAGAGAAAGTGTTGAGTCAATGTTATTACCATCATGCTGTAATGACTTTTCGAAACATTCCACAGCTTTATCATGATCCCCGCTAAAATAATACGCCTGTCCGGCAATATAGAAAACCTGGGATGTGAGAACATTGTCAGGCACGGTCTCCATCTCGCTTGTATTCTCTAATTCATCCCTTTCAGCGAAATACAGGAGTATTCCTATGATCTCCTTTTCCAGATTTGAAACTTCAGATCGTCCCTGTAATGCTTGGTGAACGATCTCACTCAGGTAAATCACATTGTCAATTAAGCCAAAAAAGAAATAATGCCTGACTTCTGAGATGGGCACAGGGCTCTCTTCCCCTCCAATGAGGATCTCTCCATATCTTTTGATCCCTCCGAAGTAGAAATCTCTTCCCATTCCCTTATCCAGCATCTCCAGGTATTTACGTCCGTAGGGGCGCCCCGACACTATTCTTCCGGCTCGTATGTTCATCTCGTTAAGAGCGCAGAAATACCCGCTCTGCGCCTCTACCCAGTTTCTCCTGGCTTCATTTAACCTGATCATCATTTCATATGCGTAAAGGCAATGATGATCCATCTCCTGGGCTTCGGAAAAATATTCATACGCCTCTTCAAAATTCCGCTTTTCATATTCTCTTTCTGCCCTGCTGAACAAATGGATCATCTTCGCCATCCTGGTGATTTCACTTCCTATGAGCCCGATCCCCAGAAGACTGTCGATATCCTGCTCCCGTCCTATAAAATGAGCTGCCTCGTGCGCCCTCCATAATGCAAGTAATCTCTCCTCCGAAGTTACGCCTTCTATGTCTTCCAGAGATCCCTCTTCTGCTATGACCCGGGGTGATATTTTCAAAAATCCATTAAGCACTGTATAAACGGACTTTGGAACGAACAAATTAAAGGCCCTGGTCTCGCGGGTTTCAGGATGACGAAATGTCCCGGCGTGGGTGATAAGCCCTTCAGCGATATGTGAAAAACCCCTGTGCGTGAGCTCCTCACCAAGAGCATCATCCTCAATAACATATATGCTGACTTCATCCTGTGACAAATTAATAAAGTCATAAAGCGGATCCCCCCTTCTCAAGGGTTCCTTCTCTTGCTTGAACACCAGCTCCTCACATGCTTCATTGACCGCCTGGTGTTCTGATATTCCACCCGGCTCGTCCGGCTCGTCGTTCAAAGCCCTTATTTCATCTGTCTCGGGATCGATAAAAAGGGCCGGACCGAAGTCCCCATTCCTCTTCCGAAAATCCTCCAAAGTAATAGCCCCTTCCAGCATCGGCCCGTAATCAAGACTGTCCGGGAACTGGGCCTTTGCAGCGCTATATATCCCATCTCCTTTCCGCACTACTGAAAGGATCAGCACATCCCCGCTGTCAGTATCCCTGTAGAATATCCTGAAATTACCGCTCCTGGCCCTCATCAGAGTGCGGGTGCCCTCCACCCTGTCTACATTCTTCATGGTCCTGTCCGCGATACGGCCGATGGCCTTCAGCACACTCCTGCGGTTGTTACCTGTGGATAACTCGGTCCCTGTAGCTGTGAATTCTTTTACGGCTTCCGGGGAAAGATACGTCTTTCTTTTGGCCCTTTTGGGCTTCTTCTCTTTTTTCTCCTTTTCTATTTTTTTTCGAGGGGTTTTTTTTCGTTTCCCGCTCTCTTCTGGTTCTTCCCTCACCCTTTCAACCCTGTCAGACAGGCCGGCTATTGCGGTAAGCCTCTTTTCTATCTCCCCGATCATCTTTGTGATCGATTCATCTTCAATACCAGATGCTTTGAGGATCTCCAGCGCCTTGTTATAATTACTCCTGGCCCTGCTTATTCTACCAGACACCTGCTGGTTCTTGGCGGTTGTAAAGAGCGGAGTCGCCTTATCAATAACTTTTTTAACCCCGACTTTTCTATCACTTTCAGACTCTTCATCTTTCTTTTTCTGAACAGCCTCTTCCTTCAATCTCTTGCTTTCTTCATCGGCAGGGTTCTTTTCCAGTATCTCGTCAAAACATCCTGTGGCTTCATCGAATTGTCCGTTAGCAAAATAGGATTTGCCCTGACTTTTCAAATCAACGAGTTCACTGTTCTTACTCTGTAAATCTGACAAATCACCGGGGAGCGACGCTTTGCCGATCTCCCGGTCCAGCTCTTCAATAATTCTCCTGCAAGCGCTATAATCCCCATTCCGAAACTCCTCATTTGCCCTTTCACGGGCTGACTCGATCTTTGTTTGTGCTTCCAGAAGCGCTTCCAGGGACTCTGTCAGAAGTTCAGAGGTTCCCAATCTTTGCTCAGCATCCTCCAGAACCTCGAAAGCCCTATCGAACGAAACTTCGGAGCTGTCCCGTATAAAATAGGTGAGGGCAAGGGCAGCATACGCCCGTTCCAGGCCCTCGTCATGCTGCACTGACTTTTTAAAACATTCCACAGTTTTATCATAATCCCCGGCAAGATAATACGCCTGTCCGGCGTTATAGAAAACCTGGGATGTAAGAATATTATCAGGCACGGTCCTGATTCCACTTTGATTTGATATTTCATCCCTTTCCGCAAAATAAAGAAGGATCTCTATGCCTTCCATTGCCAGTTCAGATACCGGAGATTGTCTCTGCAATGCTTCGAAAACGATCTCATTCAGGTAAACAAGATTGTCCACTACGGCATGAAAGAAATGATGCCTGACTTGTGAGACGGGCATAGGGCTCTCTCTACTTCCCATCAGGATATCTCCCTGCATTTTCATGCCGGTTAAGTAGCGTTCTATGTCAGCCGTCTTATCCAGCATCTCCAGGCATTTACGTCCAAAGGGACCTCCCATTGTCATTCTTCCGCTTCGTATGTTGATCTCGTTCACAGCACCGAAATATGCGCCCCGCACCTTTTCCCAGTCTCTCCTGGCCTCATTTATTTCAGCCATTAGTTCATACGCGTAAAGACATCCGTAATCCATTTCCTGACCTTCATCAATATATTCACCAGCCTCATCCAGGTCCCTTCTTTCATATGCCCTTCTGGCTTTGCTGAACAGATGGATCATCCTCGCCATCCTGGTTATTTCATCTCCTATGATCTCGACCCCCAGAAGACTGTCGATATCCTGTTCCCGTCCCGTCAGATGAGATATCTCGTGCATTCTCCACAATATAAGTACCCTTTCCTCCGAAGTCATACTTTCTATGTCTTCCAGCGATCCCTCTTCTGCCATGATCCGGGGTGATATTTTCAAGAATTCATTAAGTACTGTATAAACGGACTTTGGAACGAACAGATTAAGGGCCCTGGCCTGGCGTGTCTCAGGATGGCGAAACGTCCCGGCGTGGGTGATAAGCCCTTCAGCGATATATGAAAAACCCCTCCGCGTCAGCTCTTCCCCAAGAGCATCATCTTCAATGACATATATACTGACTTCATCCTGGGACAGATTAATGAAATCATAAAGCGGATCGCGTCTTTGCAAAGGTTTTCTACCCTGTTTGAATACGAGATCATCCAATGCTTCGTTAAGCGCCTGATGTTCTGATAAGCCGCCCGGCTCGTCCGGCTCATCACGTAAGGCTCTCACCTCGTCCGTCTCGGGGTCTATAAAAAGGGCCGGACCATGGGGGCATTCTTCTTCTGGTGCTGGAAGTTCCTTTTGTTTAAGTATCTGCCTGGAAAGATATCTGCCGACCTGCGTCTGGTGAATGACCTCATAAGTGAAACCAGGTTCTTCGATATCAGGGATCTCGGAACCGGGGATGTTATGGTTAAAATATCTGATCTTGTATGTTCCCAGATCTATCATGATGGCTTCGTCTTTTTCATAGACCTCTATTTTCTCGGGAATATTATTTTTGAGTTCATCGGGGATATTTTCTGTGTCTTTCAGGTCCTGGACCGCTGAATCAATGATATGCTGTATTCTGGTGACATTCTGGTTCCGGGGATCGGCTTCTATTTCCTTTAGAAAAAAGACGATATAGCCGGTCAATAAAGAGGAAAACGCATCCTGCGGTCCTGTCCTGGTAAAAACAGTCGGGGCTTGTAATGTATTTGTATTGGTAAGTTGAGTATCAGGGGACGCCCCTACAATGCCCTGAAAAAGCATGGATATGGCGATAGTAATTGCTATAATTTTTGTATATATTTTACCGGATAAAAATGACATAGATACCCATTTTTTTTAATATTTACTTTTTAATTTGTTAACAAGTTAAACTTAATATAACATACAAGAGATAGATAATCAATATAATTCTTTAC
>CAYSJU010000030.1:0-20744 GCA_964431495.1 uncultured Planctomycetia bacterium
TAACAAATATAGCCAGGATACCTGAGGACAAGCGTGTTTACGAAGCGCATACCCAGTATCATACGAAATCGTCCCTCAGGAACAGGGTGTTTGTGTCGTCCTATGATCCGGAGACCTCTGAATACGGTCTTACACTTAGAGAGGTCACGGGAGTGGATGTTGAGAACGGTGAGATACGGGACACAGAGGCGGTGTGCGCGGTAAGGGCCGGAAAGATACTTAGCCAGGAAAAGGTGGATGAGTACGCGGGCGTTAAGCGTAATGAGGAAGGCCAGGCGGTTGACGAGGATGGCAATGTTTTGAGCGAAGAGGAAGTTGACAAGAAAGCTGGAGTAGAACGTATTACGGTTTCCGGGGAGACCTTGGTCACGAAATTCGGGTATGACGACATAGACAAGCCCACTTTGCAGTATTCGCAGCTTTTTGACATCGCGACCGGTGAGCCCGAGATGTTCGAGAATCCGGTGACAGGGAAAGTAGTGGCGATAATTTACGAAGCTCCTTATGATGCCAAAACAAAAAAAGCAGAGTTAGTTATAGCTGGCGTGTCAGGCATCGTGATCCTTGAAAATGGAACTATTGCTCCGGCAAAGGAAGCAGAACTAATGCCCGCGTCAAAAGAAGATGTTGAAGAAGGAAAGATAGAGAAAGAAGGAGAGAAGCAAGAAGGAAAAAGAGAGGAAGCTCCTGAAGACCGCAGGATGGGAGCTGGTGGTCCTGGATTATTATTGATCTATATGATGGTCGGTGCTGGTCCGTCCTCCCCCACAGTAGGAGTTCCGACATCCGCGTCTGAAGGGAAAGCCGGAGTCAAGGTATCAATCATATATCGTGATATAGTTATGGCTTATGATGATCCGGCTAATCCCACTTATCGGTTCTGGCAGATAAGTGGAACAGATCTTGTATATGTGTTCAGAGTCAAGTTAGCAGCGGATGGTTCTGTTGATGAAAAGCAAAGCCACGCTATCGAGATAAGGAAGGGTATTAAAATACAGCCAAACCAGAGGGTCAGCCCTGACGCTGGCAAACCTTACGCCAGCATCGGCTATCACGGAGATTATCATTATACCCAGTATGTTGATGCAGATTACGTGTCTGAGAACCTGAGAGGTTTCACGTACAAAGCCCATAAGGACAGGCCGGCTGTTACTGTTGCCAAGATGTGGACCGCGCTTGTAGCCAAATTAACGTCTAAAGGGGTAACAATGACCCCGAAAACCGATGAACAGGGCAGGGTCCGGAGCTATAAGGTGGAAATAAGAGGTGATGAAAAAGACCATACCCTTGAAGAATACGAATATGATGAAGGCGGCAAGCTTATCAGGAAGAGGGACTACAAGAGAGGGGGGATCATCACCTATGACCGGTACGAGAAAAAAGGAAAACTTTTCTATTCAGAAGGCACTGTAACAGACCTTGACGGCAAAAACCCGAGGAAGTTCAAGGGAGTCTCTGACAGTAAAGGCACGTTCTACGCGGCCGCGCCTGAATTCGGCCCGGACGTCTATTACAGGACACCGGAAGGCAAAAAGAGCGCGGACGCGCTCGTTAGAGGCACGCTTGACCCGGTTACCGGCGTCATGAAGAGCGTAAGTGTCCTGGAAGAGTATGAATATAACCCGGACGGGACCCTGGCAAAGAAGATCGACCGTGTCGGCAAAGAGATCATTATCTACAAGAAATACAGCAAGGTCGGCAAGTTCGTTTATAAAGAAGGAACAGTCACAGACCTTGAAGGGAACAGGCTTGACGATTTCAAGGGTTACGAGGACGTTAACGGCAACTTCTACACCGAAACAGCCCAGCCGAACGTGTATTACAAGACGCCAAAGGGAGCGACCAGGGCCAGCGCGCTTGTGACCGCCAATCCTGACCCGGCAACGGGCACCATGAAGGCAGAGAAAGCGCTTGAAGAATATGAATATCGTCCGGATGGCACGCTTAAGAGAAAGGTGGACCATCAGAGGAGCGAGATCACAAATTACAGGAGATACCGCAAACAGGGCAGGCTCACATATGTGGACGGCACTGTAACGGACATGGAAGGAAATAAGAAAAAGGACTTCAAAGGCATAACCGACGTGAACGGGGCGTTCTACGCCGAGACAGAGATCCCGGGTGTTTATTTCAGGACTCCGAAAGACGCGAAAAGCGCGGACGCGCTTGTAAAAGCCACACCGGATCCGAAAACAGGCACCATGAAAGCAGAAAAGGTTCTCGTGGAATTTGAATACAATGACGACGGCACCCTTTCCAGAAAGACAGACCTCGTTGAAGGCACTATCACTAAATTCACGAAATACGAGAGAAAAGGGAAACTGCTCTATGTAGAAGGTACTGTCACGGATATGGAAGGCAATGAGATCGATACCTTCAAGGGCTTTATTGGCCTGAACGGCGCGTTCTATACTGAAACGGACAGGCAGGGCGTGTATTACAGTACCCCGAAGGGCGAAGCAAGGGCTGACGCTCTTGTAAAAGGCGTTCCGGATGAGGCAACAGGGACCCTGAAGGGTGAAGAGGTCCTTGTTGAATACGAGTATAATGCCGACGGCATGCTTTCCAGAAAAGTGGACTATGAAAAAGGCGAGATCACTGAATACAGGGAATACAGGATGGACGGCAAGCTTCTTTACATGGAAGGCGCCATATACGACATGGATGGCCTCATGATCAAGAGTTTCAGGGGTATAAGGGATGTCAACGGCAATTTTTTCTCGAGCACCAGCGGCACGAACCTCTACTACAGGACTCCCAAAGACGCGACATATTCCGACGCTCTTGTGGAAGCCACACCTGATCCGGACACAGGCACCATGACGATCGTAAGGGTTATTGAGGAGTACAAATATAACCCGGACGGTACGCTTAAAAGAAAGGTGGACAATTTAAAGGGCGAGGTGACTTCCTATTTAAGATACGAGAAGAACGGTAAACTGCTCTTCATAGAAGGTGAAATAACCGATCTGGGCGGCAAGAAAATGAAGGACTTCAAGGGATTTGTGGATATTAACGAGACGTTCTACGCCGAAGGCGAAGAGCTCCATCCCGGCCATCCCGATACAGATAAGAGAAGGATCAAGGGATATTACAAGACGCCGAAAGGGTTCAAGAAATCATCGGCCTTTGTGACAGGCACTCCGGACCCTGAGGCGGGTATGCTGAAAGATGAAACACCGGTCGTTGAATACGAGTATAACGAGGACTGGACTTTTGCAAAAAAGACGGACCATGTCACCGGAGAGATAACGATCTATAAACAGCGTAAGGTGGGCGGCAAGGTCATGTTCACGGAAGTGGACATAACATATATCGACGGCAGAAAGAGCAAGCACCTGACGTTCTATGAGCTTGACGAGAACCTGCCTGTGGCAAAGGACATAAAAAATATTCTCAGAAAGGTTGACGAAGGACAGGAGCTCGGGGATCCCGATAAGATGGAAGTCGTTGATATGATCTTTACCCAGCTGAGAAGGCATGATCTTATTACACCTATCATGTCGGCCGATGCCAGGTTAAAGGATATACAGGCCGAGGGAGTGAACGTGCGCAAGATCATCAAGGAGTCCGTTGAGAGCATGATCGCCGCGAGAAGGATGATCAAGAACATGACCGGCATTGAGTTCCAGAAGGGAGAATATCTGGACAAGTTCGTGTACTGGGGACTGGAGATGACCGTAAAAGGCCTGAGAAAGACCGCGGAGGACTTCTCTGAAAAACCCGAATTCAAGGAAGCAGGCAAGCTTCTTAAGAAGCAGACACAGAAAAAAGGCGAGAAGTTCGAAGGCATACGGGTGATAGATAGTGTCCTGAGCCTTGTATGCGAACAGGCGCAAAAGGCGGAAAGCGGGCAGATGGCGAAACTGGATGCCAGAGGCCAGGTGACCACCATGGTGAACCTCGCGATAGAGGCGGAAAACGGCATGCTCCCGGCCGAGGATTTCGGCCTGGCTTACATGAAGACCATTGATCCGCTCAAGGCAATGGAGGAATATTATCTGAGCACGGGCCAGGAGGATAATGTCCTGGGCTGGGCCGTAGCCAATATTCATCATCTCGGCCATACCGGCGCGGACAAAGAGTTTTTCGGGGAATTTCCCGAAGAAACCGAAGAAGACATTAAAGAACGCTGGGCAGATTATCAGAGAACACTGCCGACTTTTATCGCCCTGCGCCTGAGATGCTACAAGCTGATACTTGAAGACAAGGTCGCCAGAGGAGAAATGAGCAGGAAAGACGCGCAGGAAAAATTCGAGGACGGCATAGACAGGCTAAGGAACTGGATAGCTTGGTACGGGATCGATCCCAGGATATTCGGTTATGATATAGCCGGACTCTTCGCGGGACAGGCCCTTCCTGAAGAAGCGTACGAGGCAGGGAACTGGCAGATAGGAGCGGTCAACAAAAAGGGTAAAACGGAAGACGATAATATCACCGAAGCAGTGCGGAAAGCGGACCATACTTTGACGCTTGGCGTGGATATATCAGGTCCTTCAGGCACGTCCAGGGCCGCGGTCATGGCCATACCAACGGAAACAGTCGGTCTTCCCGAAGACATGAGCGGCAGGGAATTTGTCTTTATGATAAAGATGCCCATAGGGTTCGTGAGCAATAACTTTGTCAACCCCAACGGTATTGAAGCCATTATGATAGATGCTCAGGGCAACCAGCAGCGCGGCGTCTGGGCGAACATTATAGATAAAAACCTGAGCGAGTTCAGGGATTATGATTATGACATCACGGATAAGAACAAGAGCGGTAACACCGGCCAGTGGATACCCGTCAGGATAAGGCCTACTACTAAAGACGGGTTTGATCCCACGCAGGTAAAGATGATCGGTGTCAGGATCGCCATAGGACGTCAGTCAGGCCAGTCAGGTGTCAGGTTCAAAGGCCAGGTAGAGGTCAGGAATTTCAGGATCCTGGAAAGAGCCAAACTGGCCGAGCAGGTCACACCTTATGAGTATAAGATTCACAAATCCATGACAGACAAAGAAAAGAAGCGCGCACTTGTTAAGTATCCTTCAAAACTAAGGGAGAAGAGCTGGCGTATATGGATGTATGGAATTTTTGTAGGAATTGCGATTCTTGCTCTCTTCATTAGTTGGGCTCGCAGGATACCTAAGAGAAAAGAAGCAGCGCCTGGCAGGGTGATTGCGGGTCATAAACCTCCGGAGGGAGATGAAGACACAAAGAAAGTTGTAGATAAAAAGAAAGATGAGGATAAAAAGGAGGGATCTGAAAAGGAAGAAAAGAAAAAGAAAGCCAGCGCGTTCAGAAAGCATCCCGCGGAAGAGGCATTCGTCGAGAGCCTGTTGGTCGCGGCTAAAGATAACGATAAAGAAGCCCATGACAGCGGCGGGGTAATGAATGAAGTTAAAGAACTGCTCACCCCGGAGAAAAAGGTCGGCAGGGCTTCAAAGGTTTTCCTTGGCATAGGACTCGGGCTTCTGGCTATTCAGCTTTTGAGTATGATACCGCACATCGGAAGAACTGTTTTCAGCACCGCGCTGATACCGTTCTCCGGCGCCAGTTACGGCATGTGGGGAATTATTGGCATACTTATCTTTGTTGGTTTAATTACAAACGGTTGGCGTTATTTTACTGGCTCTGTTTCGCGTTTAACGGGCAGGAAATGGAAGGATGAGGCAAAACTTCAGGAACAGGCAGCCATAAGACTGCTTACTTTCTATGATGAAATAAAGGACAAGATCTATGGCGCTGCTACGCCTGCGGGTGTGAGACAGAGCGTCCTTAAAAGCGCTATGACAGACCTTGGAATGAAGGCGCCTTACCCTGAAGTCGGGGAGAAGATAACAGAATACGTCCATTACCAGAGCCTGGGAGAGACCATCCGCATGGCGAAACTGGAAGCCGCGGCAATCTGGGAGGAAGCCGGGGACGTGATAGAAGGCAGAAAACGCAGGATGACATACAGGATTATCACTGAGGATAAGTTCGATCATGTTCAGCTCTCTGTAGTAGGCCCGAAATGGGTAAAGATAGAGGCAAAGCAGGAATATGTTAAGGGCGGTGATCCCGCATGGGGAGGTTACGTGATCCCCGCGGTCACTGATACCAGAAGAATGGAAGAGGCCCTGGAAGACATGAAAAAGGAGCCCTATCATGAGCCTGTGAGCAGGGGAAGAGGTTCTATCAGCGGTGCAACGCTCATCCTTGGTATCGGCGCATCCATCCTGGCGACGCTTGGATTCGCGGCAAAAGGCTTGACTGATACAGTGATCAGGACCGCGGAACCAACGATTGCAGCCGGTATTTTACCCCAGATACCGTTACTCGGCTGGTTCGGCATAGCCGCTGGCGTGGTCGTTGCCGGTATCATAGCAGGCTTCATCATCTGGCGGGTGTTTTTCCCTGTGAGTTGGTGGTTGTGGAGATTGAAGAGCAGAATTGCGTTTGTCCGCGGACACGCAGCCAGTCGCTTATTGAAAATTGGTGATAAGAGAGCAGTCGAGCCTTTAATAGAGGCTTTAAAGGATAAAGACTGGGAAGTTAGACTGCTCTCAGCCTATGCCTTAGGAAAAATTGGTGATAGTAGAGCAGTTGAGCCGTTGATTGAGGCTTTAAAGGATGAGAAACAGGAGGTTAGAGAGGCTGCAGTCTCTGCATTAGGAGACATTGCTGATAATAGAGCAGTTGAGCCGTTAATAGAGGTTTTAAATGATGATAAGATTAGGGTTCTCATTGCTTTAGGTGAAATAAGGGACGAAAGAGTTCTCCCTGTTTTAATCAAAGCTTTAGAAGAAAGTTCTTTGAAAGTGCGCAGTGCAGCATTTGAAGGCATTTATAAAACAGACCATCCTTTAGGGAAACTTGCAAACAGGCTGCTCGGATCTTTGGATAGAAACAATATGCCCATTGAGCATGCCAAATCACAGGTTATCCCTGAAGTATTTTCTTCGCTAAGGGATAGAGTTGAATATCTCACCTTGGCAGTAGATATGGCCGAACGACTGGCTGATAAAAGTGTGCCCCCCTGTGATACCCTTGAATGGGGTGTTTATGGCATAACGGATAAAGAATATGATATTGATACTTGGGAAAAGGGTTTATCGATTTTAGAGAACATTGCTTTTGAATTCCATACGAGATTCCGTAAGCTTACATGGGAGAATGAAAACCGTTTTCGTAAAGAATATAAGGATTTCCTGCAAAGTGTAATTCTGCCTCATATGAAGGCAATCATTTCCCATGAAGATCCAGAAGAATTTGTAAAGACCCTTTTGGATAAAGTTGAGATAGAGTATGAAGAAAAAATACTAAAAAGCGAAGAGTGGGTAGACCAACAATTCGATGATGGGAGCGATTGGGAAACCGTATTAACACCAACGGGCAAGTTTTATCATCATCTGAACTTCGCAAGTGTAAAGAAGTTCTTAAGTTCGATTAAAGGTTCAGTACTTCTTCTCCTCGGCATCGGCGTATCACTCATCGCCATGCTCGGATTTATTTCCGGCGGATGGACAGCTGAAACCGTTCCACTCGGGCCGTCCGCGCCTGTAGTGCCTGCGCCGCAGCCCGGTTTGTTGAGTAGTCTTTTCACTAACCCATACACGTATGTGGCCTTAGCCGCGGTAGTAGTGACCATTGCGGCCATTGCCTTGATAGCAAAGGCAAGAAGGCAGAAGTTGCCCGCTGATGAATTAACCGGTGAATTAACCGGCCGGGAAGTGTCCTGGACAAACATCCTCGAGCGGAGGGTCAACCGTCCCAAGGAGCTCATGGTCCATGACGTGATGAGGCAGATCGACGAGGGTGGAAAATACCTGAGATACGGCGACGATGCTGATAATTTTAAAAGCATAAGAGAAAGGCGGTCTGAGAACGCGAGACAGAGAGTTCGGATGCACAGGGCCGAGGGCATGGCATCCGCCCTGGTGACCGTGAGACGCTGGTTTGCCAAGCCTCTTGTATATTACTCAATAGCCATACTTCTGGTCACAGTAGCCGCGTGGATGGGTATACACCTCCTTGACATAAACGGCATTACAAAGCTCTGGCTCATCCCTCTTAAAAACCTTGATTACAGCGCTGACCTGTTCAACTTTGTGTTCAAGCAGAAATTTACCGCAGCGTTGCTCTTTGTGCTCGCGGTCCAGTTTTTTAAACAGGATTCCCTGGTATGGGGATTAATAGACAGGACCAGGTCCATATTTGTGCGGGAGGATAAAGAAATAGCAAGGATACGTGATCTTCTTGAACTTCTTGATCCAGCTGCCAGTAGTATGAGGTTAAGAGATCTGAAAACACCATCAAATTACAGGTTCGTCTTCCTCAACGGTGTTGCCCAAGACGAGCTTCTGGAAGCCATCTTCGCGTTGGATCTATCTCCTGAAATAAGGAAGGATTTTATTGAACGACTGCAGGAGACCACTCTCAGGCCCAGAGCCGCTGAGATACTGGAAAGGGAAAGAGGAGGGGGCTATGCGCATCCTGATGACAGGAAGAGCACAAAGGTAATAGATAACCGGGATATATTAGACGCCCTGCTGCATTCCGCCCGGGGCAGCGGTATTGAGACAGCGATCATTCAGCCGCTTATTTCAGAGCTTGCGCCGACGTTCTGTGTTGTTCGCGCGGGAACCGGAAGCCAGCCGGAAAAAGTCGTTGATAATTCGTATGAACACTGTGTCAAAAGTAACGAATATCCGGCGGAACATCTGAGGATAGTGATATCCATGCGGCAACAGGAGAGCTCAAAGAACGTCGAGGGATGTTATGAGGCACGGCGTAAGCTTGAGAAAAAGTATGAGGGCGAGGGGGTGCAGATAACCATAACCAACGAACCGCTTGCGGCCGCAAACCAGCCCGGAGTGCCGAATGACGAAAGGACCAAGGCATCTATCAGTAATTTTACGCTCAGGGACTGGATGTATCTTAACGCTAACCCGGGAGAAGTCGGAGCGGATGAGCAGATATGGACCACCTATCCCGACCTGTGGATAATCCATGACAGGGAGGACGAGCCCAACAAGCTTCAGTTCTGGACACTTGCTTACGCCTACAAGAGGACCCAGGCAGTGACACAGTATCTTGAAGAGGAGATGGGATCTGATCCCAGACAACTCGAGCCTGAAAGGGTAAAGCCGGCTACTCTTCACTCTCATAATAAGGAGCTGTTAAAGGAAGCGCAGCACTGGACAATAAACCTTAATGCTGTGCAGGAAGAGCTCGGCAAGGAATACGAGGCAATAACCAAATATGCTGATGATCTGGATGCTGCGACAAGAGAGCGTATAAAGACGCTTGTGCGTTCCGACGAGGATGACGACTGGGACGAAGATGAAGCTATGAGAGAGATTACCGAAATAACCGAGAAAGAAGCCAAGAAAGAGAATGGGGATGAACGCCGGGTCCTGGCAGCTATTGTAAAGGCAGTCTATCCGACAAGAAATAAGTATATACGCTCGGAATTCAGGACCAGGTCATTGCCCACAGTTCTTCAGGGTAAGCTGATGATAAAGCCCTACGGTGATAACCCGAACTCTACCCATGACTACCGTTCGTTCATGCCTGTGAAACAGGGCACAGTAGCGCCAAGAGACGGGCTGACAGCCCTTTTAAGGTATATTGTCCCGATCCTCTGGATAATACTTGCTGTCCAGCATGTCAGGCCAATGGTATTTTTTCCTGCCTGGGCAAACTATTTTGTCATACCCTATTTCCTGTATTTTGCCCTGTTCATACTGTCCGCCAAGGTGATCATGCCATTCTTCAGGGCAAGGGGACGGGGGGAAACCCTTGTTTCATACGAACATCTTTATCACCTGGACGGGACCACGAACTGCTTCATCACCGCGCAGCAGTTCGGTGTGAAAATACGCAAAGACAAACAGGGAAAGACCGTTAAAGGCAAACATGGGAATATCGTTTATGACAGGTCTAACAGGGGCATGTTCCAGGCCGCTCTCATAGCCGCTCAGGACGGCACAACTTCCCGCAGTGGCAAGGCCATGCTGGGAGAGCTGAGAACATTGAGGCCGTTAGGGTTCCATCCCGCGCCGGATACTACCGAGGATAAGCGTCTTGGCATGGTGGCAGCGGAGAGCAAGCTGAAGATACTGTACATGACTGACCGCGGCACTGAGACCGCCGAGGACTCACTCAGTATAGAAGGTCCGATACAGCAGACCCAGAGGAGAAGGTGGATAATGGTATCCTCTATAGGTGCCGCGCTTTTCGCGTCTTTCGCCATATTCATATTATTAGGATCTTTTGAGATAGCCGGCCTGGCAGCTGCCGTGGTAGGCACAAGGACGAACATACCCATTACCCTGCTTGCTGTGTCCGTGGGGTTCTTTGCCGGCATGATCCTCTTCAGGTGGATAGGAAGGGCCATTGTCCATCTGGGATACAAAAAAGATAAGCTGTCGGCGGAGTATTTTGAAGACAGGGTAAAGCAGACCGGATGGGTGGAGTTCTGGAGAAATATATTCATTGATTCAGGTGTTACCGCTACTGTTCCCACGATGGCGACATATTTTGTCACGTTCATGTACATCCTGTCATATATACTGAAGGCTTTCATACCATGGGTCGAAGGTATTCCTTATGTATCAAGTTTCTTTAATTTTCTTGGGATATCCAAGCTGCTTAGAGGAGTAGCGCTTTTCGGTTCCGGCTGGATACCGCATAACCTCTGGGGTATACCCACCATAGTCATAGGTGTGTCACTCCTGACCTGGGCCACGGTCCTGCAGATACTCATGCCCATGGCGACTCTTTTCATCGGTAAACCCGATGATGTCATGCTTATAGACGGGGCCATTGAAAAGTTTGACGAAGCCAAGGGAAGCGTTAAAAATGCGGCAGAAGTTCAAAGATGGCAAGGAACCATCAAAGAGATCGAGAAAGAACTGGGCGGAAAAACGGGTATGGGAAAAAAGGCAGCAGAAGCTAAGCTCGAAACCTTAAAGGAAACAAGAATAATGATCAAAGCCCTGGATAAGAAAAAATCATTAGCTCCTTTAGCTCTTAGTATAGTTAAGAAAAAAATCAGAAAAACCCCAAAAGGAGAAACCGTTATTAAGTTCAGCGACATGATAGAAGATATGAAGAAGAGCATGGCCGATGGGATCAAGGACGTTCAGGATGACTTCGAAATGAGGAAAATAGAAAAAGAGGAAGGCCGGGTAAAGGTCGGCATAAAATTGTTTACTCTGGCGGTCATGCCTTTGATTGCTATCCTGCTTGACTATTTCAGAGATGATACCGCTTCGACATTCCATTATTTTATCAGCCGTTACCTGACGTCATGGCCGGTGCTTGCCTTATGCGCGTTTCTGATAACCCTTTTCGTGATAACGAAGATAAAGGGTTACGTTGTGAAGATAGGAAAAAAGCCGTATTTTTACTGGGAGATGTTCTGGAGATGTTTCTACATGCCTTTCTATTATCTCGGCATGATGAAATCCACCCGCATGGTGCTCAAACAGGTATGGATACGGCTGGATACCTACTGGGGCCAGACGCCAAAGGTGTCTCGCGTACGTTTCGGCAGGGCGGTTGAAAAGAAATACCACAGAAGACAGTTAGAGAGGTCAGAGAGTCTCGGGGAGCTGTTTAAGGAAGACTTAAACACCTTGTGGGAGAGGGTGGGAGACCTCTGGACATACATCAAGATGCGCGGCAAGACCCATGCTGTCCTTATCATGTCAATAGTGACCATAATTTTTTACTGCTGGCTGTTCCTGCACTTCCAGTATAAAGCCAACAAGTCAGAAGCTTATCAGCGCGTAGCAGCGCTGGAACAGGTAAGCCAGCCGGCGAAGACCCCGTTTATTGGCCCGGTACAACCGGTACAGCCGGTGCAGCCGAAGATACAGCAGCAGCAGCAGCAGCAGCAGCAGACCCAGCCTGTTAAGCCTCCGAAAGGAGCGGGAGTACAGGGCACAAAGCCGTTCCCCAAAAGGGTTGTGGCTCAAATGCCAAAGGGTAAAAGGATGGCATTACCTCGCAAGATACCGCAAGGGAGAGGCAGAACTCTGGCAGCGCATCTATTCCGTTCAGAAGGTAAGAACTGGGTAGTCCGAATAGCGCTTGCCCCGGCCATACTTTTCCACGAGCTGGCACACTTTGTGGAAAGCAGGATCTCAGGGCGCCTGAAGATAAGGGACATAAGACCCGCTGATCTTTTAAGAGGGATCCCGGTTGATGTAAGAGGCCCCAGGGCTGTTACGGGTATCGTAACGAACGTTTTTCTCGGAATAATCGTTCCGATATTGTCACTGATATTCCTGGGCCGCATCCCGACACTACTGGCAGTGTTCAACATAATGAATATCGCGGTCCTGGCAATTGACCTGGGCCTTCCGTTCATATCCTCAAGGCATAAACCCATGAGCGATATATACAAGGCTTCCAGGGCCGGAAGGGAAGCTGTGAAAGAAGAGTCCACGGGCATAGTAATAGGTGTCGTGGGCATAACAGATACAACAGCTGATGAGATCAATAAGAATATAGGCGGCGTAAAGATAGTCGCTCTTAACGAACCTGAACAGGAGGCTAATCTGGACAGGGTCAATGAATACAGGAAACAGTACGGCGCTTACGCTACAACCGTAATAGATGTGCAGGAAATAGGCGAACTTGAACTGGAGGGCCTGATCCATGAGATAATCAACCAGATAGAAAGGGAAGACAGGCTTCTGTTCCTCTCAGAAGCCCCGAACGTCGTGCTTACGAGTGATAATATAGGAGAGATACAGAAGGTCTTTAGCGACCTTGTTGACCGTTTCCCTGTTATCAAGTCTTTCAGGGTGAATGATCTAAGTATTTACGAATACAAGTTTGACAGGATAGCTGAAAGATGCCGTGTCATAAGCAGGGACATGGCGCTGGCAGAAAAAGTCGCGGGTATCAGAAGGGCCGGCAGGACAAAGGTCGCCTCATTCAGGGCCAACAGCATTGCCGAGCTTCGCTGGCTTGCTGACGAGCACAGGAGAGCCATCAAGAGGTATGCGGATGGTGAGGCTTCTGATTATCCGGTAAAGATCCACGTGAGACTGGTCAATGATAAGGTGACAGCGGATAATCTCGAGATGGTCCTGGAAAAGGCGGGAGTGAACGATGTTATCAGCGCTGCGAACATATCGCTTGAAGACAGTGAGGACCTGGCCGGTATATACGACCTTATAAACGTGAAGCCGGACGTGTATGGCGAGGTCAGCCCTGAAGATATAGCGATATGCGACGCAAGGGATCTCAGTGACCTAATAATCAGGGACGGCGCAATCGAAAAGAGAGCGGAAGATCTCTTGAACCGGGACATGCTCTTTGTGCAGATGGACGGTGGAGTGGCGTCTCAGGGATACGTGGCAATAATCGAGCTTCTTGCCAACGGTAACCGTATGCCGTCAATAGTGCCGGCAGGCGCAAAACTCACAATAAAGAAGATAGGCTCTATCAGATACATAATCGTCAGGCCGATAACGCCGATCGACATAGAAGAGTTACGCGAGGAAATAGAAAGATACGAGAAGATACTGATAGCAGCGTAATCCGAAAATAAAGTAAACAAGATGGATGCAAAGAACCCTCCTGCATCCAACACTGGGGGACGGGAATAACTACCTGTCCCCCTTTACTTATAAGGAGTTACGTAAATTATTATGATAAGAAAATCCGATTTAGCAGGATTTAGTTTAGGAATAAAATAGTTAGGTTTATTGTTATTGACTATTTTTGTATATGTGTTAGAATAATATAAGGTTAGCTATAAAAAAAGCCAGCAATGACAGGGAGGTCATGATGCGATGCAGGGAGATGCCGGAAGCCAAATATAAGGTTAAATATAATAATAGGTATCAAAGCACAAATAAGTCCAGGTCAAGTTCAGGAGTAACTGATTATGACATAGATGGCATGGTTACGTGGAAGCGGCGCCATGCCTTTTTTATTAAATGCGTAAGCATAACTCTCAGCATTATTTTTCTTTACCAGCAGATAGGGTGGTCCCAGGAAGGAAAACCGGTCTGGGCGCACGCGAAACCGTTTGAGATCAACCGGCAGGATGACCTCCAGAAAAGCGAATTTGAGATCCCTTACGACATCGCGAACACACAAAGCGTTACCAGGAACGGCGGCGACGAGATGATCGTTCATATCCAGGACGCCCACGCGTCATTGTCCGCCCAGTATTCGATATCCAAACTTCTTGATTCTCTTGTCACAAATTACGATCTTCAGTTTATTGCATTGGAAGGATCTACGGGATACATTGACACCTCCCTGCTCAAGACTTATCCCAACAAAAAGATCCGAAAGGACACCGCGTCTTTCCTGATGAGAGAAGGCCGTATGAGCGCGGGTGAGTTTTTTACTATCATAAGCGACAATGACGGCATAAAACTCTACGGTATCGAGGATGACAAGATCTACCGCCAGAACGTGGAAAGTTTTCGCGCGGTCGCGGAAGAACGCGCTGTACAGACCGGGAATCTCACTCATTTTCTTGCCCAGCTGAAGGCCCTTGGGGACCAGATATATTCAGAGGACCTTAGGGCCATGAATACCAATTGCATTCTTCACAGGGAGGGGCGCTTGAGTTTTTCCGATCACTGGAAGAGTATCGGTGATCTCGCCAAAAAGCACGGGATAGACTTCTCAGTATACGGCCAGATAACAAAGCTCCTGGAATCAATGGAGCTCGAAGAAAGCATAGATTTTGAAAAAGCCAACACGGAGCGCCGCTTTCTCATAGACGCGATAAGCAAAAATATGGAAAAGCTGGAGCTGGAAGGCCTTGTCTTGAAGTCCCTTGCTTTTAAACAGAACAAGATATCGCAGGGAGATTATCACAGGTACCTTGTGGACCTTGCCGAGCATAAAGGCATTACAGCCGAGGGATACGAGAACCTTATTGAATTCACCAGGTATGTCACGATATATGAGTCAGTGGAAATATTCAGGCTGTATCATGAACTGGAGGAACTGGAAGACAGTATCAGGGAAAAGTTATACCGCGATAATGACCAGAGGGAACTGTACAAACTCACAAGAATGGCCCAGCTTTTAAAGCAGCTTTACTCAGTGGAACTTAACAACAGGGAGTTCACGTATCTTGCGAATAACTATAAGGAATTTACGGCACAAAGGTATTCAGGTTTCATCAGGGAAAAGAGCAGGAAGTACCGGGTATCCATGACGGGCGGATATGACCTCTCAAAGATAGTCGAGGGGATAAACGGCGCAATGAAGTTTTACCGCGACGCTGAGGCCAGGAACAGCGCCATGCTCGCCAATACCATAGAGAACATGCGCAGGGAAGGCAAACACGTGGCAGCGCTTATAACCGGCGGGTATCATACAGAAGGGCTGACAGGCCTGATGGAGAAGAAGGGATTGTCATACCTCGTTGTAGTGCCGAAATTCGAGAATGAAAAAGAAAGGCCGTATGTAGCAATACTGACGAACAAGAAGAAGCCGTACGAGAAGATACTTGAGACAGGCAGATACCAGCTTGCCGTGGCAGCCTATTTTGACGAATACAAAGGAGACCTGAACAAGATCAAGCCGGCGATCTTCTACGCGCTTGGAGCGGAAGCTCTTGAAGGCGGGGACGTTGAAACCACCAAGTCCATTTGGGAACAGGCTTACAGGACAGCGTATCAGAATGTTCCCGCGCAAGATATGAGATTTGAGCCCGTATCCCCCGAGGAGTTCGCGGGCTTTTTGAGCGATATTAAAGTCCTGAGGATCAAAGGCAAAGCCATTATGACGGACGGCAGGGTATTTGTCACGCTTGAGGGAGATGAACTTTTAACATTTAATCCTGCTTCAAAAGCCGAAAGGGACGCGTTTCTGAAGATACAGGCTTCCAAGGCTTTAAAGGAAGGCCCGGAAGACGCGGAAAAGTTCGCTGTGATATTAAAGGAGTTAAAGGCCGAGGTTTCGGAGATCAAGGGTCTTAAGGACGAGCTCAAGGTCATCACCAGGCAGCTGGGCAGCACAATAGCCCGGGAGATAGCAAAGGAGGAGATAATAGAGGGTCTTGCTGTGGATGGGGAAAGGATAGAAGCCTCGGTCATGGCGCTGGAAGGAGCAGAGATAAATAACGAGAACGTGAGAGAGGTGCTCAGGGACCTGGGAGAAGGGCTGAAGATCAAGCTGCCGCAGCACTGGCAGGAAGATAAGGAGCTGGAGGAAAGGGTTGGCGCATTTATTGACGCGGTCAAGGAACGGCAAAAGCTGGACATTATCAACATAATGCTGAGCACAAGAGGCCATCATTTAAATAATGCGATGATAGGGATTACTGGTCAGCTTCAAGTAGCTATTGCAGGATTGAAGTTCAACGAAGAATTGGTTGAAAAATATATAACAATAGCCCGAAATTTGCTTCAAACCCTTGATGGCATTGTGGAAAGGGGAAAAGTAAAGAAGGAAGCGTATATAATGGGGGGTGTTACACGCACTTATCTCATTGATATAGAGAAGTCTTTGGAAGAGGGAACTGTATTGTCTGAAGAAAACCATGTCCTATTACAGGACATATGGAGCGCGGACCATGATCTGATGGCAAGACTGCTTGATGTAATAGAGGCAATGAACCAGGTCAGAACCAGCGACACAGAAATGATGCCGAAAATAGGAGAGTTTCTGGATAATGTTTTTGAATGCTACGCAACGTACTCGCGGAGCTTATCATTACAGATAAAGTATGATAAAGAAGTTGATGCGAGCCAGAAGAGAGAAAAGATCAGAGAGATCACAGACAAGTTCTACGAGGATTCACGGATCAATGGTGAATTTGCCCAGGAGATCTTAGCCAGAGTTAAAGCCGCGCCAGTGCCGAAAGAAGAGGAAGCCGAAACCCTGGCTGCGCATATATTCCCGGAAAGACTTGAGAAATTGAACTGGGTTGTGAGGATAATACTTTCCCCGGCTATTTTCTTTCATGAACTGGCGCATTTAATAGAAGGTTTGGTGACCGGCCGGATAAAGGTGAGAGATGTAAGGGCTGCCGATCTTTTGAGAGGTATCCCCGGCGAAGTAAGAGGCCCGCCGGCGCTCGTCGGTATGGCGGTCAACGCGGTTTTCGGAATAATCCCTTTTGCATTAATACCTTTTATCCAGAACATCCCCCTGCCCGTATTCGTTTTCTCCATCATGAACATAGCGGTCGTATTAGCTGACCTTATCCTGCCTTTTATGCCCGCGAGATACAGGGTGCTCAGCGATATGGACAAGTCAATGCGCGAAAAAGAACTTGAGCCCGAGGATATCATTACCCTGGACGGTCCTCCAGGCACGGGAAAGTCCACTACGGCCATAGAGATCGCGAATAAGCTCGGGTGGATGTACGTATCAGTATCCGATATATATGTGGCACTTTTCCTCAAGCTCCAGAGAGAAGGGATAGATCTCTTTGATGGTTCTGAAGAGAACGTACAGAGGGTTGTTGAGATAGCCCGCAACACTAATATAGAAATGCGCCAGGACGAGTCAGGCGCGACAAGGGTCTATCTGGAAGACGAAGACGTGACAGATCAGATACAGGACAGGAATTTCAGGAACACGGCAAGAGAGATGGTGATAAAAGGCGCTGCGATAGACCTTACAGAGATGGCCGATATAAAGGAGATCACCAACGACATGCTGCGCGGGATAGCGAGCGGCAACAAGGTCGTAATAGACGGAAGGAACACGGGTTCGGTCATTTATCCCAACGCTAAATACAAATTCTATCTGGATGCCTCTTTGGATACAAGGGCGCAGAGAAGATACGATGAATTAATAGGCAAGGGCCAGAGCACCACATTGGAAAGAGAAAAGGAATTCCTGTATCAAAGAACGGTCCAGGAGCTCACCAGGCCTCTTTTTAACGCGCTTCAGCGGAGTTCTGACGCTATTTACCTCAGGACAGATGACATGTCTTTGGAACAGGTGGTGGATCGTATTTACAATTCAGTGACAGACGCGTCAGCCGAGCATCTGATCGCCCAGGCCAACAATCACCTCAGGGTGGGAAGATATCAGGAGGCAATAGCCGCATATGCCCAGGTGCTGAACATGGGCGCTTTTAATACAGACCTGGCCATATATCTTCTCGGTATATTCTGGGACGGTAACCCGCATGAGCAGGTCATGGCCCTTCAGGTTTTGACCGAGTGGGCAATAAAGGAACATAACTTAAAATACAGTTACAGGGAAGGCGTATCAACGAGAGCCGTTGACCACCAGAGGGCCTTTAAAAAGATAGCGGATGAGGCCGCCAAAGAGAACGTGCCATTCTCAGAAGTTGTGCGCAGATATTTCTTTAATCCCGCTCACCTTGGTCTGCCGACGCCGGAAAAGCGGGCCGAGGAGAGAGGCAGGGCCCCTGCCACAAAAACGCTTTTTGTATGGCCCCTGGCTGAAAAATACCCCGTCATATCAGATCCTTTAGGGCCTGAGATCTTATCAGCTGAGATAAACAAGAATTTCGGTTATATGAACATGGCCACAGCTTCAGTATATGACATGCAGGTCGAGAACGCGAGAGAAGAAGAGGAGGATATAGAGACCTATGCTGACAGGCTTGTTGACAATACCATCAATAAAATAAAGGAAGAAAAACCGGAGATATTGGGACTCGCCACAAGGCTTGACAGCTGGGGAACCGTGGAGAAGATGCTGAAAAGGATATATTCGCAGGAATTCGATGATGGTTACAGGCCGATCGTGCTTTTAGGGGGCATTGTATCTACCTATACATACGAAAGGATCCTTAAAGAGTTCCCGGAAGTCATCTGTATCCTCGGGGAAGGGGAGCTTGCTATAAGAGAGATGGTGGAAAGAGTGCATAGAGGCGATGACCTGAAGGAGACCTTAAGAGAGGTCCCCAATATCGCGTATATGCAGGATGCGACCGATGAGAAACCTACTATAACATACCGCATGTCCATTGATGTCAGTGACGTTGCTGTGCCGGAAAGAAGATACATTGAACAATCTTTGAGGCGACATCTCACACAGGCCCATTTCGAAGCCTCCAGAGGATGCGCGTTCAACTGCACGTTCTGTTCCAGAAAAACGTTCTTTGTGGAAAAGCACAAGATCAGACGCTATCCCACCTCAAGGGTCGTGGATGGACTTGAGGACCTGGTTGTCCTGGCAGGAGCGTCAGAAGAGTCGCCGCTGAGTGTAAACTTCGTGGATGAAGATTTCATAGTCCCGGGTGAGGAAGGCCCGTCCCGAATAGCGGACGCCATTATCTCCAGGGGAGTGGCATATAAGAAATTCATAGGGAACATTGATACGAGAGTTGACGCTATTTATGATGCGGATGATATAGCCGGCGATACTGATAGCCTGTGGACCAAAATAAGAAAATGGGGAACAAGAAGAGGAAAGATAAATGTTGTTAAGAAACTCAGGAAAGCCGGGATGTCCAAGGTGTTCCTGGGCGTTGAGTCAGGCTCAAGAGAGCAGCTCAAGAATTTCAATAAACGTATAACACCCGAAGAGTCTATCGGAGCTATTAACGCCGTTGATAAAGCAGGGAGCGACCTGGAAGTCGGGTTCATGATGTTCGACCCGCTTGCCACCATAGAGCAGATCGAGGAGAATATCCAGTTCGTGAGGGGATCCGGCCTTCTTCAAACCGGTTCCCGCGTGACCAAATGTATGCGGCTCCAGGAAGGGACCCCTTATAAGACGAGGGCGCAAGGAGAGGGTCTGCTGGACCCGGACCTCACCCCGGAAGAACGGCGCATGTATGACGTGATTTTTGGAGCTGAAGGGCTGCCGTCACCCGGACAATTTGACATGAATATGGTGAGCTACGGATACGCCTTTAAGGACAGAAGGGTCAGGGACATGTTATACGTGTTCGGCCCCTGGACTGAAAAGATGTTCCAGATGTGTTATCGGCTACAGCATATTATACGCGCGGACGCGCCGGTCGCGGCAAAGAGACCAGAAAGGTATGTTGAAATAGAGAACGCTCTTGTGCGCCTGAGAGAGATAGAGTTTGACCTGCTTGAAACACTTTGCCGGAGCTTTAAAACAGGCAGGCCCCTTGTCCATGCCGACAGGTTATTGGCAAAGTTCGAAGGACAGCGCGCGCATGTCCTGGATGCGCTGCTTGAGCATTTGAACGAGTGGGAGAGCGAAGACAAAGTTTTGCTTGAGCAAACCGGTCAGGAAGTCCCGGGCAGGCTAAATCTCCGGAGATTAAAGGACCTGATAAATGAATATTTCAAGACCATAGAACACTGTGCGGAGGAGATAGAGCAGGCGAACGAGGAGTTAAGGACGGGAAGGTATCGGGAAGCGATCAAGGGATACAGCTATGTTATTGAAAAGAACGCTTTTAACGAGGACCTGGCCTTATACCTGAGCGGATTCCTGAAGAACGGCAATCCCCATGAACAGGTTATGGCCCTGCAGGTGCTGAGCCAATGGGCGAATAAAGAGAAAGGCCTGCAGATAGAAGTTCCCGTTGCTCCCGAAGACCACCAGCGTCTTTTTCAGGATATCGCCAAAGAAACAAGGACCAGCGGCAGGTCTTTTACTGACGTTGTGTTGGGATATCTGGACCCAGGGGTTCTGGGACTGCCGGCCTTAGAGGAAAGAAGATTGCAGGCAGGCAGGGACCCGCCGGTCGATACGCTTATAGTCGCTCCGATGACCATCAACTATCCGGCGTTGTGCCACCCCGTAGGTGTGGAGATCATTTCAGGAGAGCTTAAAAAGGGTTTTGGATACAAGAACAAAGTGCGCGTTTCAGCGCATGA
>CAYSJU010000030.1:20844-23710 GCA_964431495.1 uncultured Planctomycetia bacterium
AGGGGAGTGATGCAGCATTTCATAGATAAAGGCAAGGCCAGAAGCGGCCTTGAAGCCATCCCGAACATCGCTTTCAAGGCAAATATAACCGACACCGAGCTTACTGTTGCCGAACGGGAAGTCACTGATATGGATGACGTGGCGACGCCTGACATGCGCGTCTTTGAAGATATTATCAAGGGCCGCCTGGTCCAGGCGCATTTTGAAACATCAAGAGGATGTCCGTTTCACTGCTCCTACTGTTCTATAAGGAATTTCAGGCTTACGGGAAAACACAGGCCATATTCCACGGACAGGGTGCTTAATAATCTGGACGACCTGTCGATCATAGCAGGAACTACAAGCGAAGATCCAGCCAATGTCCATATAGTGGACGATGACTTCATCGGCCCGAAAATAGAGCGTCCCAGAGACATAGCAGAAGGAATTATTGAGAGGGGCCTTGCGGATAAGTTTCTTTTTCACGTTGAAGCAAGGGCTGACATGATCTACAAGAAAAACGAGTCCGGGGAAAAGAAGCAGTACCGGGAAGACACTTTCAGAAAGCTGAAACAGGCGGGTGTCGCAAGACTATTCATCGGCGTGGAATCAGGTTCCCCGGGTCAGCTTCAAAGATACAATAAGAGGATCACGCCCGAGACAATGCTGGAGGCGTTTGAAGTACTGAAAAAAGTGGGTATTGACATGGAGCCCGGGTTCATTATGTTCGACCCTCAGATGAACATAACCGAGATAAGAGAGAATATAGCCTTCATCCGCAAAGCAAAGCTTCTTGAAGCTGACATGAGGCCTGATAAATGCGTCAGGGCCCAGGCTGCCACCACTCTTGTTGATAACATCAGGGACGCGGGGCTTATACGTCCTCCCAGGGACGAGGGAGAAAGGAAGATCTACGAAGAACTGTGCGCGAGGACAAAGATACCCATGCCGGGCGAGTTTGACCTGGAAATGGTGAGTTTCGGGTATGTGTTTGAAGACGAGCGGGTAAGGGATCTTTTAAGGCTGCTGTTGCCCTGGTCCGCCGGTATAAAAGATGTCATTTACCACATCCAGTCAATATTACGCGCAGACTCTGTGTCAAAAGAGCACTGGTCAGAGAACGCCAGGAAGCTGGCTCCTTACATACATGATCTGAGAGAGATGATACTGGACATCATGGAAGAGCTCTGTGACAGGCTTGAAGCAGGCCAGACAGCGGAACAGGCGCAGGAAGCTGTTATTGAATTTGAGAAAAAAAGAAGGGCAATGGTGGAAGAGCTTCGTGATAAGCTCGCGAGCGGTGAACTTGAAGATTCCAAGGACGGCCAGCGCAGGCTGGAAGAGGCAGTGAATGAATATCTCAGCAAGTTCCAGATGGCCGGAAAAACTCTGCAGACGGAGCTGGAGGAGAGAAAGCAGAAATTTGAAGAAGAATATACGAGATTCAAGCCGGTGCCATACTGGAGGGACACACTTAGAGAGTTAAGTGAACAGTATCCGGATTCTTTCAAGACACTTAAGTTCGTGCTTGATAAAGGCGAAGACGGCTCAAGGACGTTCTACATACCCGTTCCGGTGGATGGTTCGCTTGACGATGAGATGAAAGCATACATCGCGAAGTTCCTCACAGTGTATATCAGGGACAAGATAGAGACAGTGGGCGCTATGAGGGTATATCTCACGCACGATGAAGAGATAACCGACATGGTAAAATCAGCGATGGAATCTTTTGAGGACTTCCCCTTCAAGCAGACAGTAGTGGCCGAAGAAGAAGCGTATTCCACACCGGATGAACCGCACACGTTCGAGTTCATAACAGCCAATGACGACCGGCCGGAGATACAGCAAGAAGTCGGAAAAATAGAGGAAAGACAGAGAGAGCTCAACCGCCTTGAAAAAGAAAGGGCCAAGGAACTTGATCTAAGCAGGGTCAAGGACGTAAAGGGCACAGTAGTCGGTATAGACGCGGGCGGCACGGACGTAAAAATGGTGCTGTACCATAAGGGAGAGATAGTGTTCTACAAGAAGCACAACTGGCGGCCGGATGATTTTCAGACAGGAGCGGAGCATCACAAGACATTCCTTAATCTTATAAAGCTGTCGCAGCTGAAACTCAAGCTTTTGACAATGTCAGAGAGCGACAAGACAGACGAGATAAGAGAGCTTGAAACAAGACTTAACGAAGTATCAGACAGGGAAGAAGCCACAAAAGAAGAAAACTCCAGGGCATCAAGGACACCCATAGATGAAATTATAAAGATAGTGGAAGAAGGGGAGAGACTCTTCGGAGAATTTCCAAAGCCGGATGGTGTAGGTATAAGCTGGCCGGCAGTTGTAATGAACAATATAGTAAGGGACACGGCAAAATGCCGAGGCCTGAGGGATAAGATGGATGATTTTGACAGGCACATAAGGCCCATAGCAAAGAACCTGGCAAGGGATATAGGCATAGACGAAGACAAGGTAGAGATGAAGAACGACGGCGAGATCATGGCGTTATGGGGAGCGGTGATGCTGAACAAGGGTAATGTCATGGGAGTAGCCATGGGCACGTCAGTTGCGGGCGGCTACATGCCAAAAGGCGGAGTGCTTAAGAACATAAGGGCGTATTTTTCGCGTGTGATAATAGACCTGACAGATCCTGACAAGATAGGTTACAAGATGAGGTCACCGACATCAGGGCCTGTAGGGGTGGCGGGCATGTACGCGTCGCAGCACGGGATAAAGAGGATGGCGCCGAGGATAGGCCTGGATTTCAATAACACGGTGGACCTGGTGGTAAAAGAGGCGAAGAGCAAAAAGATAAAGTTTGAAAAGACGAACGAAGAGCTTATGAGGATAGCTCAGGAAGCAGGTATAGACATAAGTCCTGTAATGAACAGGGCAA
>CAYSJU010000031.1:0-18815 GCA_964431495.1 uncultured Planctomycetia bacterium
ATGTTATAATAAGATAAAATTTGGCTGTTAACATATAAAAAAGGAGAAAAAATGCACAGGATACATCGCATTACATCAATAGTTATTTTACTTTGTTTTCTACTCAATACTACAACCTATGATTTTACCACAAGCCAGTCGCACAACAGGACAGATACATTCAACCTTGCCACTGCTTCGATCATCAATAAGCTGGCCGGAATTGAACACAAAGACATAGGAAGGATCAAGCTCGCGCTTGAGGCGAATCTGATAGGTGTGGATCTTGCCGCAAAAGTGATCGAGGACCTGACGGTTCCGGAGAACACCGTGTTCAGCCCCGCTGACATGCATTTTTTCTTCAGCGAGATGAAGTCTCTTCCAGAAGGGCGCTTAGCGATCATGTGCAGGATAAAAGAAGATGGCGATAGAAGGACTTACTATGCTGTTTTTTCGCCTGAAAAGGATGAGGATAAAGGATTCCCGATCGAAGTTTATACAAAAAGCGAATGGGAAAAACTTGAAGAAGCCCTTGAATTTACGGGCATAGTGCCTGAGAGAGAGCAACAGCAACCGGAGGATGCTATTGCAATTGACAGATATATAGAACATGAGAAAGAGATCGATGCGTTTCTTGCCAAGAAAATACAAAGTGGAGACAGCTTCACCTGCAGTGGCAATATGGTTACAGCCTTGATGGAATCATTTGAGGAACGTTTAAGACGCATAGGCTTTAAAAACAATGGAACTATTATTGAAGCCATACGAAAGAGTACGGTAAAAGCGATAAAGAAAAAAAATATTGTGTTTATACATGAAAACGAAGATAAACTGCCCGAGATCCACATACCGGACCCGATGGGTGATCCGCAGAAGATCAAAGTATTTTCCCATGCAAGCAACAACGCGGTTTATATAACGCTTACCGACAAAGAATGGGCACAGTTTCAAAGTGCCAAAGAGGGGATAGAAAGTTACGGTCAGGATTTGGCTGACGAAGATGGGAGGAGTGACGGCATGCCGTTATATAAAGTTTCAGCTACGTCCTTCATGCCCAAATTTGAGAAACGTATACTTCATGAAATGGGCGTGATTTGGGGTCTGCGATGCTGGGCTGAGGCTAAGAATGGAGGGTATGTAGCCCGTAATGGTCTTGACAAACTGGCAGAAGTGGCTGAATCACAAGAAGAACAGCAGCGTTACAAGGATCGTATGTCTTCCGCAGACCCAGATCAAGAGGGAGAATTTAGAATAGAGATGACTCCTGCAGAGAAGCTCCTTTCAGCGCTGGTAAAGCAGATACAGCAAAATGGAGGGATAATAAATCTGGACAGGAATCTTGAAATACGCGATTACGCAGCCGGAGAGTTCAGCGGGGCCAACATAGAAGAGATAGCAACACCGGGGAAAGCAAGCCGGGATATCCAGGCGATGGAAGATTTTGATCAAGTGTTCAAAGGCGCTAAAAATAAAGAGGAATCATGGAATACATACGATAAGGTAGTCAAGACAATAGAAAGGATATCCGCGGAAATTGAAGATAGACATAAAGAGGAAGCCATCAAGACCGCGAAGATCGGTGTGGTTCCCGGCGGAAAGCCGGGCGATACTCTGGTTGTTACTATCAAGGGTAATGAAAGGATTATAGGTGTTTATGATTCATTTTTACATGGTGTTAGTCACCTTGTCGGTTTGATGAGCGAAGATTGGCATGTCCAGTTACAGCAAAATATATTAGACGCTTTGATAGAAGGAGCCGTATCGCACGAGATAGGGCACGGGTTTGAAGGATATTCCGGTATAGATCTTCATGCTTTGTTTACTGATAAAGAGGCGCGGGACAGTATTGCCGATGAACTGTTACTGGAGCAGGAGGAAGGACAGAGCGATACGGAATTTGCTTCAATTGTTGCCGAGACCCTTGCTGACATGTGTATCGGCGGACCGGGGAATGTTGATTATGTTTCCAATAAAGCCGCATATCTGTTTTATCGACTTTTGAGCTTCAGCCCTGCGGGGTATGTGGATGGGAACGGAAATATGCAAAGTGATGATATAAGAGATCTGGTCAGGAAATATTATGAACTTAATCCGCATTTTGAGATGTGGTCCGGCGGAGAGGTTGATAATGTGACGGACAGGGTGGTTGAATATTTCAATGGCTTCTTCGGGCCTGGAACACCCTGGCATGACAAGGAATATATGTATAGTCGGGAGGAAGCTCCAGCCGAACCCAAAGCTGAAGAAGCCGAAGCGAAAAGAAAAGAAAGGGAAGCCAGAGAGGCAGAAATTCAGGAACTTGTAAAAGCATCCTATGCCGGACAAGAGTCTTCTTCTTCTCATTCAAGGAAACGGGAAGCTGCTCGCCAGGAACTTGCCAAATATGGTCAGGAAGCACTGGTGGCAATTGATAAGGAGATTAAAAAATTCGCCCCCCGAAGCATGGAAAGCAGACTGCTTAAGACGAGCAGGGCTATAATAATGGCTGCTATAAGACGCCGCGGCGGGATCTCAGCCCAGCAGGGCACGGGCGAGAGGCTGCCGGTGAGCAAGGAAACACAGCGGATCATCGAGGCAATTGAGACTGTCGATGACCTGGGGCTATTGGAATTTATTAAAGGCATCGGGCAGGGTAGTGGGACGAAGTATATGGAAGAGACGGTCAGGGATAAGTTAAGACAATTGTTCGGGACACATGATTTATCATCTGTGGAAAGAACGATAAACGGGAATATTGATATTAAACGCGCGGTGGATGCCAGATACGCGACCGTACTGAATCAACGGTGGCAGGCATCTGAGCAGCTTGAAATACAAGAAGAACTAGGTCGAATGGCGACTTTTGCCCGGGAAGTCGGGATCGAAGTCGCTCCTCCGGTGCAGGATTACACGTTATTCACTTCCTATGATTTCTATAAAGATAAAGATGAATATGAGAGCGACAGGCGCGCATATGGCAGCAGGTTCAATCTGGAAAGAATCAGGACCGACCGGGCGGATAACATTGTTGACAGTGTACTTGGTGTAATATCTCAGAAAAGTTTTGCCGCGGACCACGTGATAGTCCAGCTCCCAATGAAATTCGCGGACGAGAGATATCAGCCCGAGTTGCAGAAGCTTATGGAAACAGGTGTCAGGTTCATGATTATAGACGTAGAAGGATTGAAGGAAGACGAGAACAGGGCAGACTACCGCAGGAATATATATTCAATGATGCTCCTGGCGAGAAAAATAGACAAAGATACGCCGAAAGATTCAAAATTATACAGACTGCTTGGATTCTTCATTGACTCTTTATTTGGGGATGTTGAGAATAAACCCGCCTTAATAGCGGACTATATGGAATCCCTGATACAGAATAAAGATATTGTCAGCCTCGTAAAGATCATCTTATCTTACAAACCTATCGAAAGATACGAAATGCCGGACTACGACAAGGTCTCGGCCACCCTTATCTCCGCGTAAGCGGCGAATTAATAGGGACAGCGACCATTTTTTGTATATTTTTTACCTTATGAAAAATGGTCGCTGTCCCTATTTATATCTGAATATTTTTACGCTAACATATTTGCACATCAACCATTTCTAAGTGTATACTTATTATATTGCATAACCCAAGTGACATATAGCGCACAAAAGGTGGGAAAATGGCGAAAGAGCTGAAGAACAGCGATAAACACCTGGTATTCTTTGATTTTGACAATACTATCACGGCATGGGACGTTCTGGACGATATGCTTACCCGGTTTTCCAGTAATTATGACTGGCTTGAGTTTGAGGAAAAGTGGGAAAAGGGAGAGATCGGCTCAAGGGAATGTCTGGAAGGCCAGATAAAAGGTATCAGGACAACAAAGGAGGAGCTGGATAAGTACCTGGACACCATTAAATTGGATCCGTATTTCAAGAAGTTGAGGAATTTCCTGGACTCGAAGGGGAAAAAAATAATAATCCTGAGCGATAATTTTGACTACATATTGAACTATGTCCTCAAACACAATAATATTCATGGTATAGATGTATACTGCAATCAGATTGAGTTATCAGAAGGCAGACTGATGCCAAGCTTTCCTTATAATGACGAAGGGCGCTGCGGCAGGTGCGCTCACTGCAAAAAGATCAGCATAAAAAGACTCAATAATCCCGGCGCTGTGACGGTCTATATAGGCGATGGGTTGTCAGATATCTGCGCGTCCGAATACGCGGATATTGTATATGCCAAAGGGGTCCTGAAAGATTATCTCAAAGAGAAAGGAATAGAACATATTCCGATAAACGGGTTAAAAGACGTGTATGAACACTTTCAAGGGAGCCTGTCATGAACAATAAACAAAGAACAAACACTAAGACCAGGATCGCGAAAAAATCGACTGGAAAAAAATTGCTGAAACTGGAGTCAAAATACTGTTCCTGGGGCGACACGGTCCATTACGTGAAGAAGCCGAATATTTTCGAAAAAGCCGAGGGCAGTTACCTGTACGATAACAAGGGAGTGGAGTATCTGGACCTGCAGATGCTTTACTCCGCGGTGAATTTCGGCTACAGGAACGAGCGGATAAGCAGCGCCTTAAGAAACCAGATCGACCGGCTTCCACAGCTTGCTTGCCAGTATCTTCACGAAGAGAAGATAAAGCTCGCGACGAACCTCGCACAGAGGATCAACAGGACCTTTGAAGAAAAGGGGAGGATACAGTTCAATGTAGGCGGTTCGGCAGCGATAGAAGACTCTTTGAAGCTGGTGAGGAACCATACAGGCAGGACGCTGATGTTCGCGTTCATGGGGGGATACCATGGCAGGACCCTGGCCGCGTCAGCGATAACGTCGAGTTTCCGGTACAGGGAACGCTACGGCCACTTCGGCGACAGGGCCATGTTCATCCCTTATCCGTACTGTTTCAGGTGCCCTTATGAAAAGAAAAAGGAATCGTGCGGCCTTTATTGTCTGAAGCAGTTCGAAAAGCTTTTTGAAACAGAATATTACGCCGTCGTGAACAACAAGACAAGGAACTGCGAATTTTCGGCTTTTATCATCGAAGCCATCCAGGGGACGGGCGGCTATGTGATCCCTCCAAAGGATTATTTTTCCGGGCTCAAGAAAATTCTGGACAGATACAATATACTCATGGTAGATGACGAGGTGCAAATGGGATTTTACAGGACAGGCAAGTTTTGGGCCATAGAGCATTTCGGTATAACGCCGGACATTATCGTGTTCGGCAAATCCATGACCAACGGCATGAATCCGTTATCCGGTCTCTGGGCTAGAGAAAAGCTCATAACGCCGGAGGTTTTCCCGCCGGGGTCCACCCATTGCACGTTTGCGTCCAACCCTTTAGGCACGGCATTGGGTCTGGAGGTCATGAAGCTGATAGATGAATCTGATTTCGCCGCGGAGGTCAACAAAAAAGGAAAATATTTTCTCTCGAGGCTGAAAGCTCTGAAGAAAAAGTATCCACAGATAGGCGATGTTGACGGCCTCGGACTCGCTATAAGAATTGAGATGTGCCAGAAGGACGGATTTACCCCGGATAAGAAGCTGACGAACGAGATAGAAGAGATCGGCCTGAGCGGCAAGCTGACAGCGGGCGGCAAGAAGCGGGGCCTTGTCCTGGATGTGGGAGGATATTACAAGAACGTTTTCACGTTAGCGCCCTGTTTTTACATCACCAGGAAGGAAATAGACCTTGCAGTGGACCTGTTCGAAGAGGCGTTAAAGAAAGCCTTGAAAAAGGTGTAAGGTGTAGAGAGTATGTCCATAAAATTTGTGGATAAGATCATTTTAATGATACCGCCGAAAATCCTGGGCCGGATGCTGTGGAAGGTGCCGCGTCCGGTTATAGACTGGAAGAAACACGCGTCTTTTCAGTACATTGTCAGGTATGTTTACAAGAATTCCTCATTTTACAGAAGAAAATTCGACGAGTACAAAATAGATCCCCGTAAGGTCAAGAACCCGTCCGACCTCGGGGATTTTTACACCATCCCGCAGGACATTGTAGACCACGCCGAAGAATTCCTGTGCAGAAAACCGCAGATAGTCTTCGAATCTTCCGGGACCACCGGCAGGAATAAAAGGGTGTACATGAGGCAGGATGAGCTGTACAACATAGGGAAGTACAATGCCGCGGGCCTGTTCTTAGGAGGCGTGAAAGCGGACGACCGCCTGGTGAACGCCTTTGATTTCTCTATGTGGATACCGGGAATGATCACCCAGAAGGGACTGGAGGAAGCGGGTCTGTTCGGAATGGCGGCAGGGAAGGTCGAACCGATAGAGGTCTATAAAAGGATACCGGTATATAATTTTAATATAATCATGGGCGAGCCAACCTGGCTTATTAAGCTTACCGAGATAGCTGAAAAGAAAGGGTCATATCCGTTAAAGATGATAATCGGATCGGCTGAGGCGATGCCTGACGCTGCCAGGCCGTGGATGGAAAGTGTGTGGCAGGGGGCCCAGGTCAGGATGGTGTACGGGTCAGTGGAATCCGCGGGCACTATTGCGTTCGAGCCGTTTTCGGTGTGCAACGGGTATCATATAGACGAAACAAACTTCCTGGTGGAAGTAACTGACGCCGGCGAAGACGGATACGGTGAAGTGATATTCACGACGCTTGGCCGCATGACCATGCCGCTCATAAGGTACAGGAACAGGGATATCAGCAAGATCATTGAAGAAAAATGTACTTGCGGCCTGCCTTACCGGAAACTGGCAAAGATACGCGGCAGGGCCGATGAGCTGGTCGTGGCCTCGGGAGGCAACCTTTACCCGCTCATGTTCGAGGAGATATTGAAAGACGTCGAAGGGATATTAAGCGACTGGCAGATAATTTTCAAGCTCCGCGATATAAAAGAGATAATGGTGGTCAATCTGGAACCGCAAGAAGGGTGTTCAAAGGAGGAGATCCAGAAAAAGGTTTTTTTCAACATGCAGTCCCGTTATCCGGACCTGTGGAAGAATTACAGTCTTGGCATTTTTGAAATAGAATTCGCCTATCATGCTCCCCACAGCCTCCGCTCCGATAAACGAAAGCTCCTCAGACTGGTAGACAAGCGCCATAAATAGGGACAGCGACCGTTTTTCAGCGTTTTTTCACAAAAAAATGGTCGCTGTCCCTATTTTATGTCTTTCTTTCGGTGGCGAGCCAGGCTATTCCTGCCAGAAATATGGCCAAATACGCGTAAACCGTGAACCAGAGCCCTTTTTGTATGATTATTTTTACGCCCGGGCTTACCGTGGTGGTCATTGTGGATAAACTATACAGTCCGCCGATGGACAGGATCCCGCTTATGATCAACATAAGGACGACAAATATCCTGTTTTTCGCTCCGAATACCGCGAACACCGCGCAGAGGATCGCGAGAAGCGGCGATAGATAGACCAGATAGCTTTTTTTATCAAGGTCTTCCGCGCTTTTAAACAGAATCTGCGCGAGAGAGAGCGCGACTTTGGAGCTTTTGGCATTGACCATTGTCGGAATATCAACGCCACGCACGGTAGTTTTTATGTCTACGTTACCCATGCTGGATATAGCCCTGGTTATTTTATCCAGTTTTTTTATCACTTTCCCGGCTATGGGCGCGTCCCCGAGCTCTTTCTCGGCATAACCTGTCAGCTCTTTTGTTACTCCCGTAACCGATGCGCTTATCTTCGCCCAGGGCGCAAAGAATGATACTACAATAACAGCGCTTGCGATAATAATTACAGCTTGAAAAAATGTTTTCTTCATATCCCTCCTTTTTTAAATAATAATATTTTTGTAATTGCCAGATTATAAAATAATGTTACCTATGGTATCTGTGTTTGTCAAATCCGGACTGTCCGTAAGTGGGGTTCGCTCAGGATAAAGTGGACGGGGCCTGTCTGTGTACAAAATAGGGACAGCGACCATTTTTTAGCGCTTTTTACAAAAAAAATGGTCGCTGTCCCTATTTTGTATTAAAATAGAGGTGGTATGGATACTAAGAGAATAGTCGTGGTCGGCGGGGGGCCCGCCGGGATGATGGCAGCTGTCAGGGCCGGCCAGCTTAAGCGGGACGTAACTCTGATAGAGAAGAACCCGGCCATGGGCAGGAAGCTCCTGTTAAGCGGTAAGGGACGCTGTAATCTTACCAACGCCTGCGGCCCGGACCCGTTCCTTAAGAGGTTCTCAAAGAACGGCCAGTTCCTGAGGGACGCGTTCAAGAATTTTTCCAATACTGATCTCATGGACTTTTTCAGAAAAAGGGGATTGAAACTCAGGACAGAAAGGCAGCTCCGGGTCTTTCCGGTAACAGATAAGGCGAACAGCATCCTTGAAGTACTGAGAAAAGAGCTGCGGCGCACCAGGGTAAGAATAATTTACGGATCGCGGCTGAAAGATATCCTTCTGCGGGATAAAAAAGTAGAGAGGCTGGCGCTCGCGGACGGGACAGAGATCCCGGCCGACAGGCTTATTCTGGCCACGGGAGGTGTCTCCTACGGTTTTACCGGTTCAACAGGGGAGGGGCTGGATATCGCCAGGAGTTTAGGACACCGGATAGTCCGGCTCCGTCCGGGGCTTGTGCCTTTAGAGACAAAACAGAAACATCCCGAACACTTAGAAGGGCTGACCTTAAAGAACATCCGTCTCAAGTTCAGGGACGGGCAAAAGCGGATAACTTCTGAGATCGGCGAAGTATTATTCACAAGATTCGGCATCTCAGGCCCGCTGGTCTTATCCCTCAGCGGCCGTATAGTGGAGTGGCTGGATAATAAAAAGGATGTATACGTGGAAATAGATATTAAGCCCGCTTTGTCCGAAGAAAAACTCGAGGCGCGGCTTTTAAGGGAGTTCAGATCAAGTCCTGGAAAGAGCATCAGGAACGTGCTTAAAAATCTGTTACCAGTGAGGATGGTCGAGGTTTTCCTGGATATCGGTAAAATGGACCACGATAAAAAAGCCGGGCAGATCACCAGAGAGGACCGGAGGACCCTGGCGTTATTGTTAAAGAGATTGCGCCTGGATATCAAGGGCCCGGGCCCCATGGAGGCGGCAATGGTCACCCGGGGAGGTGTTTCTTTAAAGGATATAAATCCACGGACAATGGAGTCGCGTATCATCAAAGGGCTTTATTTTGCCGGAGAGATGATAGACATAGACGCGGATACAGGCGGGTTCAATTTGCAGGCGGCGTTTTCCACCGGCCATCTGGCTGGTGAAAGCGCTGCCATGATGATCTAAAAAGAGGAGGAACATGTTCAGATACCTTATTATCGGCTTGTTAACGGCAGTTGTGATATTTTCCTTTGCTCCGGTGCGCGCGGAGGGAAACCGGCTTAAAGACGGGGAGTATAAAGGAAAATATTCTTTTGTGGAAGTTGAGGTAACGATAGAGAATGGCAGGATCTCTGAGATCAAGATGCTGGAACACGGGGGCGGCGGCAAAGAATATGCTGACATGGTGGAACCGCTTATCGATGAGATCGTCCGCGAGCAGTCGACCGAAGTTGACGCAGTGACCGGAGCTACAATAAGCAGCGATAATCTCAAAAAGGCCGTTGATGAGGCTTTAAAAAAGGCGCGCTGATACTCAGGAGTGAGGGAACCCTTCTTTACTTTTTTATCTTACCCTGCGAAGCGACCCGGTCCATGGCTTTCTTGATCGCTTCAGGGTCCCCGAGATAATAGTGCTTTACCGGTTTCAGGCCATCGTCAAGCTCGTAGATGAGCGGGATGCCGGTGGGTATGTTCAATGAGACTATGGCCCCATCGGACATATCGTCGAGATATTTCACAAGCGCCCTTAAACTGTTGCCGTGAGCGGCAATAAGCACTCTTTTATCATCTTGGACCTTTTTACTTATGGTCTCTTTCCAGTATGGCAGGAATCTTTCCACCGTGTCTTTTAAACATTCCGTTGTCGGTATGTCTGAAGTGTCAAGATCTTTATATTTAGGGTCGTTCCCGGGATACCTTTCGTCCGTCTTCTCCAGCGGCGGCGGCTGGACATCATAGGCCCTTCTCCATTTCAGGACCCGCTCTTCCCCGTATTTGAGGGCGGTCTCTTTTTTGTTCAGACCCTGTAAAGCGCCGTAATGTTTTTCATTGAGGCGCCATGAGCGGTATACCGGTATCCACATCAGGTCCATGTCGTCAAGGACTATCCACAGCGTCCTGATGGCTCTCTTCAAAACGGAAGTGAATGCCGCGTCGAAAATGAATCCCTCTTTTTTCAGGGCTTGGCCAGCTTTACGGGCTTCTTTAATACCTTCCTCGGCCAGATCGACGTCTGTCCAGCCCGTGAACCTGTTCTCTTCGTTCCAGACACTTTCTCCGTGTCGAAGCAATACCAGTTTTTTCATGGTACTAGGGCTTTGAGGAAGGAAGCGTTACAATAAAACAGCTTCCTTTATCGCTGGTGCTTTCCAGTCGCAACTCTCCATTGTTGGTCTCGACTATAGATTTAGAAATTGGCAGGCCGAGGCCCGTGCCGGTGATCTTACCGCTATAAAAAAGATTGAAGACCTTATTCTTGGCGTTTTCATCGATTCCACGGCCGGTATCACAGATGCGTATATTCACCTTATTGTTATTATCCGAAAAAAAAGTCTTCACGGTAAGTGTTCCGGTATCATCCATGGACTGTATGGCGTTCAGGAGCAGGTTCCGCAGTACGCTGTAAAGCTGATGGAAATCCATAAAGACCATGGGAGGAGTTTCCGTATCCGCAATAATGTCGGTTTTGATGCCTTGCCGGATATCCAGGTCTTTAAGCACTTCATTCAGGCATTCCTCCGCTGATATCTGGGAAGGCACATCGATCTTAACTCGGGAATAACTAAGGATGCTTTCAAGGATATTACTCGTGAGTTTTATCTTTTCCTCGAGCATGTTAAGTCTTTTTTCGAACGATTCCCTGTCGTTGAGTTCTTCTTTGTGAAGGAGATATACAAGATTTTTTATGATCCCCAGCGGCGTGCGCAGCTCATGCGCGATCTGACCGGCTATTTTTCCTAAAACGGCCAGTTTTTCTTTTTCTATGATCTTGCTGCTCATGAGTTCTATCTGCTGCGTTTTCAGTTTCACAGTGGCGTTCAAAGAGATTATCCATAATATGATAAGCAGTACCAGCATGACACCGGTGATCTTGGTCGACATTATTATTACTGGTTTCCAGGGAATGGGCTTTACCAGGTATGTGCCGAACCATCTTCTGTTCAGTCTGCGTAAAGAGCCCCCCGCCTTCAGGTCCGCGATACCACGGTTTATATCGTTCAAAAGTCCCCGGTCGCCTTTTCGGACGGCGATAGAATATGGATAGATCAGATCGACAATAGGAGAGACGACCCGCAAGTCACGGATCTTTGCCAGGCGCATATAGTATAAACCGGAGTTTTTTTCAGCTATAACCGCCATTATCTCTTTATTCTCCAGCTTGTGGAAGGCATCCAGTATGGTCCGGGTCTTTACCATGGTCAGGCGTTTATTTTTTTCAAGTTCATCTATAATATAGGATTTCTCACAGACCCCCACGACCGCGCCCTCGAGAGATTTAATGGAATTAATGTGCGGGTTGTTTGTCTTCACAAAGATCGCGTATTGGATCTCTTGTAGCGGTTCAGAATAATCCATGAAGTCTTTCCATTTTTCCAGAGCCGGGGTTCCGATCAAACCGTTTATCCTCCCGGCCTTGAGCTCTTCAAGGCATTTTTCCCACGACATCAATCTTATGGAGATATTTTTTTCTATAGTCGCTGTCAGGATTTTCATCAGATCTATCGAGTAGCCCTGTGGGATGTCCGCGGATTCGAATGAATAGGGGGCGTTATCGATGTCCCCTCCGAACATGAGGGGGGCATCACCGGAGGCTATTTTTAAGCTCAGCGTAAAGCTGGCAAGGATCACGGGGATCAGTATTACGGCAAGAAACAGTATCGATCTTGTATTTTTGAAATTCATATTTCGGTGACTTAAAAAATTCAAAGAAGTTTCAGTAGCATGTCGTTATTCATAGTATATCCTGAAAATCCGCAAGGTCAATATCAGGGCCTGATTTTTTAAGTTTTACTGGAGAAAAATAGGGACAGCGACCATTTTACAAAAAATGGTCGCTGTCCCTATTTTCCCTATTTTCCGAGTCCGCTTGCGCTTAACAGGCCAAGATGTTAAAATAGAAAGCCATTAAATAACAGGAGCAATATAAGTATGGAGAACAATAAGAACAGAGAACAGGGGAAATATTCCACTGGCAAGTCATTATTTGTCGATTTAACTTTACATTTTACCGTGACATTGTCGCTAGCGTGTTTTTTCTATTTTTTTACCGGCCGGATAAGCTGGGTTATCCTTTGCATTACCGGGGGGATATTAATCGATATCGACCATTTCATCGATCATTTTCTTCATTATGGCAGGCATTTCAGATTAGTTGATTTTCTCTTCCATTCGTATCTTGATTCAGGGAAGATCTATGTTGTTTTCCACTCATGGGAGATATTAATATTATTATGGATCATTTCTTTTCGAGTTTCCTGGTTTATCCCGTTAGCGGCAGGTATGACCGGGCATCTCATGATAGACCAGCTATTCAGCCGGAAGCCGAAATTGTTTTATTTTTTGGCATTTAGATGGTATCATGGGTTTAGCCGGGATAAGACGGGGGTCAGCGCCCCGGAGGACAGATAGAGTAGAGAGATTTTTTAAACGGAGGTCTGTTATGGACGATAAAAATATGGGGAAACTTCCACCAAAGGTACAAAAGCTTTTAAAGCCGTATCTTGAAAAATTACACGACATTTACAGGGACAGCATCATTTCGATCTTCGCGTACGGAAGTGTTACCGGGCCGGACTATAACCCAAAAACATCGGATGTGAATGTCGCGATAGTCCTGAATGACACGTCCTCGCGGACGCTCAAGTCAGCCCTTGAAACGGTGAGATCAGGGATGCGAAAAAAGATCACCGCACCGCTTTTCCTGACGCCCCGATACATAAAGATGTCCCTGGATACATTTCCCATGGAGTTCATGAATATGAAGGATACGCGGCTGATCCTTTTTGGAGACGACATCCTTGCCGGTATTACCGTGGAGAAAGAAGATCTAAGAAGAGAGTGTGAGTATCAGCTGAAAGGCAAGCTTCTCACGATTCGCCAGGCATATCTTGAACAGGCATTGAACCGGAAAGCGCTTGAAAGGCTTATCAAGATGTCGCTACGCGCGCTGTTCCCCGTTTTTCAAAATATGCTCAGAATGCGGCTGAATGTGCAGCCACCGCTTGATAAGGCAGAGATCCTGCGCAGGCTTAGTGAAGAATTCAAGATCGATGTAGGGCCATTCGCGCGAGTCCTGCATGATACTAAAATTGACGGGCATATAGCGGGACGGTCCGCGGAATCATTCATAGACGCGTTCCTGTCCCAGCTGGAGGGTTTATCACGGATCGTTGACGATATGCAAATTTGAGATGAAAAAGACCTTAACGATTTTATTTATTTTATTGATCTGTTGTATTTTCGCCGCTGATTCTTCGGCGTTATTCGAACGCTTTCCCTCCCCGACAGGTTTTGTGAATGATTATGCGGGGGTGCTTTCCGAAAGCACGAAAACACAGATGGAAAAGCTGTTAACCGTGCTGGAGAAGAAGACTACAGCGGAAGTCGTTGTTGTAATCGTTAAAACAACGTCTCCGCTGAGTATCGGGCAATACGCGGTTGAATTGTTCCAGAAATGGGGGATTGGGAAAAAGGGAGAGGACAACGGGGTCCTGATCCTTGTGGCAAGCATGGATCGCAAGGTCAGGATCGAGGTCGGTTACGGGCTTGAGGGAAATATTACCGATGCCCACAGCAAGCTCATCATAGAAGATCTGATGATCCCGCAGTTTAAAGAAGGCGATTATAATAAAGGTGTTGCTGCGGGAGTTGTAATGATCGCCAAGATGATCGTTGACAAATACGGGGTCGCTCTGGATTTTAAAAAGGAGGCAGCCGATCTTCCTTTACCCGCAAAGGGCATGCGAAGACGTTCCCCCCTGGGCGGTTTATTAACCTTTATCTTCTTTATTTTGATCTTCGGTCTCCGTTTCGGGACGCTTTTCTTTTTTATGAGCGGCCGTGGCGGTGGCTACTGGTCAGGCGGGGGCCGCGGCTCTTTCGGCGGCGGTTTCGGCGGCTTTGGAGGAGGCATGTCCGGAGGCGGTGGCGCTTCGGGCTCCTGGTAGAGTTTGTTATAAGAGGAGGAATATATGAAGACGTTATGGATAGTTCTGGGTGTTATAGTAGTGACCGTTCTCCTGATAGGAGGGTGGCTCATCGGAGGATTGAACCATGTTGTCCGATTGGACGAAGCGGTGAATTCCGCCTGGGCGCAGGTGGAAAACCAGCTTCAGCGGCGGAACGACCTGATCCCCAACCTGGTCAGCACGGTAAAAGGTTACGCCGCCCATGAGAAAGAAGTCTTTACCACGGTCACGGAACTGAGGAGCCAGTGGGGTAAGGCAGCTACTCAGGCGGAGAAAATGGAAGTGGCCAACCAGATGAGCAGCGCCATTTCGCGCCTTCTACTCGTAGCGGAAAATTATCCCGATCTCAAGGCTAACCAGAATTTCTTGACTCTTCAGGCTCAGCTCGAAGGCACGGAAAACAGGATAGCCGTTGAAAGGATGCGTTATAACCGGGATGTAAAAGCCTTTAACGCGTACCGGCGCACTATTTTCGGCGGAATGTTCGCCTCCATGCGCGGTCTGACCCGGCCCAGGGAATATTTTGAAGCCGACGAATCAGCGCAGGAAGTGCCGGTAGTCAAGTTTTAAAACGGGGAGACGGACATGGACGCGTTCTGGTGGGCTGTCTTGACAGCGTGTATCTGGGGAATAGTGCCCATCCTGGAAAAGCTCGGCCTGGCAAAGATCGAGCCATTTACAGCGCTCTTCTACCGGTCTTTCGGGGTATTACTTGGAATCATTTTGCTTGGTCTTTTTGTGGTAAAACCCGAGCAGATGAAGGCGGTGGATCTGCGGTCAGTAGCCTTACTGATCGTTGCCGGATTTCTGGCCAGTGTTGTGGCACAGGTAACGTTCTATCACGCTTTAAAGATAGGCCCGGTCTCCCGTGTTGTGCCCATTTCCGGCACCTACCCCTTGATCGCTTTTTTTCTGGGTGTATTGATATTCAGAGAAGCAGTCACACCTGCCAAGCTAATGGGCGTCCTTCTGGTGGTTTCCGGCATATGGCTTCTCAGGTAAAAGAAACGGTGAAAGTAGGGGTTTGATTTATCAAACCACGGATAAACGGGAAATATGGTCTCACAAGACGCCATAAAAGCTGTTTTTGAAAAAGCTTTAAAATTAAAAGCCCATGAATCCTGCCTTATCGTGACTGATACGGTGAAAGAACATATAGGCCGTCCATTTTACGAACATGCCCGGCTTATCACTCCCAAATCCAGAATCATCGTAATAGAGCCCACACAGGAGCACGGCGCTGAACCCCCTCAGGACGTCGCGTCCGCAATGCTGGAATATGATGTTCAGCTCCTGATCACGCATAAATCACTTACCCATACTTCTGCCCGGATAAAAGCATGCGAAAAAGGAGCACGTATAGCCTCAATGCCCACGATCACGGAGGATATAGCCAACAGATGCCTGGATATAGATTACGAAGCGCTTAAACAGGAATCTAACCGTATATACGGGATATTAAGCCAGGCAAAGACCGTCCGTATCACCACCGAGTTAGGGTCGGATGTGACAATGACGATCGGTTCCAGCAAGATACTGGGCAAAACCGGTGGGTTTATCGATCAGCCGGCTGTTGTTGGTAATCTCCCGGAAGGCGAGGTACATTTTTCGCCGGAGACTTGTGACGGAACCTTTGTCGTTGACGCGTCATTTCCTGACCTGGGCCTTTTAAGCTCCCCACTTACGTTCAGGGCCAAAGACGGCATGGTCTATGAGATCACGGGTGAACGGTCCGAAGAGCTAATACAGCGGCTTGACCGTGTTGGACCCAGGGCATATAAGGTCGCGGAACTTGGCATAGGCCTGAATCCAAAGGCCAGAATAATCGGAATCGTCCTTGAAGATGAAAAGGTCCTTGGGACCGTCCATATAGCCCTTGGGAACAATTGTTCCTATGGCGGGGATAATGACGTTCCTTTGCACCTGGACGGAGTAATAACCAGGCCTGATATTTACGTGGACTCAAAGAAGCTGGTGGAAAAGGGCCGGTTTATTTGAAGATTTACAAATTAAAGGTATACTTTATTCCAGGTGTTTATCTGAAAGGACGTTATGAAAGAAAAAGCAGTAGCTATAGTGCTCGCGGGCGGTTCCGGTACGCGGATGAAAACTGCATTCCCCAAACAATTCCTCAATTTAGCTGGTAAACCAATAATTATTCATACCCTTAATAATTTTGAAAATAATATAATTATTTCTGATATTGTTGTAATATGCTACAAGGATTGTGTGAGAAGATTAAATAGATTGATAAAAAAAAACAAGATAGAAAAAGCATGTAAAGTAGTTTCCGGGGGGAAGACGCGGCAGGAGTCTTCTTTTATAGGCCTGAATAATTGTCCGCCTGGAACAAAGTTTGTTCTGATACATGACGCTGTCCGGCCGTTTGTGGACGGTAATATCATTAAAAGGGCATTGGATGCGGCAAAAAGGAGCGGGGCGGCAATAACCGCAGTTGAAGTTACAGATACAATCGTCAAGACAAGAAGGGGCGGTTTTGTTAAAGATATTCCTGATAGAAAAAGCTTGAAAAGGGTCCAGACTCCGCAGGGGTTCAAGTACAACCTTATTTACAGGGCCCATGAGATGGCCCTAAGAAAGGGCATTAAAAATGCCACGGACGATGGCAGTTTGGTCCTGGCCATGGGAAGACCGGTGAAAGTTGTGGAGGGTTCAAGATTCAATATAAAGCTTACGGGAAAAAGTGATCTGTTATTGGCGGAAAGACTTGTTCGATCCAGTAAAAGATAAACAGTGATCGGGGTGTTCTATGAACTTAACCATAACAACGTATGAACCTGATAACTCTTTGAAAAAAGGATATTTATCCATATTCAGAGATATATTAAGTGAGCTTAATAGAAACAGATGGCTTACCCAACAGCTCTTTAAAAGGAATTTTCTGGCCATGTATAAACAGTCTTTCATCGGGATATTTTGGGCTATTCTTTTACCGCTCATCAGCGTGGGTACGTTCATAATATTGAACAGATCCGGTATTTTTTCTGTCGGGGATATTGGAGTTCCTTATCCCATTTACGCGGTACTTGGGATAGCTTTCTGGCAGATTTTTTCAACGGGACTGATCGCAAGTTCAAACTCATTGGTCCTGGCAGGTCCGATGATAGTGAAGATCAATTTTTCCAAGAAGTCTTTAGTAATTGCATCTGCCGCTCAGTCTATTATATCCTTTTTGATTCAATTCATATTGGTTTGTATCCTATTTATCTGTTACAGTTACTTGCCCAACATAAAGATTTTATTTTTTCCAATACTGTTGATACCACTGATTTTAATTACCCTTGGTCTGGGTTTTATTTTATCGTTATTAAACGGAATTTTCAGAGATATTGGCAACATACTTTCCATACTAGTGACGTTTTTAATGTTTTTAACACCGGTTTTGTATGCAAAACCCAAAATTGGCATCCTTGCACCTATTACGAGATACAATCCTTTATATTACTTGATTTCAGCGCCGAGGGATCTGATACTGACAGGTGCGATCCCTGAATGGAAGGGTTTTTTAGTCGCAAGTATCATATCTTTCGTTGTTTTTATAGTCTGCCTGGTCGGGTTCCACCTGACAGAAACGAGAGTGGCGGAGAGAATATAAGATGAACGACAAAATCGCCGTAAAAGTCGAGCATGTCTCGAAAAAATATTGCAAATCATTAAAACGGTCCATGTTTTATGGCGTGAAGGACATTGTGAGGAACATGCTTGGCATGAGCTCCCATTCTGGCAGGTTGAGAAAAGCTGAATTCTGGGGGGCTGACGATATTTCATTTGAGCTAAAAAGAGGAGAAGTACTGGGAATTATTGGCCCCAATGGCGCGGGTAAAACAACGATGCTCAAGATGATTAATGGTATTTTCTGGCCGGACAACGGAAAGATAACTGTTAACGGTCGAGTAGGTGCACTTATAGATGTAGGTGCAGGGTTTCATCCATTGCTTACGGGCAGAGAGAACATCTATCTCAATGCTGCAGTACTGGGAATGACAAAACGGGAAGTACAGGCAAAATTCGATTTCATAGTCGCGTTTGCCGATATTGGCGATTTTCTGGATACACCGGTAAAATTTTATTCAAGCGGCATGCTTGTGAGATTGGGATTTGCGGTGGCAGCGCATTGCGAGCCGGATATCCTTTTAGTGGATGAGGTTTTAGCGGTGGGGGATATATCTTTTCGGGCAAAATGCTACAACAAGATTGCGGAATTAATGAAAAATTGTTCAGTTGTTATGGTATCGCACGACATGGCCGCGATCGCCCGCATATCTTCCGAATGCATAGTCCTTAAGGATGGAAAGTTTCTCTTTCAGGGGCCGCCGGAAGAGGCAGTTCAACACTATCTTGCTTCTTATGGAGAGGAGAGGCCTGTCGCTCAATATCCGATGGGAAGTGGCGAAGCAGTAGTAGAGAGCATAAAGATTTATAATTCACAAAAAATGGAAACTGAAACACTTCCACATGGCGATTCTATGACGGTCTCATTCGATGTAAAGGTCGAACCCGAATATAAGAATTTTGTAGTTTCGATAACATTTGTGAATCAGATAATGCAGCTCGTTGCCCAGTGCCATTCCGGCTACAATAATGTAGTTCTGCAAAATGATGGACGCTTAAGAAA
>CAYSJU010000032.1:0-10028 GCA_964431495.1 uncultured Planctomycetia bacterium
GATATATAGTAAGAATAGAGGAAATGATAGGTAAATTGATGAAAGGGCAACTATGAAAACCATTTGAGGGGAACGACGGGAAAATTTTTTCGCCACTTAGTTGCTAATTTTAAAAAGATTTAATTAAGAAAAAGCGCGTGCTTTTGTAAAAAAACAGGTGTAATTATGACAAGCTCAAAAAGAGGATTGCTAAAGTTAGTTTCAATTATTACCTTGTGGGCCTTTTTGCTTACAGCAGGGATGGGAGAGGTGTTTATTGAAACAGCATGGGCGGCAAAGATACCGACCTCATCGTCCGAAGAGTTTAATTTTAATACCCTCACAATACCGCAGAAACTGGGAACAGTAAAGGATCGATACCATAATACCGACAGACCGCTCGAGAAAATAGTAGTTCATATTCAAGATGCTCACTGTAATTATGCTGCACAGCACAAGATAGCCGAGATAATCGAGTATTTAAATCGGGAATACGCAATAGACACAGTGAACCTTGAAGGCGGGAGCGGCGAATATGACATATCGGTATTCACTGACATCCAGAATAAAGACACAAGAGAAAAGGGAGCCGACTATTTCGTTAAACAGGGATTGGTCAACGGCGCCGAATATTATGCTATAAACAACCCCGAGAAAGTGACCCTGTGGGGAGTAGAAGATATAGATCTATACCGTAAAAATCTTAATATTTACAGGGAATCCCTCCCGGGCAGGCAGGAGATCGACGGATACCTGGGAACTCTTTATCACATCTTAAGCGATCTGAAACGCCGCATCTATTCAGATGAACTGCTGGAACTTGATATAAAATACACCCAGTACAAAGCCAATAAGCTCGAACTCAGGGACTATGTCTCTTACCTTATTGAAAAAGCAAAAGAGAGATTTATCGACATCAAATCTCTGACGAATCTTTTTCTTCTCAACGAAGCCCTGCAGGAGGAGGGAAAAATTGAATTTAAAAAGGCCAATATTGAGAGAGACGAGCTTATTGATGAATTCAAGCGGATGCTGTCCAAGGAGGGTATGGAGGAGCTCTTAAATAAGACAATGGAATTTAAGGCGGAAAGGGGTTATGGAACCGAGTTTTACATTTACCTTACCGAGACAGCAAAATCACTGGGCATAGACCTTAAAGCGTTTCCCGAACTGCAGAAATACATAATATATAATTCAATTTATCATGCCATTGATAAGTCGAAGGTGATGGACGAAATAGAAGCCCTCGAGGAGAACATAAAATCGACTTTATACCAAAATGAGAAACAAAAAAAGCTCGCCGTTTTATCCAAAAATCTTACGTTAATAAAAAATCTGTTTAACGCCACTCTGATAAGGTCGGATTATGAGTATTATCAGAAAAATAAGAGATCTTTCGATATCAAAAATTTTACGGAGTTCATATCAAAAGAGGCCCCGCTTTATGGCATAACAGCGCAACTCGATGACAGCGTATACAGGCTCGACCGGTATCGCAGGGATATGGCGAGTTTTTATGATTATTCCATGAGAAGAGACGAAGAATTTTTAGAGAATATGAGGTTTAAAAGACTTGGTGAGGGTAAGCCGGAGATCGCTATTCTTGTCACAGGCGGGTTCCATGCCGATAACATCTGCGGACTTTTCAAAGAAAACGGCGTTTCGTATATTTCCATCATGCCGAGCTTCAAAGATGAAGAGGGGTATGAATGCCCGTATTTTAGCCTGCTCGGCGGGGAATACCCGCGTCTGGAGCAGGTCATAAGGGAAGCGGTCACAAGTTCAATGATCCAGATCGCCAGTATGTGGAACAGGCTCGGGTTGGAGATCAGCGGTGAGGAAGAGAGAAACATGGCGATGATCCAGCTGGAAATAATCAAAAGGCTCGTTGACGGACAGGAAGCCGTGCTCGCGGTGGAAGGTTCAAAGGCCGTAATAACATTTTCAATGAATGAGGTGGGCGAAGTCAGCTATGAGCTCGGAGAAAGAACACCCGGCATGGAGATCGCGGCCGACGTGATGATAACGGATCTTGCCAATATGGACTATCTGGATCATGAAAAGATAATCGATGAGCAGCTCAGAAGGGCTTATGCGGACGCGGAAAGACGCGTCTCACCCGTTGATCGCGCAATAATTACCGCTGCATCAAGATTTTTCAGACTTATCGGGCAGGACGGTGTGGCGCTCGCTCTTATAGGGGATGCTGTATCGATCAATGAGGTCAAAGGCATCGAATTTTTTAAGGGGCACGCCAGCTGGAGAGGGATAAATATCAGCGCGGACATGAGCCACGATGAAAAGATAGCCAGGGCAATTCACGAAATAGGCGCGTATTACAGCCAGGGACACGATCTTAACAGCGAAATGGAGGAAGTATATCTGCTGAACAAGGACATTATAGAAAGGGGCAGTAGAGAAGCCCTGGCCCGCAAGCTGGACTTTACGAAGTTTTATGGATTAAAAGAGCTACGCAGGCTGGAACCCGGCCCCGCGCCCGGAAGGGATTATGCAAAGCTAGCGGTTGTTGAGGACGCTGAAGAGGAGACGATTGCCGGTATTGGGGGGGAGCCGATCGAATTCAGAGACTTACCAAAGGACTTTGTTATACTCGCGCCCATATTCAATGAAGGTCAGGGGACGGAAACGATCATAAGGATGATCCGCAGGCTGGGATATCTTGACAGGGTACTCTTCATTGACGATGCCTCAAACGATGGTATTACAAGGGATATCCTCAGGCGTTATCAGGCAAAATGGGGGATAAGGGTCTCTTACAGGCCCGAGAACAGGCATAAAATAGGCGCTATTCAGGACACGTTGCTTGATCTGCAGGAATTTAAACGGTTGCCCGAACGAGTCATCGTCTGTGATGGAGATTCTTACATGAAACCCGACGGAATAAAATTGCCCCTGGAGACAGAACTGACGGATGAAGCAGTTAATGACCGGGACGCAATAGCAGTGAATAGAGAGGCGTTTGAAGACTCAATGGGGAAAATAATGGCCCATTTTGGCGACGAGAGATATTCAGCGATGGGACTTTGTATCGTTCCCAGGCTGAGTGAAAAAGCCACCTTTGTTGAAAGGATGCAAAGCGTTACATGGAAAGTCCAGAATGCGATCAACAGGGTGGTGACAAGATTAGGCCGGCGCGGTTCAGTTCCTGGCGCGGGTGGTGTGTTTAATCCGCAGCATCTTTTAGCGGCGCTGGAGTTGCATTCATTCAACTTTGAATTAGAGGACACAGAAACAATAACAATAATGAGAAATCAGGGAAGAAAGACCGGCGGGTTTCACAAGTATCTGGAAGTAAAAACAGATATACCCCGTGATTATGAAGCCTATTTTAAGCAAGGCAGGAGGTATCAAAGGGGTATGCAGAGGGCGCTTTTCGATCAGATAAAAATGATATTTGGGCGTCTGATTCCCCGCGGGGGGGGGATTGAACTAAGTAGCCTGATCAGACTAACCGGTTTTGCTCTCCTGGGGGCGGCAACAACTTTTTTGCTTATGACGGGCGGGAGGAATCAGTTAGCGCTGGACATGCTGTTAAAATTCTTACGGTTTGACGCTGAGTTTTTGTATAAAAGTTATTTTGTAGGCTTTAAATTTCTGTTAATTAATTATGTAAAATATTTCGCAGCCTATTGGGCGATAAATACTTTTATGAATATCACGCATTGGAATTATAGGGTTAAGAACGCGGTCGGAAATGTATTGGGAGTGCCGTTAATGCCCTTGGTTTATTTTAACTTTTTTGCCGTTTTCGGGCCCGGAGCATTTCTAGAGACAACGTGGGGAAAAGCCAGGAATGCTTGGGAAAAATACTTCTATGGGGAAGAGGAGGCGGTGAGAGAGGGCCCGATCATGCAAGTTGTAGAACAACCCCTGCTGGCAGCGTTGAATATCGCTGATATCGGTGTTCTAAATGAGGATGAACACGAAGAGATCAACAATGTTATAAAGAAAGCTATCGACGAGACGCGTTTGATAAGGATAAATGTTATAGAGGGTGTTTCAGTTTTTATCATAGAAGGGGTGGATGAGATAGTAAAAGGCCAAAAAGGGCATGCTGGCGTAACAAGAAACGCTATCTACCTGACAGAGGATTTTTCCGCCCGCACGGCTTTACACGAGCTCTATGAGCTCAAGTTATGGCAGATGAAGGCCCTTGCACTGGCCGGGATGTCCAGAGACACCCCCTGGACATCCCTGGCTTTACGCCAGCGCCAGGCACTTAACGTCCTTTTGCGAGAATGGCTAGTCAATAACTTTGACCAAGCAAAAGCGCTCAAGGAAGAATATAACAGGCAGGCTGAGGAATATGCTGCCGGCAGAGTCGGAGATGAAGGTGTTATCTCAGCAGAATATTTCCAGTTGGCAAAACTGAAAAAGGACAGAGCAGAGCAAGCGGAAAGAGAACGAGAACTGAAGTCAGGGGTGAATATTGTGGAAGTCCCGGAAAGAATAGAAATGGCAAAAGCAGTAGGAGCCACGGATGCCATACCGACGACTGCACGGATGCCGGGCAGGACGGTCCCGGCGGGGATGGTTCCTGAAGTCGGCGTTCCTGAAATCCCGGTGGCAGCGGTAAAAGTCGCAGCAACAGAGGATCTTGTTCTGCAGCGCCAGGAAGCGACACTGGGAGCATTTAACAGCGTGAACAGAAAGGGCGATCTTGTAAAAGTGGTCGTGGGAGTCCCGGCTGGAGAGGATATTGAATCCAGGCTCGCGGCGACTTGCCGCAATATAAACAGGGGTTTAGCAAGCGGTGGTTTTGGTGTTGTGGAAGCTACGGGGTACCATCAGGAGACTGACAAAAGACAGATAATAACATTCCCGATCGATGTCAAGAACGCTGAAAAGACACAGAGGAATTATGAGTCTGCCATGGAGAGCGCGCAGGAATTCCTGGAAGAACAGCTGAAAAAATCTCCTGCCGGGACAAAAGGAAGGATCGTCTTGTTCGCGCCAGAAATGGAAGTTGGTCCAAAACTGGCAGACATGGCAAAAACCCGGTATGGAGACGAGGACAACATCACGGTCGTTCCCGACGCCTATACAGATTCTACGCCGGAGGAAAACAGATATCCCGATATTGACGTAAGGGCTGCTTTAGCCAGGCATATCTCGTTCTATTATTACGGGGGCAATAGATCTGCCGCGATCAATGCTATCAACAATCTCTTAAGCCAGGTGTCGCAGAATGAGGCCATTACTGATATTAAACAGCTGTTAGAGATACCGTTAAGGATAAGGGCGATTGATTTTGAGGAGATAGTGCAATGGCAGGAAGCACAGGAAGCAGTAGCCACGTCTCTGTAATCGGGTTTGATCCACGCCTTTTTGGAAAAAATCCGACAAAGTTTGCCAAAGGCCTTATTTTGTGATAAATTTTGTAAGCACAACAATATTTTCATGCTTCATTGGAGAATTAAAGATGCGAAGGCTGATCGCCGGTTTAATAATATTTATTTTTATAGAGATATATGGGACCGCTTATATCCATTGTCAGGAAGCACAGAAAGGCGGGAAAGAGGTCGTGTTCAGCGGGACGGTGAAAGAGATAGCGGAAGACGGCAGTTATATTATCGTCGGCGATCAAAAGGTCAGCACCACACAGCGATTTCTGGATCGTTATCTGCCGGCGGAAGGCGACGGGGTCGAGATAACGGCCAGGGAAACCCGGGAAGGACTGGATGCGGTGGGCTGTGATTTTATGCTCGATACGCCCGAAAATATCGAGGAATATATAGAGGACACCAAAGCAGTGGACGAAGATGAATAACAATTTTTAAAAAGGGGGGGAGATATGGGGAGAAAACTTGTAATATTTTTTGCTGTAGTGGGATTGCTGTTTTTGCCCATGGCTTCGGCTTTTGCTCAAGCGGAAGACACGGACGCAAAGAAAAAAGCCCTGGACGACAAGGTGAAAAAGCTGGAAGAAACTTATAAGCAGGATAGAGATGATCTTCATGAGGCCACGGAAAAACAGATAGAGGCAGTGGCCAAAACGGAAGAAGACAAGGAGGAGCTTACTAAGATACATAGCGATGCGAAGGAGAAAAGGGACGCCCTGAACGAGAAGGATAAGAAAGACAAAGACGCCCTGGAAAGCCAGAGAAAAGCGCTTCGAGACTCAGCCACAGCGGAACAAAAGGCTTTTGCCGCAAAGCTGGAGAAACTGGATGATCAGTACAGGAAGGCGAGGGAGGATCGCAGAAAGGCCATGCAAGACCTGCGTGAGTCCACGAGAAAACAGATAGAGGCTTTGGATACGGAGCAAGTGGACAAGGAAAAGATCCACAAGATCCGAGAAGAGGCCAGGAAGAAAAGGGATGAACTGCGGGATAAGTATAGAGAAGAGAAGGATGCCCTGAAAGATCAGATAAGGGAACGCAGAAAGGAAAGGGAAAAACCCGAAAAAAGACCGGCACCAAGAAAAGGCAGAGGCAGGGGAAGAGGATAAATTTTTAGCTTTTTCTGAAACAAAAGGGCCGGACCCCTAAAACGGGTCCGGCCCTTTTTCACTAAAAAGCCCAGTCAAGCGCAAAAAACCAACTTTTTTCATGCTAACTATATATTGTGCCTCACTTGACAAAGGCACCAATATATGGTATTTTCTTTGACGTTTTTCCCACCAGAGTTAGGGTGAAAAAACACAAATAAATGGGGAAAGGAAGAGCATGGAATCGTCAAGTATCAAATTCATAAGAAAAAGGGACGGGCGCCTGGAGGCGTTCGATCCGGAAAAAATTCAGAACGCGATCTTTTCCGCGGCAAAAGCTGTCGGCGGCGAAGACATGGAAAAGGCGCACGATGTAACCAGACAAGCCGTGTCTTTTCTGGAGGTGCTTTATAAAGAGGACAGGGTTCCGACTGTTGAGAACGTTCAGGACCTTGTTGAAAAAGTCCTTATAGAGACCGGGCATGCCAAGACCGCAAAGGCGTACATCCTGTACCGCGAGCAGCATGCCAAGATGCGCCAGACCAGGGAACTTCTCAGCGACGCCGTGAACATGGTGGATGATTACATCCAGCAGAAAGACTGGCGCGTCAAAGAGAACGCGAACATGGGATATTCCCTACAGGGGTTGAATAATTTTATATCGACGGCCGTGTCCAACAAATACTGGCTGGACCGTATCTATCCCCGCCATATAGCGGAAAAACACACGAACGGCGGTATACACATACACGACCTCGGATGCATAGGCGCTTACTGCTGCGGCTGGGACCTAAAGGATCTTCTTACCAGGGGCTTTGGAGGTGCATATGGAAAGGTAGAATCTAAACCGCCGAGGCATTTCAGGGTCGCCCTTGGGCAGATCGTCAACTACTTCTACACGTTACAGGGAGAAGCCGCTGGTGCGCAGGCTTTCTCCAATTTCGATACACTCCTTGCCCCGTTTATCTACTACGACGGGCTTGATTACGCCCAGGTTAAACAGTATATGCAGGAATTTATTTTTAATATCAACGTTCCAACCCGTGTGGGTTTTCAGACGCCGTTCACGAACATAACCATGGACCTTACGACACCGAATACGTTTAAAGACGAGGCAGCGGTCGTTGGCGGGGAGCCCAAGGACAAGAATTACGGTGATTTCCAGCACGAGGCCGACCTTATCAACAAGGCCTTCTGCGAGGTAATGCTTGAAGGCGACGCGAAAGGGCGGATATTCTCTTTTCCGATACCCACGTATAATATAACCAAGAATTTTGACTGGGACAATCCGGATATTGAAGGATTATGGAGGATGACCGCGAAATACGGCATCCCTTATTTTTCAAATTTTATCAACAGTGATATGAGCCCGGATGACGCGCGCAGCATGTGCTGCCGCCTGCGGCTTGACAACAGGGAGCTGCACAAAAGAGGGGGAGGCCTTTTCGGGTCAAATCCGCTGACGGGGTCCATAGGGGTTGTCACCCTCAACATCTCAAGGCTCGGGTATCTTTCAGTGAACAAAGAGCAATTTTTCGAGGGGCTTGACGAACTTCTGCAGATCTCGAAGGAATCCCTGGAAATAAAAAGAAAAGTCCTTGAACAGCTCACTGATCAGGGATTGTACCCGTATTCCAAGCATTACCTGGGCGATATAAAGAAAAGGTTCGGGACATTCTGGGGGAATCATTTTTCCACGATAGGAGTAATAGGCGTGAACGAAGGGTGTTTGAATCTCTTGAAAGAGGACATCGGCAGCGAACAGGGAAGAGCTTTTGCCCTCGAGATATTGGCCCATATAAGGGCGCGCATGGTCGAGTTCCAGGCAGAGACAGGGAACATGTATAATCTGGAAGCGACCCCGGCAGAAGGGACGGCTTACCGTCTGGCAAGGATCGATAAAGAGAAGTATCCGGGCATCATGACCCAGGGTGAGGAAGAGCCTTATTACACGAATTCTTCAAATCTTCCCGTAAAACACACGGATGATCTGTTCTGGGCCCTGGACCATCAGGATGATATACAGTCGCTATATACGGGAGGAACGGTGTTCCATATATTTCTCGGGGAAAGGATAGAGGACATGGTGGCCTGCAAAAAGCTTGTCCGGAAGATCGCCGAGGCCTATAAACTGCCGTACTATACGATCACACCCTCGTTCACCATATGTTCTGTTCACGGGTATATACCGGGAGAACATTTTACATGTCCTTATGCTTCTGAGGAAACGGAAAATATCGAAGAGGAGGCTTTTATATGAACCAGAAGAAATGCAGAGTAGAGGTTTTTTCGCGGGTTACAGGATTTTTCCGGCCTGTTCAGTCCTGGAATAAAGGCAAAGCCGAAGAGTTTAAAGATAGGAAAAAATACAACGTGGAGACCATGTCGAAAGCAAATGGTGATAGCCGGCCTGCAAAAACTGTCTCTTGTTGATTTCCCCGGACACCTGTGTTCCGTGGTATTTGTCCAGGGATGTAATTTCCGATGTGGATACTGTCAGAACCCCGACCTGATACCTTCCAAGCAGGGAACCGACTGGTCTGAAAAAGATATCTTTGATTATCTGTCCCGCCGCAAGTCCGAGATCGAAGGTGTGGTGGTAACCGGAGGCGAACCCCTCATACACGATGACCTGCCAGCCTTTGTGAAAGAGATAAAGGAGAGTGGATTCAAGGCCAAGGCCGATACGAACGGTTCGGATCCCACCCGGATAGAAAGGCTCTTGAAAGAAGAAGCCATAGATTATATCTCCCTTGATATAAAGACGTCTTTCCCGAAATATTCTCTGGTAACGGATATAAGCAATATTGAGGAGCTGATCTCCAAGAGCATCCGCGTCATAATGGGATCGGGGATCCCTTATGAATTCCGGACCACGTGCGCGCCCGGAATAGTCGATGAAAAAGACTTCGCTGAAATAGGAAAAGTCGTGAAAGGCGCCGAAAGGTACTGTCTTCAGCAGTTCCGTCCCCAGATAACCCTTGATCCGGCCTTCCAGAAAGTCACCCCCTACAGTAAGGAGACCTTTGCTAAATTCAAGGACATCCTCACCGGTTTCGTCAAGCACGTGGAGATCCGGGGTCTCTGACCGGGGACAAGTGCTTTCAAGGCTTTCGGATACAGAAAACACCGTTCTGTATAGTTCAAGATTTTCTGTAGACAAAAAGGTTGAAAGCACAGATAAATCTTTCCTGGAGTAAAGTGAGGATAAGATTTATCCAGCCATTATTTTGACGGCGCGCCCGGGATGGGGCAAAATAATGGCGTCCCCGGGCAGACTCGAACTGCCGCAACCGGCTTCGGAGGCCGGCACTCTATCCAACTGAGCTACGGGGACGCGATTTAACAGGACAGTAGCAACATTATACATAATTTTGGGGAAATTAGCACCATTTGTATTTGCGGGGTGTCCCCAAATAGGACGTCCCCAAAGCCAAAGCCCGGGACCGCCAAAATATACCCAATCGTTGCTGATCTACACTGTTTTACCCTCCTCCCGATCTGATTTTTAATTGACTTGCCTACTTTTCTATGCTAACTTATTCAACAAATATTTAGAAATAAATCTGCTGTGTGCCACGGTAGCTCAGCAGGTAGA
>CAYSJU010000032.1:10128-17897 GCA_964431495.1 uncultured Planctomycetia bacterium
TGTGTGCCACGGTAGCTCAGCAGGTAGAGCAGGGGACTGAAAATCCCTGTGTCGGCGGTTCAATTCCGTCCCGTGGCACCATAAAAAAAGGCTTTCCGCATAGAAATCGCGGGAAGCCTTTTTGTTTTATGGTTAAGCAATGGGGATTTCCACTTTGTTTTAAAGAAAAAGCGACGATATCCGGGTATCTTCTTTAAAACAGAGCCGCCCTGTCCGAAGGGCAGGGCGAAGTCCCCTGTCGGCGGTTCAATTCCGTCCCGCGTATATTACATTTATTCTCCGAATATGCTATATTTGTTCTAGCAGCACTTAGATCAGGAGCAGGAATATATGAGATGGGTCACAGCAGTATTGTGCTTTGCGGTTTTTACCTTCGGGTGTGGGGTTGATCTGCTTCATGCGCAGGATGAAGATGGCGCAGATGTTGTGCAGATCACGGGCCGTATCAAACATTTTTCGTATGAAGGCGGATTTTACGGTATCGATGGTGATGATGGGACAGCATATAAACCCATGCGATTGGATCTTTCGTTTCAGGTAGAGGGATTAAGGGTAAAGGCCAAAGCCCGGCTTATTGAGGTGGAGCTTCTTACACATGGATGGGGGACCCCCATAGACATCATTGAGATAAAACGGTATCATAAGGATAATCCATAAAAGAACGGAGGATAGACAAATGGTCCGATTTACGGTAGAAGGTGGAAAGCTGGTATGCCATTTTGCAAGACGGCTGGACAGCGCGAATTGTGTGAAGTGGGAAGAATGGCTTTTTGAGAAAATACGTGAAACAAAATCGCCCGTTGTTTTTGATTTACAGAAAGTCAATTATATAGCTTCGGCGTTTTTGCGTATTTGTGTTAAAGTTTCTAAAGAAATAGGGACCGAGAACCTTTCTATTATCCATACATGTCCTTATGTTAAAAAGGTTTTTAGACTCTCCGGTTTTAACAAGTTATTAACTGTTAAATGACGTTGCCGGCAGATCGTAGTGCAGTGTGTCCCCAAATGAGATGTTTTCTTTCTGCGGCTATCATAACCCCAATTACTATAGCCACTTAAAATTTACCCCAAAACTAAAAGTTTTTATTGACCTAACGAGAAGGCTGTTGTATAATAATGCTTACCATTATGCATAAACCGAAAAAAAAGCTATATATGAATTTGTTGCGATTCTTGGCAATGATCATTGTGTGCCTGTTCGTGCTCAATGATATCGCCTTTGGCCTTGCTCCGTCCTCAAGGTTCAAACCCATGGTAACGGTAGTTAAGCATGATGATGGCACATATGAGGTCGTAACAGATGATGGGGAACAGCGATTCTGGAAGGCGGAAACACTGAGAAGTGTGCGCGCCGGCGAAACTCTCGGAAGATCTTTTCGTAACAGGGTTTCATTCATGTATATCAGCGGTCTGATAGGGCAATATCTTCATCTTGGGATCTCACCTCATACCGTCATCCCGGAGATCAAAAGGCTCGTTGATCCCGCAGAATTAGCCGCGAGTAGAATGGACGATCCCCTTCTATCCGGATTTGAGATCGAGGAGCTGTCTTATAATGAAGAAGAGAACGCTTTCTATCTGCCCATATACCGGGAAGGGATAAAATCTTTTTATTATAAATATTATGTCGATGGTAGCAAAGGTGATCCGGACATGACAATTCTTGTCGCGGAAAATAAGCATGTCTACATAGAGATTGAACCTGTCTTGGAAATCGAGGCAGCAAGACCTGTCTTTGAAGTGATCCGGGATATCCGGGCGGTAAGGCATGACCTGAGGAATTTAATTTCTGCTTTTTTGGGTCTTAAGCTTTTTTGGAAAGAAATGGGATGCATGACACCTGGATTGGCGCAACTTCTTGATTTGGGGACCGAGATATCTTACACGCTGGACGCGCTGCCGGTTGAGACAAAAGACGAGGCAGTATTGCATGCTTATCTAAAAAAATTAAAGGGGCTGGTTATAAAGGCGATGACCGATTTTGCTCCGGCCAATACCGAGCCGATATTGGAAGAGGCCCGCCGAAAAGTCCCTGAAGAAGAGGATCCGGACAGACAGTCCCTTGTTGATAGTTTGGTTTCCAATTTGGATTTTGCCAAGAACATATTAGTGGATCAGTTAGACAGATCCAAACAGCATGTTACAACAGTTAAGTTGAATTCTGTTATTGATACTGTTATGGTCGCAAACCCCACCGCGAGGAGAATAGTCAAAAGAAATTATCTAGCCGGGGATATCGATATTCAGACCGATGAGATCGCGTTAAGCCGTGCTTTAGCTAACATAGTTGTGAATGCCGGGGAAGCGATAGAAGATAATGAATTAGAAGGAGATTTTCGGATTGTGACCCGTCTTACGGGGGATAATAAAAACGTCCAGGTCATATTATCGGACACAGCCGGAGGGATCCGGCCCGAGGTATTGTCCAGGATCTTTGACGAGTATTTTTCGACTAAACAATCGGAGGACGTGAAGAAGAGAGGGCAGGGGCTTTTTATAACGAAAAAATATATAGAAGAGCGCTGCGGCGGCACGATAGATGTAGAATCGGAGTTAGGCAAAGGGACGACATTTACGATAACCCTGCCGCTTTCCGGCCCGGGGACTAAACCCGAACAACCAGAGGAGAAAGAAGAACCGGTTACCCGGACAATACCGGAACCCGAAAGGATAATACGCTTCGGGGCGGCTATACGAAGTTTCCGGCACGATGCAGCTGTATTATTCGATACATATAAGAATATGGTCAGCGTTATCGGGGCATGGGGTCTTTTAGGAGATGAGTCGCAAAAAGATGCCCAGAAAGCCAATGACAGAATAAAAGAGATCATAGATAATGCCGGCGATGGTTCTAAAGAGGGGAAGTTAAACATTAGCGATGTAGAAGACTATACAAAGCAATTAGAAGAAATTTTAAAAGGGCTTCAGGCACAAAAGCTGAAGGTAGATGAGCTTATTAGCAGCCTTGTCGACGATGAGAAAAAAGATGAACAGAAAAAGATGTTATTGGATATGCTTGAAAGGAATCTGGGGCAAACTATTGAAAAATTGCAAAGCCGGCTCGAGCTTGCTGGCGGCGTTTCATGCCGCTCATCCCATGTAATTAATGATACTATTGAAAATATTCTCCCCGATAGCATTGAAAATAAAACCCCTCCGGTGAGCGATTATATAAAGTTTGAGAATCGGCTATCCCGACCTGTTAGCGTTAAGGGGAACCGTTTGTCTGTAGCCAATGCACTGTTAAATCTGATAAGCAACGGGGTGTTCTTTGCCGGGAAAAAGCAGCAGGGAAAGGCAGAAGTAATAGTGTCCTTGGTTGAAGAGGATGGTTTCGCGAAAATAGCTATTACGGATAACGGTGAAGGTATCCCGCCGGAACTCTTGGAGAAAGATCCGGTTACCGGTATCCCATATTTATTTAATTTGAATGTTTCCCAGCGTGAAGGCGGTACAGGTCTTGGCACAACCGAAGCCTTGCTAGCCATAACAGATGCCGATGGCACAATTGATGTTGATTCCGAGCCTGGTAAAGGCACGACATTTACTGTAAAATTGCCGATTACTATGTCAGAAAGAGAAAAAATAGAACGTTTTGCGGTAGCCATGAGAAGCTGCAGGCATGGCAAGGGCACGGAGTTATTTGATATTCCCACGGATCTAACTGTCATAGCATCGATGTTCGGTAATATGGAGAAACAGGAGATAAGGGGAAAAATAGTGGAGGTCAGTAGAACCTTTGCAGAGATTTTATACAAAACCTCCGCTGCGTCCAAAGAAGGAACCCTGGATATTGATCATGTCGCGGAAAGATTAAGGCGACTCAATGAAATTCTGGCTTATCTTAAAACCCTGACCCCGGAGGCAGAGGCGATCAACCTCAGCGATTTTCCGGTATATACGGAAGAAATAGAACTTTGTGATCAACAGGAAGCGGCAAGATTTAAAGTCGGATTCAGAGAAGCCATAGAAAAACTGGAGAGCCGGATTGGGCTCGCAACAGCAGAAGCGGATGACTCGTTACATTCGATCAATGATATTATTTGTGACATAAGCGCATTGAGCCCTTACATGAAGGTGGAAAATAGAATCTCAGGGACGGCGGGCTTTAGAGGGAATCGCCGGAGTATTATCAACGCCCTGTCAAATATTATCATGAACGCTGATCACTTTGCCACCAAGGGACAAGGTGAAAAGGCGGAAATAAGCGTTTGGGCAACAGAAAAAGACGGGTTTTCGAACATAAAAATAAAGGACAACGGTGAAGGCATACCAAAGTGGATGTTAGATGTTGATCCGGAAACAGGCAGGGAGTATCTGTTTAATTTAAATATTTCAGATAGGGAAGGCGGCACGGGACTTGGCACGACCGAAGCATGGTATGCCATAAGAGATGCGGGCGGCACCATAGAAGTGGGATCCGAGCTTGGGGGAGGTACAATATTTACCGTAAAGATCCCCCTTTCTGACGTTAAGGTCAGACCGCGGCCGTTACGGCATGATGAAATTCTTTCCTCAAGGCCGGTACCGGAAGACGAGGAGACATACACGATTCTTTTCGAAGACACGGTTAAATTGATCCAGTCAAAGGATGAAGAGAGGCCTGTCATACTTGCCCTTGGCACGGACTGGATGAAGGGGTATGAGAAGGGCCGATATCTGCAGTATGATATCCTTAACCCGCTGGTTGCTTCGATCAGATCGTTCTGCGAGCATAAGGGAATAGTTTTCATAGATGGGAAGGAAGAGGGCCTTTTATCCGCCATTGAGCAGGCCAGGGGGGATAGCGAAAACGCAAAAGTGATCGTTCTTGCCAGCGAAAAGACAGTAAGGTCAGAGGATTTCAAATCTCTGAGAAAAGATAAGAACGCTTTTCTCGCGGGTGTGAACGATGAAAATCTTACCGTGGATTCCTATATAAGACTGGTTGAAATGATGGATCTGGCGCTGAGATTTGCCTTTGACAGGTCTGTTGATTTTGACAATCCCAACGTGGCAATAAAGAAAGTAACAGGATTTCCGAATCTTATAATCTTTATTCCAAAGGCCGAACCCATGGATTACGAGATACTGAAAGACATCTACAGGATTCAGACCTTCGCGTAAAAATAGGGACAGCGACCATTTTTTACTCTTGTTTTGAAATAAAAAAATGGTCGCTGTCCCTATTTTCGAATTGAAAAACCCGTTCAGATATGCTATATTTTCCTGTAGAACGATTCGAAAGGAGCAGGTTTCATGAGCGATATATATACCTCTAAAGACATTCTGGAGATGGCTGTTCAGGCCAAGGGAAAGGGAGTTGAGCTTTACCTGACGCTGGCGAGGAACAGTGGTAACTACTACGTGGGAAAACTTTTTGAGGAACTCGCCAAGGATGAGCACCGGCACAAGATGGAACTCGAGGGATGGTTTGAGAAACTGCAAAAGGGCGAAAACCGGGAAGAAGCTTACCCCGGTGAACGCTCCCTCTTTCTGCGGTCGCTTGTGGAAGAAAACACCTTCACTTGCGATGCGACCCAGAAGAAGGCGCTCGAGACCACCATAGACGAAGAGGAAGCCCTCCGTGCCGGGATAAACTTTGAAAAGGATTTCATGCTTTTCCTCCACGAACTCAAACGACACGTCCCGGAAGAAGAATACAACCTGATAGATAAGCTTATAGACGAAGAGATCCATCATATCAGGGAGATATTCGGCATAAAAGACAAGCTGAAGAAGGGCGAATAGGCTATTCTGACAGGATGGCAGGGATCAATTTTCTTACGGAATTAGTCAAAAACATCTTATCCGCTTTTTTAAGGTCCTCGAGATAGAGGACCTTTTCTTTTATAGGAACGCCGAGGGAATGCAAGAGGAATTCGCGGTAAACACCGGACAGCACCCCGCATGAAAGAGGCGGAGTAAATAATTCATTCCCCTTTTTGATTATCACATTTGTTATAGCCCCTTCGGTAAGCTCCCCGTCGCTGTTGAAGAAGAGGACGTCAAAAAACCCATGTTCTCGGTATTTTGAAAGTTCCCTGTCATACAGCCAGCGGTTAGTCGTTTTATGCCGCAGGTAAGTGTCGGTCCTGGATGTCCTTTTGTCTGAAATGGCCACCTTGGCCGGCATTTGCGGAACATTATCAATTACATCGTGTGATATTGTGAATTTACCAGTTTTATTAAGCAATAGCCTGATGGTGTATGTCTTAGACTGATCCAGTGAACCGGAGATGCTTTTTAAGGAAGAAACTATCCCGCTTTTATCAAATGGATATAAAAAATGTCCGGCGCTTTCCTCCAGTCTTTTCAAATGAAGATCCAGCAGGAAGTAAATGCCTTTTTCCCACAGCATGGTCTCGATCAGGTCGAAGTCAGGTGTTGTTCCAAGCCCTGTCATGAAAGACCCTTTTAAAAGGCATTCATCGTATTCTTTTTCAGGTTCTGAATCATACACGATCCCGCTTCCTATCCCAAGCTCAGCCTTGCCGGTGCGTTTGTCAATAAGGGCTGTTCGTATAGCGACATTGAAAAGGGACCGGCCATCGGGCAGAATATAACCTATACTCCCGGTGTATATGTTGCGTTCCTCTTCCTCAAGCTCCTTTATTATCTCCATTGTCCTTTTTTTAGGAGCGCCGGTCACGGAGCCCGAAGGGAATATCTCCCTGAAAAATCGATGCAAGCCGATATCTTTTTTTATGTTCGAACGTATGGTCGAGGTCATCTGGAAGAGTGTATCGTATTTTTCTATGGAAAAAAGCCCGTCCGGCCTGACAGAACCGGTTTCGGATATCTTGCCCAGGTCGTTCCTCATAAGATCCACGATCATTATGTTTTCCGAACGATCCTTTATTGAATTAGCGAGGAGGCGGCTGTTGATCTCGTCCTCCCCCGGGGTCTTGCCTCTTTCCATCGTGCCTTTCATAGGCCGGACGATTATATTCGTGTTATCTCTCTGGAAAAAAAGTTCCGGGGAAAGAGAAAGAATCGCCCACCTGTCCAGTTGCAAAAATCCCGCGTAAGGGACTTGTTGTCTTTTAAGCAAAACCCTAAAAAAGGCCTCCGGTGAACCACCAAACTCGAATTTGTATTTGAATGTATGGTTTACTTGATAAGTATTCCCGTTCCTGAGATGGCTTTTTATGCGCTCTATGTCCCGGCAATATTTATCACGGGAGAGGGAATAAGATCCATTCGTTATCTGGAAACCCTTTTGCTCCGTTTTTTCTGATATCAAACCAAGTAATTTGTCGGCGGTCATCCTGGTCGATGACTCGAATATACCGAAGCACAGAAGCGGGAAAGGGGATCTTTTATCAAATGGTATCTCAAGAAAATGATATCCCAGTTCATACGCAAGAAACCCCGCCACAAAAAAGCCCTCGGAAAGCGCTTTATCCAGCTTGTTGAAACATTCTTCTATTTCATCGGGATTATCGCAGGTGATCAGGGCAACCGGATCCTGAAAGACCATCGCCGTGTCCCTTGCCTCAAACGAAGACATATTAAGGAAAATAAAAATATTGTCCAGACTATTTATCAGTTTCATGTTCTCCGTAGGCTTCAGACCCCCATTAGTCCGCTTCGTTGACTAATATTATAGTTGTGATACAATAAGAAATCAACCCAAGATATGCGGTTGCGCGCGAGAATCGACCGCGATGAATTTTGTTCATCGCTTTGCAAATTTATTTGATAAATTTGCGTGCCAGTAGCTCAGCGGATAGAGTAGCGGCCTACGAAGCCGTCGGTCGCAGGTTCAAATCCTGCCTGGCACGCCA
>CAYSJU010000033.1:0-16418 GCA_964431495.1 uncultured Planctomycetia bacterium
TTTAGCGCGGGATTCTTTCTCAGATTGCAATCGGGCTTCGCGTTCCGCTTCTTTTTTGACGCGTTCTTGTGCGCGCTGCTGTTCCGCTAATTCTTCCTGCTTCTCCTCCGCTGCTCTTTCTTTAGCGCGGGATTCTTTCTCAGATTGCAATCGGGCTTCGCGTTCCGCTTCTTTTCTAGCGCGTTCTTCAGCCTCCCTCTGGCGTTCTAATTCTCGCTGACGTCTTATTCCCGCGAGTTCCTCAGCGCGCCTTTTTCTTCCCCTCTCTTCCGCAAGCTCCTTTTCCTTGGCCGCTCTTTCAATGTCATGGAGGTAAGCCTGCACCCCCGGCTCTTGCGAGATCGCTATGGCTTTCTGCCATTCTTTTTTTGCCTCTTCAAATTTACCTTCCTTATAAAGGCGGTTGCCTCTTTTATAATGTTCGCGGATAAGCCTTTCTTTCTCCTCCTTTGCCCCCTGGGGGAGAGTGATCTCACCAGCTTCTTTTGCCCCTTCCTCTGTCGCGGCCCTGGTCGTTGATATGTCTTTCTTTTCTTCCGGGCTCTCTTGAGAATGGGAAATGGCGGTCTGACTGGTTACAAATATAGACAGCAGGAAAATCGCAACTACTCGTTTACTGGATGCCATACGTTTCCTTTAACCTCCTGATATAAAAAGGTGGTAAAACATAATAAAAACCTTTATCATAATATAGCTGAAAAAACACAGAAGGTCAAAGATTTTTCTATAAAAATGTGGATAATTAAGTTGAAATCTTGTTCAGGATGTTTATAATAGGTCACGTATGAGATGCCAGTTAAAGGAAAAGAAGGAATGTTGCGGCGTATTCGGGATATTTAACCATAAATACGCGGTGGAAACGACCTATCTGGGGCTTTATTCTCTCCAGCACAGGGGGGAAGAATCGTGCGGGATCGCTGTTTCCGATGGCAAGAAAATACGTCAGCTCACGGGGATGGGTCTTGTGTCAGAAGTCCTTAACAGAAAAAAACTCAAAGGGTTTGAAGGACACACGGCAATAGGCCATGTCCGGTATTCCACTACAGGATCCAGTATAATAAGGAACGCTCAACCTTTTCTTATTAATCATCATGAATCTTTTCTCTCTATCGCGCATAATGGGAACCTTGTAAATATAGTTGCACTTAGGGGACATCTGGAAACACAGGGCTCCATCTTCCAGACAACAATGGATTCAGAAGTGGTGCTTCATCTCGTGGTGCGTTCCGGCAAAAAGCTTATTGAAGACCGGCTTATAGACGCGCTTAAACAATGTGACGGGGCTTATTCCATGGTCGTCCTTACTGAAGACAAATTGATCGGTGCCCGCGACCCATATGGATTCCGTCCTTTGTGCATCGGGAAAAAAGATGATTCTTATGTTCTGGCCAGTGAGACCTGCTCTTTCGACCTGATAGGCGCCGAATATATACGGAATATCGAACCGGGTGAGGTCGTTATCATCTCCGGTACAGGGCTGGAATCCAGAAAGCCTTTCCGGAAGATAGCTGTCACACAATGTATTTTCGAATTTATTTATTTTTCCCGCCCGGACAGCCGTATTTTCGGGGACAGTGTTTATCAGGTGCGCGAGCGTCTGGGCATGAAACTTGCCATGGAACACCCGGCCCCGGCTGACATTGTCATGTCCATACCTGACTCGGGCAACTCTGCCGCCCTGGGTTATTCTAAACAAAGCGGCATACCTTTTGAATTCGGAATGATCAGGAACCATTACGTAGGCAGAACATTTATTCAGCCCTCTCAGGATATGCGTACGCATGGTGTTAAGATCAAGTTGAATCCAATAAAGGAAGTCATAAAAGGAAAGAGGGTAGTGGTGGTTGAAGACTCCATCGTAAGGGGAACAACTACCGGCAGCAGGATAAGGACACTCCGTGAAGCCGGTGCAAAAGAAATACACTTGAGGATAAGCTGCCCGCCGATAAGATTCCCTTGTTTCTACGGGATAGATTTCCCGAGCAGAAAGGAGCTTGTCGCGAACGAGCTTTCAGTCGAGGAAATAGGTAACTTCATCGGTGTTGACAGCCTGAAATACCTGAGTATTGAAGGAATGCTTGAAGCTGCCAGGGGAGAACAAAGCGGATTTTGTACCGCTTGTTTCAACGGCACCTACCCCACAAGGATCCCTGAGAAACAGACTAAACGCGCGTTAGAAAACGAGGGGTAAGCTGTTATTTTCATGAAAGGAGAAACAAGTGAACGGTAAAGGCGATCCAGGTTCAGTCGCAAAAGCCAAAGAACACTTTGGACATATCGTGCAGGAACAACTCGCACGGATCGAATCCATGAAAGAAGAGAAGCAATGGATCGATTATAAAACCTTAAAACCCGTGATAATAGGCGTGTGCTGGGGAGACGGTATCGGAATACAGATATCAAAACACGCCCAGCGGATACTGGAACACATGCTGCGCGAAGAACTCGCGTCGAACCTTGTTGAATTCCGCACCATTACCGGGCTGACGATAGAAAACCGCGCCAGGCACAAAAAAGCCATACCAGACGATGTCCTGGAGAAGTTCAAGCAATGCCATGTCATCCTTAAAGGCCCCACCACGACTCCGCAGGCAGGAGACAAGTGGCCGAATATAGAAAGCGCCAATATAGCGCTGCGACGGGAGCTCGACCTTTTTGCCAATGTCCGCCCTGTTAAAATACCAGCGGAAGGGATCGACTGGTGTTTTTTCAGGGAAAATACCGAGGGGGCGTATATCCTGGGATCCAGGGGCATAGATGTCACAGATGACCTCAGCATCGATTTTAAGGTGATCACGGAACAGGGCGCTGAGAGGATAATACGAATGGCCTTTGAGCACGCTAAGAACAATCATTTAGAAAGAGTCACTGTAGTGACAAAAGCCAATGTGCTAAAAATAACAGACGGCCGGTTCTCCAGAGTAGCGAAAAAAATCGCTGAAGAATATAAGGAATCCGGCATAGAAAGTGATGAATGGTACATCGACATAATGACGGCCAAGCTTATAGATCCGACAAGGCGCAGGGATTTTCAGGTCATCGTGCTTCCGAACCTTTATGGTGACATCCTGACTGACGAAGCCGCGCAGATGCAAGGTGGGGTAGGGACCGCTGGCAGCGCCAACATCGGGAAACGATGGGCCATGTTTGAGGCCATACACGGCAGCGCTCCGCGCATGGTAACGGAAAAACGCGATATTTACGCAGATCCTTCGTCCATGATAAGAGCCAGCGCCATGCTTCTCGGTCATATCGGGTTCACTGAAAGAGGCAAACGCCTGGATATGGCCCTGGATATCTGCGGACAATTCGAGAAAAAGATGGTCATCACCGGAAGGGACACCGGCGCCACCGGCGAAGAGTTCACGACATATCTGCTCCAGTGGATCGATGATCCGGAGCTTAAAAAGAAATGGGGAGAATACACAAATTCACACGAGCGGTAATTTCGGATTTAAGTATAATAACTCAAAATACACAATGGAACAAGAAGGCGTCCTGGTCATCGATTTTGGTTCACAGTACGTGCAGCTCATTGCGAGACGCATAAGAGAAAACCACGTCCATTCGATGGTAGTCCCGCCCGATATTTCCATGGACAGGATAAGAACAATAAGCCCACGTGGAATAGTGCTGTCCGGTGGACCGTCAAGTGTCTATGATAAAACGTCCCCGAGCATCGACCCGAGCATCTTTGGCCTGGGAACACCCATACTGGGCATATGCTATGGAATGCAATTGACCGGGAAACTTTTAGGAGGAAAGATCAAAAAAAGCGGCAAAAGGGAATACGGCCGTGCCCCGGTAAAATTTCAGCGCAGGAACCTTTTATTCAAAGGGATCCCTGCGAGCGGAATAACCTGGATGAGCCATTGCGACAAGGTGGAAAAGCTTCCCAGGGGTTTTCATTCCATAGCAAAAAGCGTCAACACGAGAAATACGGCGTTCGCCAACATCAAAAAGAACATATACGGGGTCCAGTTCCATCCCGAGGTCGTCCATACTGAAAACGGTAAAAAGATCCTGAAAAACTTCCTTTTCGGAATATGCGGCTGTAAAAGGACATGGACCATGAAATCCTTTATCGGGAACAAGGTGAATGAAATACGCGAACTGGTCGGGAACAAAGACGTCATCCTCGGGTTATCGGGCGGCGTGGACTCAACAGTGTGCGCGATCCTTCTTCACAGGGCTCTGGGTAAAAGAGTTCACTGTATTTTTGTCGATAACGGTCTTTTAAGAAAAAACGAGGTAAAAAGGGTTAAGACCCTGTTTACAAAAAACACAAAACTGGACCTGAAGGTAGTGAATGCCAGAAAGAAATTTCTCAGGGCGTTAAAAGGGGTGCGGGATCCGGAAAAAAAACGGAAGATAATCGGCAAGACCTTTATCGAGGTATTTGAGCGCACCGCGAAGAAGATCAAAAATGTGTCCTTTCTCGCACAAGGGACTCTTTATCCGGACGTCATAGAGTCGCGCTCCTTTTTCGGGGGGCCGAGCAAGACCATAAAGTCGCACCATAACGTGGGCGGCCTGCCAAGAAAAATGGGACTTAAACTGGTAGAACCACTGCGGAACCTTTTCAAGGACGAGGTCAGAGAAGTAGGAAGGGAACTGGGGCTGCCTGTGGAGCTGACACAGCGGCAACCGTTTCCAGGTCCGGGACTCGCGGTCAGGATACTGGGCGAAGTCCGTGAAGATTATCTGGAAATACTCCGCAAGGCGGATTGGATCATTATTGACAGTGCGAAAAAATGCGGCATATATCATAAAACCTGGCAGATCTTCGGTGTCCTCCTTCCCGTGAAAAGTGTCGGTGTAATGGGGGATACCCGCACTTATGAAAACACAGTGGGAATACGCGCTGTCACAAGCGTGGACGGCATGACCGCTGATTGGGCCAGATTGCCTAACTCTTTTCTGGAGACAGTGTCCTCGCGCATAATAAACGAGGTGGACGGGATAAACAGGGTGGTTTACGATATAAGTTCTAAGCCGCCAAGCACGATCGAGTGGGAATAAAAACAAAAAAGGAGGGTTCCTGGTGACAATAAAAGCCGAAGTCAATGTCAAATTATCGGAAGAAATGGGTCTTACGGAGAACGAATTCAATGAGATAAAGAAATTGCTCGGCAGAGAACCAAATTTCACGGAACTTGGTGTTTTTTCAGCGATGTGGTCGGAACACTGCAGCTATAAAAATTCAAGAAAACTTTTCAGCCTGTTCCCGACAAAGGGGAAACACGTATTAGTCGGCGCCGGGGAGGAAAATAGCGGGATCATCGATATCGGCGATGGATTGGGAGTCGCGTTCAAAATAGAATCTCATAATCACCCCTCCGCGGTCGAGCCGTTCGAAGCTTCCGCTACAGGCATAGGTGGATGCCTCAGGGATATTTTCACAACGGGAGCAAGGCCTGTCGCCGGATTAGGCGCGTTAAGATTCGGGAGCCTGGATAACGAGAAAGTCAAATTCCTGTTCAAGGAAGTCATCAGGGGACTGGCGCACTACGCCAATACAGCGGAGACTAACGCGGTCGGCGGTGACACCTATTTTGATGAAAGTTATGAAGGAAATCCTCTTGTCAATGCCTTTGTCGTGGGAATCGTAAAAAACAAGGATATCATAAGAGGCGCCGCGTCCGGAGTCGGGAACCCCGTGTATTACATCGGCGGAGACACCGGCAGAGACGGGGTGGGCGGAGCGAGTTTCGCCTCAAAGGAAATAACCGAGGAATCCGCCTCATTAAAAAACGCGATCGCCATAGGCAATGCCGAACTCGGTAAGCGCCTTCGAGAGGCATGCCTTGAGTTAATAGAAAAAGGGCTTGTTGCCGGAATGCAGGATATGGGGGCAGCCGGCCTTACCTGTTCTTCATGCGAAACAGCCACAAGAAGCGGGACCGGTATTGAAATAGACGTAACGCTGGTGCCGCAGAGGGAAAAAGGAATGACTCCTTACGAGATCCTGCTGTCCGAGTCCCAGGAGAGGATGCTCTCTATTTTAAAAAGCGGCAAAGAAGAGGAAGCGCTCTCCATCTTGAAAAAATGGGATATAAACGCGGTAAGGATAGGCAAGGTCACGGATGATAAAATTATGCGGGTCAAAGAAAACGGCGTCACGGTCTGTGAGATCCCGGCCTTGGCACTTACGGAAAAGGCACCGATATACGAAAGAGAAACAAAAGAACCATCCTATATAAAGGAAACGCGGGATCTGGATTACTCTTCTCTCAGGGAACCGGAAGATCTCAATAAAGCAATGTTGAAATTGCTCGACTCTCCGACTATCGCGAGCAAAGAGTCCGCCTATGGAAAATTCACCTTTGTGGACAGCGATGACGTGGTGGTAGGCGCGGGTTCGGACGCTGCCGTTATCAAAGTAAAGGGGACCCAAAAGGCCCTGGCGATAAGCGTTGACTGCAATGCCAGATATTGCTATCTGAACCCTTACAACGGCGCTATGATGGCCGTGGCAGAAGCCGCGAGAAATATAATCTGCGGCGGCGGGAGACCGCTCGCCATTACGGACGGACTGAATTTCGGTAACCCGATGAAGCCCGAGAATTACTGGCAGTTCAAAAAATGCATAGAAGGACTTTCCGATGCATGCAAAGCGTTAAATACTCCCGTTATCAGCGGTAACGTAAGTTTCTATAACGAAAATCCGAAAGGGGCGGTTGACCCGACGCCACTGGTGGGAATGGTCGGGCTCATAAATGACGTGGCCAAGCATATTACACAGGATTTCAAGAACGCAGGCGACATAATAGTCCTCCTTGGCAAAAATGTTGACGATCTTTCGGGAAGCGAATATTTATACCAGCTGCATAATCTCAAGAAAGGCGATCCCCAGATAGATATGGAGCTGGAAAAAGAGGTCCAGCAGGCTTGCCTTGAGGCGATAGAATCGGGTATCATAAACTCAGCTCATGACTGTTCTGAAGGCGGTCTGGCCGTAACACTATGCGAATCCTGTATCGCGAACAAAGATCAAATGCTGGGCGCGTCTATAAGCCTGGACAACAATTTGAGAAAAGACGCCATCCTTTTTGGGGAAGCGCCATCGAGAATAGTGGTTTCTGTCGAAAAAGACGACCTGGCCGCTTTGGAAAACATAGCGAAAAAACATTCAATCCCATATAAACTTTTGGGCAAGGTCGGCGGGGAAAAACTCACTATTCAATGCGGGCAAACAACAGCGATCGACCTCTCCTTAACGATATTAAGCGACACCTGGAGGAACGCTATTCCGTTGAGACTGGGAAAATAGCGGCCAAGGAAGCAGGGGTTTGCATATCCTCGAAGATAGTGTAAACTTTCTTAAACCAAGCGGAGAGAGTGACCATGAATCGATACCACTAAAACAGGCGGAATGAAATGAAAGAAAACAGATATACCACTTATGATTTTATGCACGCGGAGCCCTGGCGCATCTTCAGGATAATGAGCGAATTCGTCGACGGGTTTGAAGGCCTCAAGGACGTTGACAAGGCCGTAAGTATTTTCGGTTCTTCCCGGATGAAACGTACGAATAAATATTATAAACTTGCCGAAGAAACCGCGAGGTTGTTCGCTAAAGAGGGTTATGCGGTGATAACCGGCGCCGGACAGGGGGTTATGGAGGCCGCGAATAAGGGAGCAAAAAAGGAAAACGGGGAGTCCATCGGCCTAAACATTGAAATACCCCTTGAACAGAAATTCAATAAATATGTCACCCTGCCTCTGGAATTCCGTTATTTTTTCGTGCGCAAACTTATGTTCGCCAAATACAGCAAGGCCTTTATCGCCTTCCCCGGAGGATTAGGGACAATAGACGAACTGTTTGAAATACTGGCCCTTATACAGACCGACAGGATCACGCCGTTCCCGGTAGTGCTGGTGGGCTCTCCCTACTGGAAGAAGCTTTTGAAATGGCTGAAGGATACGTGTTTGAAAGAAAATACCATCGAGAGAAAAGATCTTGATATTTTTGCCATAATCGATGAACCAAAAAAAATAGTCAGATTTGTCACCGATTTTTACTCTATTATCGGAAAAGGAGGGGAATTGCATGCACGCTGATCAGGAGGAACGACGTGAATTTCTGCGGATCGATCATGAAGTCAATCTTAATTACCGGGAGATCAAAGACCAAAAACTTTTTCAAAAAAAAGAGATCCTTACCAGGAACATAAGCGCCTGCGGACTGCTCTTCAGGACAACGAACATGCCGCCGGCGTTATCAAGCATAATCCAGATAGAACTGGACACGAAGATGCTGAACGTGTGTTCTGAAGTGGAAGAAGACCTGATGTTATATAAAGGCTGTGTTCTGGGCAAGGTGGTAAGGATCGCGGAAGGGGAGCCCGGTGTTTCATACGACATAGGGGTCTGCTTTCTTCGGAAAAAGGATAGCACAGACAAAAAACTGGAAGAAATGCTTCCTGAACAGTAAAAAGGGGTTTTAAATGGAAACTCTCAAAAACTTTTTAACAGGACTGCTCGTCTGCATAGTCTCACTGATACTTTTCGGCCTCATATTCATTACATGGCCCGTCCTGCTGGGTCTGGGATCACTGCTTCTTTCCATCGCAGCGGGTATTGTCTTTATAATGCTGGTATTTTACGCCATCGTCCTGATCGGTTATCTGGTAAGGAGCATTCTTTTTAAAAAAGATAAGGAGTAAGTGCCGGATTTATCCGGCACTTCGCCTCGCTACCCGCATGGAACAAGATAAATACCAGGAACGATTGAAGCAAAGTGATGAATATTTTGAAGCTATATGCAAAAGATGCGGTGAATGTTGCGGCACGAAAGACGATCCCTGCCAGAACCTGTTGAAAAAAAAAGACGGAACGTATTTCTGCAAGATCTACAATAATCGTTTCGGCACTCAAAAGACCATATCCGGCAAACCCTTTAATTGCGTCTCCATCCGTGACCATATAGCGAAAAAATGCCTCAGACCGAATTGCGCGTATCAACGCATCCTCTCCGGCTTCCGCGATATCCTCTCGGGGACGGAAAAATCCTTGACTCGCAATAACTGTAAGCATAAAATAATATCTCACTAAAACCAAAGGACTTAAAAAGCATGTGTCGGCATGGATGTTCAATGACGAACGAAGAGATCTTCGAATACCATCTGGGAGGTAAAGTCGGGCTTGCTACCTTAAAAAAGCTTACTACTCAGAAAGACCTCAGCATGGCATACACTCCGGGAGTATCCGAAATATGCAAGGCCATCAAGGAAGATGAAAATAAGCTCTTCTCGCTGACGGCAAAAGGGAACCTCGTGGCCATTGTGACCGATGGCACTGCCGTACTCGGACTCGGGAATATAGGGGCAAAAGCATCCATCCCTGTCATGGAGGGGAAGGCAGTGCTTTTTAAAGCCTTTGCCGGAGTCGACGGCTGGCCGGTCCCACTGGAAGGCGTCACTGGTAAAGATGGCCATACGGATATAGAGAAGTTCATAGACACCACTCTCAAAATAGCGAACATGTACGGCGGTATAAACCTGGAAGATGTCGCGGCCCCTGCCTGTTTTGAAATAGAAGACCGCCTGGATGCCCTCCTGGACATTCCGGTATTCCATGATGACCAGTGGGGAACCGCTATCATCGCCCTGGCGGCGCTCAAAAACTACTGCATAGTTTCCGGGAAAAAAGTTGAAAACCTTTCGGTCGTCATAAACGGGGCCGGCGCAGCAGGGTTAAGGATAGCAGACATGATAAAAACTGACGGCGTGAACAACATACTGATCTGTGACAGCAAGGGCGTTCTGAACACGGACAGAAAAGACCTGAACAAATATAAGCAAAAACACGTTACAGAAACTTTCAGGCGGACTCTCGCAGAGGCGATCAAAGACGCCGATGTGTTTATCGGTGTCTCTGTCGCTGATTGCGTGACCCCGGAAATGATCCTTTCCATGGCAGAATACCCCGCGATCTTCGCGATGGCCAACCCTGTTCCGGAAATACTGCCCGAAGTGGTTGCCGAAGCCATGAAAGACCGAAAATACGTAATGGCAACGGGGCGCTCTGATTATCCGAACCAGATAAACAACGTCCTGGGTTTTCCGTTTATCTTTCGCGGAGCTCTCGATGTCCGCGCAGGAAAGATCACCCTGGGAATGAAAATAGCCGCGTCCGAGGCCCTGGCATCTCTGGCCCGCGAAGGCAATGTTCCTGAAAATGTCAAAAAGGTTTATCACCGTGATTTTGAATTCGGTCCGCGTTATCTTATCCCGACCCCGTTCGATCCAAGGATAATCCAGTGGGAATCAAGCGCTGTTGCCAAAGCAGCCATCAAAGACGGCGTTGCCTCAATCAATCAAGTCCCTCAATATGACAGGTCAGAAAAAACGCAATAATTAAAAAGGAGGAGCGGCATGAACAGGAAGGTTGGCATAATTATATTCCTTGTTTTTATCGGTACTTTATTTTCAGCGTCTAACGGCTATTCCGCGCTGGATTATAAACATTACAAAGAGACGGGCCGTGTCCAGGGACTTGAAGACAGGTTCTTCAATAAGATCCAGTTCCTGCTCAAGAACAAAAAAGAGCTGGGCCTGACACCAGAGCAAACAGCTAAAATCAATGATCTGAAAACCGATATCGCTAAAAAACTGATGAGAAATGATGGGCAGGAAAACGTGCTTAAGGTTGACGTTGGCACAGGACTCTGGGAATCTCCTCCCAATACCCCTGTAATAGATGAGCTGGTCGACAAAATGCATGAACTGCAGCAAGAAGACAGCAAGACCCTGTTGAACGGATTTTATAAAATACACGAAATACTTTCCGCCGAACAGAACAAAAAATATAAAAATCTCTGGCATAAGAGCAAAAGCTGAAAAAGCGCGAAATCTGAAGGGTACCCGCCGGATCGCCTTAATGTTAAAGTTACAAAAGCCTGAAATAAAAATCGTCTTAGGCGGTCCTGAGATAACATGCCGGTATTTTGAAAAAAAGGCCAAAATAGGCCATTTTTACGGCGATATAGCGGACTTTTTGGTAGTAGGGGAGAGGGACCCCCCTTTTTCAATACCTGTCTAAAACAGGGCAAAGCTGTCTATATGATGACGTCAAAGGGATGCGTCAGAAACTGGATGAAAGAGTCCATAAAATACAAAAAAAACCATGCGATATATATCCACGGCCGTAAAGCCTATTTCGAGAATAAATACACGTTATAAATAAAGCTGGTATAATATATAGCATGCGGTAAGGGCGGTACCTCCCGTAAAACGCCAATAGAGCTGGACGAACTCGCGCAGAAAAGATAAAAGCATTCAGGAGGTTAAATGAGTCCTTCGAATAAAATCGAACTGCATTTATTTTTGGGCACGATCTTTTTGCAGTTGATCCTGTTTGTTGCCTGCCTAACAGTGGTATCGGGAATGATCTTCACCAGGGTCATGGACAAATGCCCGAAATGGGTATGGAGAGAGCCGGTAGCCCTTCTTGTTCAGCTTTTCAAGAAGCCCTTTTCGCCGGTATTCTATGAAAAGGAGGAGATCTTTTCCCATATTTCCGGAAGCATTCTGATAGCTGTCCCCTTAATTTCCGTCGCGTGCGGGTTTATAATAGCAGGGTTCCTGTATTTTAAGCTTTTTTATTTTCTGGAGCGCATCGCGGAAAAATCTAAAAAAACAAAGACTCTTAGAGGTGAGCAAGCATGAAGTGGAACATTTATGCTTATTTAATAACTTTTACGCTTATTGCGGCGCTTATCATACTGGCTGGCGCCAATTACGCGCCATGGATGATCCATTATCTTCTTCTTTATTCTGTGGGCGTCGTCTCAGTACTATACTGGAGGATCGGGGCCTTATATTTGTACTGGTACCTTTTAGCGCTGATAATAGGGATCATCATGATAGACCTGCTGGTCAGAAAGAAGAAGGCGGCAAGTGTAATAAAAGCGCCGTCTAAAAAGGACCTTTTAACGGAATATTACAAGCACCTTCGATAAGGACGGTCATAATGAGAAAAAGGAGAAGGGGATTGGTATCGTTCCTGACATCAATATCCCTTACATTTTTGCTTTTCTTGGCTTTTGGGGAGGAAATGATCAAAACCGGAGAAAACGCCCTGATGCAGGGCGGGCTTGGCAGCAGTATCAGCGTGTATAACATAGAAGATAGATTCAAAGAAAGATATGGAAAAGATATAGTCATCATAAAGCTTAAAAACAAGGGTGAAATAAGGGGTATAATATTGAAAAAAAATGAGGGTGGCTTATTGGTAGACGTCGGATTCGGCACATTGGGCTTATCGAACATTGACATAGAAAGCATAGAGCAACCCACTACCAGGCAAAAAGAGGTAACGCTGAAAAGGCATTTTACCGGAGTAAGGGACACAGAAGAGGTGAAACGCATAGAAAGAAGAGAAGAAAAGGCGTTTTTTAAAAGAATTGAAGAAGCCGCCAGAATCAAGGATGAAGAAGCCAGGCGTCGCGAAGGGACCACTGAGATAAAGTTCAAGGACAGGTCCAGGATCACTGTTAAAGCGCTTTTGAACGAAAAAGTCGAAGCTTCCATGCTGATCGACACGGGCGCAACCGTGGTCTTCATCTCTCCAGGGACAGCTCAGAAATTAGGTATGGAACCCGCTGGAAAGGATACGGTCCAGATAGTCCTTGGTGATGGAAGCACGGCCAAGGCCATACCCATAATCCTGGATTCCGTAAAAGTAGGTAATGCGGAAGCCAAGAACGTCAGTGCAGCGATCGTTCTTGAGAAACCCGGCAGATCCATAGAGGACGGAGGTCTCGGAATGTCTTTTTTGAATCGTTTTCACCTTCACATCAACACTCAAAAAAACCTGCTGACACTCAAGCGTAAATAATGAGTATATACTACTAAATCGTTAACTGTAGGGGGGTTCGATTTATCGAACCCCTGAATGGTTTTCCACCCGTATAAACAATCTCGTTGTTCTGCGATATCTCTTATTTCCCTACCTTGCCAAGTTAACATAAGATACATTATCGGACGTTATAGAAACAGGGTTTATAAGGTCCCTGTAACGTTGATAATGTATAAGCTCCACGGTTTTCAATATCAATGCCGGCGGGTTAACCCCTGCTTTTCTGAGGATATCCTGACTAACAGACTGGATTATGCGCTCTCGCATAAGATGGAAAATTAATTATGAGTACTTACTCAAAAGGTATTTTCGGGGCTTACTGGATCGCGACAAGCGCGATACTGGCAAGTTTGACCAGTTCTTTGGTCAAAGTGATGTCTTTATCTGAAAAATTTTTATCTTTCCGCAGGATATTAAGACTTAGAACACCGTATACGTCATCGCTGTTCGCTTTATTGAAAGGCACGATCAAGGATGATCTTATGTCGTTCCTCTTCATATTTTTCGAAATGCCTGCTTTTTTGCTGTCCTTTGGCAGGACGATCGGCCTGGATGTCGCGGCTGCCATGCCGGCCAACCCCTCCCCTACTTTTATATTCGTTTTTTCAACGATATCTTTGTTAAGCCGGGAAGAAGACGCTATCTGCAGGCAGCTTTTATTGTCAATGGTCATAACGGACCCGGAGTCAGCATCAAGCATGATCGTGCTTGCCGTAAGCAGAGAATCAAGTATCTTCTGCTCATAATAGCTCGCGAACAGCGGGTCCACCTCAACGACTTCCCGTGCTATTTCCCCGAGACGCCTTTTATGGTAACCTGTCCGGGCCATATACGAAAAAACTTTCCCGATAAAGTTTACTACAGCGTAGATATTATTGTGTGAAAACACGTTCACTTCTATGAGGAGATCCAGGAGGTCCTCTGAAGGGATCCCCATTTTTTTCGCGCAGCCGGTATAGAACGCAGGGTCCTTCCGTTTGTTTAAAATTACCGGGCCTATGGCCATAAAAGCGACGACTTTTTGTCCAAATGGTTTTATTGGGGTAAAGAAAACATTAAGGCCGGCCGGACAATGAGCTTTCGATATGCCCTCTTTCGCGGGGGTAAACCCTTTCCGCGTAAAACAGAGGTCGTCGTGTCTGGTATAACCGGGAGTCGTTGAGGCGATCAGGTCACATATGCGCAAAGGGTTGCTTTTCTTTAGAAGAATGTTCGCGTTGATATCATACGTACCGAGCGTTATGCCGAAAGCCTCCGCACATGAATCCTGGATCTTCTGCCAGTCTTCGATGCGAACAAGCTTTTCCAGACGAGGATCATTTTGGGGCATAACGCGCGCAGACCTTCCGTTGTTAAAGCGCGAATATTATACGCTGTAATCTATTTTCCAAATTACCTATAGCACAAAAAGTTTCCGTTTCAAGCGGAAATAATGTTATACTTGCGCAGTTTGTTGTAAAGCGTCGTCCTGTTAACGCCCAATACCCTTGCGGCCCTTTTCTTGTTCCATCCCACCTCTTCCAGGACACTCAATATATGCCCTTTTTCCGGGCATTTAAGAAAATCCTTGAGCGAATTTACACCCTCCGGGGCATCGGCGCCTGGGGCGATCACGGGTCTGGGCTCTCCGCTCGCGAGAATAGACGGCAGATCTTCCCCTGTTATCACCCCGTCCATGTCCAGGATAACGGCCCGTTCAATTATGTTCTCGAGCTGCCGGACATTTCCGGGCCAGTCATACTCCATCAAGACCGCAAGCGTCTCTTCTGAAATGTGTTCTATCTCTTTGTGGTTTTTCTTTGTATACAGGGTCATAAAATGAGACACCAGCAGCGGGACATCCTCTTTGCGGTCCTTCAAGGAAGGCATATCGATCACGATAACATAGATCCTGTAAAAGAGATCCTCTCGGAACTTCTTCGCGGCAACCAGTCTTTCAAGGTCGCTGTTAGTGGTCGCGATAATGCGCACATCGACCTTTATGGTCTTATGATCCCCTACCCTCTCGAACTCCTTCTGCTGCAGGACCCTGAGGAGTTTTACCTGCAGGTCCGGGGAAAGAGAATCTATGTCATCCAGCAAAAGTGTACCGCCGTCGGCCAGCTCAAACCTTCCCTTCCGGTCTTTTATGGCCCCGGTGAACGCTCCCTTGGTATGGCCGAATAATTCACTTTCAATTATTTCACGCGGGAGAGCGCCGCAGGATATTTCCACAAAAGACCCTTTCCGCCGTTCTTTATCGGCCTGGTGTATGGCCTGAGCGACCAATCTCTTCCCCGTCCCGCTGGCTCCGCGTATCAGTACCGTGGCGGTTGAATTCGCTAAGCGATCAATAAGCGAATATATATCGCATATTTGCGGGGTTTTCCCTACAAGACCGTGGAACAGGTCTTTTTCTTCGCGGATATTCCCCATCGGCACGCTCTCACACCATTCGGAAGCCTTGTTAGCCAAGGCCTTTTCCATGGTGAGGAGTATTTTCCGGTCTTCAACGGGCCTTAACAAATAGTCGAACGCGCCCTCTTTTATGCTTTTAACCGCGAATTCGAGATCGCCGTAAGAAGTGAGGACTATTATCTCCGAGGAGCCCGACCTTTCTTTAACGGCGGTCAGCAGTTTAAGGTCGCCTTTGTTCAGGCTCAGGATGATTATCCGGAAACGTTTTTCCTCCAGCAAACCCAGGGCTTCGTCTTTTGAGCCCGCGGTCTCAACCGTATAGTTGGCCCGGCAAAGCAACTCGTAAAGGGACTTTTGCGTCAGCTTGTCCCTGTCAATGATCAGAACCCGCGTATCATTCGACACTTTTCGCGATCTCACTGATCTCTTCCTCCATCTTTCTGACATTTGAGCCCAGCTCTTTTAACAGTTCCGCCATCTTTCTTATACCGGATTTCGATTCTAAAAGGAACTGTCTGCTTTGAGAATCTTCCTCTATGTGATGTAACGCCAGATTAATAAAGCGGTTTGTCGCGTCAATTGGCGTAAATAATCTGTTTACCAGGTCTGCCGAAGCCTGTCCAAACGATTCGAGCTTCTTATACCGGGCAACTCCCTTACGGGTGTTTTTTGACCCGATCTTCTTTGATATGATACTTTTAGGTTTTGTCAATTTTACCACTTCTCTTTCATTTTGTATATAAAAAAATCATTCTTCTTTTCCCGGGTTCTCCAGGCTATCGATCTTCTTCTTTAAGGCTTTTACTACTTTCTCATTTTTCGTTTTTTTCGATAAATTCCGGTATATAGTGATAGCCCTTTCCGGTTGACCGAGCTTTCCTATGAAAACGGGATCTACATACGGCAGCAGCTGTCTATAGGACATGGGCGACGGGTATTTTTCCAGCGTCGATTCGATGGCCTGACCGGCCCTTTCGTAATCCCCGGAGTTCAAGCACGTCTGTATCATGAGCGCAGAGGCCGCGTAACCAATATTCTTTCCCGTGTAATTCCGCTCCATCTTTTCATAAAATGACCGCGCCCGGGCGTACGCGTCTTCCGCCTTTGCCTCTTCCCCTTTTGCGTTATAGTAGTTTGCTATATAGAGAGGCGCCTGG
>CAYSJU010000034.1:0-15997 GCA_964431495.1 uncultured Planctomycetia bacterium
GTATATGCTTTTAACCTTTTTATTGTAATAACAAACCATATTATACTTATATACCTTCTCTAAGTCAACTCGTTTTTCTTGCTTTTTTATGCTTTAATCACAGGTGCCCGGTTGTTTTGTGTAACATTTTATATTTATTGAAGTTAGGAAAAAATAGGGACAGCGACCATTTTTTTGCATATTCGTAAAGGGAAATAGAAAAATGGTCGCTGTCCCTATTTTTTCCCGCGTTTGCCTTATGGGGAAAAGTCATATATAATTGTTAGTGATAAGAAAGGATAAGGCATGGAAGGTGAAAAATATATTGAAGGCTATATGGAACGAAGAAAATTCGCAAGGATCGCGCTGCGAAGCAAGATAACTTTCAGCATTATCGATACAGAAGGCAAAAAGATCTCTGAAGAAAAATTTCACGCGATCGGGAAAAATATCGGTGCCGCTGGCCTTCACTTCACTTCCGACAAAGAACTTAAACCCGGCACTATCCTGGATCTGGAGATCCTCCTGCCGAAGGAAACAGACCCTGTCAGAATAAAAGGAGAAGTGGTGTGGAGCGCCGTGTTTGAATCAGACGGAAAAATTGATACCGGCGTAAAGTTTCTGACCATTGACAAGAATCACGTTCTTTTGCTCGTCAAATACGTCTGCGGAAACCTTGGCCTGGATATAATAAAAAATTCCGAAAATTAAAAAATTATCGTGATCCTTGACCCTCTTCAGTTTCTTTCTTTGAAGGACTTTTATAGACAAATTCCCCTTTTTTGATTATCCCGAGTTTTTCACGGGCCTTTCTCTCGACATAGGCAGGATCCTGCTTCATCCTCCGCACTTCTTCCCTCAATATGTCATTATGCTGCTCCAGTAGGGCGATCCTTTTCCGAGCGTCGTCCCGTTCTTCGCGCAACCTCTGCATCTCGGAAAATCCCGGTAAAAAGATCACGATCAGGACCGCGATACCCAGACCTGCTGCTAAGGCTACTTTATTCCTTTCCATTCCGGATCTCCGTAGACAGCTTTGTCACCGAGTATCTCTTCGATACGCAGAAGTTCATTATACTTGCAGACGCGGTCTGACCGGCTGGTAGACCCCGTCTTTATCTGTCCGGTCCCTGTGGCGACCGCGAGATGCGCGATCGTGGTATCCTCGGTCTCTCCTGAGCGATGAGAAATAACGGCCGTGTATCCGGCTTTCTTCGCCATGTCAATAGCGGCCAGGGTCTCTGTCAGTGTCCCTATCTGGTTGACCTTGATCAGTATGGAATTGGCCACGCCTTTTTCTATTCCTTCTTTAAGCCTCTCGGTACTGGTCACAAAAATGTCATCACCTACCAGCTGGATCTTGCTCCCCAGTTTATCGGTCAGGATCTTCCATCCATCCCAGTCATCCTCGGCCAGCCCGTCTTCGAGCGACACGATCGGATATTTTTCAACCCAACTGCTGTAAAATTCCACCATTCCTTCCGAGGACCTTTTCTTCTCCGCTTCGGCTTCAAGCACGTAAGTGCCGTCTTTGTAAAACTCGCTTGCCGCAGGATCAAGGGCTATCTTTATGTCCTTCCCGGCTTTATAACCGGCGGCTTCGATTGCCTTGAGTATGAACTCGACCGCTTCCTCGTTCGACTTAAGGTTGGGCGCGAACCCGCCTTCATCCCCAACCGCGGTCATATGGCCGGCGGCGTGCAGGATGTTCTTCAGGCTATGGAACACTTCCGACCCCATCCTGAGCGCTTCCCTGAAAGAAGGCGCGCCAGTGGGCATGACCATGAACTCCTGAAGGTCCACGTCATTGTCCGCGTGCTTGCCACCGTTCAGGATGTTCATCATTGGTATGGGAAGGATGTGCGCCCCTTCCCCGCCTATATACCTGAAAAGCGGCTCCTTTTTGGATACGGCAGCTGCTTTCGCGGCAGCCAGGGAAACGCCCAGTATGGCGTTCGCGCCCAGCCGGCCCTTATTCGGTGTCCCGTCAAGCTCGATGAGCGTCCTGTCCAGCTCCTCCTGCTTAAGCGCGTCCATTCCCGTGACTTTTGAAGCGATCTCGCCGTTAACGTTATCGACGGCTTTTGTAACCCCTTTGCCTGAATACCGGCCCTTGTCGCCGTCCCGCAGTTCTACGGCTTCATGAACCCCTGTTGAAGCCCCACTCGGAACAGCGGCCCTCGCAAACGAACCATCCTCAAGCAACACATCCACTTCAACAGTGGGATTTCCCCTGGAATCCATTATCTCGCGTCCTGTTACTTTCTTTATCTTTGTTGACATTTTCCTTCTCCTTTCACCTTCTTCCACCTCGCAGGTGGAAGCACCCTCTTCCACCTGCGAGGTGGAAATACTGTGTTCTCATTTCATTACTTTTACTTTCTTTCCCTCTATACGCAATTTCCCCTGAACGAATAGTCTCACCGCTTCGGGGTATAATTTGTGTTCTACCTTATGGATCTTTTCTTCAAGCGAATCCATGTCGTCGTCTTCCGCTATCTCTACTTCTGCCTGCAGTATGATCGGTCCCGCGTCCAGCTGCTTTGTAACAAAATGCACGGTCACGCCCGTGACTTTCACCCCGTTTTCATACGCTTCTTTTATGCCGTACGCTCCCCTGAACGACGGCAAGAGAGCCGGGTGTATATTTATTATCCTATCCCTGTATTCATCAACGAAATAAGGGCTCAATACCCTCATGAACCCGGCTAAAACCACAAGCTCTATTTTTTTTTCGCGGAGGCTCTGGACTATCGCCTTATCGTATTCTTCCCTGGATTTGAATCCGGTCTTCTCCAGAACAAAGGTCTCCACGCCTTTGTCTCGCGCGCGTTTCAAAGCATACGCTTCAGGGTTATCGCTCACTGCCAGGACGATCTTCCCCCCCGCGAGTTCGCCTCTCCCCTCAGCGTCCATCAGCGCCTGAAGATTACTCCCGTTACCGGAAGCTAACACCGCTATGTTCATTGAATTCCCTGTCCTTCGAACTTTGGGGTCGGATAAATCCGAGCCCTGCCTATATATCCTTGATCACTTTTGTGGGACACTTCGGCTGTATTGCCTTTATCGCTTCCTGATCGCCCTGTTTGGAATAATCCGCGAATGACAGGTTGTCCTCGAGTTTAAAATAACCGTTTTCCCCGGACAGCTTCACGCAGACACCGCAGGCCATGCATCCCACTCCGCATACCTGTCTTGTCCTTATCATGTTATCGTGTGAGCTGCACGCGACATAAAAAAGCTTTTCATGTTTTTTTTCTTCCATCCTGATTATATCCCTCGGGCAGGCTTCGGCGCATTTACCGCATCCCGCGCATTTTGCCGGATCCACCACGGGCAGACCGTTTATCATGTGAAGCGCGTCAAAAGGACACACTTCCGCGCAGTCCCCAAACCCTATACACCCGTATTCGCATTCCATGCCACTGCCGAATACCAGATTGGCTGCATTGCACGTCCTGACGCCTTTATAATCACCCATGGACTTCTTCTCGTCCCACTCGGCCGCGCACTTTACAATCGGCAGCTTCGGGTAGACTTCCCCGCCCTGCCTGCCTATTACCCCGCATATTTTTTCTTTGGACTCTTCGGACATTACGCGGCACCTGGCGGGGTCGACTCCTTCTTTTACCACGTTCTCCGCGAAATCATGGCAGCTCAGGCACCCGCACGCCCCGCAGTTGAGGCCGGGAAGATGTGACAGGACCTCGGTCACCGTCGGATCCTCCTCAACACGGAGTTTTTTGTCGGCAAAGGCAAGGATCGCGGAAAAGATCACTGCCAGGCTTGCCATACTTATAATTGATATCAGAAAAAGGCCGTCCATCTCTCTACTTTTTATCCCTATTCACTTATTATCCCCCCGAATCCCATGAACGCGAGCGCAAGCATGCCCGCGAGGATCAGTGTGATGCCAGACCCCTTAAGGTGTTCCGGAATGTCGGCAAAAACAAGTTCTTCCCTGATGCCGGCCATGAGGACAAGGGCCAGGGTGAACCCGACTCCGGCTCCCAGGCCGAAGATCACGGCTTCCAGAAAATAATATTTCCTGAGGACCATGAAAAGAGTGAGCCCCAGGATAGCGCAGTTAGTGGTGATAAGCGGGAGAAAGATCCCGAGCGCTTTATAAAGCTGCGGGGACGTCTTCCTGATGAACATCTCAACGAACTGCACCAGACTTGCTATGACCAGGATGAACGTGACGTATTCCAGGAACATCAGGTTGAATTTGACCAGTACGTAATGATAAATGAGCCAGGTCACGGTCGCGGCCATTGTCATGACAAAAGTGGTCGCCATCCCGAGTCCCACGGCGCTTTCAATCTTGTTGGAAACTCCTATAAAGGGGCATATCCCGAGAAAATACGTCAGCACAAAATTATGCGTTATGCTGGCAGCGATAAAGATCAAAACAAGCTGTTCCGCCATCTTTCCCATCTATCTCACCTGACCCCGTGCGTCTCTATTTTGTTTCTATTCACTTTACTGTTTATCATGTTGAATACGCCGACCAGGATACCGAGCGTCATAAACGCACCGGCCGGAAGTATCATGATCACCCATTTCGTGAACCCTTCCCACATGATCATGTATCCAAAGATCGTGCCTGACCCCAGAAGCTCCCTGACGGAGCCGAGTATTACAAGGGCGCACGTAAACCCTATTCCCATTCCTAAAGCGTCCAGGAATGACCTGATCACGTTATTTTTTGAAGCGAACGCCTCCGCCCTGCCCAGGATCAGGCAATTGACCACTATAAGTGGCACGTACGGCCCGAGTGCCTTGCTTATCTGGAAAAAATTCGCTTTAAGAAAATAATCCGCTGCCGTAACAAAGGTGGCGATAACAACCGTGAACATGGGGATCCTTACCTGCTTCGGAACAAATCGCCTTATCAGTGACACGACCACGCTGGAAGACACAACGACAAAGAGAGTGGCCATACCCATGGAAAAACCGAAAAGGGCTTTCGTGGTGACCGCAAGCGTGGGGCACATGCCCAGGACCTGGACAAAAATAGGGTTCTCCTTCCAGAGGCCTTTAGTGAAGTCTTTTATCATTTTCCACCTTTCAGGACCTTGCGGACTTCCTCTATCTCGCCGTTCAGAATCGATACCACGGACCTGGACGAAATGGTCGCTCCGGTAATAGCCTGTATTTCGTATGGCTTTCCCGGCTTCTTGTTCTTGACATACTCTATCGGGTGCGTTATGGAAAGTCCTTTGAACTGCCCGCGAAATTCCTTGCCGCATATTTCCGCTCCCAGTCCCGGGGTCTCCTGCGACTCGAGCACATCAAATCCCATCAGAGTGGAAAGCCCGGGATCCATCCCGGCCATCAGCTTTATGGTTCCCTGATATCCATTACCCTCGGCGATAAAAGCATACCCCAGAAGTTTGCCGCCGGCATCTTTGATCCTGAATATTTTTTCGTCCTTGGCGTCTTCTATCTTGACGGCATCCGGGAAGATGTCTTCTATTGCCCTCTTCATCTCTCCCTGGATGTTCATCTCTATCTTTGGAGTGGCATATTTATAGACGAGCACGAGCACGGCGCCCGAAAGAACGCCCACCGCCAGTAACGCGGCTATCATCCTGACGGCATTACTGCCCGATCTTGCCTTTTGCGCGGAATTATTTTTGTTTTCCTGTCCCATATCTCTTAGGTTTTGTTATACGGTTGATGACCGGAGTAAACGCGTTCATAAAAAGTATGGAATACATGACGCCCTCCGGAAGGCCTCCCCATATCCTGATGGTCATTGTCACGAACCCGCAGATGATCCCGTAGATCCACCGGCCTTTTTTCGTCACAGGCGAGGTCACGGGGTCCGTGGCCATAAAAACAGAGCCGATTAGGAATCCTCCGCTCAGAAGATAGAACAACGGAGAAAAGACATTATCCGGAAGAATAAGGTGCATACTCCCGGAAAAAACCGCCAGGGTGACAGCGTACGCCACCGGGGTCCTGTAATCAATTATTCTTTTATAAAGAAGATACACGAAACCTGCGAGGATCGCCAGCGCGGACGTCTCTCCGAGAGAACCGGATACATTCCCGAAAAACAGATCCGCGTACGGCGCCGCGACGTGGCTGAACTTCGCCAGGCCAAGAGGAGTAGCCGTGGTCACGGCGTCCAGGGTAAAAGGTTCGACCCACGTTGTCAGAGCGGCCGGAAAGGCTGCCATGAGGAACGCCCTCGCAAGAAGAGCGGGATTGAATATGTTATGGCCCAGCCCTCCGAACAGTTCCTTTCCCATGCCGATCGCGAAAACTCCCCCCAGAAATACCATCCATAAAGGGATAGTGGGAGGCAGGACCAGCGCCAGAAGGAGCCCCGTCACTACGGCGCTGTGATCATTTATGCATATCTTTCTGTGCCTCAGCTTCTGCATTGCGTACTCCGTCAAGACAGAGGCCACCACCGACGTCAGGATAACGCTGACGGCCCTCCACCTGAAAAAGTAAATACTGGCAATAATGACCGGGACCAGGGCCTTAATAACACCCGTCATCATGTACCGGGTATCCACCGGCGAAGCGATATGCGGTGAAAAACTTATTTCCAGTTTCTTCATGTCTTCTTCTTTAATAAAGCCGTCTTGCCTTCCTTTATATACTGGACCAGGGGGATCCGTGCCGGGCAGGAATACGCGCATGCGCCGCATTCGATGCAATCGGACACCCAGAGATCCTCCATTTTATCCCAGTATCCCTTTTTAACGTTTTTCACTATTTCCGTGGGCGAGAGGTTGACCGGGCATACGTCAATGCATTTCGCGCATCTTATGCATTGCGTCTCTTCGAGATCCTTGATATATTCCCCTGACAGGAACAATATCCCGGACGTGCTTTTAAGAACGGGTGTCTCCATGCCGGGCTGGGCAAACCCCATCATGGGACCGCCGACGATCACCTTTTTGGGGTCCCGGGAAAGATTTATCCCGTGCTTCTCCACGATCTCCTTGATGGTCGTGCCGACCTTCATCACATAATTCCCGGGTCTTTCCAGGCAATCCCCGGAAATAGTGATAATCCTCTCCATCAAGGGCTTATTGAAATATACAGCTTCGTATATGGCAAATATCGTCCCTACGTTCTGCACAAGGAACCCTATATCCAGCGGCAGTTTGTCAGGCGGCACCTCACGGCCGGCAATCGCTTTTATCAGCTGTTTCTCCCCGCCCTGAGGATACTTTGTTTTCAGCATTATCAATTCTATTTTTGATATTTCCTTCTGTTTTGAAGCTGCTATCAGTTTTTGGAAAGCGAAAAAAGCCGCTCTTTTATTATTTTCAATCGCTATATACGTCTTCCTGGGCCGGAGCACATTTATCACAAGCGCTATCCCTTTAAGGATTTCTATCGTTTTTTTTGTCATCAGCATGTGGTCGCAGGTAAGGAACGGTTCACATTCCGCCCCGTTCACTATAAGGGTCTCTATCTTCTTCCCCTCGGGTATAGTGAGTTTGACATGGGTGGGAAAGGCGGCCCCGCCCATCCCCACTATACCGGCATCCCTGACCTTCCGGATCAGTTCTTCGTTGGAAATATCATCACTATCGCATCCGGGGTAATTTTTTTGGGGTTTTTCCTTATCTCTTTCTATTACAACGGATAAAACGGGGCCGAGAGCGGGATGGAATTCTTTCCTGACGTCGGAAACAGTGCCGTATACAGGTGAGTGTACCGGGCTGGAGATGAAACTGGAGCTTTGCCCCACGACCTGGCCTTCCTCTACATGATCCCCCTTTTTCACCAGGGGCTCATTCGGCCTGCCTATATGCTGAGATAAAGGGATGATCGCCTTTTCAGGAAGAGGTGCCCGGCGCAAAAGCTCCCTGATACTTATATCCTTATTATATTCGGGGTGTATACCCCCGGGAAAAGTGATGAATCTCATGTTTTTACGCTTTCTATGCCAAAAGCCAGTAGAGCTTAATTATACATAACGCAACTTGTTTGTCAATCTCGACCTCGGGCGAGGCCGACCGAGGACGCAAAGACGGAAGGTCGCGGATTTTTTATTGACCCAATGGGGTTTTTGTTATATTATTACCTTAGCATTTTTTAAAAGACTCTCTTGAGCGATAGAAGCTGCGATGTCGAAGAAAAAATCCAAGAAATTATACTGCTGCGAAAGATGCCAGAATTACTGGACCTGCGAGACCAAATGGTACCGTGGTGAACACAACGAGGAAAATATCTGCTGTCCGCTCTGCACCTTCTACGAGGCCTGCTGGGAAGACAAGCCGTCCCATCTTAAAAAAGTTCCCCGCAAAGTTCAAAAATCGTAAACAGTGATCAGGAGAAGTGGAGCCCGCGGGTGGACTCGAACCACTGACCTAGGCATTACGAATGCCTTGCTCTACCAGCTGAGCTACGCGGGCTTTGTTCCCGCGTTAAATTCTATAATTAAAGTGCTCTTTTTTCAAGACATTTCAGTTATCGGAGACTTAGGGGCCTGGCACCCTTTTACGTTTGTTTCCCTATCTCTATTAAGGTATAATATTGACGAACATGAAGATAGCCTTTCTTAAAACACGATTCATATTATACCTGGTGCTGCTTATAGTATTCGCGGCTTTCCTTTTCAACTTTCTTATGGCAAGGCAGAGCGCGATCATGTATAAGTACTTTATCGCAAGGCCCACGGCATATAACGTGGAAAGGGCGGAACGCCTGTCCGCTTCCATATATCAAAGCTTCAAACAGGAAGTAACATATCCTTCACCGGCAAATATCAGAAAATTCGTCGATAAATACAACGAGATACCTTTCTTGAGCGTTAATTTTATATACAAGGACGACTCCGGCACGATAAAAAGCGTGCTTGAAAACGTACAGGAGATCGACATTCTCCGTGCCGAATACGTCTTTCCCGTAAAACACGGGACCGCCGAAGTCGGAACACTTCTTGTCTATGATATAAACAAGGAATACAGGAAGGGCCTGGCGGAATACCAGCAGATGCTGAACATCACCCGCATCTTTTTCAGCATACTCCTGCTCCTCCTTCTCTTTATACTGATCTACCGGGAATACAGCGCCAAGATAGAGCAGGATAAACAGATAGCGGAATACCAGGCCGTGCACGACGGGCTGACCGGGCTCCATAACCATAAATATTTCAAGGGGCATCTGACACAAGAGATCAGCCGTTCCGAAAGATACGGAAAGCCCCTCCTGCTCGTGATGTGCGACATCGATCATTTCAAGCACTTTAATGACACTTACGGCCATCTTGTCGGTGATGAGATACTGAAGACCGTGGCCGGTATCGTATCCGAAAACGTCAGAGCTTCGGACCTTGTCGCCAGATACGGCGGGGAAGAATTCGCCATCCTTTTAATGGAGACCGGGACACCGAAAGACGAAGATAACAAGGACGTCCGGCTGGAAAAACTCAACGAAGAGGCCCTTGATATCACAAAAAGGATAAAGAGCAGGGTAGAAAGCACCCGCATGGAAATCAATAAGGAAACGACGGTAGGGGTTACTATCAGTATGGGGGTCTCTTTCTACAGCGGCAGGCCTGATTACAAGCCGGAATATCTTATACATGAAGCCGATCTTGCCCTGTATAAATCCAAGAACAGCGGCCGCAACCTGATAACGGTTTTTAACCCGCTCACGGAAGAATTCACCCAGTATTCCTGATAACTCAGAGATATTCTTTCTTGTCCAGATACTTCACGTAATCTTTGACCGAGGCCTCCAGGGGCTGTAATTCATGTTCACATCCCACGCCCCTCAACTTGGACATCTCGGCCTGGGTAAAATACTGATACTTCGGCCTGAGATATCCTGGCATTTCAATGTAATCGATACACGGCCTTTTCCCTAAAGCGGAGAACATTGCTCCGGCCACGTCATTCCAGCTGCGCGCTACTCCCGTCCCCAGGTTGAAGATCCCGGTCCTATCAGGATTGCGGAAGAAAAAATACATTACTTCGATGGCGTCTTTGACGTAAATAAAATCCCTTTTCTGCTCGCCATCCGCGTAATCGTCCCGGTAAGACTTGAAAAGACGTATACGGCCTTGATCCCGGACCTCCCTGAAATTCTTGCATATGACGCTCATCATATCCCTTTTATGGTACTCGTTCGGCCCGAACACATTGAAAAATTTGATGCCGGTGGCCATGTTTTCAAAACCGTTATTCAGGACCCAGAGATCGAAAAGCTGTTTGGAGTATCCGTACATGTTCAGGGGATGCAGAGAATAAGTGGTATCATTGCCGTCACTGTATCCGGCACTGCCGTCGCCATACGTGGCGCCGGATGAAGCGTACATGAACGGAGCCTTGTGGATGAACGCCCATTTTGCGAGCGTTTTGGAGTATTCATAATTGTTCCGGATGAAATAATCCGCGTCGGTAAGAGTGGTGGAACTGCATGCCCCCATGTGGATAATATGCCTGGGCTTCGGCAGCTTGTTCTCCTTAACCAGGCAGAGGAAATCATCTTTCTGAATATAGTCATGAAAACGCTTGCCAGGGAGGTTCCGCCACTTATCCGTATCGTCAAGGTGATCCACGACTATGATGTCGTCTATGCCTTCCTGATTAAGCTTCCACAGGAAACAGCTGCCGATAAAACCGGCCCCGCCCGTCAAGATTACCATCTCTTCCCCTGTCAGTGTTATTCAGAAAACTTTTTCAGAAGCTTCCTTATTTTACCAGCGTTCTTATAAAGCCGGGCAACAAAAGCCGTCTGCTTCCTGATCTCATTAGCGTCTTTCGCGGGACATCCAAAAAGAACCGCGCCATCGCGCACGGTCTGTTTTGATACCCCGGATTGAGCGCCTATTTTAACATCCTTGCCGATACTAACATGGTCGGAAACACCGACCTGCCCGCCCATCATGGTATTGTCACCTACCGTAGCGCTACCCGCGATGCCGGACTGGCCGGCTATAAGAACATTCCGGCCGAGCTTGACGTTATGCGCAACCTGGACCAGATTATCCAGCTTGGTCCCCTTACCTATCACGGTATTCGAGAACGTCCCTCTGTCAATACAGCAATTCGCTCCTATCTCTACGTCATCTTCGATAACGACGTTCCCCATCTGAGGGACTTTCAGAACCCTGTCGCCTTTGGGGATAAACCCGAACCCGTCCGAGCCGATAACTACTCCCGCGTGTATGATCACATTGTTACCGATAACCGATAATTCATATACGCTCACATTGGAATAAAGGCGCGTCGACGACCCGATCGTTACATTATCCCCGATCGAGCAGTTGGCGCCCAGGGCCGAATTGTCGCCTATTCTCGCATTCTTTCCTATCACGGTATAAGGGCCGACTGAAACATTCTCGCCCAGAACCGCGGTCTCGTCTATTACTGCTGTCGGGTGGATCGTCCCTTTTTCGGACGGCTTCATTTTCTGCACGACATTATAAAGAACGACCAATGACTCTTTAAGATCGTTCACGATTAAAACCGTTTTCGGGAAACCGGAGGGCTTCAGCCTGGTAAGGACACACGCCGCTTTGCTTTTTTCAGCGGCTTTCATCTCCCCTTCATCCAACGCGAACGTCAGGTCGCCGTCCCGCGCGAAAGCGGCCGGCGCCAGCCCCGTGATCTTCACATCACCGTTACCCTGAACGCTGCCGCCTACCAATTTTGCCATTTCATTAACAGTTATCATCTTTATCCTTTGTCCTTCCCCGGCTATAAAGACAAACCCCCGTTTTCAAAACGGGGGTTTGTCTTATCTGTATAAATATGAAATTACAGATTTTTTGACAGCCACTTGCCGCCCCTGAATGTTACGACTTTCTTTGCGGGGATGCTAATCGTTCTGCCGGTCTGAGGGTTCTTACCCTTTCTGGCTTTTCTGACCTTCATCTGGAACGTGCCCAGTTCGGGAAGGCGGACAACTCTCTGCTTCGCGCCGCCACTGCACAGCCTGCCGGTCATGGCTGATACTACCGCATCATACGCCCGGCCCGCTTCGGTCTTTGTGCCGTATTTCCCGGTTTTCCAAACCGCAGTGATCAATTGTGCCTTATTCATCGGTCCCTCCTTTTGCTTTTTTTGAAATGACAGAAAATAAAATTTTTTGCTGACAATAAGAAAACTATACTAAATTTTCTTTTCTTTGTCAATATTAATCAGAAAAGACGAGGCTTACAGGATATCCTTGCCCTGAAACGCTCATTTAATCAATATTTTATTGATTTTTCCCTTTGTCATTCCTGATTTATAAAGTAGAATGAACGGGTAATGAGATTTACCGGCGACTTCCATATCCATTCCCGATACTCGCGCGCGACAAGCAAAAATCTTATCCCCGAACACCTGGATTTCTGGGCCAGGGTCAAGGGGATAAAGGTCATCGGTACTGGTGACTTCACTCACCCGGGCTGGCTGAAAGAACTGAAGGAAAAATTCGAACCTGCCGATCAGGGTCTTTTCAGGCTTAAGGATGAATACAGACTGGAAGCGCTCCCACAGGCTCCGGTTCCACCCGATAATGAGGTAAGGTTTTTACTCACTTCTGAGATAAGCACCATCTATAAAAAACAAGGGAAAGTCCGCAAGGTCCATACCGTTCTTTTCGCTCCGGACTTTGAGACAACGGAAAAGATCCAAAAGGCCCTGACAAAGATCGGCGGCAACATAACATCTGACGGGAGACCTATACTTGGCATGGATTCAAGGGACCTTGTGGAGATAGGTCTTACCGCGTCCGGTAAGACTTTCTTTGTGCCGGCGCATATATGGACGCCCTGGTTCTCGGCTCTCGGATCTCAATCCGGTTTTGATACTATTGATGAGTGCTATGGGGACCTGTCGGACCATATTTTTGCCGTGGAAACCGGGCTTTCTTCCGACCCGGCCATGAACTGGATGTGCAGCTTCCTTGATAAGTATACGCTTATCTCCAATTCCGACGCCCATTCCCCTGAAAAATTAGGGAGAGAAGCGAATCTTTTTGACACGGAACTGAGCTATGGCGCGATCATTCGGGCCATAAAAACCGGGAACCCGGAACATTTTCCCGGCACGGTCGAATTTTTTCCCCAGGAAGGAAAATATCATTTCGACGGGCACCGCAAGTGCGAGGTATGCTGGGATCCCATGGAAACCCTTAAAAACAACGAAATATGCCCTGTCTGCGGCAGAAAAGTCACTGTTGGTGTGATGAACCGCGTGGCTCAACTGTCGGACAGAGAAGACATTACCAAAAGAAATAACCGGATCCCGTTCCATTCCGTCATCCCACTGAAAGAAATATTATCCGAAATAGCGGGGGTAGGGCCCGGATCCAAACAGGTCACGCAAATGTACAATTCACTGCTTAAGAAAGCTGGCACAGAATTCGATATCCTTCTTAACCTGCCTGTTGAAGAAATAAAGAGATCCGGGAACGACGTGCTTTATGAAGCCATAAGACGGATGAGGAACGGGGAAATATTCATAAAAGAAGGATTCGACGGGGAATATGGACAGATAAAAATTTTTCGTGAGAATGAAGCAAGATCGTTTTCCCCCGAGGGATCACTGTTCAAGGAACTTGTCCGGGAAAAACGGCCCCGAATCCAAAAAAGAAAAATGATCGGTTTTGACCTGGCGGAATACAGGGAGACGATGAAAACCCATGGCCGGAAAACCCCGGTGGCGGACATATCGCAAGGACCGGCCGCGCGCATTTCTGAAACACCTGTTGAAGACCTTAATCCGGAGCAGAAAAAAGCAACGGAACACTGCTCGGGCCCGGCGTTGATCATCGCCGGGCCTGGAACCGGCAAAACAAGAACACTTACCCGCAGGATAGCGGATCTGATCCGGAAGAAAGGCATTGATCCTGAAAATATTTTAGCCGTGACTTTCACAAATAAGGCTGCCGAAGAGATCGTGGGACGATTAAAGGTCCTGCTGGGAGGAGCGGGGTGCGCCTCCAATCCAGTGGTCTCTACTTTTCATGCTCTGGGGTTTTCCATACTGAAAGAATACAGCGAAAAGACCGGACGCGATAAAAACTTCTGCATTATAGATGAAGACGATAAAAGGGCCCTGCTCCAGAAAAGGATAGGCTGCCTGAAGAAAGAGGTCAAGAGCGTTTCCGCTAAAATAACCGGCGCCAAACAAGATCTCAGATCTCCGGATGAAATAGAGGACAAGAAACTGGCGGAGATCTTTTCCAGATACGAAAAGATCCTGCGGGAAGAGAATATCTTTGACCTTGATGACCTGATATACCAGCCCGTGAAGCTTTTCACCCTTTATCCTGAAATCCTTTCGCGCCGCAGGGAACAGTATAAATGGATCATGATCGATGAATACCAGGATATAAACTTTTCCCAGTACCAGATGGTCAGAAAGCTCATGCCCGGGCCGGGGTCAAACCTGTGCGCGATCGGGGACCCAGACCAGGCGATCTACGGCTTCCGCGGGGCGAACGTAAAATTCATCCGGCAATTCGTCGACGATTATCCGGATGCCTCGGTCTATACGCTGAAGAAAAGCTACCGCTGCTCTGACTTCATACTCCAGGCCTCAAGCGGGGTCATCCGGAACGCGACTCCGGAGGATAAGACGCTGGAAGGACTTCAAAAAGGGGTTAAGGTAAAGATCGTCAAGAATACTTCTGACAAAAGCGAAGCCGAATTTGTCGCAAGGTCCATAGAGAAAATGCTGGGCGGACTGGGCTTCTTCTCTATTGACAGCGGAGTGACGCAAGGAGACCGGCACCCGGAAGTTAACAGTCTTTCCGACTTCGTGGTCCTCTCCAGGATTAAACAGCAGCAGGAAGCACTGGAGAAAGCCTTCAACGATCACCTGATCCCCTATCAGACGATCGGTGACGTTCCTTTCTTCCGGCAGGAAGCGGTAAGGCCCGTCATTGATATGCTGAAACTGTCAATAAACCCTAAGATCAGCCTGTTAAAAAAGAAATTGATGGAAAAGAAGTTAATATCTCAGCCGGAATTTGCAGAGCTCCGTAATCTTGTAAAAGATAGATCCGTTAAAAATAAGGTTACTTCCCTGATCGACGAATATTTCAACAGCGAGAGAGCGGAAAATGAGACCTTGTTCAAAAAACTGGTCGATCTCGCGCATGATTTCGGGAATGACCTGGAAGGGTTCCTGAAATTCGCGGTCCTGGGGACCGGGGCTGACACATACCGACAGAACTTAGAAAAGGTAACCCTGATGACCCTGCACGCGGCCAAAGGGCTTGAATTCAACTGTGTCTTTATAGTCGGGTGTGAGGACGGCCTCATTCCCTATTCCCTCTTTGAGAACCAGAAGTCCGATCCCGGTGAAGAGAGACGGCTTCTCTACGTGGGCATGACCCGCGCGAAAAAATTCCTTTTTCTCTCCCACGCGGACAAAAGGTTCATCCACGGCAGAGAATACCGTTTAAGAAAAAGCCCCTACCTTAACAGCATAGAAGAGGAACTGATCGAACTGTCAAAGACCGAACACCGGAAAAAAGAGAAAAAAGAGGACACCCAGCTCACCCTTTTTGACTGATCTCTCTCTAATGTTCCAATACTCCATTGCTCAACTGCTCTGCAAAAAAGGCAGTTCCTTTTGAAACTGCCTTTTTTACTGGCGTGCCTGGACAAGTAAGGTTAGAACCTGTTTGGTGGAGGGAATACGTTAAGTCAGATGTGGGGATTATACCCTCATTAGAGACTGCGGTGATCATTCATAAACAATTAATACGAACCACGATACATAAAGCGCATTCTATATGTTCTTTAAATTATCTGACGTTGATAAGTGGATAAACACAATAAATGAACTAACTGTTCGATTGAATTAATTGTTTATATAGCTGTTCATACTGATCTGTCATTTTTTCAACACTAAAAAATTCCTCAACATGTTTCCTGCAATCCATTGGATCTAAATCATTAACAGCCATAATCGCTTTCAAAAATTCCTCAAATGAATCCACGACAAAACCAATTTTACCATTCACAATTATTTCTGGAATCGAACCTCTGTTGAATGCCACCACTGGGGTCCCACAAGCCAAAGCTTCAAGCATG
>CAYSJU010000035.1:0-13226 GCA_964431495.1 uncultured Planctomycetia bacterium
TAATTCCTACAAGATTGTGATATGTTTTTTCTCCTTTTACATTATCAAAATATTGAAGATGCGATTCTTTGGAGATTATTATAACATTCTCCGGCTTGACAGAGCCCGTCCTGCTATCCGTTATATTGTTGATCATCTGTGCCAGTTTCTCCCCTTTGCCCTTGCGGATGACAAGGTTGTTCAAAAAGCTTCGCAGGTATTTGTTGTTCTTTCTGACAGAAGGCAGCATTTTTATGAGCTTTTTCACCAGGCTGTTTATTTCACCCTCGCCCAGCTCAGTATCGATCGCGAGAACTATTCTTTCACTTTTCTCAGCAGCGCCGGTCAGCGCGTGCACCAGTTTATCGATCGTGATTTCAGCGTTGCGCTTTACCTTTTCATACTCTGACGGCACGACTTCTTCCTGCTGCTCCTCTTTGACCATGTCAGCTTCTGCTGTAACAGTCAGTTCTTCATCTGGGACCATAACCACTGGATCACCTTTATCCGGCAGCACCTCCCTCTCGTTTAACTTTTTATGACAAAGACCGGTGACCAGATAGATCCCTCCTGTAAATAATAAAACAGCCGGTGCTGTTATATAAAATGGAAGGCCGAAATGCGACATGGTGTAAAGCAGGCCTCCAAAAGTCGAACTTATACTAAAACTCAATAAGGCAACTTTAAAAGGCGTTCTGAAGACATTGAATAATTTCTGCCAGACGGTCAGATCCTGCGACTCACGGCCGATATTCCCGGCGTGTAATACCATAAAATCGAAATGTGATAATCCAATACCTGTCAAAAATCCGAAAGATCCCAGGATGCCGGTTGCCATAAGTATTGAGAACACGGCAAACGGAACGGCCTTGAATATCCCGCTTTCAAGCCATGGCGCGACCCTGACCGAATATTCTTCGAACGGCATCCTCGGCGCGAATATCTTCTTGAGAAGAAGGATGGTCGCAGCTTCCTTAACAGTTTCTTCTTCCATTACCTGTCCGATCTGCAGAAATTCCGTTATATCCCCGTCCGGCAGAAACCCCGTGCCGCGGCTCTTGTGCTCTGTTATCTTTGCTATTGCCTCGGCAATGTCAAAAGGCCGTTCCTGATCTATCCGTATAAAATGCTGACCCGGTTCATTGAACGCCCTTACCTGTTCGGCAGCTTCACCTATTCCAATAGCTATTATATCAATACCAGCATCCCGGTATTTCTGGAGTTCTTCTCTCATTGCATCTGTGGCCACATATTGATTCCCTGAACGTACTATTGAATCCGAATCCGCGCCATCTGTAACAAAGATCATGTATTTTTTCTTGGCGCCCCGGACCTCCCGGGAATCCATGAGACCGGTGCCATCCTCATTTGAAAACTTATCTCTGAGAGCCAGGTTAATATCCGTGCCGCCATGCCCTGCCTGGTTAGCCATGGAAACAAGCCGGCTTCTATTCTCTTCCTCTGAAAGCCTTTCCCCTGCCTGGACCACTGTCACCGGAGGGTCATGAGTAAAGTACGAAAGGTCATAATAAAAATATTTCGACGCGTTTTCCCTCAATCTCCAGAAATTCACGCCGGTCGCGCCTACAATGAACGCGAGGTCCTGTCTGAGGTCCGCCATGCTCCCGCTGAAATCCAACAAGACCGAAGCCGCTGTTGTCTGCATCTTGGGCTGTCTCTTGCGTTGTATGAACATCTTTACCTTTTTCAGCATGACAGCCACCGGGTCCACCTCCATGCCCTTTCTCATCCTCTTCTTGATTATCCTTTCCCTGGACTGTATGGCCCTTAACATACGGGCAAAGATGAATTCCGTGTCCCCGGCACCGCTCAAGAAAAGCTCGGCAAGGTCATCTTTGAGGGCCGTATCCCTCTGAAGTTCCTGATGTTCGGCTTCCACCCTTTTACGGATGCGCTGCTCTTCTGTTTTCTTTTCCGTCTCATCCGGCTTCCTCTCCTCTTCCCCTTTTTCCCCGGGAGGGGTCGCAGGCACGCGGCTCGATGTCTGCGGGCTTATCCCCTGTTTCTTCATGGCTTTGTCCATTCGCTTCTGTATCCGTTCCATGTTCTTCCTGTAATTCTCAGGTTCAGGCATTCCGTCATGATAACGGGGCTGGTGCCGCTCATGCGCGAGCGGCCTTAGGTCCATCGTCATCGGGTCTCCCCCGCCTCCAAGCTCTACCCTCATCCACCCCATTCCCGGGACTTTGACTTCAGGGAAAGCGTGAATATCAGTCGAAACATAACGCGCGGGCATGCCTATACCGGCAGCTGTCCGCGCCATCGCGTAAGCCCTGTGCCGGCATACCCCGCATTTGGAATGTACTATATCAAGATACACCGGCTTCCCTGTAACCTGTATCCCGTCCTCTTCCAGGGTGAAATCCTTGAAAAAATCGACCATTTTGACAAGCACTTCCCTGAAATCCGTCTCTTCTCCGGTCAACCCGATAACTTCCATTGCCTCCCGGACTTCCTCCGAAATGGATCCAGAGTATTTGAACAGTAAGTTTTCCTCAGGCTTTCGTCCGAAATACACCGCAGGCACCGCGACCCGGTACACAACGATCACCGGTTCACCTGTTGCAGCTTCAGGGAACCGGACATAGAAATTGTCCGCGGGATCCTTTCCCATTTCCATCTTCGTCTCTAAACGCTGTCCGTTAGTATCGAATACAGCCGCCTGCAACACGTCCATCTCAGCTCCAGCCGCGGGCAGTTTATGCCACCCCGGAGTAAGAGCCACACCATAACGGCCCGTAAAGATGTCGTGCGTCTTCTTTAAACTCCTGATCTCCCTTTCAAGCTGTGACTCTGAGGGGTCGGGGACGGGAACAAGCTCTGTCGGCTCCTCATCCCTGACCCATTCCCCTGTCTCTTCGTCAAACTCGTCATAAGCGCTGTAACGGGTATATGGGAACAGCTCAGGGTCAAACACACCGTATGCTTCGGGTTTTTCTGCCATCTCCTCCATGGATATTATTTCGATCTCTCCTTCATCTTCCTCTTCTTCCTCATCAAAAGTTTCATAACCTTTTCTCATCCAACGGTCCCCGCCCGCGCGCGATCTTACCCCTACCTCACCTTCACTCGCGACATGCGCGGTATCGATCTTCACTCCCTCTGCCTGTTCGGCCGCCTTTTCCGTCCCTTCTTCATCTACCTTCCAGATACCGTAGAAGTTCTCGACTATTTTCTCCTTATCTCTCCTTTCAGGAAGTTCCATCCTGCAGGTTATCATCCTGTCAGTGAGCCTCCGGTCGATCTCTTTTCTCGCCGCATACCGCTCGGGGTTCATTGTGAACACCAGCACTACTCCCTTCCCGATCTCAAAAGGCTCCTCCTCGGGGAATATGGGATAGACCATTGATTCCCCTCTTATGACCGGTTCCAGTGACCAGAGTATATGCGGCGATATATTCGCTTCATCTATGTCAATGACCACATTCCCTTCACGCAAAAGCTTGTAAAGCTCCTTTACTCGTTTTCTTAATTCGCCGTCTTCGGTCTGCTCGACATCCATTGTCAGGTCAGTATACTCGCTCCCGGCATGTGACTGGTATTTGTAGAACTTCTTACCGGTTATCTCGGAGTAAAAACCCGCCAGGCTTGTCTTGGCGCTGCCGGACTCACCCACAAGAAGCACGCTTCTTGAAAGCGATTCAGCGCGGGCAAGGACCGACAGGCCCTTTCTTATCTCATATGTATCGCGGAGCCTGTGCTTTGGGCTTACGTCCAGCCAGGAGACCGATCCATCGTTCCCTTTTAACGGCACAGGGCCGACTTTCCTGACATTTGTCCTGTAAGTGCTGTCTTCGGTCGATATAGTGAGATCCAGCTCGGGGATCTCTGACATGTCGAAAACTATCCCGAGAATATTTATGAACCTGTTCCAGTCGGAAATAGCGGTATGGAAAGTCGTGTGCGAAAATCTGGTACCGAGGACGCGGATGGTCTCTTCTAAAAGAATGTTCTGGCTTAGCATTGTGTATCTGTCAAACAGCTGTTTCTCCGTCCCTCCTGGTGGATCTCTTCCGAAATTGGCCCGTGGATCATATCCCGCAGCCGCGGCCTCTTCCAAGAACTCCTTCCAGGCCCCGCTCTCCTGTTTTGCGAGTTCAACGGCTTCAGCTATTATATAAAAGATCTCCGGACATATATTGTAGCTGGCCCTGTCCGCCCATTTTCTTTTAATATCATATTCCCTTGCCACCTCATAGACCATCTTTAAATAGAACGCCTCCTGTTCGTCAAGCTCATATACATGTTGAAGCACCTGGCTGAACCTTGAGACTTCCTCTTCCCCCTCTTCCCGGGGAAGCTCACTGGAAACACCTACATTGACCCATCTGTTGAAGAACGCGCTCGAAAAATCCCGGACCGACCGTGCGGATATCTCCGAAACGAAATGCACGTGAGCGGGCTTATAGAACCTCTCTATCATGCCTTCATCCGTCTCAAGGTCTATGTATTCGTCCTCAAGAAGGCCGTTAAGAGCTGTACGGATATCCTCGTTCCACTGGTCAATATTCCGGATCCATACTATAATCTCCTTCTGCTCTGTTCCTTCACCCTCGAGCCTGTCCTTCTCCTCCTGCCTGAGAAGGTGCCGGGTTATCCTGCCGCGGGTAAAACGCGATCTCCTTCCGCCTTCTCTTCGTTCCCCGAAATACGGCAGGAGCCCTCCGAGTATCTCGAGTTCCGAGTGCTCGGGCGCCGCGTCTATCACCGCTATATCCGCGCCCCTTGAATCCGCCGCGTATCTGAGCATATCCTTCGTCCTCGCGCCGTACTCGCTGACATACAATATCGGTTCATCCCGGCTCAACAGTTCATCCGTCACCCATGCCACCCATGCCTCATGGTCAGTGGCGCTGGCCCCGAACCTGCTTTTTGTTTCAGCATCAAGGCGTTCGCGGAATTCCCCGGAAATGCCCGGCCTGTCTTTCCACCTGTCATCTATGAGGTCCCGCAGCATTTTCAAGACCTCCGCATGCTCCCGGCTGTGAGAAAAACACGCCTGGTAAACGATCCTGCACGCCTTGTAGAACGCGTATAAAGCGTCGCTTTCCGGGTCCTCCAACAGGTGCTGACGCATCTGTCCGGCGACACGCCGTATCTGGCGTTTTGATATGTGGTACCTGTCCTTATTGTCTTTACCCAGGTCCTTGCCAATACGCGATTTTACTTTCCAGTGAAAATCCGCGAGTATTTCTCCCATCCTGTCCTTCTCTGTTTCATCGATGTTCACGTCATCCCCCAGAAAATACGCGAACAGCCCCTCGAGAGTATCCACTGATTCGTCGTCATCCACGTATATGAAACAGAGGTTGGAAGCGACCTCGCTCTTGAGCATCTCCCGCGCGTGCGTCTCTTCGGGCACATTGTTCGTTATGATAAAAGAGAAATCCGCATGAACGCTTATGCTCATCTCGTGTCCGGGAAATTCCTCTATATAGATGACTTCGTCCCCGCTCACGATAGCGCTGAACCAGCTCAGAAGGTCGCGGCCCTGTTCGCCTATGGCCCCTTCATCGGCGATGAAAATACCGCCGTGCGTCAGGAGTTCAAGAAGCGGCTGCCTGTAATGTAACAGCGACACTACTGCCTGTCTCTCCCCGGGGCTCAAGCCCGGTATGTTCCCGTTAAGCGCGTTCTCAAGATCAATATTAGTCATGATCGACGAAGCCCACCTGAACCTCTCACCGTCCTTTTCCTGAACAAGCATTCCGGAATCCACGAGTGCCTTTATACGCCCCGGGGGAAGGACCTTCTCGATCTCCTCCCGGGAAACATGAAGAGGACGGGTCGTCAGATGTATCTTCCCTTCGTTATCCTCCCGGTAATTTCCGATCAGGTCCGAAAGTTCGCGCTCGCCGTGCATCTGGAAAACATGACGCGGCATGCCCAGAAGAAGCGATACTTCCCTTGCGATACTGGTCTTACCCGCTCCGGAGCTTCCTTCAAGGTCGATGTGCCAGCCGTTATTGATAGCGGCCAGCACGGCGGATTCCATTTCCTCAAGCACTTCCGTCTCCATGAGAAAGTCTCTCACGGAAAGCGGTGTAGGTCTTATCTTATAGGGATTTTTTATGTCCGTAAGTTCTACGGGGGCCACTTCTCTTCTCTTGCCGTCTATCACGGCAAGTTCACGTTGATGGGGCGTTAACCCCTCTGTGATAAGGCTGTGCCGCGTGTGATACCAGTTGCCTTTAAAATTAAGATACACTTTGCCTTCATCATCCGCCGAGAAATAGAACGGCTTGTCGTCGTATCGCGGAGCAAAAGGAACAGTAACGGCTTGTTCCCTGGCTCTGGTTTTGTCAGCAAAGATAAGGTCTTTTGTGTCCAGCAGTTTGACTTTTTCAAGGAACATGAACAGGGGAACCCTCTGGCCCGTCCCGATATCGTATGCCTCTTTGTCGTCCTTGATAATATAAAAAGTGCGGCCGAGCGTCTCCTCTGTTGCACGGAAAGTTTCTACTAATTTCCTTAGGGTCTCCTCAAGTTCTTCCGGTCCCCCTTGTTTAGCTATGGCTATCTGATATGCCACCGTCATCAGCTGGATCTTATCCGCTGTGGTAAGATCCGGACCTTCCCTCTGGGACTCCATGATCTTTTCAATTTTTCTGATCATTTCTTCGGGAACTTTGGCTGCCATTATAATATCAAGAGGTTTCAAGGAATCATGATCTGCATCTACCTTCTCGATCTCCTCACCATGCTTTTCAAGTATCCTCTGCATCCTGTCCAGCTGGGGTTTCCTTTCTTCATCGGTCTCTGCCAGATTAAACCTCAACCTAGCCCTTTCCAGATGTTGCTGCCATGTGAGGTCGGCCGTCTCCTCGGCTGGTTCCATATCCAGCTGTTCTACTTTTTTAGGAAGATCGATGCGGGAGACTTTTCCAAAAGTCTTTAAATCATATGCCTCCCCGTCATCTCTGATAATGAATGCGTGGTGAGCGTAAACTCGTATCTTCCCATCATCACTTCCAGTAATTATATCCCTGCCATCGGGGGAGAACCGCATTGATCTGATGGCTACATCTTCATGCTCGAGAACCGGAACAAAAGCCTGATCAAATTCATATTCCCCTTTTTCATCGTTATATACATAGAGCCATGGTTCGTTGTTAACATCAGGGGAATTACCCGCGCCTATAAGAATATTTCTGCCATCCGGCGAAAACCGGGCTGAATAAATCACTGTATCATGTTCGAAAATCTGTTCCGGTTCATCTTTCCACTTTTCTTCCTCTTCATTATATACAAAGAGACGCGCTTTCTTGTCCGCGCTTCCTGTAAGGATCGTCTTGCCGTCAGGAGAAAACCGGACCGCCATCACATCCCCGCCATGTCTGAACGTCTGTTCGGGCTTATCCTTCCACTTCCCTCCTTTTTCATCATACACGTAAAGATAGGCTTCCTTCTCCATGCTTCCCACAAGGATACTCTTTGAGTCCGGAGAAAATTGGACATCCCAGAATTTTCTATTCCCTTTTAACAAAGTCTGTTCCGGCTCATCCTTCCACTTTCCTCCTTTTTCATCATACGTATAAAGACATATACCCGAAACGTTCGACCGGGCAACAAGGATATACCTGCCATCCGGGGAAAACCGGACCAGATCGACATTACCCTCCCCCATGAAAAGCTGCTCCGGTTCATACTTCCAGTTATCCTTATCTTCATCATATACGTAAAGACGCACTTTCTTGTCAGCGGTTCCTGTAAGAAAACTCTTGCCATCAGGGGAAAACTGGACTGAATAAACATGGTTGTCATACTCGAAAACCTGCTTCGGCCATTCCTGCCATCTTCCTTTCTTTTCATCGTATATGTAAAGACATGCCTTTTTATCCAGGTTTCCCGTGAGAATACTCTTACCATCAGGTGAAACATGAAGCGAAAGGATCCTCCCGCCTTCCCCGAAGATCTGGTCCAACAAACGCGCCCGCGCGATGTCGAGAGAGGCTAAAGAGGCCTGCTCCACCTTTGTCCCCTCGATTTCCTCCCCGTGTTTTTCAAGTATCCTTTGAATATTCTCAAGTTGAACCCTCCTTGCGCTGTCAGTTTCCATCTGATCAAACATCAATATCGCCCTTTCCAACCTCTGCGGCCAGGGGAGAGCGGCGGTTTCCGTGTCTAATAATTCAATCTTTTCAGAAAGTACGTCGCGCGAAACTTCCCTGTGAGTCTTTAGATCATACGCTGTTTTGCCGTCTTTCATGATAAATGCATGGATGGCAAAAACCCGTGCTTTTCCATCATCGCCTCCCATGAGGACATTCTTGCCATCCGGTGAAAATTGGATCGAATTGACCCAATCGTCATGTTCCAATATCTGTTCTGGTTCAATCCTCCACATTTTCAATTGTTCGTCATATAAATAAAGACATGTTTCCTTTCTTCCGTTCCCTATAAGAAAACTTTTGCCGTCCGGGGAAAACTGGATCGCCCTGGCTATATGCGTAAAAAGCTGCTCTGGTTCATCTTTCCATTTATTTTGCTCTTCATCATATGCAAAAAGACACACTTTTCCATTTTCGCATCCTGCAAGGATGCTTTTCCCGTCCGGAGAAAACTGAACCGAAATAACCTTGCTGCGGGGCGTGTTCGTTATGAAAGTTTTTTTCGCTTCTTTTTCCCATTCCCATTGCTCTTCATCATATCTAAAAATGAGCACTTCTCCTTCATCATTCCCCACAATAAAGCTTTTGCCATCCGGGGAAAACTGGATACATGAAACGCCTGCGCCAGTTACGAAACTCTGTCTCGGCTCTTCTTTCCATTTGTCTTCATCCTCATCATATGAAAAAAGACTCACTACTCCGCCATAAATACTTCCTGTCAGAATACTCTTACCGTCCGGGGAAAACCGGACCAAAGAGACAGGACCATAATGGTCAAAAGTCTGTTCCGGTTCATCTTTCCATTTCTCTTCTCTTTTATCATATATGTAAAGACGTGCTTTATTATCATCACATCCTGTAAGTATACTTCTACCATCCGCAGAAAACTGAACCGACAATACTGGTTTACTATGTTCAAAAATTTGTTTCGGCTCATCTTTCCATGTTTCTTCTTTCTCACCGTATATATAAAGATACGCTTTTCCGTCATCGCATCCTGTAAGGATGCTTTTGCCATCCGGAGAAAACCGAACCGATAAGACTTTATCGTCCTGTTCTAAGATTTTTTCTATACAGAATGGGGGGATCCCCAGATCGAGTGGCTTCAAGAATGTCTGGTCAACCTCTACTCTATTAATTTCTGTCCCGTGTTCCTCAAGTGTGCTTTGGATCCGCTCAAGCTGGGGATTCCTTTCCGCATCGGTCTCTGCCTGGTCGAATAGCACCCTTGCCCTTTCCAATTGCTGCTGCCAGGTGAGTTCCTCGACTTCTGTATCTTCTGTATCCAGCCGCTCGACTGTTTCGGGAAGCCTGCTGCGAAGAAAACTCCGGCCGGTTTCTATCTCGCATGCTTCTTTATTCTCCTTGACAATAAAAGGTCCGGAAAAACGATCATAAACTTGCACCTCCCCGCCATCCGGGTCATCTACAGGATCCGTTCTCCCAAAAAGAATATACCTGCCGTCCGGCGAGATCCGGGCTGAATGGATCTCGTCAAAACGATTTGAAAGCTCGACGGTCTGCTCCGGTTCATCTTTCCATTTATCTTCTTTGTCATCATACCCATAAAGAAAGGCCGCGTTGCCGCCAGTCGCTGTAAGTATGTTCTTACCATCTTGAGAGAACTGGACCGAAACAACCTTCTTATCATACTCAAATATCCGGTCCGGTTCTCTTTTCCATCCAGCCCCCTCTTCATCATAGACATAAAGACGCGCTTTATTGTCGTTACATCCTGTAATGATGCTTTTACCATCCGGGGAAAAGTCGACTGAAGTGACATCAAGAAAGGGAACCCCGAAAACCTCTTCCGGTTCATCTTTCCATTTCGCCTCTTCATCATCATATACATAAAGCCGGACCCTGTTGTGACTTGCTGTAAGTATACTTTTGCCGTCGTCCGGCGAAAATCTGACCGCATTAACAAACCAGGGTCCATAATCGAAAACCTGTTCGGGTTTATCTTTCCATTCACCCTTTTTTTCATCATAAACAAAAAGACAAGCTTTTCCGTCAGAAAAGCCAGCTAGAATGCTTTTGCCGTCCGGAGAGAACCGGGCCGATAAACCTGCCACAAAGGCACCTTCAGGGGTGAAAACCTTTTCCGGTTCATCTTTCCATTTCCTCCCTTTTTCATCATATATGTAAAGATGGACCCCCTCATCAAAACATCCCGTAATGATACTTTTACCATCGGGAGAAAACTGGACTGATATGACGCTGTTCCCATGTCTAAAGATCTGTTCCGGTTCATCTTTCCATTCTCTTCTTTCTTCATCATATACGTAAAGACGCGCTGATCCGTCATCGCATCCCGTAATGATACTTTTGCCGTCCGGAGAGAAGTCAATGGCTTCAACCGGACCACCATGACTAAGGACCTTGCCGGATCTTATAATGAATGGCTTTGAACTCCCAATGTCAAGAGACTCTAAGGATGACCGGTCAATCTTTTCCCTGTCTATTTCTGCATCGTTCTCTTCTAGTATCCTTCTCATTCTCTCAATCTGAGGGGCCCTTCCCGCATCGGTCTTTGCCTGATCGAACATGACCTTCGCCCTTTCCAGCCGCTGCTGCCATGGAAGGCCGGCTGTCTCCTCGGCTGGTTCCACATCCAGCCGTTTGACTGTTTCAGGAAGAATATCGCGGGGAAAAGTCTGCCCTGTTCCTATATCGCATGATTTTTTAGCGTCTTTTATAATAAAAGGGGTATTAACAAAAAGGTACGCGTTGCCAGTACATCCCATAAGGATACTCCTGCCGTCAGGAGAAAACTGCACTGAGGTGACACTCCTATCATGTTCGAAGATCTGTGCCGACTCGTCCCCCCATCTTTTTTCCTTTTCGTTATACTCGTAAAGTCGCGCCTCATGGGCCCTTGCATGGGCCGGGTCCCCCGTCCCTGTAAGAATGCTCTTTCCGTCAGGAGAAAACTCCACTGAGGTGACACTTTCATCATGCTCGAAAATCTGTGTCGGCTCGTCTTTCCATCTTTCTCTTTTTTCATCATACACGTAAAGCCGCGCTTTATTGTCCCCGCCCCCGGTAAGGATACTCTTCCCGTCAGGTGAGAATTGGGCTGAAGAGACACCCCCATCCTGCTCGAAAACCTGTTCCGGCTTGTCCTTCCATTTTCTTCTCTCTTCATCATACTCGTAAAGTCGCGCTTCCTTACCCGCGCCTCCCGCCGTAAGGATGCTCTTACCGTCAGGTGAAAACCGAACCGACCGGATGTAATCATTATGCTCGAAAATATGTGCCGGTTCATCTCTCCACCCTTCCTTTTCATCATACTCGTAAAGTCGCGCTTTACAGTCCGAGGATCCGGTAAGGATGCTCTTACCGTCAGGTGAAAACCGAACTGACCATATAGTATCATCATGCTCGAAAATATGTGACGGCTCGTCTCCCCATCTTTTTCTTTTTTCATCATATACGTAAAGCCGCGCTTTATTGTCCCCGCCCCCGGTAAGGATACTCTTTCCATCAGGTGAAAAATGGGTGGAATAGATAGTATCATCATGCACGAAAATATGCGTCGGCTCGTCTTCCCATCTTTTTCTTTTTTCATCATATACGTAAAGTCGCGCTTTCAAATCAGAACACCCTACAAGAACACTCCTTCCGTCAGGTGAAAACCGGACTGAGTTGACACTGGTATTAGTATGCACGAAAATCTGAAAAAGCATATATGTCTGACCGATTTCAAGTGGGTCTAACGATGACTGGTCAACTTTCTCCCTGTCTATTTCCTCATCGTTCTCTTCGAGTATCCTCCGAATATTCTTGAGCTGAACCTTTATTCCACTGTCGGTCCCTGCCTGGTCGAACCTCACCTTCGCCCTTTCCAACCTCTGCGGCCAGGGTAAATCCACGACATTCGTGTCCAGGAATGTGACTTTTTCAGGAAGGGTATTCCTGGAAAACTTCCTTTGACTTGCTATACTGTAGGCTTCTTCTGCGTTTTTAATAATAAAAGGATTAAACGTGAAAATGCGGGTTTTATTATCGGAACAGGCCGTAATGGCACTTTGGCCGTCGGCCGAGAAACAGACAGAATTAACTTCGCTTTCATGATACATTCTATGCTGACATATATACTTATCCTCAATGCTGTCATACAAATACAGGTTCGCCGTGCCATCATGGCAACCGGTAAGTATGCGCGTGCCGTCGGGTGAAAAGCGGACCGAATTAACCCAATTATCATGATCGAGTTCCTGCTTTAGAGCATACTTTTCATCTCCTTCATTTTGCACGTAAAGCCATGCTTTATTGCCAAAACCCCCTATGATAATGCTTCGGGCATCAGGCGAGAAGTGAAGGGCCCGGGCCTTTCTCTTTACTTCTGCAAAGTTTTGCACATACATATATTTTTTTTGAGGTTCAGAATATTCATATAACGTGACCTCCCCCTCTTTCGATCCAGCTCCCTCTCCTATGAGAATCTTATTTCCATCAGAAGAGATTTCCACTACGTTTACCTGGGATTCAGTGGGAAAACTTTGTTTGATTCGATATTCTTTATCATGCTCATCGTATTCATAAAGCACTGCTCCCGTAAAATCCCGCTTCCTCCCGCCAGTATATCCCACAACTATCTTGCTCCCATCTTCTGAAGCTCTTGCCGAAGTGATAAGACTCCCGACCAAATCCATTCTTCTTTTTTCAAGGCGATATTCACTTTGTTCATTTTCACGCACACAGAAACATACTTCTACTGCTGTCGCAACAATAATGCGATTATTATCCGGGGAAAACTGAACAGATATTACTGCGTGTGGCATTTCCAATGTTTCTTCAAGTTTATAATCCTTGAACCGGCTGTTATAAAGATAGATATAAACGTTTGCTTTAAGCTCGGATTTACTGGCCGTGACAATACACTTAGCGTCAGGCGAAATATCTACGGACCCTACTTCGTCTTCTTGTTCTAATACATGCTCCTCTAAGTAACACTCCGCAACTTCTAATGGGGTCAGGGAAGACTGTTCAACCTCTGCTCTGTCGACATCTTCATCCCGCTTTCTAAGAAGCCTTCTTATTCTTTCGAGTTGAAGGGCTCTTTCCTCGTATGTCCTTGCCTGGTCGAACAGGACCTTTGCCTTTTCCAGC
>CAYSJU010000036.1:0-12991 GCA_964431495.1 uncultured Planctomycetia bacterium
GCTGACAGCTGATGGCTGACAGCTGACAGCTTTCTTGACCCTGGACCCTTGCCCCGCTCGCGTGCTCTTGTGTCTTATCTACGTCCCGCTCAGCCCGAATCCGCCGCTTTCAATCTCCGCCGGTGCAATCACTACCCGGGGCCTATCAACAAACTTGACACTCGCGGTACCATCGGTATATGTTGCTTTTCCGCATAATGTATAGCTTTCACCTTTAATAAGTTTTACATTACCCTCGGCGACAACTTCCTTTATACGGCCTGTCTCCTGGTCAATATACACCGTTAGTCTGTCGGAAAAAAGCTCGCCGTCGTTGTCCTTTACGTTTACGTTGTTTGAAAATACGGCTTTGTTCTCCGCAAAGCTGGCCTCCAGCGGACCGTCGCATACTATCAGCGTAGCCGGTTCCAGTTTGACCGTAACATTTTTCAAAAGTACTGCGATTTTCTTCTCGGAATTGGCATGACCGCCTATACCGGTAGCGATCATATCCTGCCGTTCTATGCGCACAAGCGTATCGGACGTAATATCTTTCGTTATTTGCGACCAGAGCGCTCTGTCGGTAATGAGCACCGTTCCGTCGTCGGAAGAGACCCTGACTTCACCGTTAAGTTCCACCTCTGATCTGTCTCTGTGGTAAATACCTTCATTTGAGCTGAGATGTATGGTGAATTTTTCCCCGAACGCTTCGGCGTTCAGATCTTTTAAGTATATTGTTTCGTCCACGATCTCGGCGGCCTTGCCTTCGAGATGCCACTGTTTAATGCCTTTGGAAGTCCTGCCATCGATAGAAAAAGCCAGCATTTTTTGTTTCACAGCGACTCTTGTGTCATCCTGCGCCGCATCCGTCGAAAAGTCGGCCGTTCGGTTGATCCGGATGTTCATATAGAACACCCACACCGCGGCGAACAGAAGCAGCAAAAGTATGAACTTCTTCATATATTACTCCCGTTCATTTCGGGCATACGGGTCTTCCACCGTCTGTGGATCCAGACCCACTGTTCCGGGTGATCTCTGACCTGTTTTTCAAGGACATTTGACCATGCCTGTGTATATTTTCTGACCGCGTCTTCAGACCTCTCATCCTTCGAAATATATATCGGTTCCTCTATAACCCCGATATGCTTCCCGTTCTCTTTTCTTATCATGAATGCCGGAACTATCGGCGCGCCGGATGCCATCGCAAGCCTCACCGGAGCAACGGGCGTGAACGCCGGTCTTCCGAAAAAATCAACGAAAGTTCCGTTAACCGAATCGACGTCCTGGTCCGCAAGCATCCCGACCATGCTGCCGCTCCTCAATTCCTTAAGTAATTTTTTTGGAGACTCGTCCCGATAAACCAGAGTAACACCGGTCTTTCTCCTGAGATCGGATATAAACTCGTTATATTTATGAAAGTACAGTTTCTTTCCCACTACGATGCCCCCATACCCGCGCCAACGCAAATACGCCATCAGGAGTTCCCAGTTGCCAAAATGTGACGCTAATATGATGGCGCCATTACCTTCGGAAAGGACTTTATCAAGTTTTTCGAACCCATGGGACCCGGAAACAAATTCCCTTGCACATTCATTTCCATCCGTCGCGATCTTAACCCATTCGGCACCGTTCTTAGCAAGATTTACAAAAACCTTTCCGGCAAGTTCTGTGCTTTGCGACCTGTCCAGCCCAAGCGAATTCATGATATTATCAATCGCTATTTTCCTGTATTTCTCGAGAAAATTGAAAGCTATTTTGCCGAAAAAAACGGAAATAGCCAGTGCCATCTTTATAGGAATAAACCGCAAAAGATAGAACAGCACCCTTGCCCAGTAGTAAATATGGTAACGTCTTGTCTTTATCTTCATGCTTTCCCAAGTAGGGGCACGGCGCGCCGTGCCCCTACGGTTCTACGAATTCCGCCTCTACCGTCGTCGTTATCCCGCCGCGAATATTAAATATCCCTCTAACTTTCATCCAACGCGGCCGGCAGGTTTTTACAAGATCATCCAGAATGCGATTTACAACATGTTCATGGAATATACCGAGGGATCGATACGCCGTGAGGTATTCCTTGAACGATTTGAGCTCTATGCAGTTTTTCCCCGGAGAATATTCTATGAAGATATGAGCGAAATCCGGGAGACCCGTTTTGGGACATATGCACGTAAACTCCGTTGTATCAAAACTTACGGCATATGTCTTGTCGCAATATTCGTTCTCCCATACATCTATCTTCGGAAGTTCTATATCTCTTATGCCCCCCTGTAACCCCGAATACAAATTCTTTTTTTTCATCTTATCCCCAGACATTTGTGCATCTGCCCGAATATCATCACATTCCCCCGGGTCTCTTTCTCAATATGTTTTTTAAAATAGTAAAGCATCTCTTCATCCGGTTCCGTCACAAGGCCATTAGCGGCCGTAACCGGCTGCAGAACAATATCAATACCATCCTGACCTAAACCCCCTATAACGGACGCCATACGCTTAATATCCTTAAAATCAGTGGAACCGGTAACAACAGCTTTGATTATAAGCTCTTTTGCCGCGGCGATCCCGGCGAATCTTTCGTGAGATGCCCACACATCGTCTGTTCCGCCGGTAGATGAGGGGAGTTTGAAATCCATAGCGACAATATCCACCTGGTCGATGACTTTCTCGAGCGCTTCCGGTAAAGTACCGTTAGTCTCGAGATAAATGGGGTTTTCCCGGTAATTTTTAAAAAGTACAAGGAAACCCGAAATAAACTCCGGAAATAAAAGCGGTTCTCCCCCGGTCAGGACAAGTTCGTTATAATCGCCCTCAAAATCAAGAACCTTGCCCATAAGGTTATCTTTGGTAAAAGTTTTATAGCTTTCGAGAAGCGTATCACAAAAAACACAGGACTTGTTGCATCCGTAAAATCTTAAAAAAAGCTGCCTGCTCGAAGCATAAGGCCCCTCACCCTGGTACGATAAAAATATTTCGGATATTTTAGCTGTCTGCATTTGCGATCTTATTCCCCGGTGTTCTCAAAAGGATCGATCTTTCCCGCATCGGCAAATCCTTTAGCTCTCAGAAGACAGGATTCACATTTGCCGCAGGGAAATTTACCACCCTCATAACAGGACCATGTGTACTGGAACGGCACACCCAGCTCAATGCCGGTCCTGATTATTTCGTTTTTCGTCATGTCGAGGACCGGCGTTATCACTCTGACCGCGTGTCCTTCAGCTCCGCTTTTCGTCCCGGTCCGAACGGTTTCCTTGAAACTTTCAAAAAAATCTTCCCGGCAATCCGGATAATTTGAAAAATCCAGTTGATGCGCCCCGATGAATACCGCTTCGGCACCGATCGCCTCCGCGAAACTCACGGCAAAACTCATAAAAATAAGGTTCCGGGCCGGAACATAAGTGCTCGGGATCTCACCGGAGGCGCTTATGGCGCCCGAAGGAACGTCGGCGGTCTTATCTAAAAGAACGCTGCCTTTCCACGGCAGAGAGATCTTCAGGACCTGGCATGCGGAAGATGCGGCAGAGGCTATCCGCTCGGCAAAAGTTATCTCGCAGGCAGAGCGTTGGCCGTAATCAAAAACAAGCGCGTGGCACTCGTAATCCTTCTTAGCTATGTAAAATGTAACTGCAGAATCTAATCCACCTGAAAGTAGAACTACCGCTTTTTTCATGAACTCAGATCACATCCTGTTTTTGAGTATGTCGCAGAAGCCGAATCCGTCTCCCAGACCGTAATTTTCACGATATCGTTCTCATTATATTTTTCGGACAATTTTTCATAAATATATCTGGCAATGTTCTCGGATGTCGGGTTTGCGGATCTAAAATACCCTACTTCGTTAAGATATTTGTGATCCAAGTCCGACATGATATCGTTGAGAGACTGTTTTAATACCGTAAAATCCAGAACCATGCCGGTATTATCAAGTTTATCCGCACGGATCTCCGCTTCCACCTTCCAGTTATGTCCGTGTAATTCTTCGCATTTCCCCTTATATCCCCTGAGGTTATGAGCCCCGCTGAAATCTGTCTTCATCTTTACGGTGTACATACACCCCTCCCCTTATTCGAAATACACCGACGTTACTTCATCCCATAGGCCCTGCGCCTTCAGTATGAGATCACAAACCTCTCGCACCGCGCCACGGCCGCCTGTCTTTTGAGTAATTAAATGCGCGAACTGTTTGACTTCATCCATGGCGTTCGGCGGACATACTGCTAATCCTACCCTTTTCAGCACCGGTATATCTATTAGGTCGTCCCCCGCAAAGCAGATCTCTTCATCGGAGGCTTTGAACTTCTTTTTTATGGACTCAAATGCCTTGATCTTGTAATGAAAATTGTGATAAACCTTATCCACCCTCAGAGTTCTTGAGCGCCTTTTGAGAACACGCGAAGACTTCGCGGTAAGTATAACCCTTTTCAGTCCTGCTTTTTTCATCAGATAAAGCCCCAGCCCGTCATTGACGTCAAAGTTTTTCAGTTCATCCCCGTAACTGCCGTAGATCATCTGCCCGTCTGTCAGGACACCGTCTACATCGAGAACAAGTACTTTTATTTTTTTAGCTTTTTCGATTACTTCCTCAGAATATTTACTCAGCATGCTGCTCCCTATATCCTGTGTTGCGTATTGAATAAATTTAGATCCCTCGACTCCTCTGCTTCGCCCTTCCAAAAGCAAACAACCGATAGGGCTTCGCAGAAGTCGCTCGGGATGACATCACTCGTCACTCTTTACTCATCACTTATCGCCTATAGCCGATGGCCTATGGCCTTTCCATGCGCTCTGCGCCATGCAAATTCGTATTGCGTCGTGCGTATTGCGTATTGAGATTGCCGCGTCCCCTGTACCAGGCGCGGTACAGGGTCCTCGCAATGACGTCCCCGTTCCCGCCATGCGCGATGCTCTTCTCGCCTCTAGCCTATAGCCTCTTGCCTGTTCGTTATACAAGTCCCGCCTTCAAAAGATCCTGCACATCCAGAAGGCCTTCCAACCGGCCGTTCTTATCCACGACCGGGATCTCGTCGATCCGCTTATCCCTAAGGATCTCGAATGCTTCCGCTGCCAGACGCCCTGCGTTTATGGTGTAGGGTCCCGCTGTCATTACATCGCCCACTTTCGAGTTAATAAGATCTTCACCGCTATCAAAATGCCTCCTGAGATCTCCGTCGGTGAATATCCCCAGAAGCTTTCCGCGGCTGTCCACTATGCTGGCGCTGCCGGCCCTCATCTTTGTTATCTTTAAAAGCACATCACGGACCTTTTCATTCTTTTTAACCACAGGTATCCGGCTCTTTGGGCGCATTATATCCTCGACCCTTAAGAGAAGCCTCTTGCCCAGCACCCCTCCGGGATGGAACAATGCAAAATCCTTGGGCTGAAAATTCTTTTTTTCGAGCAATGCCACGGCGATAGCATCGCCCAGGGCCAGCATCGCCGTTGTGGATGTGGTCGGAGCAAGCCCCATCGGACATGCTTCCGTGCTTACCGAGCTGTCTATCACAAAATCGCTGTTCATCGCAAGCGTGGAATGTTTGTTTCCCGTAACTGATATCAAACGCGCCCCGATCTTTTTTATAATGGGCAGGAGCCGGATCACCTCTTCTGTTTCCCCGCTGTTCGAAAAAGCGATCATAACATCTTCTTTTGTAACACGCCCGAGATCTCCGTGCAGTGCTTCGGCTGGGTGTAAATACAACGACGGTGTGCCGGTAGAAGATAACGTCGCGGAAACTTTCTGAGCTATGAACCCGGGTTTACCCATGCCCGTGACCACAATACGGCCTTTTGCTTTCGCGAGCATATTTATGATCTTCCGAAAATCATCGTTCACTCTGTCGGCAAGCCTGGCTATGGCCTTTGCTTCGTTTCTCAGCACCCTTTTTGCGATTGAAACACTCATATTATCTTACCGCCTTTTCTACCTGCTTTATTTCGTCTATAAAACGTCCCAATTCACTCATCTTTAACATATTTGAACCGTCACTCAGGGCTTTTTCGGGATGCTCATGGACCTCAAGAAAAAGAACGTCCGCGCCGCAGGCGATCGCCGCCTTAGCAAGCGGAAGTATATATTTTGGATCCCCTCCGGTCGAAGTGCCATTATCTCCCGGGCGTTGTACGGAATGCGTAGCGTCATATACCACCGGATATCCCGTCTCTCCCATGATAACAATAGAACGGAAGTCATTGACCAGCATGTTATACCCGAAAGTCGATCCTCTCTCTGTGAGCATAATATCGTGACAACCCGTACTCTCTATCTTTTTTACAACATTCAACATTTCCTCCGGCGACATAAATTGTCCTTTTTTGACATTGACGGGTTTGCCCGTGAGTCCGGCCTTTACCAAAAGATCTGTCTGCCGGCACAAGAATGCCGGGATCTGGATAATATCCAGAACTTCCGCCGCGCGATCCACCTGATGAACATCATGCACATCGCTGAGAACGGGGAGGCCCACCTTCTTGCGTATATCGCTGAGTATTTTCAGGCCATCGTCGATGCCGGGCCCCCTGTAGGATCCGATCGAACTTCTGTTAGCCTTATCGTAACTGGCCTTAAAGATAACGGGCACACCGGCACGATCCGCTATTTTCTTTATGCTTATGGCATGATCCATGGCGCTTTTTGCGGACTCTATAACGCAGGGTCCGGCTATAATGGCGACGGGGCAGCCTTTGCCAACCTTGAACTCTCCGACTCTCACCTGCACGTGTCCCTCATTCATGCTTTTCACATCCCTTCGTTAGATTGCCGCAACAAGCTCTTTACTTTTTCCAGATCAGCGGGAGTATCAACACCTACTGTTTCGTATCTTGTCTCTATGGTCTTTATCTTGTACCCATGTTCAAGTACACGCAATTGTTCGAGTTTCTCCTCTTTTTCCAATGTTGACTTAGGAAGATTGGTATAGGTATAAAGAAAATCCTTAGTGTACGAATACAGCCCTATGTGCTTAAAATACCTTCCGCTCAAGTCCCCGGCAGAACCTTCATTGGACGCATCCGGCTCGTTTTCATCTCTGAGATACGGTATCGGGCTCCGTGAAAAGTACATCGCATAGCCTTTCCTGTCTACCACGACTTTCACAACGTTGGGATCGTTTATTTCCTCGCGGTTATGTATACGTTTTATGATCGTTGCCATCTGAATATTCTTCTCATACTCAAAGATCTGGGCCAGCTCGTCTATCATCAGGGGATGGACCAGAGGCTCGTCGGCCTGCACATTTACAATAATATCGGCATCGATAGAATTGACTGCTTCTGCTAGACGATCGCTGCCGGAAGGCTGCTCCGGAGACGTATACACTGCTTTACCTCCGAACGCCGTTACAACTTTAAAAACTTTCTCTTTGTCCACGGCGACAATTATGTCGTCTATCGAATGCGCGCGCTTAACCCTCTCCCATACATGCTGGATCATGGGCTTTCCGTCGATATCCGCGAGAACTTTGCCCTTAAATCTTGTCGAGTTCCACCTGGCCGGTATTACCGCGATACATCTCACGATGCTGCCTCCCCGGTCTCCGTCTTTAACCTGGCTAAAAGTTCATTCACGCTCACGACGGCCGCTCCCACTTTTCCAACAACGATACCGGCGGCACAATTAGCGATGTGAGACGCCATCATTGAGGAACACCCGGCTGTCATCGCAAGAGTGTATGTGCCTATTACGGTGTCCCCGGCGCCCGAAACATCAAAAACTTCCTGGGCAAGCGTTGGTATCCGACGGGGTTTTTTATCTTTCTCGAACAACATCATTCCCTTTTCACCGAGCGTTATCAATATATTCTCGGTCTTGAGTTTTTTAAGAAGCATGGTGCCGGCTTTAGATATATCGTTCATGTCGTTCAGGGGAAACCCTACCGCTTTCGCGGCCTCGTGGTGATTCGGAGTGATAACACTGACACCCTTGTAATAAAGAAAATGGTTTTCCTTGGGATCGACCGCTACGATCTTTCCTTTGCGGCGCGCCAGCGGAACCACCGCCCGGAGAAGTTCCGGGGTTATCACGCCTTTGCCGTAATCCTCTATTATGACCCCGTCCACGTTATCAATATTTTTTCTCACGTGATCGATCATCTTTCTTATAACAGAATTCTTCACGACATCGATACGTTCACGATCAATGCGAACCACTTGCTGATGATGTGCTATCACTCTTGTTTTCTGGCTGGTCGGCCTGTCGCGGTCTTCTATTATCCCGTTTATGCCGATCTTTCGTTCCTTGAGCTTATCTTTCAATAATACGCCATACGGATCATTTCCTACCACACCGACCAGCGATACGTCGGCCCCCAAAGAAGCAATATTGTTGGCCACGTTGCATGCCCCGCCCGGCATATAATCCTCTTTTTTCACCCAAACAACGGGAACAGGTGCCTCGGGAGATATGCGCGAAACATCTCCCCATATGTACTGATCAAGAAGCAGATCTCCTATTACCAGCACCTTTTTGCCTGAAAAATTCTTAACACAACCTGCTAATGTGGAATACGTGTAGCGTTTCAAAGCACCTCTCCTGTTAATAACGCCCCTTTTTATAGATCATATTATTATAAGCGCTTACGAGCGGACATTGTATCATGTGAGCAGAGAAGGGTCAAGGGGCAAGGGGCAAGGGTCAAGAAGCATAAGTCCAAAAGGACTTGACCCTGGACCCCTGACCCTTGACCCTACAGAAATGCTTCTATTTTCTCCACCAAGACTGACTTAGCCACCGCCCCGACGATCTTATCAACAACCTTTCCACTTTTGAAAAACGCCATCGTGGGAATGCTCATAACGCCATATTCCACGGCAGTTTGCGGAGCTTTATCAACGTCGACTTTGCAAACCTTGAGACGGTTATCATATTCGGCCGCGAGCTCTTCCACCACAGGTGCGATCATGCGGCATGGCCCGCACCACTGGGCCCAGAAATCTACAAGGACCGGAACATCCGATCCTAGAACTTCCTGCTCAAAATTCATGTCATTAACTTCGATACCGGACATTATGTCTCCTTTCGTTAGTATTCTTACGTGTGATCATACCATAAAGAGCACAAGACACAAGTTGATAGTCGACAGTCCACGGTCGACTGTCGACTGTGGACCGTTGACTATAGACTATCGGCTATAGACCATAGACAAATTACTCAATACCTACACGTACTCCTATTCTTCTCAGTATAATTAATTATCTGCTGCATCATTTTAACCGCTTCAACCGGATATTTTCCGGCCGCGGATTCTTCCGATAACATCACAAAATTCGTCCCGTCCAGTATTGCGTTAGCCACGTCCGTAACCTCGGCCCGGGTGGGACGTGAATGTTCCGTCATATGCTCAAGCATCTGGGTAGCGGTGATCACGGGCTTCTTTCGGCGATTGCATTCCCTTATTATGCGTTTCTGTATTATCGGCACCGTATATATCGGAACGGCTATCCCCATATCCCCCCTCGCCACCATGATCCCGTCCGCGACAGATAAAATACTTCCGAAATTCTTTATGGCTTCCCGGGTCTCTATTTTCGCTATCACCGGGCATTTAAAAAATCTTTTTTTCATGAACCTTTTCACCATCACTACATCCTGTGCGCGGCGCACAAATGACTGAGCCACATAATCTACTTTGTGTTCCATGCCGAATTCAAGATCCTTTTTATCTTTTGGGGTCATACCGCTGACGGGAAATTTTACTCCCGGCATATTCACTCCTTTTCGCGGTTTAAGCAGACCACCCTCAATAACTTCGGTCCTTATCATATTTTTTGTCGATCCTTTAGCTTCGAGGATAATATTGCCGTCATCGATATAGATAAGCTGTCCTTTTTTCACAATAGAGAGGTCGTGCCGGTAATCAAAAGAAACTATCCTTGGATCCCCCTCATCCCTGCCTCTGGTCAACCATATTTCATCCTTTTTCTTCAGCAGCTTGTTTTCCCCTTTCAGAGCGCCTATGCGTATACGGAAGCCTTCCAGATCCTGCATGATCTTTATGCGCCGTCCGTATTTACGGTTTATCTCCCGGACTATATTCATGACCGCCAGGTGATCCTGATGGGTCCCGTGGGAAAAATTTAGACGAACAACATTCAGTCCGCCTTTTACCATTTTCAGAATTACAGTATAGGTATCGCTCGCAGGCCCCAGTGTAGCAACGATCCTTGTTTTAGCCATAGCTCCTCCTTCGGGTCGGTTTTAATTATACCATAACGAGCACAAGGCACAAGACACATGACACAAGAGCAAGGGGCAAGGGTCCAGGGTCAAGAAAGCTGTCAGCTGTCAGCCATCAGCTGTCAGCTAAGTGCATAGAGCATGGCGCATGGCGGGAACGGGGACGTCTTTGCGAGGACCCTGTACCGCGCCTGGTACAGGGGACGCGGCAATCTCAATACGCAATACGCACGACGCAATACGAATTTGCATGGTGCATGGCGCATGGGTTCCAGGCCGTGGACTGTGGACTGTGGACTGTGGACCGTTGACCATAGGCCATAGGCAAATCACTCAATACCCAATACTCAATACTCAATACATAATCCCGGCTTAAGTTGAAACAACCCGTCACATATGGTATCTTTATTCAAAAGGAGCTAGAGTGATAGAAAACAAAAAGGTCATAGTCGTCTTACCGGCATATAACGCGGAAAAAACCCTGCACAAAACATGTGCTGAAATACCACGGGGGATCGTCGACGAGATATTGTTGACCGACGACCATAGTTCCGATGAAACCGTCGCCGCCGCAAAAGAGTTGGGGCTCGCGGTGTATACGCATGAGAAGAACTCGGGTTACGGCGCCAACCAGAAAACCTGTTACCGGGAAGCCATTAAACGCGGCGCCGATATTATTGTCATGCTTCATCCCGATTATCAGTACCCTCCCCGCCTGATCACCGCCATGGCGGGCCTTATAGCTTCCGGGATGTTCGACATTGTTCTCGGGTCGCGTATTTTGGGAGGCCTGGCCCTTAAGGGCGGAATGCCTTTTTATAAGTACGTTTCTAATCGTATACTTACACTGATCGAAAACATTCTTATCGGCCAGAAGATATCGGAATATCATACGGGTTACCGTGCATTTTCCCGAAAAACGCTTCTTGAACTCCCCATACTCGAAAACTCCGATGATTTTGTATTCGACAATCAAATGCTTGTTCAGGCAGCATACTTTAACTGCCGGATCGGTGAGATAACATCCCCCTCAAGCTATACCGATGAATCTTCCTCGATAGGATTCAAGCGGAGTATAGTTTACGGCCTGGGAGTTATATCAACTGCCTTGAAATTTGTACTGCAAAAATTCGGGATAGCCAAATTTTCCATATTTGACAAAGAGGGCCGAAAACTCAAGGTTTAATAGCTATAATGACGAAAAACAAAAAATTTAAAATAGGTTTTATCCTTTTCCTGATAATCTCTACCGGGTTAATAGTTTACAGCAATTCGATCGAAAATGAATTTGTCTGGGATGATTCCGCTTTTGTCGTGGAAAATGAGTTTATCCGGGATATGGGAAACCTTCCACTTTATTTCACGCAAAAACAGACACTCGCAAAAGGTTCATTAGCCGGACAAAATTATAGACCGCTTGTACCATTATCATATGCCATTGATTATCTGAATTGGGGACTCAACCCTGCCGGTTATCATATAACAAACCTTTGCTTTCATATCGCAAACTCGATCCTGGTATTCTTTTTGATTCTGTTGATCACGCGAGATCGTATCATTAGTTTATTCGCTTCTCTTATTTTTCTGACACATCCCCTTCAAACAGAAGCAGTTACATGGATATCCGGCAGGACGAATGTGCTTTTTTTGTTCTTTTCCCTGATATCCCTTATCTGTTACATAACTTACAGAAAAAAAGAAAGGCTTCTGTTCCTTTTCTTTTCTGCCTTGTCATTTATCCTCGCGCTCCTCTCAAAAGAAATGGCGGCAACCCTGCCGCTGATCCTCATTGTATACGACCGCTTTTACTACAGGAGGTTGAAGGTTATTCCAACACTTCTGGGTTACCTGCCGTTCTTTGCAGCGCTCGAAACATACCTTATTGTGAGAGCTAATATCCTTGGCAGATTCGCGCAATGCGCGTGGTGGACTGGAAATATGTATACCACATTACTTACGATGTTGAAGAGTGCCGTTTATTACATACAGCTTCTTATCTGGCCCGCGGAATTATGCGCCGACCATCTGGAGTTCCCTGCGGCATATTCCATAAAAGACCCCGGAGTTCTGGCATCATTAATGGTTTTGATAGCGTTGGCGAGCTTGATCTTTCTGCTTTTTCGGAAATTGAAGTACATGTCTTTCGCTATACTTTGGTTCTTCATCACGTTGTTGCCGGTCATGAACATCATACCCATAAATATACTTGTAGCCGAAAGGTTTCTATACCTGCCTTTGGTCGGATACGCCCAATTTATTGCGGTGTTATTCGGATTTTTCACAATCAGAGCCCGGAACAATATCATCCGGAGATCAGTAATCATTATGACTGCTGTTGCACTAATTGTGTCCTACTCCCTGCTGACTATGGCACGTAACACCGCCTGGGCTGACGTAGTTACCTTTAATATGGATATTATCAAAAAGTATCCGGGCAATCATCGTGCTCACTCGAATTTAGCTGACTTTTATATGCATAAATACAAAAATTTAGATATGGCATACGAAGAAATACAGGTAACTCTTTCCCTTTCGCCGGAACATAACGAAGCCAGAATATCCCTCGCAGGTTATTACGTTGAAACTGGCAGACCGAATAAGGCGATCCAGGAGCTGAAATACGCAATAAAAATGCAGCCTGATCTTGTGGCCGCATATAAATATCTTGGTGCTATTTACACATGGCAGGGAAATTATAACGAAGCCGTACGGCAATACAGAAAAGCCCTTGCGCTAGATGGAACGGATCGGGAAACGCGGGAGGCGCTTCGCGAACTGGCAAAAAGGGTCAAGGGTCCAGAGAAATCGCATAGAGCATGGTGCAGAGCGCATGGGGCATAGCGG
>CAYSJU010000037.1:0-12926 GCA_964431495.1 uncultured Planctomycetia bacterium
GTATTGACCCGAATAGTTGCTGATCCCAAGGATATATTTCTTATGATGGCGTCGGAACTCAAGGGGCTGGATATCAAGCTGCCGGATAAGCTGATCGAGAACTTCGCGCATGTAAGAGTGAATTCTGAAAGGGCTGCCAGGAGAGCAACCGGGAAAGAGGATATAAAGATCGAAGATATTTATGCCCAGATCAGAAAAAAGTATGATTTGAGTGAGAAGCAGACCGCAGAACTTATACAAAAAGAGATAGAAATAGAATATCGGTCGATTTCCCCCATCTGTTGGACTATATCGGAGATAAACGAATTACGCAGGCAGGGCACCCGGATAGTGTTTGTATCCGATATGTATCTTCCCCAACAGCATATAAGGGATATGTTAATAAGAGTAGGGGCATATCAGGAAGGCGATAAATTATACGCATCGGGCGAGATCGGGATCGCAAAAGGGTCCGGGAATCTATTCAGGCACATATTGGAAAAGGAAAACTGTGATCCTGACCGTATGGCACATTGTGGGAACAACATCCATAGCGATATTTTTATTCCCGCAAAAATGGGGATACATATTTATAAGACATCCGATGAAGAATTACAAAAACTTCTGAGATATCATAAAATAGACAGGATTAAGAATTTTATCAGAAAAGCGATAATAAGATTATGGGATCTTTTCTTAAACACAGACAGGAACTGAACAGGTATGAGAAAGCAATACTGAACCTCCGCTGCGGTTCCAGGGCTTTCAGATCGCTGGTATCAGGGGTTTCGCGCGTTGTTCGACTTGCAGGCGCTCAGGAGAACGAGCATTTGCAGACAATTTGGGATACCGGAGCTAACGTAACAGGTCCGGCGTTTTTTTTCTTTATGTGGTGGGTGCTGAAAACAGCTGCTGAGCAGGGGGTAGAGCGACTGTATTTTCTTGCCAGGGATGGGCAGATCCTGCTGAAAATTTCCCGCATTATATGCGAATGCTGGGGATATAATACGGAATGCCGGTATCTCTACGGCTCAAGACAAACATGGATGCTGCCCGCCATTGATAGTATCGGCAAATTTGAACTGGGCTGCATTATGACCTGTGGTTATAACCCTCTTTCAGTTAATTTGGTATGCAGCAGGGTAAACTTAAAACCGGAAGACATAAAAGAAGTTTTAAATAGATACGGATTTATGGAAAATCAATGGGATAAGACCCTGACCTCGAAAGAAAGAGAAAGAATGGAAGGATGCCTTAAAGAGAAGTCAGTCCAGGACAGAATTATCAGGAATACAGAGCCGTTTTTTAAAGATTCCTTTGGATATCTCGAACAGGAAGGATTCTTAGAAGATGTAAATTTTGGAATAGTTGACACTGGATGGGCGGGCAGATCGCAGTTCGCGATAAGCAAGATCCTGCAAAAAACTAATTGCAGGCCACAGAACGGTTTACTGGGATTCTATTTTGGCTTAAGTGAGAAGAAAAAGCGCTATAACAACGATAAATTAGAATCTTTTTTATTTGATTTATCGTTGGATCAGAAATACAGCTTTTTGGATTACTATGCTATTTACGAGATATTCGCTTCTTCTGACCGAGGTCGGACTATTGGATTTTCTAAAGAGAATGGAAAATTTTGTCCTGTTTTTGATAAGCCGACTAATGAGGAAGGGATTGAATGGGGAGTGAAAATCCAACAGGAGAGCGCTGTGAAGTTCGCAGATGAATTCACGAAACACTGTAGACCGGATATCATAGAAGAGGAAGCGGTGCACAGAATTATAGAACGGATATTGCATCTATTTCTTCAAAGACCGTCTATGGAAGAAGCCACTGCTTATGGTAAATTCATTATTGGCGTGGAAGTTACAGAAAAGGATCTTCAGGAAGCGGGTCCGATTATAACCCACAGTGATTTCTGGATCAGTGGACTGAAAGCAGAAGAGAAACTGAAGGGTTTCTGGCCCGCCGGTTCGCTCGTCAGATCAAAAATGCCGATCTTGCACAAGATATGGGACTTGTACAAATTATTATGTAGGCTGAAGAAGACGGTTCTTATAAAACTTGGACGATTGAAGACCGGATGATATATAATTATAACGTACAAGAGGGGCGAAAGTCATGAAAAAAAGGACTGTTGCAATAATATTGGCCGGGGGAACAGGCGTGCGGATGAAGACCGTCACACCAAAGCAGTTCCTGAGAATCGCCGGTAAGCCCGTCGTGCTTCATACCATAGAACAATTCGACAGGAATAAATTGATTTCAGATATCGTGATCGTTTGCGCCAAAGATTATCTGGCGGAATTAAAAGAGATCCTCAAGAAGAACCGGAAGAAGAAGATTTACAGGATTCTGGAAGGCGGGCCGGCCAGGCAGGGATCGTCCTATATCGGCCTCAAGGGCTGTCCGCCCGGGACCCAGTATGTATTGATCCATGACGCTGTGAGGCCGTTTGTTGATGAAAGGGTAATAGGAGATACATTAAGTGCAGCCATTGAAGTCGGCGCGTCAGATACAGTGATAAAGACGGCGGATACGATAATTTCCCAAAAGGGGGATTTTATAGACAATATCCCGGACAGGAAATATCTAAGGAGAGGGCAGACCCCGCAGGGTTTCAAATACAGTCTTATCCTAAAGGCCCATGAAATGGCTCAGAAGAAAGGCATAACGAACGCGACCGATGACTGCGGCCTTGTTATGGCCATGGGAAAACCTGTTAAATTGGTGGATGGTTCTGAATTCAATATTAAACTGACTCACCAGACAGACCTGTATCTTGCGGAAAGACTTTTCCAGATAAGCAGCAAAGGAGCGGGTATTGATGATTACAGGAGCCTTCGGAATAAAGTAGCGGTAGTTGCCGGAGGAACGGGGGGCATTGGCAGAGAGATAATCACTTTACTGGAAAAGTATGGTTGCAAGTCAATCTCTTTGTCCCTGGATTCAAAAATCAAATGTGATATAACAAGCGAGAAGCGCGTAATAGGCAGCCTTAAAAAAGTCTTGACGAAGCATAAGAAGATCGATATTCTCGTCAATTCAGCCGGTATATTGGAGATATCAAAGATTGAAAAGATGAGTGCGGCAAACTGGGATAAAGTTATGGACGTCAATCTTAAAGGGGCTTTTCTGCTTTCAAAACACGTAATACCGATAATGAAAAGAAAAAAAGAGGGACATATTGTTCATATTACCTCCAGCTCGTATACAAGGGGAAGGGCGAATTATTCCGCGTATTCAGCGTCCAAGGCAGGGCTTGTGAATTTCTGTCAGGGGTTATCCGAGGAATTGCTGCCATATAATATTTATGTCAATGTAGTCTCACCTCAAAGGGTGGACACTCCAATGCGGGAAAAAAGTTTCGGGAAGGAAGTGAGCGTTACTTTATTATCGCCGCTGGAAGTGGCCGAAGAAGTGGTTAAATGCTGTGTTATCCGGGAAACGGGTCTCGTTATAGATGTGAGGACACAGAAGTAAAAGAGTGTATATAAATGTCAAAAAAGAAATATAACTTTAGTTTACAGCAAGTCGAGAAGACACTTCAGCTCAAGTCATGGTGGGCGTCGCTGGTGATACTACCCATGGCAAGAAGGCTTATTCTCTTTTTTGCCAATTATACCGAGCTATCCCCGAATTTTTTTACTTCCATATCAATGATCTTCAGAATTACGGCTGCCGTTCTTTTCGCCACCGCGAAATACCCCTTCATGGCCGCGGGAGCTATATTGTTCCAGCTCGGGTACCTGGCCGACTGCATTGACGGGTCTCTGGCCAGGCTTACCGGGAAGACATCCACGTTCGGCCGGTATTTTGACCACATGTCGGACCTGTGCGGGGGAGTGCTCATGCTGGCCGCTCTTGCATATGGACAGAAAATGCTTTTCTCGCTGCTTACCGTCGGGATCATATATATATACGTATCAGAGTATTACATTACGCTGATAGTCAATCTTGTCCTGGAAAAACAGGAGAACCTTTCGGCGCGAGTAAGTGACATCGAGAAGAACCCCGTGATCTCGGCTTTTCTGGGTTACAGGGAATTCTTTTTCAGGAGGAATTTCAAGTCATTTCTGTCGCTTCCGGATTTTGAGGCGTTGGCGCTTTTCATTTTTCCGATAATATGTCTTCCGGCTGTTGGATTAAGGGTGGGTTTCTATTTTCTGGTCCCGGTAGCCCTTTATAAGATATTTTCCTCATTTGTTACGATACAGGCCGGGGGCAGGAATTTCCCCTGATGCCGGACGCCCTAAATACCCGTCTTTTCCAGAAGCCGCGTCATTTTTTCTATTACATCTTCCGCTGTTATAGCGGTGAGACATTCCACATCATGTTTACAGGGCGGAGTATAACCGAATTTTGTGCAGGGGCTGCAGTCAAGATGCTTGTTTATGACGGTATGCTTATCGCCTCTCGGGGCCCATTTTTTCTCGATACCTGAGCCGAAAAGCGCTACGGTGGGCGTGCCCACGGCATAGGCGATGTGCATGAGGCCCGAGTCCGCTGTCAGCAATAACCTGCTGTTCTTGAGGATTACAGCTGCATCTGTCAGGGTTGTCCTGCCGGTAAGGTCCATGCAGGTGCCTGTATGTTTTGTTATATATTCAGCATCCTTCCTGTCAGCGGGTGAACCGAGGATCGCTATTTTAAAACCGCGCTCCATAAATGTTTTCGCGACCTTGCTGAACTTTTCTACTTCCCATTTTCTTTCTTTTACTGAAGCTCCGGGGAAGATAGCGATGAGTTTGCCCCTGTCCTTTTCCGATACGGACAATTGATAATTCGGGGATACATCAGGGATCGCGATAAAGGGTTCGTTTATGTTGAATTCAGGCGGTTTTCCCGCCAGAGGTCCGATCAAATGAAAGAAGCTGTACACCTCGTAGTCGTCATGGCTGTACGGGATCTTGTGCGTAAAGAGCTTTCTTCTTTCATTGGTGTCAAAGCCGATTTTTACGGGCGCTCGAGTAAAATACGCTATGGCCGCTGAGAGTCTGTGCCACTGTTCAGCATCTATGGCAACGTCATAATTGTTTCTAAGACAACCAAAAAGTTCCACACTTTGATCATATAGATATATCTTGTCTATGGCCTTTGACAGCAAAAAAATACCGAAATTTCTTTTTTCACACAGCACATGGATCTTAGCAGAAGGCAGCTTTTCCCGGAGCGCTTTTACAGCCGGCAGGAGCAACACGGCATCCCCGATCCCTCCCGGCCGTATGATAAGGATCTTATTGATCTTTTCGAGGGAGACGGGGATCCCGGATCCCCGGGCAGAGGGCAGGAGTGACGTCAATGGCATGCCGATAAGCCTGTCAAGAAATTTTAAAATGTTTATTTTGCGCATCGTTGTTTTCCGATATCGTTATGGCTTAGGGCCGAAATACAAGAGCAATATCACTGTCACCATCCATAACAGTATATCAATCAGAAAAGGCATGTCGGACATCAGTATCTCGCTTGGGTCTCCACCTTTTTTTCGGGCATGTACTATGAATAAATACCGGAAGATGCCATATATGACAAAGGGAATGGTATAAGCCATGTAGGTGGAGCCTATTCTCTGAACCATGTCCGGAGACACGGTGTAAAGTCCGTAAAAGACCACACAGAGCGCGGCCGAGATCATGATAAGTTGGTCCAGAAAATAGACTTTGTAATGCACCAGCACGTCACGGTGTTTAGCCGCGTGCGCGTAGAGCGATATCTTCTCATGCCTTCTTTTGATCAGTCCCAGAAAGATAGCAAGCAGAAATACGCAGAGCTGGAGCCAGATGGAGGGAATTATCCGGAGAACCACTGCTCCGGCCCAGATACGCAGTTCAAAGCCCATGGCTATTATTATAACGTCAAGGATCACTTCTCTTTTGAGAATAAAGGAATAGAGGAGGTGCAGGAGTACATATAAGGTTATCACTATCAGGAGTGGGATATCCAAGCATGTTGAAAGCAGGCCGGCGATAATGATGAGCAATACGGCCGTAAAAGAAGCCTGTTCCACGCCGAGAGCGCCGGAAGTTATGGGTCTCTTCTGTTTTTCCGGATGGAACCGGTCCCTTTTTCTGTCCGCTATATCATTTATGATGTAAGTGGCGGAAGTTACAATACAAAAGACCAAGAATGCCAGCACTGTTTTTGTAAAGTCCGCGCCGATCAGCAATTTTCCGCCGAAGATAAGAGGCGCGAACAAAAAGAGGTTCTTTATCCAGTGTTTAATTCGCATACTCTTGATTATATTTGTAAGCAGTGACATGTCAGTTCCCTTTTTTGATCATGATCAACGGTTATCGTAATTTCCCAGTATAAGTTTATTATGGCTGTCCGCGATATCTTTGTCAAAAACTTTTATATTGGCCCTGCGGCGTTGTGAAAGATTGACAAAACCCGCGGAAAACGCGTAAACATGAGGACCCATTTTGTCCGGCAGCATGAGCCAGTACTCCTCTTTCAGTATCTTATCTTTTTTGAGGCCGGGAATAAAGAACCAGTACGCCAGGGCATGACTATGGAACATCCTGTCAAGTTTACCGTCAGCCATAAAGAAGTACATGTCATACAGAGAATTTACGGGCCTTTTAGCGCGCCAGTAGAATGTTATATGCAGAGTATCCTTTTCAGGACTTTCTACCGTGTAATCCACGAGTTCCAGGGCGTTATCTATAAGCATAAGCCCTTCACCAGGCGCTTTAAATTCGCTGGCATCAATTAAAGTGACGATTCGATTGTGCGGCGTGGGAGTTTTTTCAAAGAGAACTATATCACCCCTGGCATATTTGACGTTCCAGTCCTTGCCGACCAGGAACCCGGTAAAAAGTTTGGATATTTTCGCAGCTTTGAAATTCACGTCTTTGCGTATAAAATAATCGTTAAAATCAACAAGGGCGTAATCGATCACAGGGAACTCCGTGTAATATCCCCCTCTCCACGCACAGTAAAACGCGTAAAGCCCTTTGCGCATGCTTAAGTTTGGGAGGAAATCAAATGTCGCCATAACAGGAGCGGTTTTCGGGATCAGTTGCAGGACGCTTTTTCTGGCCATGTCAACTGGGGTCATGCGGCGGTGATACTTAACGAAAAAGGGGCTCTCCTGGTAAAAACGGACGCTCAGGATTATTTCGGTTATTATTATTCCGCCTAATATGAAAAGGAGCAGCTTTTTGATCAAATGCAGCTTTGACAGTTTTTCCAGCCCATACATAGTGGATATGATCATAAAAGGTATTATGGTGGCCGTGTATTGCCAGTATATCTGGTGTGTCGTGGGGACCTTTGACAAAAGGTTTTTCAATACCGTCGGCGCTGTTATAAGCAGTATATCCGGTCTTAAAAGTGGCAGAAATAACAGCGGGGACAGGGTTCTGCTGAAGAATTGCCTCTTGAGAGGGGTTGATAAAAGATCCCTGATAATATCAACGGGATGTGTCAGCATATAAATGTAGACATTCCCGAACCCCTCCCCGTATTTCGCATAATGACCAGCGTATCCTATGCCGTTTCCAGGGATAAAATAAGGCTGAAGCTTAAGCGTTACAAGCAAAAAACAAGCGAGACCGACCAGGGCCAATGCCAGGCCAACCAGACGTCTGCGGGGCCTGAATAGAACAGCGTACAGCCCCATCGCGAAAACAACCGCCGGTACGTTTTCCTTGCAGAACATGGCAAGGATAGCTGTGACAAACAGCCATAGTTTCCTGTTCGTTATCAGGAAATAGAAAGCGAGTGCGAGAAAAAGCGGCGCGAATGCCTCAAAATGGAATTCATACATTGCCACGTATACAAGTGATGGATACAGGAGGTAGATAAGAGCGAATCCCGCACTGGCGCGCCAGTCGAATTTCCTTCTTGCCAGCAGATAGATAGGCACTGTAACCAGGCTAAGCGACAGGCTCTGCAGGAAAAGCAGCGTCAACGGGCTCCTGAATATGGAAAAAACAGGAGCGATTATAAACGCTATAATGTTGAAATGGTTCCCCAAGAAAGGTTTATTACTTATGGAAATATAAGGATTTCCGTGAATAATGTTCCACATGCCGTTGGCATAGAGCGAAAAATCCCAGTCATGATACTGTAGTGTGTTATACCTGAACAGGCACGAGTGAAAAACCACCAGAAAATAGACAAATGAGAAGAGAAGGGTAAGCCAAAGTCCGGGGTCCAACTCGTCTTCTAATTTCCGCATTTTTTTCTTAATAATAGAAATAATATTATGCATTTGAAAAGGCCGGCTTATACAGACAGTCGCGAATCAAGGGTATCACAACTCCATTTAAAAAGCAAGGTATGGGGATTTTTGCAAAAACAAAATTTTTGTCGACAAACCCGTTTGTATAGTGTAAAATTATTAGCAGCCTTTTTTGTTTCTTACAGGGGGAGTGTTCTCTGTATTCGAGGGAGGAGTACATGGGCAACGGGCATAACATATTAATAGTCGATGACAATCAGGATTTCGCTGATGTTTTCTGCGATATCCTGAGGGCCAACAACTACGAGGCCAAAAGCTGTTACGGCGGGGCCGAGGCGATCGAATTGGTCAAAGAAGGAGCTTATGACATACTGTTCCTGGACATAAGGATGCCCGACGTGGACGGCATCCAGACATTGAAGGAAGTCATGAAATTAAAGCCGGATACCACTGTCATAATGATGACCGGGTATTCCGTTGACGAACTTGTCCATAAGGCTCTTGAAGAAAAAGCGTCAGACATCATATACAAACCCTTCGAAATAGAAAAAGTATTAAGCCTGATACGAAACAAGAATGCGTAAGCGACTTTCCAGCCGAAAGATCAGTAAAGATTTTCGGGAAATTTTATCCTGCGTTTTCTTCTGCTCCATCCTCTTATTTTACACATGTCATGACCTTTCCGCTGAGACACTACCAGCCGAAAAGGTTTTTTTCTCTCACAAAAGATTTGTCCTCAATATCGGTCTGATCGGAAAAGTATCGGAGAGCAAGGGGACCCGCAAAGAGCTGGACAGGTTCACGCAAAGCTTTACAAAAGCGAAAGAACTGATTTCCGAAGGCCGGTTGGAAGAGGCCAAGGCAGAGCTCTTCAGGGCCATGAAAGTATGGCCCGAGTATTTCGGCACGGACTTCCTTCTCGCGCTTGTCTATGAAGATTCGGGGAATATCGCTTTAGCCTCAAGGTTTTACAAAAGCTATTTGAACAAGCTGCGTGATTTTCACAGGGGTAAACACAAGATATCCGAGACCCTGATACGCGTTCTTACAGAGGGGGATATAGAAAACTACAGCGTTGCGTATAAGATGGTGGAGAAGCATCTGGCAGAGCACGGCATAGAGCTGGGCAGGGTGCGTCCCGTTGCGGGTTTTCCCGTTGTTTTCTTTTATCTTATTGTCCTTGTATTATCTATTGCCGTGTATCTCGGCATTGTATACCGGCTTGTCCCGTATCTGGAGAGGCGGCGGCGGATAAAGCATCCGCCTGAGGGTTTCTGGGTATGCGAGTATTGCGGCACGACAACTCCCAACCTCAGCAATGTGTGCAATAAATGCAGGCGGCCAAGGCCGCGAAATAAACAAGGGGGTCATCCATGATCAGGATAAGCTGCTGGGCGGTTGTGATACTGTTTTTGTTATCTTCGGTAGCGTTTTCTGAAGTTACAAGGGAAACCATTTATGATTCTATTGGAAGGCCGCAGGGGGCTGTTTATTTTGAAGCCGAAAGGGAGATCGCCAGAGAAAAATTTACGCGCAAAGGAAAAAAAGAGGGCGAGAATCCCGAAGTAACCCTGACAGGCAATATACCAGACGGCACAGTGACGGAGCGATATCACACCGGCGAGGTAGAAGCCGTTTGGACTTTCAAGGAAGGGAAAAGGGAAGGGCCGGCATATACTTATTATAATACCGGGGAAAAAAGCGGTGAGATGAATTTTAAGAACGGAAAACTGCACGGCGTCAATAAAAAGTATTACCGGAGCCAGGCGGTAAGGCGTGAAATGGAATACGATGACGGCATTCTTGTGCAGAGAAAAGAGTATTACGAAAGCGGCAAACCAAAGCCCGCGTGGAAGCCGATATCAAAGAAAGATACGATGTTCAAGTAGGCAAGGCTACCACCATGGATAAACAATCCTTATTTAACTTCTGTTTCGGGTGTTCTCCCGCTGTGTTCACGGACAAGGTCATTATAACCCCGTTCCTCCCATTGAAATATTTCAAGGCGCATTGCGAAGTCGGATCGGCTTTCAGGGGCCGGCTCTATTCCGGGTTCACGGCGGCAGGAGAAGGGAAAAAGGTCACCGTGGTTTACTGCGGGATAGGCGACCGTCTCTCCGGGGACGCGGTCCTGCTCATGGAATGCGCTCCGGTGCGGGAGGTGGTCTTTGCCGGCACCTGCGGAGGATTGAACGGTTGCGGCATCGGCGGTTTCATCGTGCCTGAAAGCGCCTTTGACGGGGAAGGGTTTTCAAGGTATTATGAACGGGATTTCGTCATTGAGAAAATTTTTGAGACGGGAAAGATGGTCTTGGCTGATCCTGTGTACACGGAAAAATTGACTTGCTTCCTGCGGGAACGCCTGGACAAGAAGACTCCCCTTACCAAAGGCGCTGTTTTTACCGTCGGGTCGCTTTTAGCCGAACAGCGGAAGAATCTGCTGGGTATCCAGGAGAAGGGTTTTAAAGGCATTGAAATGGAGCTTTCAGCCGTGTTCAGGGCCGCTGAAGTCGCGGGTATTAAAGCTTCGGGCCTTGTTGTTGTAAGTGATACACCACTTGAGAAGAAGATGGGGCATAAGCTTGATCCCTGTGAGAAAAAAGCTTTTGACAGGGGGATTAAGGATCTGGCGCGATTTTCCCTGGAATATGCATTAGGGGTCGGATAAATCCGCCCCCTACAGAAACGTTGACAATGTAGGGATTTGATTTATCAAACCCCAAAAAGGAGGACCTCATGAAAAAGAAAGCCCTTATCATCTTAGCCGAAGGGTTCGAAGAGATAGAAGCAATAACCCCCATAGATATACTCAGACGCGCCGGCGTTGACATAACCGTAGCCGGACTTGGCGGGACATCAATAAAAAGCGCGCGCAACGTCACGGTCAATACTGACGTAAACCTGGATGATTATGACACTATTCCCGATGCCATTATTTTTCCGGGAGGTCTGGGCGGAGCGGAGAACCTTTCGCGTTCCCTCAAGGTCAGAGGATTGATAGAGTCCATGAATTCGAAGGGGAAACTCATAGCCGCTATATGCGCTTCTCCGGCGCTGGTGCTTTCACCTACGGGGGTCCTGGACGGCAAAAGCGCGACATGTTACCCGGGCATGGAGGCGAATTTTTCCAGCGCAGTAAAGGCGGTGAAAGAAAATGTGGTCCAGGACGGCAACATCATAACAAGCAGGGGACCGGCAACTACTTTTCCTTTCGCGCTCAAGATCCTGGAAAGGTTGCTCGGCAAAGAGACCGCTGATTCAATAGCCGAGGGGACACTTTTCTCCGGCTGATCTCTATCCTAACCCCGGTATCCGATCGCGTTCTCCCCGAACCTGTCCTTTATCCGGTCGAGCGCTTTATGTATCTTCTCTTTTTTTCCCGTCTTATCGGTACTTTCGCTGAAAAGATCGAGCTGCCAGGAACTGTCCACAAGGTTTGAAGACTTCACGCCCAGCAACCTGACGGCTTTTTTCTTAAGATCAAACTCTTTCGCGCTTCGCAGGGAAGTTTCGTACAGGTCGCTGACAAAATTCGTAGGACGCTTCAAGGTAACGGCCCTGGTAAAGGTTTTGAAGTCCTCGAACCTGATCTTGAGGGTGACGGTCCTGCACTTGAACCAGGATTTTCGCAGTCGGCGGGAAACTTTTTCGCTCAGATACATGAGAGTGTCGCTGATAAGATGTTTATTTTTGGTATCTTCGCTGAACGTGTATTCGTTGCTTATGGATTTGACCGACTCCTCTATTTCTACTTCGCGCGGGTCTATACCGTTTGCGAGCTCCCACGCGTACCTGCCGTTTTTGCCAGAAAGGCTGATGAGCTTTTCAGCCTTCTCTCTGGCAAGGTCGCCGATGGTCGTTATTCCGACCTTTTTTAACATCTCTATTGTTTTTTCTCCGACACCCCAGAGTTTTCCAACCGGCAGGGGATAGAGGAATTTCAAGAGGTCATTCTGCTCGACCACTACGAGCCCGTCTGGCTTATCAAGGTCAGAAGCGATCTTCGCGGTCATCATGTTTGGCGCGAGCCCGATGGAAGCAGTGAGCCTTGAGCCTTTTTTTATGGCCTGTTTGATCCTGCAACAGGTCTCGACCGGTGTGCCGAAAAGCTGATAGCTGCCGGATATATCAAGAAAGGCCTCATCTATGCTTATCGGTTCTATGTCAGGGGTAAACCCCTCCAGGATGTCAAATATCTCGTCAGACACCCTCGCGTATTTTGGCATATCCACTCCCAGAAATACAGCTCTGGGGCATTTCCTGTAGGCGATAGAGATAGGCATGGCGGAATGCACCCCGAATTTACGGGCCTCGTAAGAAGAGGCGCATACCACGCCCCTGCCTTTTCCGTCTTTGGGGTCAGCTCCTACGATAACGGGTTTTCCCATATACGCGGGGTTATCCCGCTGTTCCACCGAGGTGAAAAAGGCGTCCATATCAACGTGGACGATGAATTTCTCTTTTTTCCCCATGCCATGATTTTACCACAAATACCTTGTTACGGAAACCTTTGGGATTGACAATAAAAAGCATTTTACCTATAATTAAAACCTGTCAAACTACAGTACGCTCCCCGGTAGCTCAACGGTAGTAGCGATTGGCTGTTAACCAATAGGTTGTTGGTTCGAATCCAACCCGGGGAGCCAATTTGTAACATGGGCAGAACTTCTTTTTTTGAGGTTCTGCCTTTGTTGTTTATTATCGGGATGTTATAGTAAATTGTGACTTCCGGGTGGTTAACAACAATCCGCTCGATAAA
>CAYSJU010000038.1:0-8062 GCA_964431495.1 uncultured Planctomycetia bacterium
CCTCCTTAACATCATCCATTATGTTCCTCTGCACGTAGAAGAAAATATCCTCCGGATCCTGCCCGCTGGCTAAGGCCCTTTCAAGAGAATACATGAAATATGGCTTGCCGAACTGTTTGTAGAAATGTTTGGCTTCATACCAGGCAAAAGGCCCGAACCTGCCTCCTCTTGCCGCCAGAGGTATGACCGTAACGACCTTCTTGGTCTTTTCCGCTTCCTTTATTGCCCTGTCAACAAGATATTCCATTGCCGCCTTTACGTTCATATCTGGGATGAGTTCCAGTGCCTGGGCTATTACACCCCGCGTAAAGATCGGATATTTTTCCGCGGCACTCTTTATGCCTTCCGCAAGTAAACTTTCCACTATCGGCTCGCGTTCAAAATCAAGGTATATCTCACCCATCTCGGCCAGCGCTCCGACAATACCGCTGTCCTTTACTGACAGGTCCTGCTCGAATATACGTGTAACACTCTTGTGAAGCCTGTTTATGGGAGCCCTGGCCTCATAAGAGAGATGGAGTCCCATCTCTCTTCTGGGTAACCACGAACTCTTCCTTAGATATATGTACGCGGGAGTGTCCTGTGGCGCGCCGTTAAGGTCACATACAATATCCGCGACTTCAAGCACATCCGTTGCAATGATGCCCATTGTCTCATCGCCCCATTTTCTGCTGAGATCATTATTGAAATGCCTTTCCGGAAGGCCCCGGACACCGCCCTTGTATTTTGGTGTCGTGTCCCTTCTTTTCTTCCTGTCATACCTGTCCTCGTCGCTTTTTGGCGCTAATGCGATCGCTATGTCGATATTAGCCCTGACATCACTAAAATGCGCCGGCGTGATCCCTTCCATCACGATTATGTTCTTTGCAGGACCTATTCTATCTCCTGCCTTAAACAAACCTGCCCTGTCGTCTTCCAGGGCATTAAAAGTGCCTCCCTGTAGCAGAAGGTCAAGCGTGTGAGTCATCCTGCCGGGATCGTACATCTCCTGTCCGAGATGAAGGGGAACCCTTTCACCGGCGATCTCCATGTACCTTAGATCCGCGACATGCAGGCCAACCGTGTCAGTGGGTATATTCCCTACTTTTGTGCGGTCCCCGTTTTCAAACTTGTCGGCAGCCCATTTGATCACTGCCTCGGCCAATGTGGATTTTCCAGTGCCGCCCGTGCCTGTTATGCTCACAACGACCGGACTATCATCTCCCTGTCTCCTCTTTCTATTCCATTTTTTTTCTATCTGGCTGTATATAAACTTCATCAGAGGCTGATGGAGCATGGGATAATATATACGCCGCAATCTTTCTATTTCCTCGTTCTTTTCCTTTATTTTCTTTATAAGTTCAAGTTTGTTTATTTCTTCGAGCGCTTCCCTGGCCTCTTCCGCATACGTCCTGCCTGTCAGATCATCGCGTTCACTATTCGCTTCATTGAACCTTCGCTGAGCGGTTTTTATGGATTCCTGTCTCTTTGTCTCATCTTTTGCCGCGTCTATCCGCGCAACAGCCTGCCAGGCGTCTTTATACGAGTCCAGATCCTCATAGGCGATAACCGCTTCCATCAATTCCACGTATCGCTCATTCGAGACCAACTTGCCTTCAATATCCTCGACCTCTGCTTCCAGGTATTCAATCTCCTGCCTCAGGTCATTCACCTCTTTATCGTCCCTTCGCTTGTATGAGGCCCTGTTGAAGAGTTCCTCAGGGATTTCTATCTGCGGCTGCGGGAAATAGGCCTCATTGCCATCAGCGTATATCCTTCTGAAAAAACATTCGTCAACAAGCCTCTGGGAGATCAATCCCATCGTTACCGCGTCTTCTATCTTCCGGCTCACAACAAGTGTCTTGTCAAAAGCCGGTATTCCCCTGTATCCTTCAAAGCTTGTTTCAAAACTGAACCGCCACCATGCCATAAGGTCCCTCTGTATTCCCATCGGCTTTTTTGGCAGACCTCTTGCGTCCATCAATTGGGAAATCGCTTCATAGACTGCCTTAAGGAACCTGCCTCCCGGGTCCCTTCTTGTTTCGTATGTATATACGATGTGAAAAAGATAATTCAGGCTCTCTAGCTCAACGGCTTTATCCAGGTAGAACTGGCTAAGATCGCTTATACCTTTTCTGCGCGCTTCGATGGAAGCATATCTCATTTCAGCTTCAACGCCAGCGCCGTGACGGGTGCCGAATTGCGGCTCCCTACCGAATTCTTCCACATACTCATGGATAAGTACCTGCGCGAATTCATGTACCCTGTGCTTGTTCTCCTCATTCGTCACACGACTAACAAACGCTTTGGGTATATAAATGATCCCGACTCCTTCTTTTCTGTCTTCATCATAAATGGCGATCTGGCCGGGCATCTTATTGTCCCTTGTCTTGAACCAATACTGTTCTTTACCAAGGTCGACCGTTTTCACCACTACTCTCTTCTGGGTCAAAAGCGGCACAAATCTTCGCGCTTCTTCCGGTGGTCCTCTTTTTAATATGAACTTAATCACTTCATCCGGAACGTCTATCTCCTCGGTATTGTTTGCGCGGATCTGAGTATCTAACAGCCACTGGTGCTCTCCTTCGCTCGGCGATACTGTTCCCGGCGCTTTCTTGGCTGTCGGAGGCTTCTTCCCTCTATCTTCTCCTATTTCATCTATCTCAGACGCGCCGACGATAAGCGCTTCTATCCTCTTTTTTATCAGCTGCAGAATAAAAGCTTCTTCTTTATTGTCAATGACCGGCTTTTCCCTGTCCCGGTTGAGTTTGGCTATAGCTGTACGGATAGAATCAGAGATAAGCGCTGTCAGATTTTCCCGATCCTCTACATTTATCCCTTTTTCTCCAAGTTGCGGAATGATCTCGTCAAACCACGCGTCAACGTATTCTTGTGTCCATCCTTCCTTGAACTCACCTACTTTTCTTATATCTCCCAGGGCGCCTGCGACCTTATCGGCCAGAAGATCAGAGATCCAGAATATAGCGAGTTTGGAACCGTTCTCAGAATTTATCCGCAGTCCCTTGAACGGGTCTTCATGTCCTGTCAGCACTTCCATATACGGGCTTTCACTGCTTTTTGTAATTGAAGGGCTTATGACGACGTAAGAAACGCCCTTTTCCTTTAACATGTTCGTGATACCCTGAGTATGAAAACCGCCTGTCACGAGTATAGCGGCTTTTGTCTCCTTATCCTCCATCGCCTTGAACGTGTTCTCAACGATGATCCGGTCCCTTTTGAGGACTATCTCGTAAAATTTGATCAATTTCCTGAAAGCACTGTTCAGCTTCCTGTCAGGCACGCTGATCCTGGCGGAAAGGCCGAACTTATCGGACTGCTTGCTTATAAAAGAAACGAATTTTTCAGGGGTAAAATCCTCCTGATGCTTCAGATAGTACTCATATTTTTTATTGGTAAGCTCTATCCTGGTGAAAGCGAGTATTATGTCAACCTTGTCCCACAGATCGCTGAGCGTCCTCTGGTCGTCGTTCCTGAACATCTTTTCTTTTAAAGCACAAACAAGGCCGTCTATTTCGTCAAAAAGAGATTCGTTCTCGATCCTCGCGTAGGCCTTTGAATAGATCACGTATCTGCTCAGATTCTCATATTTTTCTGTAAGGGAAATCTCGTTTTCCTGAGCCAGTTCTGAGAGGTATGAATAAAAAACGCCTGCCTTTATCTTCCCTGATTTGAACTCGAGCGTCTTAGTAACCAGCTCGGCAAGTTCTTTTTTGGAGAGTTCTTTGCTTAACTCGTCTATTAACGCGGTCCTTTCCTCGTTCACAAGCTCAAAATCTATAGTTTTCTCGACCTTCAGGACCTTTGTGAGGATATCAAAATTGGGGAAATCCTTTATTTCTATGCCCTTTTTCTGTGACAACCTGTTCAAATACCCCACATAATCAGCGAACTTGAGCTCCTTGTTCTCGTGAGCGATCATGTTCCTGTCCAGGCCCTTTAGTTCGTCCGTGTATATATAGGCCTTAAGGGAATGAAGGGTGGATCTTACATCAGTGTAATATCTTGTAAACTCCTCGGTGTAAGAATAACTCCTGAGAAAACTGTTCAGGTTGTCCATGTAATATTTTCTGTTCTCCGCGCCGTAAATAGTGAAGGGATGCTCGCCTGTTATGGAAAGAAATTCCACGCCTGTAAGTTCGCCTTTTTTCATGAAATGGTCAGCTACTTTCCGGCGGATATTCTTTTCAGGGAAAGACTTGAACCAGCTTGTATCAACTATGCCGTCAGCTCCTTCTACTGAGACAAAATCAATGCTACTATCGTTGATAAAGCGTTCCAGTATCTTAGCTATATTGGTCTGGGCTTCGTAATTACAGTGCGCGTCCTGTATGTGGATTATGACCTTGTCGCCCTGGCCATTGAATTTAGATCTGATCATTCCGCTGTCAGCGGGAATGGCTATATCATCTATTTTCAACAGGTTAGGCTCAACCATGTTTTTCGCGACAGGTATTGAACCACTGTAGCTGATATCCGCGAAACCAAGGTTGCAAAGTGCAAATGTGAAAATTACAAAAAGACTAATACTTCTTAAAAGCACGGAGTTCTTCTTTACGATGTTCATTGTCATCCCCTTTTGTTTATTAAACATGATTTTTTGTTTTTTATTTGATATATTAGACATATCTCACTTTTTTTTTCTCTAATTTGCTAATTAAATTATAATATATGCACACCTGTTTGTCAATACAATTAATCTAGCTATTTTACCTTTTAATAAATTCTGTAAGCTAAATATTTTAAACATGTTATATAATTCTAACTTGCTTTTTAGCCCTTGTTAATAGAAGGGGGCAAGCTACTTGACCTGCCCCCTTCCCTGGATGCAGGAAGGTCAATTGCATCCATACAGGTTCTTAAAGATCATGCTTACGCTGCTATCAGTATCTTCTCGTATCTTTCTATTTCTTCGCGTAACTCTTCTATGTCAATAGGCGTTATCGGTCTTACGACTATGTATCTGATAGAGCCTATCTTCTTCAGCGTCAACCTTGCGCCTGCCGGCATTACGGTCGGCATACGATTTCCATTTGCCACTATCTCTATCACAGCCACATATCCTTGTGACGCGACTCCATCAGCCATCTGGACATAAAGCATATCTTTCTTCAGAAGATCCTCTGCACTCTTATCTATGGCACCCTCTCTTATGATCAGGTCGCTGAGATCTCTGGCGTCACATATGACCACATCTTCCGGGCTGATCTCACCATATACGTCTCTCTTTATGTTCACCATCTCGTATATACCGGCAAGATCATTGCTGTCCTCAAGCGACACGTTATCAGCGTTGATAACATCGCTTACTCCTGAGCGCTCCAGGACCATGTCGAGATTTTCCGCTGTCACGTTCTCGTCCACCAGTCTCACGTGCAGCTTGACCGGATAATTTGCTTCATCACCGTCCGCGTATCTCTTTATGGCTCTTCTGTGCTCATCCGCGAGCCAGCGGAGTTCAGCGATGCTATTTATTCTGAAAGACGCGACCTTGGTCTTTTCCTGCGTCTTGATGGCCGCGATCTTCTCGGCAAGCGCCATATCCCTGCTTATGATTCGGCTTCTTTCAGCTATCTTGTCAAACTTGTATTCATACACACTAAGATCATTCACCCTGAAAGATCTGATAGCAGGGAAACGGTCCACGAGGTTAGTGAATACCTTCTGTATTTCTTCCATATTTTTACTGTCAAGCGGGACACTGTCAGGGTCTGAAAGGAAATACAGCCTGTCTTCCCTTTCTATCTGATTGATGAGCTCATGGACCAGGCCTTTCAACTCCGGTTCGTCAACATCCTGTACATCTATTACAGTTGACGCATAAGCGCCGTATTCCTTCCTGTATTCGTTTATCTTATCAAGGTTAGCCTCGCTGTCAGCCTCGTTCAAGGCAATAATCTTTACGCCACCGAGGTCTTTGTTAATATCTGAGACAGTCTCTTCTGTTATGCCCACAACACCTATCAGAATGCCTGCGGATTCCGCTTTTATATCTCTAAGTGATATTTCTTTCTGCCTGATAAACTTATAAAGATCACTGCGTGCCCTGTATTTCGGAGCAACAATGGGTAAGATCAAATCGATGCAGAATACCAAGAGATTCATGCCGGCTAGTATCAGAATAACGAGAGAAGCGATCCCGGATGTCTCTTTAAGCCCTATTGCAAGGCCTGCAATCCCCAGGGCGAAGTTGGCGAACATACCCATTAGTGCGGGCGGCCCCCTTACATCGCCCGGCATGCCTTTGAACAAATACGAGACCTTGAAGCGTTTTAAACTTAAACGCCATTTTTCTATAAGTTCGCTCTCGAGCATATGCGCGAGTTCATGGGCTACGATAGCCGGTGAGAGCAGTATGCGCACCACCCAGTTCAGCTTCTCAGAGCGGAAGAGATTCGCGGCCAGGGTTTCGCTCGAAGTGAATTCCTTTTTTCGTTCCTCGACCAGATCAAATTGTTGCAGCACTATCGGCAGGAAACTGCCAAAGAACAGCCTATCCTCCGGGGGTAATCTATTGGAAGCTGTTCTGAGTTGCTGCGCTACTATGGACCTGTTTCCTTGTCTTCTTATCACGTCATATACTGCTTCAATTGCGATATGGATCTTTTCAAAATCCCCGTGTTCATCCGCCACGTAGTCCACTATTTTCTTTAAAGACTCCGCGGCTTTATCATACTCTCTAATCGTGCTATGTCTGACCGCTTCTCTCGCGTGAGCGACCATCTCTTTGTATGCAGCACTTAATTCAAACTCCCTGGCATCCCGCTTCATCTTGATAATACCGGTATCATGGTGCCATACAAAATCAGCCGATGTCTCCAGGTCTTCCACCAGCATGTCCATCTTCTCCCAGACCAGCTTTTCCATGGTGTCCCTGAGTATGTCATCCTCTGTATATCCTCTGGTCCCGCCTTCCTCTATGGAGATCATGTCCCTGCCTACTTTTCTCGCGACCCTGTCCCGGTCCGAATATTCGATCACAGCGCATGTGAGGTCTGTCAATTCCCTGAGCCTAGGATCGTTCGCCGCTGTAATACCTTCCAGGATTATTATGGGAACAGGGTTTATCATCTGTCCTTCCACAATGGTCTGATAATGGGTATCCGTGGCTTTGGCCTTAACAGGCTGCCTTAACACCTTTAAGCTGTGCACGGCTGAGACCAGATCGCTCATGTCATACATGCTCCCATCTATCAGGACCGGCCTTCGGTCCTCGCGGCCGTTCGGGCCCCAGTATTTGTAATACCTTACCGAACTGTCATAAAGATACGCGTCTGTCCCGAGAATAACGGCATCCCTCGGCTCAAGCCTGTATTCAGGATATTCCCTGGCTTCTCTCTGTATCCTCTCATATATACCCCTGGCCAAAGTGCTCTTACCCGCTCCGCCGGAACCCGGGATGGCTATGACCTGTATCCTGTCAGGGTCCTGTAATCTATTGCTGAGGATCTGCCTTGCCATCAGGTCGACCATTTTTTCGCCTCTTGCAAAGGCGAACATATCTATGGCTGACTGCCATTCGGCACTTATAAGGTATATCGCGTTCCCGACTGTTTTCAAGTAATCCTTGTATTTTCCCCACTCCGGGGTCTTCCATGCTTCCTGGCTCTCCTGTTCAGCTTCCCGCCAGGCTGCTTCGAGCACGTCGCTGGAGTCTATGGTCTTATCTTCGACGGATAACCTTTTTACCTCTTCGGCCAGGAATTCCTCATCCTCCGTCAACCTCTTTGCCCTTTCAACCGCTTCTTGAGCGGCTTTAGCTTCATCCGTGGCGCAGGCTTCCTTCTGAAGATCTTGTATTCTTTGTCTTGGCGTTATCTCACCCTCTCCGGAACCCGTTAAATATCTTTCTACATCTTCTTTTGCACTTCCCTCAGCTTTCTCAATGTCCTTTTTAAGTTCCTGCATATGTTTTTCGGACAGATCATATTTTATTGTCAGATAATCATCCCTGGGCGTGTCCACCCTTACCTCAAGAAGCCGGACCGGGTTTCTGTCGGGATCTGCTATCCATTTGTATTCAAAAGTGTTCTCTTCAAAGATCCTCCTGTCTAAATGTCCCTTC
>CAYSJU010000038.1:8162-12920 GCA_964431495.1 uncultured Planctomycetia bacterium
ATTATCTTATCCTCCTCAGCCGGGGTCAGAGGCGGGGTTACGGGCGCCCTCTTTGCCCATTCGCGGGAAGCATACCTCATTGAATCTTCTTTTCTGTCCGGCGTAAACGCCCTGGGTATATCGCTTTCCTCCACATACCTTGTGAAGATGAACGGTAAGGTCAGGTCTAATAACAGGACAGTGAGATTTGTCAGGACAACCGCGATCAATATTACTGAAACGCGCTGGGGGAAGAATAAAGCCAGGAATGAAAGGACTATTGAAACACCTATATTGGCAAGCATGCCCAGCAGCGCGGGCGGTCCCCTTACTATACTGGGTATGCCTTTTAAGAGATAAACGGGTCTTACGTCTTCCAGCTTCACGCGTCCTGATATCAAAGCTTCGAACAAATGCGCGAGTTCATGGGCTATGATGCCCGGTGATAATAATATACGGGCGATCCAGTTAAGCTTCTCTGAACGGAACAAATGCGCGGCCAGGGTCTCACTTGAAGTAAAAAGTTTTCTCTGGGCGTCCACCAGATCCGCTCTTACCAATTCGTTGACGCCTCTGATAAGCTCCATGAAGGCTGTCCTGTCCTCAACCTCTTTCAATCTACTGCCGGCTGTTGCAAGTTGCCGTGCGACTATTGATATGTTCGGCTGTCTTCTTATTACATCAAACACAGCTTCCATCGCGACCTGCCGCGCTTCAAAATCTTCATTTTTAATATACTCTGCTATGCTTTCGAGGCATTCCGCAGCTTTATCATATTCTCTGACCGTGCTGTGTAGTACAGCTTCCCCTATCTTGCTGACCAGTTTTTTATACACGGCGCTCAACTCAAACTCCCTGGCATCCCGCTTCATCTTGATAATACCGGTATCATGGTGCCATACAAAATCAGCCGATGTCTCCAGGTCTTCCACCAGCATGTCCATCTTCTCCCAGACCAGCTTTTCCATGGTGTCCCTGAGTATGTCATCCTCTGTATATCCTCTGGTCCCGCCTTCCTCTATGGAGATCATGTCCCTGCCTACTTTTCTCGCGACCCTGTCCCGGTCCGAATATTCGATCACAGCGCATGTGAGGTCTGTCAATTCCCTGAGCCTAGGATCGTTCGCCGCTGTAATACCTTCCAGGATTATTATGGGAACAGGGTTTATCATCTGTCCTTCCACAATGGTCTGATAATGGGTATCCGTGGCTTTGGCCTTAACAGGCTGCCTTAACACCTTTAAGCTGTGCACGGCTGAGACCAGATCGCTCATGTCATACATGCTCCCATCTATCAGGACCGGCCTTCGGTCCTCGCGGCCGTTCGGGCCCCAGTATTTGTAATACCTTACCGAACTGTCATAAAGATACGCGTCTGTCCCGAGAATAACGGCATCCCTCGGCTCAAGCCTGTATTCAGGATATTCCCTGGCTTCTCTCTGTATCCTCTCATATATACCCCTGGCCAAAGTGCTCTTACCCGCTCCGCCGGAACCCGGGATGGCTATGACCTGTATCCTGTCAGGGTCCTGTAATCTATTGCTGAGGATCTGCCTTGCCATCAGGTCGACCATTTTTTCGCCTCTTGCAAAGGCGAACATATCTATGGCTGACTGCCATTCGGCACTTATAAGGTATATCGCGTTCCCGACTGTTTTCAAGTAATCCTTGTATTTTCCCCACTCCGGGGTCTTCCATGCTTCCTGGCTCTCCTGTTCAGCTTCCCGCCAGGCTGCTTCGAGCACGTCGCTGGAGTCTATGGTCTTATCTTCGGCGGATAACCTTTCAACCTCTACTTCGAGGTATCTCTCATCTTCGGTTAACTTCTTTGCTTTTACAACCGCTCTTATAGCAGCTTTGGCCTCGTTTGTTCTGGAGGCTATTTCATTCAGTTCCGCTATCCTTACAGAGGGTATTATCCCGTCATTCCCCTGCTGAGATAAATATCTCTGGGTTTCAGCATCTGCTGTCTCCTTGGCTTCACTGATGTCATCCCGGAGTGCCTGCATAGCCTCTTCCGGAAGATCGTATTTGATGGTCAAATAATCAGAACGGGGCGTGTCCACCCTTATCTCAAGAAGCCGGACCGGGTTCCTGCCGCGATTCTGTTCACTGACCCATTTGTATTCAAAAGTGTTCTCTTCAAAGATCCTCCTGTCTAAATGTCCCTTCTCAACCATATCCTCGAGTATTTCCGTGATCTCGCCAAGGCTGTGGCCCGTCTCAACAAGATGCCTGTAATACAAAACAAGCCTCCGCGTGCTGCTGATCCTGAATGGTTTACCGCTTTCCCTTCTCTCCTTTAACAATTCAGTGATCCCCTCATTTACAGCTCTGTTAAAACTGTCTGACCTGTCTTTCTCGGCTTTATATTCATGTAACGCGTAAAAGAGATATGACAGATTGTTCGTCGCAACGGCATGGTCGATCATCAGTATATCCAGATCGCTCAGGTTCCTTCTTATGGCCTCGTCGCTCGCAACGCATAGTTCTGCCTCGTTACCCATGAAATGGGGGCTGCCGGCCTCGCTGGAACGCTCGAATCTGGACGCGTATTCATGGATAAGCGATGCCGCGACATGGTTCCACGTGACGCTCTCGTCATCCTCGGCCATCAGCCTTCTCCAGAACTCTGTCGTAAAGAATACAGTGCTCACCCCCTTTCTCCTGTCGTAAAAACACAGGACTCCGAGATGGTGGGGGATGTCCCGCTCGAACAGGAGGTCATTCCCGCGGTCAATAACGCCTATCTTGACCTTCTGGCTTCTGAATATGGCAAGTAAGAGGTCCTTATGGTACTTTTTATTGGCAGGGGCCTTCTTGATGATAGCTTCCACCTGCTTTGGAAAATCCTTGTATTCTATCCTGTCCAGCGTTCTCTCTCTGTCAACGATCCTTATTATCTTATCCTCCTCAGCCGGGGTCAGAGGCGGGGTTACGGGCGCCCTCTTTGTCCATTCTTTTCCGGATTCTAAAGAACCGGCTTTTGCGAAAAACGGCTGGTCTTCTAAGATCGATGCCTTTAGCACATCGCTCTCATCGAGATATCTCGGGGATATGGCCGGCAGTGTAAGATCTAATATCAAGACAGCGAGATTTATTATGGTGATCGCGATAAATATTGCTGAGACGCGCTGTGAGAAGAATAAAGACAGGAATGAAAGGACTATTGAAACACCTATATTGGCAAACATGCCCAGCAACGCGGGCGGTCCTCTGACTTCAACTGGAATGCCTTTTAAGAGATGAACGGGTCTCATGCCTTTCAAACTTATGCGGCCTGATACTAATGCCTCAATAGCGTGAGCAAGTTCATGAAAGATGATCCCCGGAGACAGGAGCACGCGCGCTATCCAGTTCAGTTTTTCGGAACGGAAAATGTGAGCGGCAAGGGTCTCTGTTACCGGCTCCTCTTTTTCCTCTTTATCCTCCGGCACCTCAAAAAGCGCGCTTCCGAGCCCTGAACCGGGACCAAGATACGCTATTTTTGCTCCAGGTTTTTTTTCGATACTGTCGTCAAAGTATACGTTGGCCATTCCGGCGCAGTCGCCGTCATTGAACACCTTTACCACGGCCTCCCCAAAAATGCCCTGCCCCCTCAGTTTTTCATTTACGGCCCTGTTCAGTTCCTCCGTAAAATGGAACCCGTGCCTCCTCTGCATGAAGGGCAGCCTGCTGGTGTTACTGATAAGATAACCCTGATCGTCCAGTATGCCCGGAGAACCAATACCTATATAACGCGACAACCCGCCGTTGGATATGGTCCTGCCTTCATCCCGCGCTTTGAGGACCGCATCCACTATGACATCCGCTATCTGGTCTATTATGGCTGTCCTTATCTTAACCCCTTCCTCCGCCTCGGCGACCGTATATTGTTCCATCAGCTTATTACTATCCATATAAACATCTTCGGGTGCGCGGACCGTTTCAACCGGCGCGCCCTGCCAGCGCTTTATCCCTGTCTCGCCAGCGGCAAGTGTCCGGGTCTTAACATCCACGGAATAACGGCTGACACCGATCTCTGTCCTTCCAAAATCCACAGCGATCGCGTCGACTTCATCTTTTCCGGCGTAAACAGCATCATGGACTATATCGGGCATGATAAACGCAAGAGCTCCTATTGTCCCGGCCTCTTTGCTCGGATAGCGCGCCTGGACTATACTTACATCTAGTATTGCTGCTGCCAGATATTGTCTTATGCTATTAATAAGAAGCTCTCCTGTTTCACCTTCTGACGCCCCGGCTCCTATTACAAAGGTCTTTGTCCCTTCCCATGCCCCGGCAAACGCTGCTTCATCTTCGGCTGTCCAGCCATCCTTTGTGCCTGTGCCGTTCAAAATCGTCTCTATACCCATTCCGCCGTACCTGCCCATCTCTTCTATGACGCTTATGGCTTTTGCCCTGGCATCCGGGTCACTGCTTTCAAGCGCGAGCGTGACGCTCCTCCCCGTAATATCATCTTTGCCGGGTTCTATAAACGCCCCGAACGTTTCCGGGTACCTGTATTTTGCTATATACCCCAGGGTACGTCCGGTGAACAGGAAAGTAAAAGGCATGCCTTCCATGGTCTCAACGTCAATGCCCACGCCTGTCCGCATTGTTTCACGCGCGTCGTCCCATACCTCGGGCTTTAAAAATATTTTCATGTCGCTTGCGTGGACATCCACCGGCGCTGACAGAGGCCGCAAAACTGGCTGCCTTTCTATTAACGCGGTTATGCCCTTTACCGCAGCCATGGTCTTGTCAAAGGCTTCATCGATCGCTCCCTCGGTCCCGATT
>CAYSJU010000039.1:0-10740 GCA_964431495.1 uncultured Planctomycetia bacterium
AGAGTATTAAAACCAAGAGGAAAGCTTATCGTTGGCATAATAGATAAAGAGAGTTTTCTGGGTAAGTTTTATCAGAAAAAGGGCAGTATATTTTATGGCCATGCTCGCTTTTTCGGTATTGAAGAAGTTACGCAAATGCTTAAGGTAGCAGGGTTCAGTACATTTTCATATTATCAGACTATATTCGATTACCCCGATAAATTACGTGCTGTTGAAAAACCACTAAAAGGTTTCGGTAAAGGCGGGTTTGTTGTGGTTGGTGCTGTAAAAAAGGAGTAAATTATGACTGGGAAACAAGCTGCAGGATATTGTAAGAGATTAGTAGACATGCCATACAACAAGTTTAATCTTAATAACTATAAGGAGAAATTATCAAAAGCGCTAAAAATAAAAGTTAACTTCCAAGAAACCAGATCCACTGGTCCTATAAAGTTAATGTCAGGCCAGCATAAAAACGCGGGAATTGTGTCGACTGGTTCTGCTCCCGCTAAAAAACGAAGGATAATTTTGGTGGGTAAGGGGATCTTGTTTGATGCGGGAGGTTATGATATAAAACCGTCAGGAAACTTTGCGGATATGAAGAGCGACATGGCCGGGATGGCAAGCGCTTTTTCAGTAGTTTCGCAAGTTTCTTCTGAAAATCTTATAGCCCATTGTCCCGTTTCTACGAATTTAGTAGCTAATAGCCAAATATTACCGGGTGATGAGATAAAGATAGGAAGTAAGCTTGTTACCATAAGTAATACGGATGCTGAAGGCAGATTGATCCTCGCGGAAGCTTTAACCGATTTAACACAAACTTCGAAAGATATCATTATTTCTGTAGCAACGTTGACAGGGGCAGTCGGATACGCTATAGGGGAGAAAGCTACAGGCGTTTTTACTTTTAATGATGCCTTATATCAGAAATATAAAAAGAGTTCAGATAAAGCTAAAGAACTAGCTTGGAGGTTGCCGTTATGGGAGTATTTGGATAAAAAACATTTTAGAAAAAAGCGAATAAAAAATTCCGTAAAAGACAAACCGGGAGCTTCTGTAGCAGCCTTATTTTTGAAACAATTTATTAAATATCCCAATAATTGGATACACTTGGATATAGCATATTCGTGCTGGGATAAAAAGAAAGAAAAAGCCACTGGTCAACCGGTTAAAACATTAATTAATTTTATAAAAGTTTTGTAATAAAACTTTATAGGACGAGAATCAAAGGCAGTGATATGGTAATGTCCTTGCGTTAGCCCCGGACATTATATAACATCTTACAAACAAAATAGTTACGGTGCAGGATGTGAAAGATTTCTGAAAAGGTCAGGTTATTATACAATTAGGTTTTAAATTTCAGGAGGATATAAATGCACGAATGGGCACTGGCAGAGGCTGTGATTTCGACCGCGAGCAAAGCTGCACGCGAACAGGGGCTTGGAGAAATTACGGAGATCAAGATCAAGCTGGGCCAGTTGCAGCAGATAGAAGCGGATATCTTTGAATTCGCTCTCAAGGAGATCGTTCAGGCTCAGAAGCCGTTATTTGAAAACGTAAAGATACAGCTTCAAGAGGAGAAAGTTGTTTTGAAATGCCGGGCTTGCGGATACGAGTGGATGTTCGGGGATAATATGAAAGAATTGGATCATGAAAGATCCGAAGCGATCCATTTTGTTCCCGAGACCGCCCACGCGTATATCCGGTGTCCGGAATGCGGAAGTCCGGATTTTGAGATCTTAAAAGGGCGAGGTGTGTGGATAGATTCTATTACAGGAGAGTGATGGGGATGGATCCGAGGGTAAATATCATTGATAAGAGGCTGGAAAAGATAAAAAAAATAATCGCGGTTTCCGGTGGGAAGGGAGGAATAGGTAAAAGCACGGTTGCCGCTACTTCGGCATTGATCCTGTCAAAGGCGGGATATAAAACGGGTTTATTGGATCTTGATTTTTGGGGTCCTTCCGCGCACGTGATACTGGGAGCAGGAGACGTTTATCCCGAAGAAGAGAAAGGGATCATTCCGCCGGATATTCACGGTATTAAATTCATGTCCGTTGTTTACTACGCGGGGGACAGACCTTTGCCTTTAAGGAAGGCCGGTTTTACCCAGGCCGCTATAGAAATACTTGCCGTTACCCAATGGGGTCCATTGGATTTCCTGATTATCGATATGCCTCCCGGGATGGCGGACGCGACGCTGGACGTGATCCGCATGATAAAGAAAGTAACTTTTTGTGTAATAGCCATTCCGTCAAAGGTGGTATTGGAGACCGTGAACAAAACATTAAAAATGCTGAAGGAACTGGGAACTCCTGTTATCGGCATTATCGAAAACATGAGCGTTGAGAAGTTTTCGGTAAAAGAGAAGGTAAAAACGTTCGATATGCCTTTTCTGGGAGAAATAGAGTTTGATCCCAAACTTGAAGAGACGATCGGCGACGCGGCCGGACTTTTAAAGACTGATTTCGCGAAAAGCATGAGCAAGATCATTGAGAACACGGACGCATTCAGATCAAAGAGGACCGGATGAAGACATATTTGGATTGTATCCCATGTTTTTTTAAACAGGCCCTCGAGGCGGCAAGAACGGCCGGCGCGAGCGCAAAGACCCAAAAAAAGATACTGGATGAATTGGCCGGGATCCTGCCGAAGATCTCTTTGACATCTTCTCCGCCGGAGACAGGAAGGATCATCTATTCTTTGGTGGGAAAAATTACCGGGAAAAATGATCCTTATTTAAAGGAGAAGAAAAGAAGCAATGAGCTCGCCCTGGCTATTTATGATAAGTTGAAACGGAAGGTAGCTTTGGCCGGTGATAAATTATTGTTGGCAGTCGAGCTGGCCATTGCCGGCAACATAATCGATTATGGAGTAAAAAATTCCCTGAACGTTGACGCGGAGCTGGCCAAAATATTAAACCAGGAGGAAGAGGTTATCAAGAAGGAAAACAAAGCGATATTTGATTACGCCAAATTCAAACGGGTTTTAAGACAGGCGAAGAATATTCTTTACCTGGCGGATAATGCCGGCGAGGTCGTGTTTGACCGGATACTGATCGAGCAGATAAAAAGTATGGATAAAGGCAAGGGAATCATCTATGCCGTTAAAGAGAAGCCGGCTATTAATGACGCTTTGAGGGCGGACGCCATAGCTTGCGGTATTGAAGAAATAGCGCGGATAGTCTCAAGCGGTTCGGACGCGCCGGGTACGGTGCTTTCTTTGTGTTCAAATAATTTTTTATCAATATATCGGCGAGCGGATATGGTCATAAGCAAAGGACAAGGCAATTTTGAAGCGCTTTCCAATGCGAAAAGGCCGGTATTTTTCCTGTTCATGGCAAAATGTCCGGTTATTGCCAAAGATGTCGGGTGTAAGGTCGGTGACGTTATTTTGCGTTATCACCAGGGCGGAAAATGATTTGTAATCAGGATAAAATTCTTTCTTTCCTGTATGGTCAGGACTTGGGATCGGTGCGCGGATGGCCGTGTAATGCTATGATAAAAACCGTTAAGATCGCGATCTTACTGTTATTTTTTTCGTTTGGTTCGATTTGTTTTGCCGAAGACTTAACTTTTACCGTAGTCTATAACAATGAGCCTTATAGTGAAGATCAGGTCAAGCAGATCATCAAAGAGCTGAAGAAAGGGATGGAATAACGGGAAATTATAAAAAGCTAAGAGTGCTTAATGAGGAATGCAAATGGTATTCGGTCTGTCCGATGAAAAGATACTTTGAACAGGGCAGGTTAGATGAAAAATGGATAGAACTTTATTGCAAAGGAAACTGGAAAGCCTGTGTGCGTTTCGAGATGGAAGAAAATAGAATAGCGCATCCGGACTGGATGCTTCCCGACGGAGAACTAGACGAAAGGTTGGAAGAGATATGAAGCTTACGATAATTACCGATAATACGGTCCACAGCTCCGGATTGAAAAGCGAGTGGGGATTTGCCTGTCTGGTAGAGGCCGAAGGTGCGCCGAAGATCCTGTTCGATACAGGAGCAAGTGCTTCCGTTCTTTTGTACAACATGGAAAAACTGGGGATAGACCCGAAAAGTATCGGTTGTGTTCTTGTTTCTCACGATCATTGGGATCACACGGGCGGGTTGGACGGTTTTCTGGAACTGAACAGCGACGTAAAATTATACCTGCCGGGTGATCTTCCTTCTGAACCAGTGGCAAATAAAGTGATCAAGGTCAAGGAAGCGGCCGAGATTTACGGGGGCGTTTTCTCCACCGGACTTCTGCAAAATATAGAACAGTCCCTGCTAGTGAAAGTTGATAAAGGAGTAGTCGTGATCGTCGGCTGTTCTCATCCGGGGGTCCGGAACACCCTGGCTTCCGCATCGGATATCGGGAAGCCGATCGCTTTGATCGGCGGATTGCACGGGTTCAGAGAGCTCGACCTGATAGAAGATATTGATCTTGTCTGCGCTACCCATTGCACTCAATACAAACAGAGGATAAAGAAACTTTATCCCGAGAAATTCGTGGAGGGAGGGGCCGGGAAAATCATTCGCGTGTCAACATAGTGCCGGGTCTATTTATCGGTAGAAGTCTTAAAAAATGAGGGAGGTAAGACATGCCCGTATATAGTTATATTTGTGAAGAGTGTGGAGAAAATTTTGATCTACTGGTAGGGGTTACTTCCGAGAAAACGGGACTCAAATGCAGAAAATGCGAAAGCAAAAATATAAAAAGAGTGCTGAGCTCATTCGGTATAGGGAATTCTAAACATGGAACCGGTTCTTCTGGACCGGCTTGTCCCACGGGAACTTGCCCCACGTCTTTTTGAAAGAGCGCCTAATTTAATCAGAAACTTGACGCCGGCCGTATAAGGTAATACATTTGTTCTATGGACGAAAAAATGAAGCGTTACGAACAGATCCCGCACACAGCTGATATAGCCGCTAAAATATATGGCAAGGATATTCCGGAGCTTTTTGAGAACGCGGCTTTTGCCATGTTTGACATGATGGCGGACATGGAAGGATTGGCCGGGACAGAAGAGGTAAAAATAACGCTGGAAGCCCTGGATACGGAAGATCTTCTTGTCTCATGGCTCAATGAATTGTTGTATCTTTCCTACAGCAAGGCCCTTTTGTTCTACAGGTTTCATATCAGCTCCCTTGAAAGAAATAAACTGCTGGCAGGGGTCACGGGACAGAAGCTCAGACCGTACAAGAAGAGGCTCAACGTGGAAATAAAAGCGGCAACTTACCATGATATCAGCATAGAAAAGCGGGACGACAGGTACGAGGTCACTGTGGTCTTTGATGTGTAAGGAGGTTAGCCATGACAATGCCGTTCACTGGAAAACTGGAAAAGATAGATGATTACAGATGGCGCATCCCCAGGAGCTACGCGTCCGGGATGAGGGTCTCCGGGATCATATACGCGGATGAAAAAATGATGTTAGAGGTCATGAAGGACAATTCTCCCCAGCAGGTCGCCAACGCCGCACATCTGCCCGGGATAGTAAAGGCATCCATGGCCATGCCTGATATTCACTGGGGATACGGCCTTCCGATCGGGGGCGTTATAGCGACTGATGTGGAAGCCGGCGGGGTTATCTCGCCCGGAGGAGTCGGATTTGACATCAACTGCCTTTGCGGCGAATCAAGAATTTTGTTAAATAATGGCGCTCACATAAAAATAAAGGATTTTGAAAATATTTTCAGAGATAAAAAATTATCATGTCTGAATTTCGGTAAAAAGCAGAAAGAAGAAACGCCGATAGAGAAATTTATAAAAATCAGGCCGATAAATCGTGTGTTTGAAGTTAAAACTTTAAACGGGAATAAAATTACTGCCACGGAAGACCACCCTTTCTGGACTCCTGATGGAATGATGCAGCTGAAGAACCTCGGCGCGGGGGACGCGGTGGCAATATATCCGTTTGAAGGGGTTCCATATGAAGAACCCAATGATGAAATAATCATAGATGAAAACGATATTAAGAAGCTTTTATTGAGCATAGAAAAGGATTCAAGGGGCAGCGGGTTAGAACAAATTTTAATACAGCTGAAAAAGCGCGGTCTTCTGCCTTTGCGGTATAATTCACCGCAATTGCCATATATCCTGAAAGCAATGGGATATAATTTCGGCGACGGAAACATTTTTTTTAATAAAAAACGGGGAAAAGGCTGTGTTTCTTTTTATGGAAAAAAAGAAGGCCTGGAAGAAATACAACAGGACATAACAAGGATCGGGTTTAAGTGCTCAAAAGTTTATTCAAGAGTACGGGACCACGAAATAAATACATCATATGGTAACTATAAATTCCGGACCGAAAATTTATTCTGCAAGGTTGTTGGAAGCAGTTTTGCGGCTCTTTTAGTCGTCCTCGGGACGCCTTTAGGGAATAAAACCAATCAGCCGTTTCGCGTTCCCAGTTGGATCATGAAAGCGCCGTTATGGCAGAAACGGCTCTTTCTCGCCGGCTTTTTCGGGGCTGGAATGTCTTCCCCTAAAACACTGACAGGACACGGATATAACTTTTATTGCCCCACTGTATCAATGAATAAACAAGAAGAATTTACCGATAACGGAAGAGCATTTTTGATGGATTTATCAGGTTTGCTTAAAGAAGTCGGCGTTTTGACTAATAAGATCAGCAAGAGACAAGAATACAGGAATAAAAATGGAAAGCTCTCGATCAGGTTAAGGCTTATGCTGTCAGACAAACCGGAAAATCTAATAAACCTCTATTCAAAAATCGGGTTTGAATATAATCAAAGAAGGAGCATGCTTTCCAATGTTGTGGCGCAGTATCTTAAGATAAAGGAGTCACAGATAAAAGAGAAAGAGTTCATGGCGTCTAAGTCCAGAGAATTAGTTGCCGCTGGCATAAATATTGATTCGGCCCACGAGGAATTGGGTTCAACTTTAATAAATAGACGTTTTGTAGAAAGGTCTGTTTATGAGGGCAGAAAAGGAAGACCTCGTGTAAGCGCGGATATGATGACCTTTGATGAATTTTTTGAATATACGACACGGGGTATGGGAAACTCCGGAATGCTCTGGGACAGGATCGAAAGCATTAAGGAAGTGGAATTTAATGATTATGTTTATGATTTTACGGTCGTTCATGAAGATCATAATTTTATAGCTGATAATTTTGTGGTGTCAAACTGTGGCGTCCGGCTTTTAAGGACAAATCTTGCGGAAGATGAAGTCCGGCCGTATATCAAGCAGTTGGTGGATACTCTTTTTCATACAGTGCCTGCAGGGGTCGGGTCAACAGGAAAGATAAAAGTGGATTTTAAAGAGGAAACACGCATCCTTACCGAAGGCGCGAAATGGGCAGTTGAACAAGGATATGGCTGGCCCGGAGACCTTGAGCATTGCGAGGAAAAAGGGTTTATTAAAGGCGCTGATCCTTCGAAAGTGTCTAAGAGGGCTTATGAGCGGGGCCGCGATCAATCCGGGACCCTGGGTTCCGGCAATCATTTCATCGAGGTGCAGGTAGTGGATCGGATATTCAGGCCGGATGTCGCTGAAGAACTTGGCATAAAAAAAGGACAGGTCACGGTCATGATCCATACCGGTTCACGCGGGGTGGGCCATCAGATCTGCGGCGACTACGCGCAAAAAATGGTAAGATTATTGAGCAAATATAACATAAGAGTACCGGACAGACAGCTTTCCTGCGTTCCCGTAAAAAGCGAGGACGGACAGGATTATCTCGGCGCCATGCGGTGCGCGGCTAACTATGCCTGGGCCAACCGGCAGGTTATCACCTATCTGGTAAGACAATCATTTGAAAAGGTCTTCGGCGATACTGCTCGATCCATGGGCATGAACCTTATTTATGATATCGCCCATAATATCGCGAAACTGGAGAAACATGACATAGACGGCCGTTCCCGACTCCTGTGTGTCCACCGCAAGGGAGCTACAAGGGCGTTCCCGGGCGGGCATGAAGACGTGCCGGAAGAATACGCAAAAATAGGGCAGCCGGTCATTATACCGGGGGATATGGGCAGATGTTCTTATCTTCTGGTAGGGAAAAAAGAAGCGGAAGAAACGTTTTATTCCACGTGCCACGGCGCCGGCAGGCGCATGTCACGAAGCGCCGCCAAACGGGCGACACGGGGGCGGCCCATAGCAGAGGAACTCGCGCAAAAAGGTATTATGGTCAGATTCAAGGGAAGGGACACGCTTCACGAGGAAGTGTCGGAAGCTTATAAAGACGTGAGCGAAGTCGTTGATATCGTACAGGGCGCGGGGATCTCGGATAAGATAGCCAGGATGCACCCGATGGGGGTCATTAAGGGGTAGAAGATAATCGATTGTCGATTCTCTATTTTCGTTTTGTCATTTGCATATTAATATTATCCATGGTATAAATTAAGCACATTCACATATATAGAAAGGAAACAAGAGCATGCTTGATCCTAAATTCATCAGAGATAATCCCAAGATAGTCAAGAAATCACTACAAGACAGGAATATAAAACTTGATATTGATGATTTTCTTGAACTGGACAAAGAAAGAAGGGCAATGATCCAGGAGGTCGAGGATCTCAAGAGGCAGAAGAACGAAACATCAAAGAAAATAGGTCTTCTTATCAAGGAAAAGAAAGATACAGCAGAGATAAAGGCCAGGGTCAATAAAATATCGGACAGGATAAAAAAGATCGAGACAAAACTCAAGGAAAAAGAAAACCGGTATAAAGAGATACTTGACCGCATACCAAATCTTCCCCATGAAAGCGTACCGGTGGGCAGGTCCGAAGAGGATAACAAGCTTATCAAGGAAGCGGGCGCCATACCGGAATTTTCTTTTACGCCGCGGGACCACGTTGAACTCGGACGGCTCAACGATCTTTTTGATTTTGAAAGGGCCGCGAAAATAACCGGCTCTTTTTTCCCTCTTTACGTGGGAAGAGGCGCGAAGCTGGAAAGGGCGCTTTTAAACTTCATGCTGGACGTCCATATCAGTGAGCACGGATACAAGGAGATCTTTCCTCCTTTTCTTGTGAACAGGGCGAGCATGCGAGGGACCGGCCAGCTTCCCAAGCTGGAAGAGGATATGTACAGGATAGACGAAGAGGATTATTTCCTGATACCCACCGCTGAAGTTCCACTGACCAATTTCCATGCCGACGAAGTGCTTTCAGAGGAAGATCTGCCGATATACTATACCGCTTATACGGCCTGTTTCCGCAGGGAAGCCGGGTCATACGGCAAAGACACCAAGGGGCTTATCCGCGTCCATCAGTTTGATAAGGTGGAAATGGTGAAATTCACCAGGCCCGAGGATTCAATGGATGAACTTGAGAAGTTACTCATGGACGCGGAAGACATATTGAAGCGACTTGAGCTTCCATACAGGGTAGCTCTGCTTTGCACCGGCGAGATAAGTTTTGCCGCGCATAAATGTTATGATATCGAGTTATGGGCGCCAGGCACGAACAAGTGGCTTGAAGTATCGAGCTGTTCGGTATTCACGGATTTTCAGGCCCGCCGGGCCAATATAAAATACCAGCCTTCTGACAGGTCCAAAAAGCCCCGGTTCGTCCATACTTTGAACGCATCAGGGGTGGCGCTGGCCAGGCTGGTAATAGCGCTTCTTGAGATATATCAGCAGGAAGACGGCTCTATTGTCATACCGGAAGCCCTCAGGCCGTATTACGGGGCAGATAAGATAGAACCGATCGCTGGGTGAGCTTGCTTATGTTCGGAAAACTTTTCAAGACCATAACAGGGGTACTGCTTATACCCGTGGCAATAGCAACGGCAAGGGCGTTCTATCTTCAGATATCCAATATAGGCAGTACCTTTAGCAATTCCCTCCTCATACTCGAAAGGGGTGTTTTGGCCTATGTGCTGTTCCACGTGTTGATAATGCGGCCGGTTTCCATATACGTCTTTGCCCATGAATTCGTACATGTGATCGCCACGTGGCTCTCCGGGGGAAGAGTGGAGTCCTTTAACATTGGCGAGTCAGGGGGGAGCGTCGTTACCTCCAAGACCAACCTTTTCATAGAATTAAGCCCCTATTTTGTCCCTATCTATACTTTGTTGCTGGGGCCGATATTTCTGGTATTAAAAGCCATAGGCACTGATGTGGTTATACGTAATCTGGGTTCAATCTTTCTTTTTCTTGTCGGGTTCACGCTCGCGTTTCACTTTGTCATGACTACTGAAGTTCTCAAGGTAAAACAGCCCGACATTGCCAGGTCCGGTATAATCTTTTCAATTGTCGTTATTTTTATATGTAATCTGGTAATAACAATGGGTGTTTTCTGCCCGTTTTTTAAGTCCCTGTCATTCGTCGCATTCATTAAAAGCACTGCTTCCTACTCCGCGGAATTGTACGTGCTCATATATGAACAGGTGAGAGGGATAATACAGGTTTCATCTTGATAAGGCTATTTAATTGACAATCGATTTTTAAGCCGTTATAATTTTTTACAACTGTGATAATCGATAATCGAGAACAGATCGTCCCCTTCGGGTTAAAAGCGCATAAAAAGATATCTCCCCTGCTTCGCAGGGTTGATATCCGCTTTGCACACAATTGGGCTTGCAGGCAAAGCGGAGGAGTGGCCGAGTGGACTATGGCGGCGGTCTTGAAAACCGTTGTGCCGCAAGGTACCGTGGGTTCGAATCCTACCTCCTCCGCCATTGTGGTATATTCCGAGTACATCCTTAACACTTTATTCCGAGCACATAGTTTACACATTCTGGTATATTGATCTCTAATCAAAAAGGAGGTCAATATGCCATGGAAGGAGCTAAGTGTTATGGAC
>CAYSJU010000040.1:0-10517 GCA_964431495.1 uncultured Planctomycetia bacterium
GGGGTAGACAGAGAGAGGGGGAGAAGGAGGATCACCGAGATCAATCTTCGGAAGATGCGGAAAGTGGGGACAGGTCTCCACATTGCATGCGGAGACCTGTCCCCATAACTTGCGTCCCCATAATTTCGCTTCTTCATGATTGATTACGCTGCTACGAGCAGCTCCTCCATCCTTTCGTGCAGATGTCTTAGTTCTTCAGCGTCTTTTATTTCAGCGGGTTTAAGTATAAACCTGAGTTTAGCCGGATCCTTTTTCAATTCCTCTACTGCGATTGCCCCATGGTGGGTATCGCCAGTAAGAAGCCGGTAGATGTTCATAAACGCCAGGTCGTTACTATTTAAATAAGCGATACCTGCCGCGACAATGCCGCCGATATGGCTTACGTCATTGGCGCTTAATTCTTCTTTTTCAAAATCCATAAAAATAACACGCGCATTTCCCTTCTTTAATCTTTCCAGCTGTGGTTCAGTCAACTTGCTATAAGGCAATATTGTCACAATATGCTCGTTCTCTTTATTCGCGATAGCGTGTTTTACGAGCTTTTCAGCATCTTCTTCCCGGAAATCCACCTCGTAAGGGCCGCCGCGGGTTATTTTGCTTATTCGGGTGAGCATTTGTTCCTGTGCGCCAGGGGAAGCGTAACCATGCCAGGCCTTGATAAGGCATGGTTCTTCCTGGATGGAAGATCTTTTTGTTAGTTCCAGATACCGGTGCAGGAGTTCCAGCTTTATTCTTTCCCGGACAAGGGGCCTTTCTTCTTTGGGTATATCAGGACCATTCAAGGGGTTGTACTGATTGTGAATTTTAGTCTTTAGCCGGATGTTACAGATTGCTTCTATATTGTCTTCGGTCTCAGCGGCTGTGCGGCCTTGGAGAGCCGGGTTCAAGCGGGAATAACCCAGGTCTTTCGTTTTAATAAGAATGCCGAGTTTTGTGAGTTGAGTAAGTTTTACTTTTATTGTCCCGACGCCGTATGAATCATAAATGACCGCCAGCGATTTCCAGAAGAATTGATGGAATCCCTTTTTCCTGTGGATTGTTCGCAGTATACCAGCAAGCGCTAAGGGTGGTTTTTTTGTTGGATTGACCAGGGAGGAGAGGTCTATTCCTATTGCCGCGGCCGCAGGTATACACGCATCGATACATTGTTTTTCTACTTGTCGGACCATTTCCCCGGTTATACCGAAGATGTTTCCAGTATCCGCAAGGGTAAGAATGTCACCGATGCCTAGTTGGGGAAGGACTCTTGATCTGAATATCTCGATATTCCTTTCGATGTTTTCCGTGCCCGCCCAGCGTTTTCTCAGCCTGCTTTCCGCGCCAGCGGCAATGCTCTTGATTATTTCCCATTCCGCTATCTTTTCGAACGCGTCATCCGGCGCGCCTATTATGCTCGCAAGAGTGTCAGCATTCCGGTCATCTTTATTTCCTATGGGGAGCTCCAGGGATACGGGTTCCTGCATTATTCGCAGCGTTTCTTTCACTTTGTCCACAGACAGGTTCATGGCATCAGATATTTCTTCAGGCGTTGGCTCTCTGTGGTTTTGTCGCATTAAGGTAGCGGCAGTAGCGATTATTCTATTTGCGCGTTTTCCTATGTGGACGGGGAGCCTTATCGTGTGACCATGGTTCTCGATGTGTCGGGATATAGCCTGCCGTATCCACCACATGGCATATGTGCAGAATTTAGTGCCTCGTTTATGATCGAATTTATCCACGGCGCGCATCAGTCCGATATTACCTTCCTGGATGAGATCCATCAGGGGGAGCTTTGACCAGGTATATCTCTTCGCGACATAGACCACAAGCCTTAGATTTGATTCAATGAACCGTTGTCGGGCCTCATTGTCCCCCTCGCTTATCTTTTTCGCGAGGCTCTGTTCCTGGCGCTGGGTGAGTAATGGAAACTTTCCTATTTGTCTCAAGTAGATCTGTAATGAAAGAGAGGGGCCTTCCGGCAGATGTTTATATTCGGCTGGTTTCTCTGCGGCGTTTTCCACGGATACCAGCGGCGGTCTTCTGACAAGAGACATGTCAGGAGGAAGCGAGGCCAGATATTCGTCCACCGCGATATATAACTCATTGAAATACAGGGAATCATATTCGAAGAATTGACCGACGGCTTCCTGTATCTTCTTGGCCGACCGGTATTCCAGAGGGACTTCTTTCAGGGCCTTGATTATCCCCAGGTTCTTGAATGCCGCTTTGGGCCCGTTATCAGAAGGGTCCAGCATTGCAGCCAGCATGCCCGGCCTGTTGATTTCACTTGTGTTCCTGTAGAACCGCATTTCCTTGAAAAATTCCCTTGCCTTGTCCTGGTGAGGAGTTGTGGGATCAATCGCCGATTCCGCCAAAATCCGGAGAAAATACGGAAGCTGTTTTTTGGGGGGCACGAAAGGCGGGTAGAAAACCTTCTCTTCCTGGAGGCCTTCATAAAGGGGGTTGATGGATTTGATTGTGGCGAGGCGTATTAAAAGTTCCTTGCGTTCTCTTAAAGTGAGAGGAGAATTGATGCCGCAGATCAGGCGTTCGGTTTTTAAGTCCGGGCCGCTTTTGTCTATTGAGTCAGCCAGTTTTTCTGCGAAATCAACGGCATTTATGAACGCGTCCGGCTTAAGGCCCAGGCTGTTTTCAGACAACGAACCGAACGAAGACAGAAAAAGATTTTTATAATGTCTGATGAAATTGAAACACAACGGAATGAACTCTGGAGCGGGCCTGTAGCCCAGGGCCCACATCCTGCCTTTTATTCTCTCTCTTTCCCATTCTGGCAGGGAGAATTCCTTTAACTTATCTACCCATACGAATTTGTTAAAGTTGTTATCAAGATGTCCGTGCTTTATTAATGAAACGGGATTCCCTTTTTTATCCAGGGAATAAACATAAACACCTTTTTTGTTTTCCCGCGTCTTTCGGAACTCGATAAAGATATGCTCGTCCTTGTGAGACATCGCGTTAAGGATCACTTCGGTGCCGTCTATGCTGCCGAAACGCGTTTTTCCGCTTTTCAGCCTGTCGACCAGCGGGTCCGGCGGCTCTTCCATGCTGTTTTTTATCCATTGTAAGAACCTGTGCCGCAATTCGCTTTTACGGAACATCCGGAATCTCCCGGTCGTATTATCGTAAAAGGCCATAAGCGGGGCAAGATGAAAATTTTCAGGGTCGTCAAGGTCATTTGATCCGTGCAGGTCTCTTATCTCGATGCGGTGATTTTCTTCCGGCACGTTGGAGATCCATACATCCGCGTCTTTTGGAAACTCAAAGTAGCTGCGCACGTCAACCTGCTGTGTTCCTCTTTTGCCGTTGCCGCACACGTATATCGTATGCTCGTTTTTATAATGTCTTGCGCGCGTTTTTATCTCACAACGGTTCAGAACCGTTATATTGCCTTGGAGGATGTTTCTCAGCCAGGGCGTGCTGCCGGAAGCAAGGGCATCTTTTTTTGGTTTTTTTGTTCCGTTTATATCTACTCCCAGCTGGATGAGCTTTTCTTTGTTTTTGTCCAGCCCGGCCATGGCGATCGCTTCTCGTTTCCGTCCAGCTCGTTGGTTTTTAAATATGTACAGTATTCTTTCGCCTTTTTCCAGGTATCCCCTGGCATAAACATATCGCTTATCAGTGTGCAGGGTGAGCGCAAGCGCTTTTTTTGAATTATCAGGAACCCTGAAAATATACGTTGATTTTCCGGGTTTAGCGGCAGCAATACGAACCGGCCTTTTCGGGGCTGTGTTATTTCTTCCGTACATAAAGAGCCGGAGATGCTCTCTTGTGCTATACATCCTTTTTTGTTTTTTTCTCTCGCTTTTGCCCTTCTCATCGCAAAGATGCGTTATATAAGAGCCCGTATATAAAAGTTCCCCGGTCCCAGTGTGCAACACGGCCACTTCGGTGAAATTCTCAGAGACTTTCTCGGCGATGATATTGACCGGCGTTTCTCTAAAGCCGCGCAGGTGGATGGCCATGATTCCTGAAAACACGGTAAGTGTATGAAAAACGCCCACGGTCATGTTCGTCCTTATTTTTTTATGTTCGCTGGCCCTGAAAGGGAACTTGCGGAATTCGTCCATGGATACAAATGGTATGGTTTCAAGTTTTTCTTTTTTATCGTCTCTTTCCTTTGTTCCTCCGGCAGCGGAAGCGGTCTGGTAGAATAAAAATCCTTTGTTCAAAGAGTTTCTGATTTTTTCCGACCGCACCATAGAGTCATTCTGGGAAACGAACAGACCCTCCCGGAAATAACAGTGCCTGTTGGCCATTATCAAGGGGGATATTGCTGCGTAAAACTTTTCTTCCTTTTCCTCTATCCCGTCTTCAGTTTGATGATTTTCGCCCGCAGCCAGTCCGTGTTGTTTTATGAACATTATCTCAAGCGCCCTGGCTACGATGTCGTTCAGCATGAGCTCCGGGGATAAATGTATGGGTGCTTCACCATTGTGGCAGAGATCGTAGTAGCATTGCTTTATCGCTTTATTGGCCAGGATAAGGTCTTTTATTCCGTCATAGCGGTATTTGTTTTCACGTTGCAGGATCTGCATCAGGGCTTCCATATCTTCGTGTATGATCGCCCGGACCAGCCTCATGTTGTTATCAGCTACTTCTTTTCTGACAAGATATTTTCCGGAGGATAATAGCAGGGCATCCGAATGATTCGCATAGAGCAGCTGCTTTGCGTCATCAGATTCAGCATAAATGACCCGGGTTCGCTGAAGGGCTGCCTGTATTTCCCTCTTCACGACAGGGGACTGGGATGCCAGCCACGGGGCCAGGGCATGCGAAGGCAGGGAAACGGACAGAGAAAGGGCGATAAGAATGATCACGGAGATCATTCTCCGGAAGATGCCATAATTTGTCTTCATGGTATTCTTCATGATTACGCTGCCACAAGCAGCTCTTCTATCCTTTCGTGCAGATGTCTTAATTCTTCAGCGTTTTTTATTTCAACAGGTTTAAGCAGGAACTTAAGCATCGCAGGATCTTTCTTGAATTCTTCCACTGTAACCGGGTCATGCCTGTTATCGTCAGTAAGAAGCCTGTATATGTTCATGAACGCCAGGTCGTTATTGTTCAGATAAGCAATGCCCGCTGCGATTATTCCTTCTATATGGCATACGGTTTCATTGGTTAATTCCTCATTCTCAAAATCCATGAAAACAACACGCGCTTTTTCTTCTGTTAATCTTTTGATCTGTGTTTCGGACAGCTTGCTAAAGGGGAGTATCGTTACTATATGCTCGTCCTTTTTATTGGCGATCGCGAAATCCACGAGTTTTTTAACGTTTTTTTCCCTGAAATCCACCTGGTGGGGGGACGCGTGGGATAATCTGCGTATGCGAGTAAGCAACCCCTGCTGAAACCCGGGTGAAGCGTAGCCGTTCCATGCTTTGATGAGATATGGTTCTTTCTGGAGATCGGTCTTTTTCGCGTGTTCTGAATTCCGATGAAGGAGTTCGATCTTCACTCTTTCCCGCAATGCCGGTATTTCGTTTTCAGGTCTTATATGGTAACTTAAGGGATGGACGTTCCTGCGGGAGCCGGTTTTCATTTCAATGTTGTATAAAGCCGCTACATTATTTTGCGTGTCCTGTTTTGTCGGGCCCTGCAGGGTTTCGCTTAGTCGGTAAGTAGCTCCATATCCTTCCTCCGCGGGCATTATAACCCCCAATCTTTTGAGAAATTTTATCATTCTTGAGACACTACTGCGCGTTAACGGCTGGCATAAAATATCCAGGCTGGCTTTTCCGAATTCATCAAAACCGAATCTTTCATAGATAATTCTAAGAGTTTCTCCTGCCCCGCCCATGGTCTCTGATTTTTCAAGCGCCTTTTTTATCGGTATTGGCACTTCCACTTTAAGCAGTCCTGCCGCCCTGACGCACGCGTTCAAACACTCGCGTTCTATCTGCCGGACCCTTTCTTTTGTTATTCCGCCGTTCGTTTTGCCGATATTTTCAAGGGTTTCTCCGGCGCCCAGGTCAAGCAGAGGAAGGATCCGAAGGTCAAAGATTCGCATGTTCCGTCCCAGCCTTTCGGGAGCTTCTTTCCATTTGTTGCTCAGGATACGTTTTGCTTCATCTGCCAGGGCCTGGTTGCTGGCATTGTCCAGCATTGCGTCCAGGTCCGCATTATGGGCGCCGATCAGGCTCTCCAAAGTAAGAGTTTCGTCATCGCCCGCAGGTGTTTCCAGGGATATTGAATTTTGCGATATCTTTATAAGGTTCCTTAGTTTGGACACGGATATTCCCATGGCAGCGGCTATCTGTTTCTGTGTGGGTTCTTTCCCGTGTTTCTGCACCAACTGTTGAGTGACCCGGTTCATTTTATTTGTCTGTTGCACCTTGTCCGCCGGGAGCCTTATTGTGCGGCCATGATCGGCGATGGAGTGCGCAATGTTCTGTCTTATCCACCAGACAGCGTAGGTGGAAAATTTATAACCCTTTTCATGCCTGAATTTATCCACGGCTTTTATCATTCCTTCATTGCCCTCCTGTATAAGGTCCAGGATGGGCATGCCGGTTTTTCTCGCGTATTTCTTGGCAGTAGGAATAACTAACCTTAGGTTTGATACAATAAACCTGGCCCTGGAAGCGCTGTCCCCCTGTCGTATCCTGTGCGCCAGCCCTAATTCTTGTCCTCTTGAAAGCAAGGGATATTGCCCGATTGCCTCGAAATACTGGGACTCTGATGTCGGTGTCCCGGCTCTGGGCTTTGCCCGTTCCGCTGATTCCTTCTCCAGTGGCTTTCCCTTTTCTTTCGGTTTTTTGTCAGGGACATACGCGAGGATGGATGAAAAATATTTCCCCAGGGCGGTAAAAGTCTCAGCCACGAACGGCGAATCATAATTGAAGAGCTTCCCGACCGCTTTTTGCACGTGTGCTGCTGCCCTGTGTGGTAAAGGGATCTCTTCCAGGGCATTTAATATGACCAGATTTCCAAACGCGGGTTTGCTGGTTTTATCTCTGGTATTTAGCATGGAACAAAGCTGGTCGGTCGTCTTTGCCGCGGAAAACTTTTGAATTGACTGCAGATCACCAAAAGAGTCCAGGGAGCCCTCTTCGCAGGGGACCGAAGGTGCTATCGGAAGACCGGCCGTGGCGTGAAGATAGAAATCAATGACCCTGGCTGCCCGGATGAACGGGTCAACGGGATCATGTTCCTTTTGTGAAGGTTCGTCGGGCCGCGGGTCATACAGGCTGCCGTTGCTCAGAGGTGCGATCAATTCCTTGCGTTTGCGGATAGAAAGGGTGGACACGGCTTCAGCGATCAGATCTTCGACGTTAGGGCCGGTAGCGGATTTTTTTACCAGCAGAACAAGGTCTTTGATAAAACTCTTTGTGTTCTTAAGCCCGTCTCTATCAAGCCCGGGTATGTATCCGGGCAGGGAAGAGAGCGATGGTAGAAGTTTATCGCTGTTGGCATTAATATATTCAAACCATTTTTTGACGGGTTCAGGCGCGGGTTTATATCCAAGCGTCCATAGTGTGTCCTCCAGTCTTTGCTTTTCAGGGTCTGACAGAGGAACGGGTTTACGCCTTTGTGCGTCAACCCATTTGAATTTTTTCATTTTTTCATCAAAATATCCGCGGCGTAATAGGCCCATAGGCACTCCTTTGTCGTCGAGAAGATAGACATAGACGCCTTTTTTCTTTTCCGGGGTTTCCTTGAATTGCACAAAGACATGGGCTTCTTTGTAGTTGTCGGCGTAAAGGACCGTTTTTTTTCCGTAGAGATTGCCCATGTTGAGTATCCCGAATTTACTGATCCGCGTTAACAGCGGGTCCGGGCAGGGTTTCTCTTCATCCTTTTTATCCGATGGCTCCATCCACTCCGCGGACCTTTTCTTCAATTCGCTGTTTTCAAATACCCTGAACCCGCCGGTTTCGTTGTTGTAGAAGACCACAAGGAACGGCAACCGATAATTATCCGGGTCGTCCAGATCTCCGGAAAGCGGATCTTTCCTTATTTCGACCCTGCGGGGTTCCTCTGGCACGTTGTTCATCCAGACATCGGTATCTGCGGGCAGGGCAAAGGGGCTGACAACATAGACAGTTTTGTTATCCTTTTTTTCATCGAGGAACATGTATATCTGGGTTGAATCACGCTTCGGATGGTACCGGTGGGCCCCCGACTTTATTGTCCGGCGCTTTCTGCTTACCAGAAAACCCCTTATAACATTTTTCAGCCACCACGTGGTCCCAATTTTCGGGATAAAAGAGATCGTGCTCCATACGCCTTCCTCGTTCTCCACCAAAGGTATGAATCGGTCCGCTTCTTTATCGAACCTCCCTGCCGCTATGGATTTTTGTCTTCTTTTTTCACCCTCCTTCTCGAATACATAAATAAATCTTTCATCTTTTTGCGTTTTGGTAACTCTCGCGTAAACTGTTTCAGTGTCCGAGTTGATCGGTATGCCTATCTTATCGGTAGATACGATCAGGCTGTTGAAAATATGCGTCCATCCCCCCTTTTTCGGGGCAAGCGGCAGGGGACTTACGGGCGCTATATCGATTTTTTCATACATGTAAAGCCGGATATGCTCCCTTGTGGTGTATAGATTTTTCTGCTTTTCCCCGTCATTCAGGTATCTCAGATAGGAGCCGCAGTAAAGCTGTTCTTTTGTGTCCAGGTCGGACACGGATACTTCAAAGAAGTTTTCTGTTATCTTTTTCACCACGACTTTTACGACCTCGTTCCCGTAGCCGGGGATCTTGACCCGCTGGACATTAGAAAAAATAGTGAGCCTGGCAGTGGGGCTTACGCGCATTTCAAGCTCTATTTTTTTATACGGGGGATCCGTAAACGGGAAATAGCGCAGCTCGTGGATAAGGTCTTCTCCGGATGCATTCCTTTTTGCAAACATCCTGGCCGCTGGATGGAAGACAAAACCGTTATTTAAAGCGCTCTGGATCTTTTTCCCTCTTATCCTTGAGTCCTCCGCGGAGATGAACAGCCCGTCCCGAAAATAGTTGTGCCTGCACTCTGTTATCAGGGGTTTTATAGCTGTGTAAAACCGTTCTTCCTTGTTATGCGCGTCTTCTGCTTCATGATCCTCGATTACAGTAAGACCGTTTTCCCTGATAAACATTACCTCCAGAGCTTTTGCCACGATATCGTTAAGCATGAGCTCCGGGGACAGGTGAACGGGCTCTTCGCCGTCATGACAGAGGTCATAGTAGAGTTGTTTTATTTTACGGTTGCCGAGGACGATATTCTTTATTCCGTTATACCGGTACAGGTTTTCCCGTTGTAAAATCTGCATCAGTGCTTCCATATCTTCGTGTATGATCGTCCGGACCAGTCCGATGTCGTCTTCAGCGACTTCTTTTTTGACAAGGTATTTGCCAGAGGGGAGGAGTAAGGCGTCGGAGTGCTGCGCTTCTAAAAGGCTTTTGGCTTCATCTGATTCCGCGTATATGATCCGCGTTCTCTGAAGGGCTGCCTGTATTTCCCTTTTTACAATAGGGGACTGAGACGCCAGCCACGGCGCCAGGGCATGGGAAGACTGAAAGCCGGATAAAATAAAGGCAATAAGAACAATAACAGAGATTATTCTGGTTTTAAACAAAATCTTACTTTTATTTATTTTATATTGACTCATAGTATCATATAATAAAATAAAAAACATCAACAAGCAACTATTTAATGCACTAACTAAAAAGATTTAAGAGACGCCAGAAAAAGTAACAAGAAGATAAAAGCGGACGCTTTTTTTAAGGCTTTGTGGTATAAGTGGTTACAAGAGAAATATTACCCTTTTGGGGCTCAGAACTGAATCACCTGTCTTTTGGACTTCTGAAGGAGAAGGCCTGAATCTTTTGCGGCAACAATGTAATACTGGTAGGTCAGGAATTCTTGCAGCTGATTTAGTGATAAATAGTTCAGTATTCTGAAACCGCGGGAAGAGACCATGTTTCTCCGGATATCCTTTATTTTGAATCCGGCTTCTTCAAATAATTCCTTGATATTTATCAGGCTGAAAAATCTCAGATGGGTCTTGTCCAGGATACCCTGGTCCATATAATCCCAATAACCACGGAACAACCTTATTAGCACCTTATAATATCTTATGTTAGGAATGCTTGATATGATGAGGCCGTCTTCTTTAAGAAAAGGCTTGAGCTTATTCAAGGTGCCCCATGGATCAACAAGATGTTCCAGGACATCCCCGGTGATAACGCAATCAAAATAGTTTTCTTTGAACGGCAGGTCAATTTTTTCAATATTCCCAAGGATAGCAAGGTTCAGATTGCGCTTTGCTGTTTCACACGCCTTTTGATTTATCTCAACGCCCATTATTTCAATATCATTGTTCGATTGCTTGAGTTGTTTTCCCAGGACCCCTTCCCCGCACCCCACATCCAGTATCTTTTTGGCGGTTTTAGGCACCAGACCCAACAGGTCCGGTCTGGCGTGAGTGTAATAATTTTTTTGATTTTTCTCCACAGAAAAACTCCTGCTAATTAAGTGTTCTTCCCGAGAGATAGTTTACACTTTATTCTTGTCACATAGTTTACACTTTT
>CAYSJU010000041.1:0-4506 GCA_964431495.1 uncultured Planctomycetia bacterium
TAGAGATATTATTGAAAAAGAGAACCCGCAGCATAAATTTAAGTTTTGATATTGCCTCCCGACATCATATCAGAGATAAAGAAAGATAAACTAGAGATACTTATCGCCATATTTTCATTTAATCCTAGTCAATGCCCCGATAATCGCCAACCGATCATGCTTACTATTACGCAATAATTCGCTTATCTCGCCAAACTACGCATTAACTAAGAAGTATTAGCTAAAGGCCCTTTTAGAGATAAAGAGATATGCTGATCGTCTTTTGGGATTGGTCGCTCGCCGGAGCTCGCGACACTTCCTCAGACATTGCGTCCTCGGTCGCCGTAAGCCTTTAGGACGTGGGGGTATGTGGCATATGTTTAAAACCAAAGAGCCTCATACCATTTTCATGATATGAGGCTCTTATATTTGGTGAACCAGGCTGGACTCGAACTATATCTCTAAGTTATTTATTTATAATATGTTATATTTTTAAAATTGATTTTTCTTGACTTTGTATCCTTTATTGAGTACAATTGTACTCATAAAGGAGTGCACAATGCTAGATAGTTTGTACATATCAAAATCAAAAATAAGACGGGCCCTATTAGCTCTTTTTTTCACAAACTCTTCCAAACGCTATTACCTGAGGGAACTTGAACGCAACCTCGGTTATTCTGCAGGCAGTATCCGCCGAGAACTATTAAAATTTCAAAAAGATAACCTTTTTGAAACTCACAGAGTTGGCAATTTGCTTTATTACTCATTAAATACCAAACACCCCTTGTTTAACGAAATAAAAAGCATCGTTTCTAAAACTGTAGGTGTCGAAGGCCTTCTGAAAAATGCGTTGTCTTCCCTTAAAAATATCCAAATAGCTTTTATATACGGTTCTTTTGCTAGCAGAAAGGAAAATTTTTCTAGCGATATTGATCTTATGATAATAGGAGAACCTGATGATACGCCTTTTTATGAAAACATATCGGCATTGGAAAGTAAATTAGAAAGAGAAATCAATCCAAGCATCTACTCCATCACTGACTATAAAAAAAAGAAGAAGGAAAAAAGTGGGTTTATTTTAGATCTTTTAGAAAATCCAAAAGTAATGTTAATAGGTACGGAGGAGGAATTATATGAACTCTAAAGAACAGCTTTTGCGGGAAAATCTCATTAAGAAATGTCCAATTGACCACAAGGCTATAGAAAAACTCCTAAAACGTGCAAATGTTGACTTAAAAACTGCTAATAGAAACTTGGAATTAGATGAAGACTGTGCTTATAATTACGCTTACAATGCACTTTTAAGGTCTGGGCTTGCTTTAATGTTCAGCCAGGGATTTCGACCAGAAATAAAAAACAAGCATTTAACTGTTGTTAGATTCTCTGAAGCGGTCCTTGATAAAGAGTTTAAGAAGTTAATAAATGAATACAATTTTATGCGAAAAAAGCGACACAGGTTTATTTACGAACCAGATATTCCCTGTTCAAGAAAAGAAGCCAAAAACGCAATTAAGATTGCAGCAGAGTTTGTAAATAAGATCTCTGATCTGATCTCCGCAGAAAACCCTCAATTTAAGTTCAAGTTTTAGAACATTCATCAGAGATAAAGTGAGATACTTCAGCTGCGTTCTGCATCAATTCGCATATATGATTTATGTTCGCTATCGTTCCATAAATCATATGTTCATTGGTAAACTAGAGAGCTTTATCCCCTTATTTTCATTTAATCCTAGTTAATTCCAGATCATCGGCCATTCACAACAAATACAATTACAAAGGAATTCCTAAATATGGCGGAATTAAAGATTAAATGGAAATGATTAACTAAAGGCCTTTTTAGAGATAAAGAGATAGTCGTTATTGGTTCTTTTCGATTAGGGCCAATTTCTTCTCACGAGACCACTTCTTTATCTGCATTTCTCGTTTTCTGGCTGTGGATTTATCAGGATGAGTCTCTTGATAGATAAGTTCAACTGGAAGACGCATGCGGGTATATCTACTAGCCTTCTTTTGGTTGTGGCGGTTGAGTCTTTTAGCCACATCGGTAGTAATACCGGTGTATAGTTTACCATCGGAACATTTGAGAATGTATAGAAACCACATGAACGTATTACTCGCTGTTTATCGGGGTTAGGTCCCTCTCATGCTCGCCAGCTCGCATGCTCGGGATCAATTCTCGCGTTCGCGAGAATTGGTTATGCCGGTATAGAGCTTGCCGTCATTGCACTTTAGGATGTATAAGTACCACATTGGAATAGTATACCACGAACGGCTCGAGTCTGGTCCCTCGGCTCGGCTATTTGGTCCCTCGACTCAGTCGCTTCGCTCCTTCGCTCGGGATCAAATATAAAAAAACCAGAGAGTTTCCTCTCTGGTTTTTTTATATTTGGTGAGCCGCCTTGGACTCGAACCAAGCACCCACGCCTTAAAAGGGCGTTGCTCTACCGGATGAGCTAGCGGCCCGCCGCAATGATCATGATGTTACTAGGAGATCTCTTCTTCTTTTTTCTTCAGGGTTTCGTCGATCTCTTTGATATATTTATCGGTGATTTCCTTCAGTTTGTCCTTGCAGAGGAACCTGTCGTCTTCCGTCAGGAGGTTGTCTTTTTCCGCCTTCTCGGCTCTTTCAAGGCCCTGGTGGCGAGTATTCCTTATCGATACCCTGCCCTCCTCCGCGATCCTGTGAAGAGCCTTTTTCAACTCTTCGCGCCTTTCATGTGTCAGTTGGGGCATTGTAAGGCGTATGACCTTGCCATCATTAGCAGGAGTCACTCCCACATCGGACGCCAGGAGGGCTTTTTCTATCGCTCCAATGGAGCCTTTGTCCCATGGCTGTATGACTACCAGGCGGGGTTCGGGAGCGTTGATATTGGCCAACTGTCTCAAAACAGTAGTAGTCCCGTAGTAGTCCACTTTTACGTTCTCCACCAGGCTTGGATGCGCCCTGCTCGTCCTCATGGTCAGGAACTGCTTCTGGATCGCATCGACCGCGAAATGCATCTTGTCCTCGGATTCCTTGATAATTTTGTCCACCTCGGTAACGATCATGATCCCTCTCCTTAACTTATACTCGTTCCTATCTTCTTTCCTTCTATGGCGCGCTTGAGATTGCCTTCTTTCTTGATACTGAAAACGATTAGCGGGAGATTGTTGTCCATACAAAGGCTGACCGCCGTAGCATCTATCACTTTCAGCTTGTTTTTCAGGACATCCATAAAATCGAGTTTATCGTATTTTTTTGCCGTCTTATACTTTACCGGGTCCTTTGAATACACGCCGTCGACTTTAGTGGCCTTGAGGATCATGTCAGCGCCTATCTCCACTGCCCTCAGTGCCGCGGCCGTGTCAGTGGTAAAATACGGATTTCCCGTCCCGCAGACAAAGATGACCACTCTGCCCTTTTCAAGATGCCTTATGGCCCGGCGGCGTATATAAGGTTCCGCCAGCTCGTGCATCTCAATGGCCGTCAGCACCCTTGTGTCCACTCCGATCCTTTCCAGCGCTTCCTGAAGCGCCAGGCCGTTCAGCATGGTTGCCAGCATCCCCATGTAATCGGCGGTAGAACGGTCCATGCCTTCCGTAGCTGATTCCAGTCCCCTGTAAATATTGCCGCCACCGATAACAATGGATATCTGGGTGCCGGTCTGGTATCCTTGCTTTATCTGGGCAGCGAGCGAATTATTCACCCTGGGATCTATTCCATAGCCAAGCTCCCCCTTAAGAACTTCACCGCTTAACTTAAGGACGATCCTTTTCCATTTCCGCTTTGTCCTGCCCATACGGCTACCCTCCTAAAACTCTTCACCGAGTTCGTAACGGACAAACCTCTTTACCACTACGTTTTCCCCGATCTTCGCGATAAGCTGCGTGATCAGGTCCTTTATCTTTATATTAGGATCTTTAATGAACGGCTGTTCAAGAAGGCATACTTCGGAAAAATATTTCTCCAGTTTTCCTTCCACTATCTTTTCCGCTACATTATCGGGCTTTCCGGTTATCTGACTGCTGAATATCTCTTTCTCCTTTTTTACGGAGTCCGCGGGGATGCTTTCTCTTGCGACATAAAGCGGGTTGGCAGCCGCTACCTGCATGGCCACTTCCTTGACAAAAACCTTGAAATCATGGTTCCTGGCCACGAAATCCGTCTCACAGTTGACCTCGACAAGAACCCCTATCCTGTTGCCCATGTGTATGTAGCTCTCAACAAGGCCCTGCCCCGCGATCCTGTGCGCCTTTTTCGCGGCTTTGACTATTCCCTTTTTTCTCAGTATCTCGACCGCTTTATCTACATTTCCGCCTGATTCTTTCAGGGCTTCCTTGCATTCCATCATCCCGGCGGAAGTTTTGAACCGTAACTTCTTTATCGCATCCATCAAACTCATCTCTTTTTCTCCTTTTATCATTTCATTATTATGTGTTCACCGCTGACTACCCAAGGCTTATGTCCCCTTCGATGATATCCTCATCGGCAATGCTTTTTTTCTCTTCTTCCGGTTCTTCCGCAGGCTCTTCCGCAGGTTTTTCCGC
>CAYSJU010000041.1:4606-10489 GCA_964431495.1 uncultured Planctomycetia bacterium
TTCCGCGGATTCTTGCACGGGCCCTGTCTCTTCTATGGATCCTTCTTCGGCGCCGCTTTCTTCTTCCGCTTCCAGAGCCTCCTCCGCCTGAACGGTCTCACTTTCAACCGCGGCCTCCGGTTCTTCCTTTTTTTCCGCGACTTCGACCTTGCCGTCATATTCAGCGCGTCCCTCAACTGCGGCATCCGCCAGGACAGAACAGATGTACTTAATAGACTTTATCGCGTCGTCATTCGCCGGGATGGGGTAATCCACCATATCGGGATCCGAGTTGGTGTCCAGCATCGCTATAACTGGTATGCCCATTTTGTTGGCTTCTTTGACCGCTATCTTTTCATCCTCAGCGTCAATAACTATAACAGCTCCCGGCAAAACGGTCATCTCCCGTATACCCCTGAAGTGTTTAAGAAGTTTCTGTTCCTCTCTCTCAAGTTTTACTCTCTCTTTTTTGGCCAGAGACAAGTAGATCTCGCTTTCCTTCATCGCCTGCAGATTATTGAGCCTCTCCACACTCTTACGGATAGTGCTGAAATTGGTAAGACACCCTCCCAGCCAGCGCTCATCCACATAGTACATGCCGCAGCGCTCGGCCGCTTCCTTTATGATCTCTTTGGCCTGTTTTTTTGTCCCCACAAAAAGGACCTTTTTCCCCTCTTTTGACAGACCTTCAAGGAACTCCATCGCTTTCCTGAGCTCTTTTTCCGTCCTTTCGAGATCGATTATGTATATCCCGCTTTTCTCCCCGAAAATAAACTTTTTCATCTTGGGGTTCCATTTATTGGTCTGGTGGCCGAAGTGGGCACCGTTTTCCAATAATTCACGTATTGTATTCGAACTTACTGACATATAATCTTTTTCCTCCCTGTGAAATGCTGATTAGTATTAAATGTGTTAATATACTGAACGATTATTATATAAAAATTATCCATAAATTCAAGTATTTTATGCGTTTTTCGGAATCTTCGGCTGCGGCCGGATCATGCTTTTTAGATCCTAACGGGTTCGTCCGAAAACTGCATCTCATAAAGCTTTCTATACAAAGCATTTCTGTCAAGCAATTCCCTGTGAGTGCCGGTATCGATTATATTTCCCCTGTCTATCACTACTATCTTGTCAGCATGTATAACAGTGCTCAGCCTGTGGGCAATAGCGATAACGGTCCTGCCCACCATCAGGTTGTTAATGGCTTCCTGGACCAGCTTTTCGCTCTCGGTATCCAGCTGTGACGTAGCTTCGTCCAGAATAAGGATGGGCGGATTTTTATAAACGGCGCGCGCGATAGCTATCCGCTGGCGCTGGCCTCCTGAGAGCTTGAGCCCCCTCTCTCCTATAATGGTATCGTAGCCTTCGGGAAAGTCCTTTATGAACCCGTGCGCGTTCGCGACCTCTGCCGCGCGCGCAAGCTGTTCTTCATCAATATCTTCATGCCCGTAGCTAAGGTTCGCCTTGACCGTATCGTTGAAAAGCAGGGTCTCCTGCGTGACAAACCCTATTTTCTCCCTGAGCGAGTTTATCGAAAGATCGCTCACGTCAATACCATCAATACGGATACTTCCCTTTTCCGGGTCGTAGAACCTGGAGATCAGGTTCACCAGAGTGCTCTTTCCGCCGCCGGAAGGCCCCACAAGCGCTACAAGCTCTCCTTTTTTTACCGTAAGGTTTATATTCTTAAGAACTGCTTCCTCTTTTTTCCTGGTGTACCTGAAAGACACGTTTTCAAAGGTTATATCTCTTTCAAGGAACTTCAGCTCGACCGGCTCGCTCTTTTCCCTGATAGTGACCGGCTCATCCAGGATATTGAAAATGCGATCGGTCGCGGCAAGGGCCTGCTGATTGATCCCGTAAACACTGCTGAGGCGCTTGACCGGCTTCATCAGGGAAAGCGCGGCGGCTAGAAAAGCGGCAAATGCTCCAGCGGATAATTCACCGCTGACGATGCTCTTCCCCGCGACCCAGATGACCGCCGTCACGCACACGACAGCCATTGATTCGGTCAGCGGGCTTACCAGCTTCATCCGCTTGACGGACTTCATACTCAGCTTGTAATAACCCTGGTTGTGGTCCTCGAAGCGCTTCCGTTCATAATCCTGCATATTGAACGACTTTACCAGTTTGATGCCTGAAATGGTCTCCAAAAGCATGTTGCTGATATCCGCGACCTTTTCCTGGGACTTCCTGCTTATCTGCCGGAGCTTTCTGCCGATCTTCATGACGGGATAAAGTATCGCCGGGAACAGGACAGCGGTAATGAATATGAGCGTCCAGGGGATGCCGAAAAACAACTTTATGGTTATAAGCATTACGAGATATATTATTATCTTGATAGGCTGGTAAAAAGTATCAGCGATCCCTGAGCCGATAGCGTCCCTTATGACCGCCGCGTCATGCGTGATCCTGGACATGAGCAGCCCCGTAGGGTTTTTGCCGTAAAAATCCATTGAAAGGTCCAAAAGTTTCCTGTATATCCTGTTTTTCACGTCCCGGATGACCCTCTCGCTCACACTGCACATCAGGTATGTCTGCAGGAAGACGAAGACCCCCTTGAGAAGGAACATGCCCACCATAGCGATCGTTAACGTATTCAAGAGCTGCAGCCGTGGCATGGAATTCACCTTTGCTACAAGGTCTAACAGTATCTGGGGCGCGTTCACCTCCGCCGGGATCGATACCGCCTTTCCTGAAATTATATTGTCCACAAAAGGTATTATCATGCCTATGGGCGAAGCGTCAAAAAACGACGAAAGGACCATGCACAATATGGCCAGTGAGAACAACCCCGCGTGAGGCAGTATGAATCTTAAAAATCTCAAATAATTCTTCATAAGGTAGTCAATTTTAACACATACGGCCATACTTGTCGAGAATATACGCCCCGGGCCTTGGCACCCGGGCCGGTTTCCGGGAGTTTCCCCTTTTTGCCCGGATTGGAAGAATTAACCTGTGTAGCTATAGGGTATTACGTAAAAATGAGAGTAAATTGGCATGCCAATTAGAATGGTGCCGATTTTCCCCCAGGTTTGCACATATTTCCCCATAAGCAAAGACTTTAAAGATATTGTTGTGAACAGGGCATAAAAAATCGGTAAAACTCCACGCCCGTTTCCTCTTGATAGAAACCCGTGTTAGTGATATAATCACCTGAAATATATATGATATAAAGTAAAACTATGGACAAAATTCGCGTTGGTGTTATAGGTACTGGTCATTTAGGGACTTTTCATGCCAGGACATATTCGGCAATAGAGAAAAAAGGCGGAATCTCTCTTGTGGGGGTCTGCGACATAAAAAAGGACCGGGCCAAAGAGGTCGCGAGAAAATACAATACAAAGTATTTTCTGGATCACTCGGATATGCTGGATAAGGTCGATGCCGTAAGCATTGCTGTCCCTACCAGTTTTCATTATATGGTAGCCAAGGATTTTCTTGAAAAAGGCGTTCACGTGCTGATAGAAAAACCCATTACCAAAACACTGGAAGAAGCCGACGAACTTCTCAGTCTCGCCAAGAAAAAAAATCTCATCGTACAGGTCGGGCACATAGAAAGGTTCAACTCCGCTGTCAGAGCGGTAGAACCTCTCCTGCAGAAAGCCAAATTTATCGAATGCCAGCGCCTGGGGTCCATCAAAAAAAAGAAACGTATCCAGGACGTCGGTGTAGTGCTTGACCTGATGATCCATGACATCGATATAATCCTGGGACTCGTCAATTCCAAGGTTAAACATATAGAGGCCTTCGGTCTGAGCACGGTCTCGGACTATGAAGATATAGCGAACGTACGCTTAACCTTCCAGAACAACACCATTGCCGATATCACCGCCAGCCGTGTGACCAAAGAAGAGGTCCGCAAACTCCGCATCTTTCAGGAAGAATCCTATATTCTCCTGGACTACATGCATCACGAGGCCTTTTTGTTCAAAAAGTCGGACAGGGGCCTGGAAAAGGTCAAAATACGGAGCCGCAAAAAGAACGCTTTGAAAGTGGAACTGAAGTCCTTTATCGATTGTGTCCGGAACATGAAAAAACCCATCGTATCAGGCGTAGAAGGTCGGCAGGCCCTGCGCGTTGCGCTGGACATTCTTGATAAGATCAACGGCAAAGTATAATGGCAGCCGACCGATACAACATCCTTATCGTCGCGGGTGAGCCTTCCGGCGACATGCGCGCCGGAGAACTGCTCAAGGATTTAACTGACTCCCTTCCCGGGGTATCCTTCTGGGGCATAGGCGGAGACAATATGCTGGAGAAGGGGGTTGAATTAATAGAACATGTCCGGGACCTTTCCGTTGCCGGCGTCTGGGAAGCCATAAAAAACTACCCCAAGATCAGGGCCCAGTACAGGAACTGCGTTGAAAATATCCGCCAAAAAAGACCAATAGCGGCGATACTCATAGATTACCCGGGCTTCAACCTGAGACTCGCAAAATATCTGCATAAAGAAAACATACCCGTTATATACTACGTCATCCCCCAGGTCTGGGCCTGGGGTCGTAACAGGATAAAGCTGCTTAAGCGCTGTATGGAGAAGATCATCGTGCTTTTTGCGTTCGAGAAGCGTTTCCTCAAAGAACACGGGATCGAAGCCGAATTCGTAGGCCACCCACTGGTCGAAAAGATCCCGGAATCCAGCCAGCCAGCGGAAGGGCATGCCGGCTTTACATTAGCCCTTGTGCCGGGTTCGCGTGAAACCGAGATAAAACGGATATTTCCGACAATACTTGATACGGCGGAAATGATCCACAGGGACCGCGGGGACATCGATTTTATACTGGCGGAAAGTTCTAACGTGGAGGGATCCCTGTACGATTCCATATTATCCGGACACGCCGGCCTTGATATCCGACGCGTAAAGGACGATACCATCCAGGCGCTCGCCCTTTCCGATTTTGCCATTGTAACTTCCGGAACGGCCACGCTTGAGACCGCCCTTATGGAAAAACCCATGATAATAACCTATATAACCTCTTTTCTCACCGCCGTGCTTTTCCGTCTTTTCGTAAGACTCCGCTACCTCGGGATCGTTAACATAATCGCCGGAAAAGAAGTCGCGCCGGAATTTCTCCAGGAGGCCGCCGTGCCCGAAAGGATGTCAAAAAAAACGCTTGAAATGATCGGTAATGACGGGCTTCTGAACAGGATCAAAGGCGAGCTGAAAAAAGTAAAGACCGCGGTGGGAGAAAAAGGAGCCCCGAAAAGGGCGGCTGAAATTATGGTAAGGTTTATCGAAAAAAAGAAGCTGATATGTGATGGGTCATGAGTGAAGGGTGATGAGTGTATGGCTGACGGCTGATAGCTTTACAGCCCCTCTACCGCGATCCTGTTCGAGTCGGCCATTTCCAGAAATTTTTCTTTCTCAAGAAGGTACATCCTGCCGCTTTCAATAGCCAGACCGCTGAACCGGTTCTCTATAAGCTTTTTCATTGTTTCCGGGCCGACCGTGGGTATATCCCATCTCATATCCTGATGCGGCCGGCTTACCTTTATCATTACGCATCCGTCTCCGGCCACCTCTCTTCCCCTTTTTATGGTGGGATCCGTCCCTTCCATGGCCTCTACCGCGACGACCGTCTTGTCCTTGACAATAATCGTCTGGCCGATATCCATACCTGCCAGTTTTTTCGCGATACCGTATCCGAACTCTATGTCCTCCTGCAGGTTCCTGCCTATGGCAATCCGGCCCAGCACGCCTTTTCCCGGCAACAGGTAGGAAAGATAATCGGTAGTGTCGACCACTTCAACCCCGACTTTACCAAGACGATCCGTGATCGCCCGGAGGATGGAATAATCTTTTTTATTTTTTACCTTATTCAAAATACCTTTTTCTTCTTCACCATGTTCATCTTTTTTATAAATTATATCTTTTTTAAATTTCCCCAGGAGCGCTAT
>CAYSJU010000042.1:0-9380 GCA_964431495.1 uncultured Planctomycetia bacterium
CTTGCCGTATGCGCCCCATATCTCAACGCAGGCATCGAGAGTGTTCAGCAGGATATGTTTTTCCAGAGAGATGCCGGAAGTTTCCGCCATCCCGTATATCAGGTCTTGCAATCTCTTCGGCAATCTCCTGAAATAGTCCTTAGCAATCTTATCGAGAGTCTCGTAAGTCATGCCGTTCTTGCCGATGAAATATTTTTCAAAAGCGATCTGGTAGCACTTCTCCCAATCGCTTTTAAGAAGACCTCCATACTGCCTACCCATCTGGCGGTAGTTCCCGCAAAGCTCGAGGACGTTTATCTTCCCGGCCTTATACAGCTTTCCCCCTTCAAATTCAGAGACGACTTTCATCTCCTGTGCGTAAACGATCGAAACCGAAAAACACAGAATCAGCGCGATACCAAACAACTTTTTCATTTTACCCTCCTATATCATTTCCTTCACTTAACGGGCTCTTTCTCCTGGACAAAACGGACAAATGTAGCAAGGAATGCCCCCTCTAAGCCCAGAATATTCTTGATATATTAAAGCGTTGAGTCTATGATCGACCTATGTAAATGGAGAGAAGTTTCCCCTCGGTTCATATGAGAGACCCTTTTTTTCTGCGTTTGAGAAGCATTTTTATTCTTGCCAGGAGTTTATCCGCATCGAAAGGTTTGGTTATATAGTCGTCAGCGCCAAGATCCAGCCCTTTTAATTCACTTTTTATATCCCGATAAACCTTCCAAGAGCAAATCGAAGGCGAAGATTCCATTGTTGTCAATTAAAAATATCGGACGTTTTTTCTAAATATGCCTGCAGAGCTCTTTTTTAAGTTTCTTAAGTGCTTCCGCGCGATGGCTTATTCTGTTCTTGTACGATGCCGAAAACTCGGCAAAGGTTTTTTCATGCCCGTCAGCGACAAAAAGAGGATCGTATCCGAACCCGTTGGCGCCGCGCCCCTTAAAAAGTATCTTTCCCGAAATATGGCCTTCAAAAGTATCCAGGAGCTCACCGCCCCGGGCGAGTGCTATGTGGCATACAAATCTGGCGGAACGTTTTTTCTCCGGAACATTCTCAAGCAGATTAAGCAGTTTGACGTTATTCTCCTTATCGGTGGCGTTTTTTCTGGCAAAACGTGCCGAACGGACACCGGGTTTGCCGTCCAGCGCGTTCACCTCAAGCCCTGAATCGTCCGCGATGACCAGGCCGTCAAAGAATCTGGACATCGTTACGGCTTTTTTCACGGCATTCTCACGAAAAGTCTTTCCGTCTTCCACTATCATCGGGGGATTCATCTTTGTATCATCGAGGCTCATTACCTTGACGCCCCTTTCCCATCTGAGCAATGTCTTCAATTCTTTTCGTTTGTTGTTATTGAAAGTGGCTATCAGTATATTCGTCATCTTCTCTTCCTCCCCACTATTTATTTCGTATTGCGTATTGGGTATTGCGTATTGAGTGTGACTTTATCCACATCCTGCGGTCCACGGTCCACAGTCCACGGTCGGCTGTCGACTGTGGACTGTGGACTATCGACTAACGACTATATTATTCCCTTGAGCACTTCTTTCTGTTTTTCGATAAGGCGTTTTATACCGTCTGCGGCAAGCGCCATCATTTCGTCCATTTCCTTACCGCTGAAAGGAGCGCTCTCTGCCGTACCCTGAACTTCCACATATTCGCCTGAGTCCGTCATTATAACGTTCATATCGACCTGGGCCTTGGAATCTTCCTCGTAGGCCAGATCCAGACAGGCCTTTCCGTCAACCATACCTACGCTTACCGCCGCGACAAAATGCTTTATGGGCAGCACCTTTATTTTACCGTTTTTCTTTAGTTTCTCGAGAGCCAGCGCTAACGCTATAAAACTTCCCGTAATGCTCGCGCAGCGTGTACCGCCGTCCGCCTGAACAACATCAGCGTCCAGCCATATAGTCCTCTCACCAAGACTCTCCATGTCACAGGCCATACGCATACTTCTGCCGATCAGCCTCTGGATCTCATGTGTGCGGCCTGTTTTTTTTCCCTTAGTGGCTTCTCTGGATATTCTTTCCCGGCATGAGGCCGGGAGCATACCGTACTCCGCGGTTATCCATCCCGTACCCTGTCCTTTAAGGAACCTGGGAACACCGTCTTCTATGCTGGCGGTACATATCACACGCGTATCACCGGCCTCTATAAGACACGAACCATCCGCATGTTTAATATATCCTGAAGTTATGGAAACTTTTCTTATACCGTTAGCCAGTCTTCCGTCCTGCCGCATAATAAAGATCTCCTTTTTTAAAAATATATTTTACCCGTATGCCCGTTCTAAAACTCACCGTAAATATCATTCCCTTTCATGTCAATAGCGACTATCAAGGGAAAATCTTCAACTTCAAGTTCATATATCGCTTCCGGCCCGAGATCTTCGAAAGCCCGGACCCTGCAAGCTTTTACCTTTTCGCTTAAATAAGCTCCGGCACCCGCAGGGGCGACAAAATATACCGCTTTTCTCCGTTTGATAGACTTTCTTACCTCGAAAGACCGTCTTCCTTTGCCTATCATCCCTTTTACTCCGGCCTCAAGAACATACGGAGTGAACCTGTCCATCCTGGAGGATGTCGTAGGACCGCAGGACCCGATAACGCGTCCGGGTCCGGCAGGTGCGGGACCGCAGTAATAGACTATCTGCCCCTTTAGATCTATCGGTAATTCTCCACGATCCTTTATTATTTCCATTAACCTCAGATGAGCCTGGTCCCGGGCGGTTAAAACAATACCGGACAATAGCACCTCATCACCGGCTTTAAGAGCGGCTATAACTTTTTCGGTTAACGGTGTATTGATCCTCTTCATCCTGTTTGCCTCTCATGGGCAGACACGGGGGTCTGCCCCTACAATATCCTGCTAGCGCTCCTGAGCGCATGACATGAAAGATTAACGGCTACCGGTAATCCCGCTATATGTGTAGGCGCTGTTTCCACCGCTACTCCCATGACCGTCGAAATGCCCCCAAGTCCCATAATACCTATTTTAAGAGCGTTCACTTTTTCTTTTATTTCATTTTCGAGTTTGGCTATATGCGGCTGTGGGTTGGCCTGATCCAACGGACGCAACAATGCTTTTTTGGCAAGCATGGCACATTTTTCCATTGTACCGCCTATCCCCACACCCAGAACATATGGAGGACACGCGTCCGGACCCGCGGCCTTAACCGTTTCTACGCAAAAATCTATTATTCTCTCGCACCCGGCAGTGGGTTCGAGCATTGCCAAGGTGCCTTTATTTTCGGCGCCGAAACCTTTAGGCATAACCGATATACCGACCTTATCACCGTCCACGATATCAATATGGACCACAGCAGGCGTGTTTGTACCGGTATTATCGCGCAGTATGGGATCGTTAACAACAGACTTACGGAAATGCCCCTTCGAATAGGCCTCTTTCACTCCATCATTCACGGCATCGGTTATGTTCCCGCCGGTTATCGAGACATCTTTCCCTATGTCGATAAAGACCGCTACCATGCCTGTATCCTGGCATAGGGCTAATTGTTTTTCTCGAGCCAATGCGGCATTAGTAATAAGCACCTTGAGCATATTTTTAGCGGATGCATTACTTTCGCGGTCATAAAATCCCTGTATAGCCTCAAGAACATCCGAACGCAGAACGGTGTTCGCTTCGATCGAGAGATCCTTTACCGTATTCCTTATTTCCGTTATATCAACCTGTCTATTCCCCATGATCCCATCCTCGATCATCCCGCAAGCGCTTTAGTGATACTAAATTTTTCCTTTAAAAAAATACCCGCCACTTTCTTGAAACTTTCCGGTTCATCCGACACAAAACATTTTATACGGCCCGTGCCTTTTCTGTCCGACGCCAGGCACTTTTTATCCAATGTCTCCTTAACCGTTTTAGCTACGCCGGAAGCGGAATCAATAAGTCTGACACCTTTCATAACTTCACCGATAACTGTTTTTAGAAGCGGATAATGTGTACAGCCCAATATCAACGTATCGATGCGTTTCTTTTTGAACCAGTCAAGATACCCCTTCGCCACCATATTCGTTACCGGCCCGCTGAAAAACCTGTTCTCGACAAGCGGGACAAATAACGGACAATCCCTGGAAAAGATCGAACATGACGGATCGTGTTTCCTGAGCGCCCTCTCATATGCCCGGCTGGAGATCGTAGAAGACGTCCCTATGACGCCTATTCTGCCGTTTAGGGAAACACTGACGGCTTCCTTCACCCCCGGGGTGATAACACCGATCATGGGAACGGGGCATTCTTTTGCCAAAGACGGCACTGCCAGACTGGACGCCGTATTGCACGCGACCACTATCACTTTGGCTCCTCTGTTCAGCAGGAATTCCATGATCTCGCGAGAAAACTTTTTTATCGTTGCGGCCGATTTGTTTCCATAGGGAACTCTGGCAGTGTCTCCGAAATATATTATATCTTCCGAAGGCAGGTACGTACGGAGCTTTTTTACGACCGTAAGCCCCCCCACCCCGGAATCGAACACACCTACAGCCATATTTTTTTCGGACTTCACGGTCATATTATATAGGCATACCGGCAAATAGACAAGAATATAAGATAGTGAATGGTGAATGGTGAATAGTAAGTAGTGCGGGTTTAAACCCGCACTACAAGGTTTGGTTATTCGGTCACTTGAATTTGGAATTTATTTGTATCTTGTATCTTGGTTATTGGTTATTAAATAATTAGGATGTGTCCCTATTTTTGTAATTTGTTATTTGTGATTTGGAATTTTTGAAAATTGCGGTATACTTTATGTACGAAAACGCAGGAGGCGTACTATGAAAAAGATGGATATCGGTGTAGGTGTTTTGGTTCTCTTGGGATTTCTCACGATATTAGGAGGCGTGATACTCCAGTTAAAAGACATTAATCTACTGGAACCTGTCGTAAATTCACCAAGCGGCTATTTTCTCACCGCGAACACATGTTTTATCCTTGCGCTGGTTCTTGAAAAATTCGGCAAGGAATAGCAACGACATAACCTACGAGAGGAGAAAGCTGGTCTTTAAAGGCGGCTTTCTCCTTTTTTATTTTAGAGATACATCCGTAGATTTAAAATGAAGGTCCCTTTGCGGGAAGGGTATTCTGATGCCCTTCTCATTAAAAAGCCTGTTTATCTCAAAATTGATCTGACTTTTTATGGTAAATCTGTGATTAGGATCGATCGTCCACACATAAAGCTCAAAATGAAGCGCGCTATCCCCGAATTCGGTGAACCATACATACGGTTCCGGCCTTTTTAGAATATCAGGGTGATTTTTGGCCGCCGTAAGTAAAGTAGTTTTAACAAGTTCAGTATCTGTGCCATAGGCGACGCCGACTGAAAGTTTTAAACGGGTTATTTTGTCGCTGTAACTCCAGTTTATTACCTTCTGGTTCATGAATTCCGCATTGGGAACGATAACGGAGATATTATCGAAAGTGTCTACTATCGTGCTGCTTGCTTTTATGGCCTTTACTTTTCCGGGAAGACCGCCGACTTCGATATAGTCCCCCACTTTTACGGGTCTCTCCACCAGCATGACAAGACCGCCTATAAAATTCTTGGCTACATCCTGAAGTCCAAAACCTATACCAATACCTATGGTACCGGCAAAAACAGTAAGTGCCGCGAGTTCCACTCCCAGGGCGGACAATCCTATCAGCAAGCCTATAATGAGCATAACGTACTTTATTGTCACTGAAAAAGTATATTGTACACTGTCATCCAGATGCACCCTTTTATACACACTCTTGCGAAGAAACACGTCTATAAGGTTGGCTCCGGCGATAAAAACCCACAATATGACCACAGCTTTAAAAAGCAGCCACGCCGAGATGTTTACGCTTCCCAGAGTAAAGAACGGTTTCTGCACAACTCTGATAAAAAGATCCACAGCTTCACTACTCATCCCAAGCGTATCCACCACAATAAAACCACCCAAAAAAAACAGCCCCCATCCCGAAATTGTACCTAATATGCCCAGAACGGTCTTCATCATAATCCGTTCTTTGGAGCCCTCTTTACCTGTGGATATTATTTTTTTGAATAGCATTCTTATCAAACGCTGCACACCCCAGAATGTAAGCGTTACGGCAACAATAAGAGCCGTCCTGCATGTAAGATACATGGCCAGTTGATGAAACTTTATGAAGGACAAAATAAAATACATTACGGAAAATACCATGCCCCCTAAAAAGATCTTTTTCGAGGACCTAATAGAAAAACCTGCGTGGGGAGCTTGCCCTCCTTCCTGGGTACCCCCTTCTTCGGGCTTGCGTCTTATGACCAACATAAAGATCAGACAAACAAAGAAAATAAGCAATAACACTATGTCCAGCGGGTAAAAAGCATAGGCCCTGGGAATTAAAAATATGTTTTTCATGATCTCCAATCGCTTTTCCCATAAGACACTCAGGTAATCTTTTGCCAGTTCTATCCGCACGTTGATAAAAGCCGCCCTCTCGTTTATGAGGTCTACCTCGGCACGCCCCGCGGTAAGACGCAATTCGTTGGCCTTGATAGAATCTATTATCACATCTTTATCTTTATCCTTTTCCTTGAGATCACGAAGCATCTTCTGACCCGCAAGCTCTTTTTCAATGGCTTTCATCTCCATATTTATCAGGGGGATCTGGCTCTTGAGAAAGGCTTTTTCCTTTTCGGCAGTGCCCAAAGATCTGCGCATCTCCTTAGATTCACGCCGAATATCATATAGGTTGAGGTCTTCGCGATTAATTATGTCTATTTTTCGCTCTATTACGGCTATCACCTGTTCTGTGGCCTGTATTCTCTCCCCTATGGCCATCTCTTTGGCCTCTATAAGCTGCTGCTGCTCCTCAAGAAGTTTCAGCTTTCTTTTAACTTCCGGGTCTCCGGCGGACTCGGCGGATCCGTTGGTAACAAGATCAGTTTTCTGCTGTTCTATTTCTTTTTTTTCTTTGGCTAGTTGTTCCGGGTTCTTTTCGATCTTGATCTGTCCGCTTTTAGCGGTCTCGAGTGTACTAAGAACCTTATCCTTTTGATCCTGCTCTGCAGTGTCTGTTTTTGCCGGAATATCCACCTTAGTTTCTTCCTGGGATAAACCCATAGGAACAAAGAATAGAGATGTAAGCATTATGGTCAGAATGGTTTTTTTCATGATATCTCCGTTTTTCCTATCCTATTGGGCAAATCTGCTGATTGTATAGATACGCTACCATTATATTTTAGTACCACAAGCGAAGTATTACAAGGAATTAAGAAGAGGCACAGCCGGCAATAAAACAAAAGAGCGGAAGAGAGTCTATTCTCCTCCGCTCTTTTGTTTTTAAAGGATAGCGCCTTTGAAAAGTTTCCTACACCGTGCCCCTGCGCTCTTCGAGGCTCCTGCGGATCTCCCCGGACCTTTGTTTTGTCAACCGCACACGCAAAACAAAAATAATAGCGACGATAAGACCCACTACCGGCAAAAAGGCCAGACTGGAGCGGATCCAGAATATGGTCTCGGGCGCCTGTACCTTAAGTTTCCAGGTAAAACCCGCCCATGATAGAATGAGACCGGAAACAAAATATCCGAATGAATTTCCCAGCTTAAGAATGTAGGAAGCACAGGCGGTGAAAGAACCTTCTCTTCTTTCCCCCGTATTGAGCTCATCGTAGTCTATAATGTCGGCGCCGATGGAACTATGCAGCATCCAGAGAGAAGCCGCAGACATTCCCATTAAACCCGACGCTATCGTCTGCAGCCACTGGATCGCCGGCGTATATAGGAACCAAGACCCGCCATAACCGAATATGCCTATAGCACATGCTACCACTATCGCACGGCGTTTGCCGATCCGATGTGCCAGAGCCGCATGCAGCGGAACCCCTAAAAGGCCGCCTATCATGAAAGCCACGCCCATCCAAAACTGCCAATTGTCTCCGATGATCTTGTTGCCCCCGGATACATAAAAAACCGTTGTATAGTAACCAAGAGAGCCCACCATGCTCGTACCCAAGGTAAAAGCGGCGCCCACAACCATCATCTTGCGAAACGGACGGCACCTGAGAGTTTCACCCAGACCGCTCATAATGGATATTTTTTCAGTAACCTTAACTACCACTTTTTCATAGTAGCGTTCCTTAACTCTGAAAAAAATGATTATTGCAAAAATAGCCATTACCACACCCAATATTGACGAGTACACCTGCATTCCCAGAAGGGTATTCTTTTGTCCCGTTCCCGGAATAAGGAACCAGGCCAGGTTGGTAAACCGCAAAGCATAAAAATTGCCCAATTCTGAAACCTTTTGGGCCATGCTGCGATAGGACATGATAGATGTGCGCTCTTCATAACAAGGCGACATTTCCGCACCCAAACTATAGTAAGGTACGGTAAAAGCGCTGATTATGGGAATGTATATCATGGTGGACAACATCATGTACCAGAATACAACGGATACGCCGAGAAATCTTATATCCACCCAGGACGGCGACACCAAAAACAAGATCGGCAAAAGCAGGCCGCTTAGAATACCGGCGATCAAAATAAAAGGACGCCGGCGGCCCCACTTGGAACGCAAATTATCGGACAGCCATCCCATCAGAGGATCAACGACGGCATCAAAGACCCGGATCAATGTAAGCGCCAAACCCACCAGCCATGGAGATACGCCTAAATACATGTTGAAAACCGCAAAAGCAACAGCCGGATACAGCCAGAGACCCCACATATCAACTGCCGTACCAAGACTATAGGACATCTTGGTGGAAATCGGAAGACGATCACGCAAAGGTTTCTTCTCATTGACAACGTTAGCTTCTTGCACTATGTTTCCTCCTTTTCATGAGATCATAACTTATGCGTTACGTCCGCCGTAGCCTTGTGCGAAGGCGGGACTGGCAAGGAGCATAAGTTATTTGATCGAATTAATCCGCCGTAGCCCAATAATATCTAAATCGTTTGGCGAAGGCGGATAAAGTGTTTTCACAGACTAATTTTACCGATTGTAACATGCATCAATAAGACGCTCTAAGCTTGTGGTAGCCACGCATTGAACCGTATCAGCGCCGCCGTAATAAAGTTTGACCTCGCCGTTATCTTCCGCCACAGCCCCGCAGGTAAACACCACACTGGGAGTTTGTCCCACAAGTTCGTATTGCTCCTCGGGGATCAGGATCGCATCCTCAGACATAGCCTTAACTTTTGACGGATCATCCAGATCTAAAAGACACACGCCTAATTGATAAACAAAATGCGATTTGCATTGACTACGCACTCCGTGAAAAATACTCAACCATCCCTCGGATGTTTTAATGGGAGCGGCTCCCGGCCCGATCTTTGTCCAGGCCCAGCGGATTCCCTCCCAGTTCCTAAACACGCATTTACTCTTTCCCCAGAAAACAAGATCCGGAGAATAAG
>CAYSJU010000043.1:0-9023 GCA_964431495.1 uncultured Planctomycetia bacterium
GCGCATGACCTTTACATTTAGAAATCTATATATTATAATACTACTAATTATTATGCGGTAAGGGAGGCGCAAAATGGTAAGGAAACCGGTAGTAGCAGGCCAGTTTTATGCGGGAGACAAAGGCCGGCTTGAAAAAGACCTTGATGATATGATACCGCAGCAAAAGGAAAAGATAAATGTGATAGGCGCAGTATCGCCTCATGCCGGTTACGTCTATTCCGGCGCGGTCGCCGGTCTGGTCTACGGGAGATTAAGCCCGGCAGACGTCTATATCATCCTGAGTCCCAATCATACCGGATACGGCGCCCGTTTCGCCCTCAGCGCGGAAAGTTGGAGCACTCCTTTGGGTGAGGTCCAGGTCGACGGAAAAATAGCCTCATCCCTTACGGACAAGACAAAACTCATAGAGGAAAACCGGGACGCCCATGCCTATGAACATTCGGTAGAGGTCCAGATCCCGTTCATACAGAGGGTATCGCCTCGGGCAAAGATCGTTCCCATGACCGTGCAGTCCGGAAGCCCCGCGGAATTAGAGGAAGTCGCCGGCGCAATCGCATCCTCGATCATGGAATCGGGTCAAAAGGCGACCATTATAGCCAGCAGTGACATGACGCATTATGAATCACGCGATAGCGCGAGCAAAAAAGACCGCCTGGCTATCCAGAAGATACTCGATCTTGACCCTGAAGGACTTTTAAATGTCGTCAAAGAAATGGATATCTCCATGTGCGGGTGCATACCCGCGGCAATAATGCTGATGGCCTCCAAAAAACTGGGCGCTAAAAAGGCCGAGCTGGTCCATTACACAGACAGCGGTGATGTCACCGGAGACACTTTTCAGGTCGTCGGGTACGCCGGGATCATTGTGTTCTAGAAAATGCTGATAGCTGAGAAGGGATGCTCGATACTCAATGCTCGTTAAGAAAAGCTGATAGCTGAAAGCTGAAAAAAAGAGGTGAGAAGAATGGGATTATTCAATAACGGGTTATTCAAAAAACGGAAAATAGTCCTTGCCCTTGGCGGCGGGAGCGCAAGAGGGTTATCCAGTATAGGTGTCCTTAAGGTCCTGGAGCGGCATATCGGCCGCGAGAATCTGCCGTTCGACATGATAATCGGAACCAGTATCGGCAGTCTCATCGGCGCGGCCTACTGTGCTGGCAGACCTTTAAGTGAACTGGAAGAAAAAGCCAGTTGTTTCAACTGGGGAACCCTGGTGGACCTTGGCTTGCATAAAACCGGGCTTATGAAAGGGGATAAACTGGAAAAGGCCATAATCACGATGGTGGATTCTATAGGATTTGAAGACCTCCGGATGCCCTTTGGCCTGACAACGACCAATCTGCTGTCAGGCCAAGAGCTTCTTCATACTTCCGGGGACCTGATCAAACTCATCAGGGCCAGCTGTTCCTGGCCCGGGTTCTTCACTTCGGTCGAGATCGACGGGCAGCTTCTCGCCGACGGTGGCCTGCGTAATTCCGTCCCCTCTAAAGCCGCCTATGACTGCGGCGCTTCTTTCGTGGTCGCCGTTGACCCGGGTTTCGCGATATCAAACCAGAAGATAGACAATGTTTTCAAGGCGCTGGTCCAATCCATCCAGATCATGGGAGAAGAACTTAACGCATACCAATCCAGCTCCGCTGATATCGCGATCAAGCCGGACCTTGGAGAGATCGGCCAGTTTGATTTTGACAAGTCCGCGCAGGTAATAAGACAGGGGGAAATCGCGGCGGAAAAATGCATCAAAGATCTGAAGAAGAGACTGTTCTTCGATATAAAAATGCGGAAATCAAAAAAATACTGGGCGCGGGATTAAAATGGAGAAAAGACCAAAAGCGGATTTTAATATTCTTGTTTCAGGATTTTTCGCGGAAGGCATGATCGCCCTGGGGATGATGCAAAACCCCTTAACAAAGAAAACCGAAAAAAATATGGATCATGCCTCCTATGTCATCGATATGCTGGAAATATTAAGGGAGAAAACCTCCGGTAATCTGAACAAGGAAGAATCCGACGGCATGGAACAGGGGATACATCAGCTGAGGATGATCTATATCGCGGAAATAAACAAACCTCCAGGCGAAAAGAAAGAAAACCGATAACAACCGGGGGATTATTGAAAAGAAAACTTTTAATACTGCTCAGGATCATAGTAAGTTTCGGGTTGCTTGGCGGATTGTTCTGGATCATGAGGAAGGATGCCGGAAAGACCCTGACGATCATCACCTCCTGTGACCTGAAATACCTGTTAATCGCCCTGGGGATATTTATGTGCAATCAGGCCGTGCTGGCATACCGCATGAAGATAGTTTTTCACGGCGAGAACCTCGCTATTACTTTTCGCGAATCGTTCCAGCTGAACTTCATCGGGTATTTTTTCAATAATTTCCTTCCTACTGCCGTTGGCGGGGACCTGATCAAGGCCCATTGCGCGTCACAGACGAACGATAACCGGCTTGGGTCGTACGCCAGCGTGATGATGGACAGGATAATAGGACTTTACTCGTTTTTGATCGTAGCGGCGATCGCGCTGATCGTGAACAGGGAAGGCTTTCAGATCGCCGCGGTAAGGTCCCTTGTCTTTATCTTCCTGGTACTCGGCATCGCGATGTTCATAACCATAACCAACAAGCGGGTCGCCATTATGATGGAGCATTTCTTTTCCATGATAAAAATGGGCGGCCTGGGGGAAAAGCTTGATTCTCTGTACAAGATAGTGCGCGACTACAAGAACAGGATGGACGTTGTGGGCAAGTCTCTGTTGATCTCGCTTTTTTCTCAAACCATCTATTTCGTGACCATTTATATGTTCTTTCTGGCGCTTGGCACCAGAATAAACCTGGGAAATATTTTCCTGGCCATGCCCGTGGTCACTTTTGTCAGCATGATACCGTCGATCGGGGGGTTAGGCGTCAGGGAGGGCGCGATAGTCGCGTTCTTTTCGCCGCTGGCCGGAAGGGATACCGCCTTTGCGGTAAGTCTCCTTCTCCTGTTCGGGCTTTTCGTCGTAAGCTTTATCGGCGGGATTTTTTACCTTCACTGGAGTTTGAGCGTGAAGAGACGGAAAGAAAGGGAACGATGATACATAAGGAACTCTTGGAGATCCTTGCATGCCCGGCATGCAAGGGAAAGGTGTCGTTGGACGGCGATAAGCTCGTCTGTGATAACTGCCACCGGCGATACCCGATAAGGAACGGCATACCCGTCATGCTTGTGGAAGAAGCGAAAACACCTAAAGGGGGTCAACATGATTAAAATACTTCTGATAAACGGGCCCAATCTGGATCTTCTGGGCAAACGGGAGAAGGAAATATACGGGAGCGACACCATAGATGACATCAACCGTGAGATAGAGCTCCTCGCAAAAGAGGAGAATGTTGAGTGCGAGTTCTTTCAATCCAGCCATGAAGGTGACATAGTCGACAAGATAGGGGGGTCGAAAGCGGATGGAATATTGATAAACCCCGCGGCATATACCCATACAAGCGTGGCGATACGTGACGCGTTGAGCGCGAAAGAAATCCCCGTGGTCGAGGTACACCTGTCTAATATATATGCCCGGGAGGAATTCCGGCATAAATCTCTTATAGCCCCGGTAGTGACCGGCCAGATCAGCGGGTTTGGGAAGAGGAGCTACTTGCTCGGATTCAAAGCCATTCTGGAGACCATCCATGCGAAATGAAGTATTTGTAAGAAACGGGCGTTTGAAGAGGGCCGGAAAGAAAACACTGGATTCGAGGCTTGACGCGCTGCTTATAAGCGACCGGTACGACATATTCTATCTTACCGGTTTCTTTTCAACGGGAAATATCCTACTTCTTCCCGTAAAGGGCCGGGCAGTCTATCTTGTGGACAGCATGAATGATGACCTGGCCCGAAAGATGCTGGAAGGCCTAGACCTGGACATAGCCGCCGGTCCCGTAACCAGGGGGCTCATCAAGTGCATCCGGGACATGGGGATAAAACGACTGGGCATCGATGAAAATAATCTCCCTGCTTCGATCTACAGGCGCCTTTCCGGTGCGGTAAGGAAGTTAAGAGCAATCTCCTCGCCCGGTATTATTGGGGACATGCGCGCTGTAAAAGAACGGCCCGAGATAGCCGCTATAAAAAAAGCGGCAAAGGAGACCATACGCATATGGAAGGAGATAAAGAAAAACATCTCTCCCCGCATATCCGAACAGGAGCTGGCAAACATGCTTGGTACCCGCATACGAAAGATGGGATATGATAGTTCTTTCCCTGCCATTGTCGCATTCGGTGAAAACAGCGCCTATCCTCACGCTATACCGTCACGCAGAAAGCTCCGCGGGGATGAACATGTGCTTGTGGATTTCGGGATACGCCTCAAAGGTTACTGTTCGGACTTGACAAGAACATGGGCTAAGGGTAGAATGAATCGCAAAATTAGGGAGCTCGAGAAAGCCGTAAACATCGTCCAGGACAGGACGATCAAAACGCTGAAACCCGGAACAGACATCGGTTCGGCGGTAAAAAAGGCGAATAGATTCTTTGTTGATAATAACTTAGGGCAATATATCCGCCACGGGCTCGGCCATGGCATAGGCCTCAATGTTCATGAGATCCCGTTCCTGAGCGAGTCTTCCAGAAGAAGACTGAAAAAGGGAATGGTCGTGACGATCGAGCCGGGACTATACGTGCCTGGCGTCGGCGGGATCCGTAAAGAAGACATGGTTTTAATAACCACGAAGGGATGTGAGGTGTTAACACGATGATAACCGCAAAACAGCTAAAACCTGGGACGATCATCACCTACAACGGAGAGCTCCATGAAATCCTGGAGGCTCAGCATTACAAGCCGGGAAAAGGGGGGGCATTTGTCCGATCCAAACTGCGGAATCTCTCCACCAGCGCCATTATCTCAGAGACTTTAAGGCCCGATGATACCTTTGAACCGGCCTATATCGAACAGAAACAGATGCAGTACCTGTATAATGACGACCTCGGATATTGTTTTATGGACGAGACCACATACGAGCAGTTACACATACCCGAGAAAACCATGGGTTCCGTGGTGGAATATCTGAAAGAAAACATGACCATCACGGCGAACATGCATAATGGCAAAATATTGACCGTAACACCGCCTATTCACGTGGTTCTTAAAATAGTCGATACCGAGCCGGGGTTCCGCGGGAATACCGTGAGCGGGGCCACAAAGCCGGCCACCCTTGAAACGGGCAAGGTCGTAAAAGTCCCCTTATTCGTGGAGAACGGGGAGAAAATAAAGGTCGATACCCGCACAGGAGAGTATATTGAGCGAGCGTAATTTAGGCTGTCATTCCCGCCCCTGCTTTCGCGGGGATAAACTCCAGCGGGAAACCAAAATATCAAATAATCAGATTCCTGTTTTCCTGGCCATCCGTTAACGCTGAGGCCAGGGAACCTTGATATAGCCCAATACGCTAACACGGTTTCGCAGGAATGACATGAAGAGAGGGAATATCATGAATTTCAACACTAAAAAAATAAATGAACTTATCGAACTTATGAACAACAATGACCTCAGCGAGATCGAGATCGAGCAGGAGGGGACAAAGATAAAGCTTATCAAAAAGCCGCAGGGCATTGTAGAGGAGCGGATAGCGCATGCTCCCGCTCCTCAGGTGCAACCTCCCGTCCAGGGGACTGCTGAGAAGCCGGCCGAAGATGCGAAAAAGCTGATCGAGGTCAAGTCCCCGATGGTGGGAACCTTTTACAGGGCGGCAGCGCCGGATGCCAGCTCTTATGTCCAGGTAGACGATGTGGTTCACAAAGGAGACGTCCTTTGCATCGTGGAAGCCATGAAGCTGATGAATGAAGTAAAATCAGAATTCGACGGGAAGATCGTCCAGATCCTGGCGGAGAACACCGAACCCATTGAATTCGGACAGACCATGTTCCTGATAGAACCGATTTAGACGCATGAGTCTCAGAGGTCGGAAGTCAGAAAAAAACAAATATAGAAAGCCGAATAACGAAAATATGTTTACTAAGATCTTAATAGCGAACAGGGGCGAGATAGCCTTGCGGATCATCCGGGCCTGCAGGGAACTTGGAATAAAAACCGTAGCGGTTTATTCCGAAGCTGACGCCGACTCCCTTCATGTCAAGTTTGCCGATGAGGCTGTATGCATAGGGAAATCCATGCCGAGCGACAGTTATCTCAACATACCCAATATAATCAGCGCCGCGGAGATAACAGACGTGGAGGCTATCCATCCGGGATACGGTTTCCTGGCCGAAAACGCGCATTTCGCGGAGATATGCGAATCATGCAACATCAGGTTCATAGGCCCGACACCGGAGAACATGAGACTCATGGGCGACAAGATGACGGCCAAGGATACCATGAAAAACGCCGGGATCCCGGTGATCCCGGGAAGCGCTGGAGTTATAGGATCAAAAGAAGAGGCGCTCAAGGCCGCCAAGAAGATAAAATATCCAGTAATAATAAAAGCTTCCTCCGGAGGAGGGGGTAAAGGCATGCGGGTCTGTCACAACGATGTGCGCCTCATCAGCGCGTTCCTGACCGCACAGAGCGAAGCTGAAGCCGCGTTCGGCGATCCTAGCGTGTACATGGAAAGGTACATCGCGGAACCCCGCCATGTAGAATTCCAGATCCTCGCCGACGAGAAGGGGAATGTGATCCACCTGGGAGAGAGGGACTGCACCGTCCAACGGCGCCACCAGAAGCTTATAGAAGAATCCCCGTCGGTAGGTTTGAACAAAAAGATGAGAAAAAAAATGGGTGAAGCCGCTGTGAAAGGCGCTAAAGCCGTCAACTATAGGAGCGCGGGCACCGTTGAATTCCTGGTCGAAAGCGATAATTATTATTTTATGGAGATGAACACCCGGATACAGGTAGAACATCCGGTCACGGAAATGATCACCGGCGTTGACCTCGTCAAGGAACAGATAAAGGCAGCGGCCGGACTGAAACTGGCGTTCAAGCAGGAAGACATAAAGTTCAACGGATGCGCTATTGAGTGCCGGATAAACGCCGAAGACCCTGACAACAACTTCTGCCCGTCTCCAGGCAAGATATCCTCATTGTACATCCCGGGAGGTGCTGGAATAAGGGTGGACACTCACGTGTTCGCGGGATACACGATACCCCCGTTCTACGATTCCATGATAGCCAAGCTCATAGCTTATGGGCACACCCGTAAAGAAACAATAAATATCATGCTCAGAGCCCTGAGTGAGATCATAGTCGAGCCCATCAAGACCACGGCGGCCTTTCATAGCAGAGTGTTAACTGATGCGGATTTTCAACAAGGGAACATCAGCACCCATTTCGTGGAAAAGTTTTTCCCAAAAGCTGAAACCTAAGGAGGGAACCATGCGTTTTTTGAAAAAGTTGTTCATGTTCTGTTATATGGTACTGATGCTTGCAACAGGTATAACGCTTTTTCTCATATCCATGAAGATCTTTCCTGTTGAACAATGGACGGAGATACATCTCAACGTCCAGGAGTCCCTTTATTCCCAGATAGCCATAGCGATCGCGGGTGCCGTTGTAATATTGACGGGGCTCATAGTCCCTTACAGGATGGCGAAAAAAATGAAAAGAAGCAGGCGGATAACTTTTCAGAACCCTGACGGAGAGGTAACAGTCTCCGTTTCCGCGATCGAAGATTACATACACAAGATCACCGAAGAGATACACGAAATAGCCAATGTCCGCTCCAATGTGAGCTTCAGCAGAAAGGGTATCAACATAGTAAGCAGTGTCACCATAAAAGCCGGAGCCAACATCCCGGAGATAACGGAGAGGATACAGATGCAGGTCAAGAACAAGGTCCAGTCGATGCTCGGGGGAGAAGAAAAGATAAACATGACCCTGTATATAAATAAGATCATGGGGATCCCGGATGAGGAAACAGAAGCACCCCTGCCGGGAGAGACCGGACAGGCGCAGGTCCCTTTCAGATAAATATAACCGGGAAAAATGATATGATCTATGACAAGACGATAAAAGAGATGCTCGAGAACAGTATCCAGGTAAAACAGGGGTTCCTGGCTGATGATATCTCCATATCCCGGATATCTTCCGCCGCGGAGGCCCTGATCGAGTGTTATAAGAAGGGCGGTAAGGCTCTCATTTTCGGGAACGGCGGAAGCGCCGCTGACAGCCAGCATATGGCGGCGGAACTTGTGGTCAGGTTTGAAAAAGACAGGAAAGGCCTTCCGGCAATAGCCCTGAACACGAACACATCCACCCTGACGGCTACTGGAAACGACTATGATTTCAAGGCCATCTTCAGCCGGCAGATAGACGCGCTCGCAGAGCCGTCTGACGTGGTAGTCGCCATATCCACCAGCGGCACATCCGGCAATGTCGTCGAGGGGGCCCGCGCGGCCAGAAAAAAAGGCGTTACCGTGATAGCGCTTACGGGCAGGGACGGCGGAGAACTGGCCAGGCTGGCGGACATCCCCATAGTTGTGAAAAACAACAACACCGCCAGGATTCAGGAAGTGCATATTTTCATAATTCACGCGCTCTGCAAGTTAACGGAAGACGCGGTTGGCTGAAATGGCAATGACAAAAATAAAAACACGGGACGAACTTGCCGAGATAGTCCGGAAAGCGAAAGACCATGGAAAAAAGGTCGCGTTCACTAACGGCTGCTTTGACATACTGCACCTGGGGCATATCAGGTATCTGCGGGAAGTCAAACGGGCATGTGACATCCTTGTGATAGGCGTAAACAGCGATGACTCCGTAAAAAGACTGAAGGGTGACGCGCGGCCGTTGAACAGCGAAAAAGACCGAATGGAGATCCTTAGCGCACTGGAAGACGTTGACTACCTGACACTTTTCAACGAGGACACCCCTGAGGAACTGATCAGAAAGTTGACCCCTCACATGCTTTTCAAGGGAGGGGACTGGAGCGAGGAAAACATAGTGGGCGCGGATCACGTGAAAACGCACGGTGGGAAGGTCCGCAGTATTCCGTATATCGAAAATTATTCAACAACGGATATTATTGAGAAAATTAAAAATTTAAAAGTAAAAATTA
>CAYSJU010000044.1:0-8113 GCA_964431495.1 uncultured Planctomycetia bacterium
CCAGTCCGTGTTGCTGAAGGGCATTAACGATGATCCGGAGACAATGATGAAGTTATGTCATAAGCTCCAGAGCATAAGGGTGAGGCCGTACTATCTTTTTCAGTGCGACCCCGTAGTAGGTGCGTCTCATTTCAGGACCTCCATTTTTAAAGGGGTAGAGATAATGGAAAAAATGAGGGGGCATACCAGTGGATTGTGCGTACCCACTTTTGTCGTTGACGGCGTGAACGGCAAAGGGAAGGTAGCGGTTTCTCCTAATTACCTGATATCCGTCACTGACCACAGCGTGATCCTGAGGAACTACCGCAACGAAGCTTTCGAATATTACAACCCGGGACAGGCGCAGCAGACGGAAGAAGGTATTTATGAAGATCTCCAACATAACCATAGCGTATAACCTGAAAGATAAAAGCAGGACTGACGACCTGCACGAAGAATATGACGAGATAGAAACGGTCCTGGCGCTCAAAGAAGAAATAGGGAGCAAGGGTTTTAACGTCAATATCCTCAAGCAGGACAAAGATTTCCCAAAGAAGATATACGAGAAAAAACCCGACTTGGTGGTGAATATCGCGGAAGGCGTGGGATCGACCAGGTCCAGGGAATCTCAAGTGCCGTGCGTCCTCGAAAGTCTGGGCATACCGTATTCCGGATCGGACCCGCTATCTCTGGGAATAACACTGGACAAGTATCTCACCAACATAATACTAAAGAATGCCGGGGTTCCTGTGCCGGAGGCCTTTGTCATTTCCGGGATCGAAGACATCAAGAAGCACAGAGAAACTTTCAGTAAAAAGGAAGCCTGGATAGTAAAGCCGAGATGGGAAGGTTCCTCCAAGGGGGTCTTCCTGGACTCCGTAGTCAGCGATGAGGATGCGCTTAAGAAAAAAGCCGAAAAAGTATGGATGCTATATTCCCAACCGGCGATCGTCGAAGAATTTCTTTCAGGCGATGAAATAACGGTCGGTATTTGCGGGAACAAGGATCCGTATGTACTGGGTATGATGAAAATATCACCTCGAAAGCCGCGGGAGAGGTTTGTATATTCGATAGAAGAAAAGAGAAATTGGGAACAAGGGATCGTGTATGAAGGAGAAAATGCCGTCCCGGACGGCGTGAGGACGGCCATAGGGCGTCATGCCATAGAGGCCTTCAGAGCTCTTTCGCTTAGAGATGTGGCGCGTGTAGATTTCAGGCTTGATCGGTCACTAACCCCGAGGATAATAGATATAAATCCGCTTCCCGGGTTGTCCCCCAGATACAGCGATCTTATGCTGATGAGCCGGCTTTCGCAAAGAGGCTACAGTGAGCTCATAACAAGAATAATGAAGGCTGTGTTTGAACGGTATAATGCCGAATTCCCCTCAAGCAGGTATTCCCAATAAAAAAATAGAAGGTAACAGACGAAAATGCAGAATGAGGCCCGTCGAATAGTTATAACCGCAGGGATAGACACTAATCCAAGGAATGACACTCTTGACGCTTTGAGGGCGAGGTGTTGCGTTAAAGAAGCGTTGACAGGGTACGGTTATGAGGTGCTCGAAGTTGATATAGTCCAGGACGAGTTCAGTCGCGATCTCGAAGGTATGGTCCGCAGGATAGGAGACATCGGGTCATACTGCGTATTCAATCTTTTTGAGGGATTTGCCGACGACGCTGCGGCAGAAGCCGTGTTTGTGAGGGCCTTTGAAAAAAAGGGGATAAAGTTCACGGGAAACGGATCGGCAACCCTGGAAGTATGTCTTGATAAAAGCAGCACCAAGAAAATACTTTCCCAAAAGGGTATAAAGGTCCCTCCGGGGATAACGGTGTATGGTACGCGTGATGTTTCCGGCGGGGAAATGAAGTTTCCGGTCTTCATCAAACCGGTCGGCGAGGATGCCAGCGTAGGTATAGACAGCCGTTCGTTTATCCGCGACGAAGAGACGCTCTACAGGAACATCAAGGCCAAGCTGGTTGAGTTCCCGCGCGGGCTCATAGTGGAAGAGTTCATGCCGGGCAGAGAAATAAACGTGGGTTTTATGGGGGATTATCCGTATGAGCTTGTGGGGGTGTCGGTTCTCGACTACTCCCAGATGCAGGGGTGCGCCCAATATATAGGATATTCGGCTAAATGGAAACCCGATTCCGAGGAATATTCACGTCTTTTGCCGGAAGTTGTAACCAGGGGTGAGGCAGACATCACCGAAAGGGCCGTGGACATAAGCAGAGCGGCGGCGGCCGCACTCGGATGCCGCGGATATTTCAGAGTTGACCTGAGAGAGAAGGAAAGGGAACTGTATGTTCTCGACGTTAATCCTAACCCTGACATAACCCCTGAAGGCGGGTTCATGAGGCAGGGGTGTTCCGGAGGCGCCAGCTACGGGCAGATAATAAATAGCATAGTCAAGTACGCAGTGGAAGCGTAATGGAGGCATTATGAAGGACAGGACTGCACAGGAAGATGTTTTTACCGCTATGGCGAGAAATACGGGTGTTTTTAGGGAGGAAGAACTGGAAGTGTTGGAGGAACTCGTCTGGGAGACAACGGTTTCAGGAAAGACTAATTACAGGATGATGCGCGAAGAGGCCGAAGGCAAGATAATAGGGTTCATCATCTTTGGGAGGACACCTTTAACCACATTCAGTTGGGATATCTACTGGCTTGTAGTGGATAGGGCCCATCATGGTTTCGGAACGGGCAAGAAACTGCTACGGATGGCCGGAGAAGAAATGCTCTCCGCCTCCTCAAGGGCGGTCATACGCGTGGAAACGTCTTCAAGAAAAGAATATTTACCCGCAAGAAATTTTTACGCCAACCAGGGATTTAGTGCAATAGGTAGTATCAGTGATTTCTATGGCAAAGAAGACGACCTGGTGATATATTCGAAGGAGATAGCATCAACGGGTGCTATATCCGGTGGATCGCAATAGAACTCCGACGGCGATCGCCGGTCGACATAAAATAAAAAAACCCGAGGAACGTTCCCCGGGTTTTTTTATAATACTCGCCAGGGCGGGGTCACCCCGCCCCTACACTACTTCGCCATTTTTGGGGCATATGTTGAAGATGCTTGGGCTTTTGCGCCACCCATCGGGCAATAAGTCATCTTCAGGTATTTCACCCCGGTCGTAATAACCGCGAAAAGGATCATTAACACGACGATCTGCAAAAATAATTTACCACTCATAATTGGCCCTCCCCTTGTTTATTACAAGTATATACAGCCGGGCCGGTATTTTCAAATCCCAAATGAAATAACTTGACGCTAGAGGGTAATGGCAATAAAGTTGATGTATAGAGCAGTCGATAGCCGATGAAAAGAGCACAAGGCACAAGAGCACAAGTAGCCTTAGTCGACAGTCCACAGTCGACCGTCGACCGTGGACCGTGGACAATCGGTCACAGGCAAGAGGCTAGAGGCGAGAAGTGCATGGCGCATGGTGCAGGGCGCATAGAGATTTTGCTCAATACGCAATACTCAATACCCAATACGAACTTATAGCCCAACAGGAGACACGTTATGACACAGGCATTTACAGGCAAACTTGAAAAAATAGATGAATACAGGTGGAGGATCCCTGTAACTTATGCGCCCGGCATGAAAGTGCCGGGCCTCATTTTTTCAAGCGAAGAAATGATAAAAGATGTCATAAAGGATAATGCGGCCGAACAGGTGGCGAACGCGGCACATCTGCCGGGGGTCGTCAGGGCGTCCATGGGTATGCCGGACATACATTGGGGGTATGGCCTTCCGATAGGAGGTGTCATTGCTACCGATATCGAAGAGGGAGGAGTTATCTCCCCTGGTTCTGTCGGTTTTGACATTAATTGCGGCGTGCGGCTTTTAAGAAGTAACCTGACTGAGAAAGATGTCAAGCCCCGGATGAAAGAACTCATCGACACTCTTTTCCGCGAAGTGCCGACGGGGGTCGGATCCACCGGCAATATAAAATTGAGCCGGAAAGAAGAGGAGCAAATGCTCCTTGAGGGCGCCGGGTGGGCCCTCGGGCGCGGATACGGATATCCGGATGATATTGAATACTGCGAAGCGAACGGCGCATTGTCCGGAGCCGATCCGTCAAAAGTCTCAAAAAGGGCATATGAGCGCGGCCGGGATCAGTCGGGCACATTGGGTTCTGGGAACCATTTTCTGGAAGTCCAGATCGTCGATGAAATTTTTAACAACGACATTGCCCGGGTTTTCGGCATAGAAAAGGGCCAGATGACGGTAATGATCCATACCGGGTCCCGCGGGTTCGGTCACCAAATATGCAGTGAGTATGCCGAAGGTATGGTTAAGATCTCGAAAAAACTCGGTATCACTTTACCGGACAGGCAGCTTTCATGCGCTCCGGTAAATAGCCCTGAAGCCCGGGACTATCTCGGAGCTATGCGTGCGGCGGCTAATTACGCCTGGTGCAACCGCCAGGTCATTACACATCTTGCGCGCGGGGCTTTTTCGGAAGTTTTAGGCGAACCCGCCGGGTCTTTAGGGATGGACCTGGTATACGATGTGGCGCACAATATAGCCAAATTCGAGAAATACACAATAAACCACAAAGAACGAATGCTATGTGTTCACCGCAAAGGGGCGACCAGAGCATTTCCCGCCGGAAGTGAAGATATCCCCAAGAAATACAGGGATGCAGGCCAGCCGGTTATCATTCCCGGAGATATGGGCCGTTATTCGTATCTTCTGGTAGGGACCCCGAAGGCAGAAGAGACTTTTTATTCCACGTGTCATGGCGCCGGCCGGCGCATGTCGAGGCATCTCGCTATAAAAGTGACAAAAAACAGGAACATCGTGCGCGAGCTCGAAGATAAGGGGATAATAGTTCGGTACACAGGCAGATCCACGCTTCATGAAGAGGTATCAGATGCGTACAAAGATGTGAGAGACGTCGTAAATGTTGTGGAAGGCGCCGGCATTTGCCGTAAAGTCGCCAGAATGAGGCCGTTAGGGGTGATCAAGGGGTGATTCGTGAATCGTGGATGGTGAATCGTGAATAGTAGGGCAGCCGATAGCCGATGGTCGATAGTAGTGCACACTTTAGTGTGCCAGGGTAGTGATGGGTGAAGAGTGATGGGTGATGTCATCCCGAGCGACCCCGAGCAGTAGTGCGGGTTTAAACCCGCACTACTGCTGACATCTGAAACACGCAATACGCGATACTCAATACGCAATACGCTTTTGATTTGCAGAATACGATAACGCATGATATAACTTATGTTAACAAGAGAACATTGCGTAAAAAAAGGTGAAAAAACATGCTTGATCCTAAATTTATAAGAGAGAACCCGGATATAGTAAGAGAAGCACTCAAGAAGAGGAACGATGTCTCTGACAAGGTCGATGTTTTTTTAAGTTTAGACACAAGACGGCGGGATGTCATAATAAAGTCAGAGGATCTAAAACGACAGAAGAATGAGGCTTCAAAAAAGATCGGCGCACTTATAAAAGCTAAGGCCGATGTTAAGCAGGCAAAAGATGAAGTGGCGGGAATATCCGGCGAGATCGAAGTCCTGGATTCCGAGCTTAGGGAGATAGAAGAAAAATACAAAAATATTCTGGATACTATCCCGAATATTCCCCATGAAAATGTTCCGGTGGGATGCGGAGAGGAAAATAATAAGCTCGTAAAAGAAGAAGGAAGCTTGCCGAAATTTTCTTTCACTCCACGCGACCATGTTGAACTCGGCTCCGGAGGCAGGCTTTTCGATCTTGAAAGGGCTGCAAAGATAACCGGATCGGGTTTTCCGCTTTTTATCGGGAAGGGCGCGAAACTCGAAAGGGCGCTTATCAATTTTATGCTTGATATTCACACAGAAGAGCACGGGTATACGGAAGTGTTTCCGCCGTTTCTTGTGAACAGCCAGAGCATGAGGGGTACCGGCCAGCTTCCGAAACTCGCGGAAGATATGTACAAAGTAGAAGAGGATGATCTGTACCTTATACCAACGGCCGAGGTTCCTCTGACCAATCTTCATGCGAATGAAGTGCTGAGAGAAGAAGATCTGCCCGTAATGTACACAGCATACACGGCCTGTTTCAGGAGAGAAGCCGGGTCTTACGGCAAGGATACGCGCGGTATAACACGTGTACACCAATTCGATAAGGTGGAAATGGTGAAATTCACCAGGCCGGATGATTCGATGCGCGAACTTGAAAAACTTCTTAAGGACGCAGAGGACATAATCCGGCGCCTAGGTCTGGCATACCGGGTGTTGGAGCTTTGCACGGGAGATATAAGCTTTGCTGCGCACAAGTGTTATGATATCGAGATCTGGGCTCCCGGCATGGGCCGTTGGCTCGAAGTTTCAAGCTGTTCGGTGTTTTCGGACTTCCAGGCAAGAAGGGCCAACATAAGGTATCAGCCGTCCGACAAAAGTCAGAAACCCAGGTTTGTGCATACACTGAACGCTTCGGGCGTAGCGCTTCCCAGGCTGGTTATTGCGCTTATTGAGACGTATCAACAGAAGAACGGGGCAATAAAAATACCTAAAGCGCTGGTTCCGTATTTTGGGGCAAAAGAGATAAAAGGTGCAGCCTCATGATCAGAATGTTTAAAACACTGATCGGCATATTGCTTATCCCGTTCGCCGTTGGTGTAGCCAGGGCCTTTTATTCCGAGATATCCGGCCTTGATGGCTTCGTTAATTCGTTCGCTGTCATAGAAAGAGGCATTCTTGTATACCTTTTGTTCCATGTGTTCGTTATACGTCCGGTATACCTCTATGTGCTCGGGCATGAACTCATACATGTTCTGGCAACATGGCTTTGCGGAGGCAGGATAGATTCGTTCAGGGTAACTCCTTCCGGGGGCAGCGTAACCACGTCAAAAACCAACATGTTCATAGAATTAAGCCCCTATTTTGTACCCATATACACGCTTCTTCTCGGGCCGATATTTATGTTCCTAAGAGTAAGTTCGTTCGGTTTTGCTAATCTGAACTCAACGTTTCTTTTTTTTCTGGGAATAACACTCGCGTTTCATTTCGTAATGACCGCGGAAGTGCTTAAAATGCAGCAATCCGATATAGCAAAATCCGGGGTTATCCTTTCACTAGTGTTCATATTTGTGGGAAATCTGGTGATAACCATGGCTGTTTTTTGCCCATTTTTCGGGGGGATCTCATTTCTTGGATTTATCAAAAGCGGTGTGAGTAATTCCATAACCCTGTACACGGTTATATTCAACCGCATTATGGAGTTATTTCAGCCGATTGGTTAAAGAGACAAAAGCAAGATATGCCTCTTATTAATCATGCCAAGTGTGTGATATACTATAGGCGTGGATAAGGGCTTTTTTTTTAGGCTACTTATCTAAAAGTTTTTAAAAGTTAAAGATTAACCTTAGGTGATGCCATGTTATATCGCATAATACTGATAATGCTGATAGCATGCGGCATGATGGCGGTTCCCTGCCTTCAGGCTGTCTCAGACGAAGCGGTTTCTATGCCCGACTCGTCGGGGGACAAATACGTATATCGTATAGAAAAAAAGCAGGAAATGTTGAGCTCAATGGCGCAAGACGTCGAGGAGCTGAGAAAGATGAGCGCCAAAGACACCTATTCCGGTCAAAACTTGTCGGATGCCAAATACCTTGTGCGACTTGAAGGGAAGCTTGGAACACTTGTAAATGAGGCCTTGAACGGCATGGAAGCGACCGGTCCGCCGGCTTTCAGGCCTATAATGCCGAGCACGCTTATGCCCGAATCCCGGTTCGATGAAAGCGGTGAAAAAGACGAAGGATCTAAAAATAAATAAAGCGGTCGGCCCTAAGATGGTTCGGCAGGTACAAGCAATTTTTCGTTTTCCCCTATCCCTTTCTCGGCGATCATGGATAGTTTTTCAATGTTTTTCTTTGCGGTGATTATTTCCTCCAGAACTCGTTTATCCCGTACTTCTGTTTCAGCTTCATCAAGATATTCGATATCATATCTGCACTGGATCTCAATAAAAGCCAGCCACTCGTTAAGTACATCCACAGCTTCCGCAGAAGGCTTCTCCTCGGCAGTGAAAGCTATTTTGAAGATCCGAAAATAAGCTTCAACTGTGGTCAACGCTGAAGTATTAAGCTCAAATATCCTTTCAAGGGTCATCAGATTATTTCCGGAAGCGGATTTTAT
>CAYSJU010000045.1:0-7800 GCA_964431495.1 uncultured Planctomycetia bacterium
GAGATGGATTTAATCTTTTCAAAGTATAAAAAGATATCTTCCTTTTTTCTCATCTGCATCTGTCTCTTGCTCCTTTCATGGTCGACCGCGCAACCCGACGCTTCCGCGGATTCAGTAGAAGCCCTGCGAAAGGACCTCCAGCAGGCCTACACGTATATCAGCTATCTTGAAAAACGCCTTGTACTGGTGGAAGAAAAGGTGCGCAGCACCCAGTTTGAGGGGCAGGAAGCCCGCAAATATGAGGATGAAGCCCGCCAGGCCGCACGCGAGGCGCACAACCTCGCAGAAGCCCTGACAAAAGGGTTCCAGTATCACGGGTACCTCCGTTCCGGGTTCGGCGTAAACGGGGAAGGCGGCCACCAGGTCGCTTTCATGGCGCCCGGGGCCGAGTCGAAATACCGCCTTGGCAACGAATTAGAGACATACGGGGAACTGCGTTTCGTAAAAGATTTTATCGCGGAAGACCCGCTTGACCTGAGCAAACCGTTCTTTAGCACGGAAGTGCTGCTGGCTTTCAGGACGAATGAATACGAGAACTGGGATCTCCTGAACGACCAGGTATACATGATACGGGAATCGTTCGCCCAGATGGGTAATTTCCCCTGGGCCCCGGGCGTGAAGTTCTGGGCAGGGCAGCGCTTCTACCGACGTATCGATATCCACATAATCGACTTCTACTTTTTTGATATGAGCGGTTACGGCGGCGGATTTGAGGATGCCCCGCTTGGAGATTTCGGAAAACTCGCTGTCGCTTACCTCGGCGGATCGACCGACAGATACAATTGCTCGAAGATGGGCGAGGTTGCAAAAAATAGCGCTGATATCCGTATTTATGATATAGACGTGCCGTTCGGGAAAGGCATGATCTGGCTCTCTCCCTCGGCGATAAAAGGAGGAAAATATCTGACGCCGGACGGTGCCAACCAGAGATATGAAGACGCGTGGGGCCTTGCCGCTGGCTTCCTCCACACGATAGATAAGCCATTCGGCGTCAATGGTTATAATAAATTATCCATCCAGTACGGAAACGGATCAAGCTACAATTTTCTTCCAAATGTAGTGGCCCCTGACGAATACCTGCAGGGCAGGAAAAGGCTGCGGTTCACGGAAAGCTGCGTGATAGAACCCACGGACAATTTCTCAATGATGGGTGACATTGTCTACCAGTTCTACAACAACGGCGCGCCTTCGAAAAATGAGCTGCACTGGTTCTCAATAGGCGCCAGACCCATCTATCAATTCACGGAGAACGTGGCATTGGCCATTGAGGCCGGTCTGGATAAAACGTGTAGTGAAGTGGACCACTTTGACGACTTCCTTTTCAAATTGACGGTGGCGCCTGAGCTACGGATCAATAACCAGTTTCTTGGAAGACCTGTCCTCCGCGCGTACGTTACTTACGCCACATGGGGCCCTGATTTCAAGGGACTTATAGGAGGAGAAGCCTACAGGACCAAGATGAATGGATTGAACGCCGGGGTCCAGATGGAATCATGGTGGTGATCAACCCCTCTGTAATATCAAGCCGCGAAAGCTGCAATAAGCATATCCATGGCCAATAAGGGATTTTTCAGGCCGGACTTTATCTCGCGATCGGTCCGGAACAGAAGCGATAACCAGTGTTCCATTTTTTTCGCGGAATATTTTTCGGCCTGCTGTTTGAGCCTTTTCACGTAAGCGGCGGAATACCCCAGTTCCCCGGCAATAGCGTCGACTCCAAGCCCTTTATCCGCAAGAAGCTTTATGCTGCGCATCACGCGCGTGTACCAGCCAAGGTATCCGATTATCTCCTGGGGGCTCTTTTTCTCGTTATAAAGGTCGTTAAGTATGCGGAACGCCCATTTGGCGTTACGGCTGTTAATAGCGTCAGCCAGCTTAAAAACAGCCTCGGTAACGCTGCGGCCCACGAGCTTTTCAACTTCTTTAACGTCTATCCTGTCCCCGCCGGAATAAGCGGCCAGCTTTTCAAGTTCCGCTCTCACCCCTGAAGTGTCCACGCCTTTCAATTCCACGATAAGGTCCACGGCCCTCGGCGAGATCTCCACACCATGCTTTTTCATGAAATTCCTTATCCACTTTTTCATGGTATCAGGGGTGGGCTTGTCCGCGGCCACTGTCTTCATCAACCGGGACAGCTTTTTGTAATGGCCGGTCTTCTTGAAGGAAGCGCCAGCGGAAATAACCAGGACGCTGCTGGCAAAAGGTCTCTCCATGTAGCTGACCAGATCCTCCCCCGAGCTTTCCGAAAGGTCCTGAACCTCCTTCAACAGGACTACCCTCTTCTCTGAAAGGAACGGCAGGGTGTTAAGCGCGGCTTTGGCACCGTCAATATCGGAAGGAGTATGGGTTGAATAATTGAGATCCTCCTCTTCGGAGGAAAGAAATGTGCTTACTATTTTGCGTATTTCACGCGCTCTTATGTATCCGTCATTGCCGACGATCAGGTAATTCTCGCTCACGCGTTAATATCCCTTTTGTCATCCCCTACCAATATTCGACCGTGCGTTCGACGATCCGCTCCGCCAGGTCCTTTACCGCGGCGATCTGCGCCTCGGGTTCGGTCATCCTGTTCGGACCAGACACGTAATAGTTCATCTGGCCCATGAACCTCTCCTCTTTCCACATCAGCTCGCCGTTCCGGTTGTCATAGAGCTCTATGTTGACGAATATCTCTATCCTGAACTCTTCGACATTGTAATTGCCGCTGTAGCTGAGAGGGATCTGCCTTATGTCCACAAGGGTCCCTTTCAGGAGAAGCGCCGAGTCCGTGTCCGGGTCGATCTCAAGCTTCCTGTTAAAAATAAAACCATTGATAACCGCCCTGGTGATCTGGTTCTCAACACCCGGCCAGTAAGTGTAACTGGACCTCTTGTTGGATATCTCCCTGGTGGTGTTTATTTCATTTACGAAGTTATCCACGTGTATGGAATCAAGGTCGGCGGGAAGAAGCGAAGCCGCCGAATAGCCGCATCCGCAGGCTAAAAAACACAGGGATATAATTATAAAAAATCGGGAAACTACAGGACACAACGACAGTTGTATTGATTCCCGCTTCCGCGGGAATGACGGCTGCGGGAACAACGGCTGTAAGGATCTTCTTGTCACTTTTTTATCCTTTTCTGCAGATAGGCTGTCTTGTCTTTCACCTGGCCGGCCGCGCTGGTATCGGGATATTTGCTCAGTATTTCCCTGTAATAAATAAGCGCGCTTTTGTATTTTCGCTGTTTCTCATAAAAAACAGCCACATTCATAAGGCTTTCGGCCTTTCTGTTCCTTAATAGGTCTATGGCCTTGTCCGCTTCCTCCGCTATGGCCGGGATGGCCGTGGACTTGGCTATCCTTTCGAACTTACTGAGGGCTTCTTCCGTGCTCTCCTGGGCGTAATCCGGGTCGAGGGAGGCCTCGTACGTGGTATAAGCAAGCTGGTATTTCGACTCCTGCAGAAGTTTGCTGTTGGGATAATCAGTAAGCAGTATTTCGTAGGTATCGATGGCCTCATTATATTTCCTCTGTCTTCTGTAACATTCCGCCATCTTGAACAACGATTTATCCGCGAACTTCCCATACGAGCTGTTCTCCACTATCTTTTTGTATATATCGATCGCCTTATCGAGCGCGGTATTCAGCTCCAGGTCACCTACCAGTTTCGGGGAATGCTTGGTCTGAAAAATATTGGCGATATTGTATTCGCGCTCAATTATCTCCTCCATGCGTTTGGTATAGGGGTAATTTTTAAGGGTCTTCTGGTAGTTCTCATGGGCGAACCAGTATTTTCCCAGCTCCTCGAAGGAACGGCCGGCGTAATACTGCGATTCCGGGGCGATGTTCGAATCCTTATACTTATCGGTCAGGTGGACAAACTCATCCGCGGCCCGTTTAAAGTCCTTATCCTTGAAAAACTGCATCGCGTATTCGAACTGCTCAGACGGAGAGTCCTTTACCGCGAACTTGGGATTCACAACGCCATTTTCCTTGGGCTGCCATATCCAGAAGGCATGACAAACCTCGCAGGTTTGCAGGGTAATAACAGAAAAAATAGCTATATAGACAAGTATAAATGAGATGTTTTTCTTCATGATAGATAACTATGGCTGGATACATTCTAACCCACAGAACTCGAACCTGTCAATCGTAAAACTCTCCCAACCATGCCGGCAGGCGAGCTATTACGCTGATTCTACAGCGGGTTTCTGTTCGGAACTGTCAACCCCGGATTCGTTATAGAGTGAAAGGCTGTTAACGTACTTGGAAATGAGCTCCTTGTCCTTTTTGGATATCTCCAAAAACTGATTACCCACTTCGTAGTCGTCACCCGAACCCGTTCTCCGTATCCAGGCTACCTTTGAAATAGCCTTTATGGGCTTCGTGAGCATAGGGATATCCAGTTCCAGAATCAACCGGCAAGCCATGGAAATAAACTCGTTGGTCCTGAAATGAACGCCACCCAGGCTCAGATTCCTGCTTAAAGAGCCCAAACCTATAGTTCCGGCCCCGTCACGCAGTTTGCGGTACTTCACAGGAATGTGTGTCTTCACCCTTGGATACTTCCTCTTTTCCATTGTTTCGCTCACGTAGTACCCCCATGTATTATTAATATCTACTATACCACCAATTGTTGTGTCTTACAAATTATTTTTTGTTGTCATCTCGCCCGGGGCTGAAACAAGCGAGTCGAGGAATCTGATTACTGCCCGACCGGTAGAGCGCCATTTTTCTCTTCCATCTTCATCGGATGTCCGGTAAACTGCTGCCTGTTCTTCCGTTGCGCCTCGTAAAGGGCAACAACTTCATCCACATCAGCGCCCTTGATCTCTTTTTCTTCCTCTGCCTGTTCTTCTTCCTCTTGATTATTTAACAAACCATACTCATCGTATCCGGCATTTTCTTCTTCTCTCCCGGTGGTTATTATCTTGAGTTCTCTCAGAACATCCTCTGTTGTCATCTCCGGGTCCTCTTCAAGTAAAAGAGCTGTCAACCCGGCAATAAAAGCCGCTGAATAGGAGGTCCCTGCTTGGTTCTCATCAGTATCTTCCAGCGTGACCATGTCCCACGGCGCCAGTAGATCAAGCTCGCTGCCGTAATTGCTCCACGATGAAAACTCACCGCCGGCTTCGACTGAACCGACAGTGATAACTTCATCCTGAGCAGCCAGGCTGTTAGCCATGATCTGTGTGCCTTCATTCCCCGCCGCGGCTATCATTATAGCGCCCTTGTCATAAGCGTATTCAAGAGCCGATTCCACCTTTTTACTTATCGGGAACAGGCTGAACGGCATGGAAAGGATGTCAGCCCCGTTATCCACGGCAAATCGTATGGCATCCGCGACAATACTTGAACTCGTCTCTTTTGCTTCATCAAATATGTTCAGCGACAGGAGATCAACGCCCGGCGCTACACCCTGCCCGCTATTACCCGTGATAATACTGGCAGTCGTGGCCCCGTGCCCGAAAAGGTCATTATAACCACTCCCTCCGAGATCATAGCTGCCGATAAGATCGATACTCAGCCGGGCAAGGTCAATACCGGAATCCAGGAACGCTATAGTGACGCCCTCTCCGGTATACATACCCTTCAGATCGTCCAGATCGCTGAAGAAACGCTCCATGTCATCCGGCAGAAGCGAATCGCCTGTCTCGCCGATCTTGACGCTTTCCTCTATCTCTTCGCCAACAAGCAGCGATGTAAGGTCAGCTCTTACCGGTTTATCCGGAAGCGTGTAGAATTCAGGCGCGCCGGTAACAGCCCTTGTCTTCGATCCATCCCAGGTCCCATCTGCCTGCCATGAGTCCGCGTGATCCCAGGTCCATGTACCCCCTACATCTACATAGATATCCTTATACTTAAGGTTGCCATTCGACCAGTAAGTATACAGCTCCAGATCAGTTCCGTTCATGTACCATTTTGTCACACCATTGTCGTAATCCGCGGCCGTTTCCCAGTGTGTTATAGTGCCATTGGTCGGATGCCAGTAAGTCTTTGTTTTATAACCATCTACGTCAAAATACTCCACACCTTCACCTGTACTGGTAAGCTTCTTGTGAAGTCTCTCTGTCGTGGGATAATACCACAAAGTAGTAAGCCAGCCGGTCTCAGTAGCGCCGCTCCTGGAAGAGAATTCCTCTTCTTTCTTCTTTCTTTCGCTGGTACCGTCCCAACTCAGAGTCTTGAACACATGTCCGTCAGAAGCCCTCTGATATCTTATCGTCCGGCCCAAATCTTCATCCTTATATTCGTAGTATATATTTCCAAATTCATCCGAAGCCGAGATCTCCTTCTCATGCAGCCTCTCGCTAAGAGTGTAATATGTATAATCATACTGGGCCAGTAGATTTGTCAAATCAGGATTCTTTGGATCCGAATAGTCGCCGGTGCCATAGCAAATTTTCTTCGAATGTTTCTCGGTATCTGCCCAGTATTCATAAGAACGAGCATATTCCGCGAATGGCGGCGGCCCGGGAAAGGGCAGGATATCCACATCGGTCCGGCCATGGGTAACCATCATATCTCCATTACTGGCCGTATAATAGTCTTCATATATATAGTGCCAGTATGCGTCCATGGACGGAGTGGCCGGATATGTTATATTCACTGATTCCATCCAGCCGTTGGCGTAATAAGTATGTTTGGTTATCGCGGGGCCGTCATACTCATACATCAGCACCAGCCCGGCCAGCACGGGATTGCTCGGGTTGGTATAGTCACAGCTGGTGTAGCAGTATTTTCTGTACCAATCGCCAGCCGGGTCATCATAATACACATACTTATACCCCACCGCGTTATATTCACCGGCGTTCGGCGCGACTAATCTCTGCACATCCACCCGGCCATCGTCCATATAGTGATAATACACGTTGCCGAATCCGTCGTCGCCGTTAGTCGTCTTGGACTCCATGTTTCCGTTGGCATAATACGTGTACTTGGTCTCCCACACGCCCGCAGCATCGTATTCTATATGCTCCCTCATTACCCATGACGCGTGGCCCGGGGTGTAATTATTCTTGTGGTCATACACGTACCTGTCAGTCCGTTCTGTCGTCACTATGTCGTTCCGTAACGGGTCCCCTATGGTCACATCATACTGGCCGTGATACTCGTTCTGGATGACCTGTCCCGCTGCCGGGCTCTCCCAGTCCCAGGTCTTGTATACAGGATCTGTCACGTGGTTATCATAGTAAAGCGTTACCCTGTCCTGTGCTGTGGATGAATACTCCGTTATAGTACCAGTGCTGGAGATATCCCTCATGGACCAGCCGCTGGCATAATACTCGTACGCAGCATCTACCGTCACGCCGCCCGCCTTGTACAGTATATGTTGCCTCGTCACCCATGACGCGTGGCCCGGGGTGTAATTATTCTTGTGGTCATATACAAACCTTTCGGTCCGCTCACTCTGCACCACGTCGTCCCTTAACGGATCTCCGAGCGACACATTGTATGTGCCGTCATAGATGTCCTCTGTTACCTGTCCCGCTACAGGGCTCTCCCAGTCCCAGGTCTTGTATTCGGTCTCGCTCGCGTCATAGAACAGACTTAGCCTGTCCTGCGGAATATCAAAATACTCTAATATGTCACCATTACTCAGTATCTCCCTCCTCGCGTGACTGCTCGCGTAATACTCATAGCCTTCGGTAACCGTAACTCCATCGGCCGCGTAAACAAGGTGCTGCCTCATCACCCATGACGCGCTGCCCGGCGTATAATCGTTCTTGTGGTCATACACGAACCTGTCCGTCCGCTCACTCTGTACCACGTCGTCCCTTAACGGATCGCCGAGCGACACATTGTATGTGGCGTCATAAA
>CAYSJU010000046.1:0-7595 GCA_964431495.1 uncultured Planctomycetia bacterium
GAAAAAGTATAGCTTAAAATTCAAAATTATCCGAAGGTGAAAACAAATTCATATATTTGTCTTTAATGTTATTTTGCTTCAAGCAGGGCTATCAGTTTTAAATTTTGATTTTTTAACTATTTACGATTATATATGTTTACAGGAGTTGAACTATGTGTTTAGCTTATCCTGCAAAGGTTAGAGAAATAGAAGAAGCGTCAGCCCTCGTTGATTTCGGCGGGGTGTATAAAAAAGTCTCTCTCGGCGTCCTGAGCGGGGTGAAAAAGGGGGATTACGTCCTTGTCCACGCCGGCTTTGCTATCGGGAAGGTGAAGAGATCCGAAGCCGAAGACACACTGAAGGTGTTGGAGGAACTAAAAGAAGCTGTTAAATCCGAAATCCGAATATCGAAATCCGAATGACAAAAATACGACTAATGGAAGTATGCGGGACTCATACAATGGCGATAGCAAGGTCCGGCATAAAAAGGCTCTTGCCAGAAAGGATAGAGCTCATCTCCGGTCCGGGCTGTCCCGTGTGCGTGACTTCTCAGAGGGATATCGACAGGGCGGTAAAGATAGCCGGCATAAAAGACGTGGTCATGACAACGTTCGGGGACATGATGCGGGTGCCTGGAAGCGACGCAAGCCTTGAGGACGTCAAAAGAGGCGGCGCTGATATCCGGGTGGTATATTCCTGTCTTGACGCTCTGGATATCGCGGGGGACAATCCTTCAAAGAATATAGTCTTCATGGGCGTGGGGTTTGAGACGACTTCACCCACGGTCGGGGCTACCCTGATCGAAGCGAAAAAGCGAAAAGTAAAGAATTTTTTCATATTATCGAATTTTAAACTTATTTTTCCCGCGCTTGAGAACATTGCCCGGTCTGACAAGGTCAGGATAGACGGTTTTATCTGCCCGGGGCATGTCAGTGTTATTACCGGAAGCATTCCCTATGAAAGGATCGCGAAGCGTTACAAAAAGCCCTGTGTGATAACTGGTTTTGATGATGATGACATAATAAAAGGGATCGATCGACTGGTCGGACAGATAAAAGTAAAGACCAGCAGAGTGGAGATCGAATACAAAAGGGCTGTAAGGAAACAAGGGAACGAAAAGGCGAGAAGGGTCCTTCAGTCCGTTTTTAAACCGGCTGACACGGATTGGCGAGGGCTGGGAAAGATCAGGAGAAGCGGCCTTAAACTCAAGAATGAATACAGGGAATTCGATGGGGAAAAAAAATTCAAGGTCAATGTGCCTGAGAAGGCCCTGCCAAGGGGCTGTGCCTGCGGCGAGGTGCTTCAGGGCATAAAGTCTCCCCCGGATTGCGCGCTGTTCAGAAAAAAATGCACGCCACAGAACCCGGTAGGCCCCTGCATGGTGTCATCCGAAGGGACGTGCGCGGCGTATTATCGATACGGATAATTTTGCTGTCATCCCCGCCCCTGCTTTCGCAGGGGTAAACTACAGCGGGAATCTATAATAAGGAGTAACCGATGGAAAAACAAATAACCCTGGCGCATGGTAACGGCGGCAGGCTGATGCACGAGCTTATAGATATGCTGCGTTTGAATTTCTCGAACAGTATACTCGATGAACTTGCGGACGCCGCTGAGCTCCGGGTAAGCAATAAGAGGATCGCTTTCAGTACTGACTCATATGTCGTAAAACCCCTGTTCTTCCCAGGCGGAGATATAGGGAAGCTCGCGGTATACGGGACAGTTAATGACGTGTCAATGAAAGGCGCCAGGCCGCTTTTCATATCACTAGCGTTTATTATTGAAGAAGGCCTTGAATTCCTCACTTTAGAGAAAATAGCGATTTCCATACGGCAGGCATCCAGCAAAGCCGGAGTGAAGGTCGTAACAGGAGACATAAAAGTCGTTGAAAGAGGGGCCGCGGACGGGATATTCATAAATACAGCCGGTATAGGCGTCATCAATAGTTCGCGACAGCGTATAAGCTCCAGGGCGAAGAACAACGATATGATACTAATAAACGGCGGCATCGCCGAGCACGGGATGGCCATACTTAACGCGAGGGAAGGCCTTGGCTTTGAATCCGGCATCAAGAGCGACTGTCGCAACCTGAACGCTGAAACGGAGAGATGTATTAAGGTGTCCAAGAACATAAGTGTTATGCGCGACCCCACCAGGGGCGGTCTGGCAACGGCTTTAAATGAGATAGCGGCTGCTTCGCGCCTTGGCATAGAGGTAAATGAAAAAGACGTGCCGATCAAGCCGAGTGTCAGAAAACTGTGCGATGTTTTGGGGTTCGACCCGCTCTACGTGGCCAATGAGGGGAAATTCATCTGTTTTGTCCGGGAAAAAGACGCTGAAAAAGTCAAACGTGCAATAGGGCCAAAGGCGCGGATCATCGGCAGAGTCACTTCCAGCCATAAAGGCGAAGTCCATCTTAGAACCAGGATCGGCTCAAGCCGCATCCTTCCCATGCTCGAAGCCGATCAACTGCCCCGCATCTGTTAATAACCTTCTAATAAATAAAAAAGCTATTTAGACCATTCCTACCAGGGGACGCAGGATTTGCTCCAGCGGCAAATCCTGCTCGATGATGGCCTCGCAACCCCGCCCTTTCTTCGAAAGGGCGGGGACCAAGCTTGCTTCGGCCATCAACGCCCCTGTACGGAATGGTCTAAACAGCTTTCGTGTATTATTTTTTAGTTGACCAATTAGCGGGGGAGTGTTACTATTTATTGATTCGTAACACAAAGGAGGGGTATGTCAGACCTTATACGTTTTGGAGTGTCTATTGATAAAGGTCTTATTAGAAAGTTCGACAGCCTTATAAAAGGGGAGAAGTATTCCAACCGTTCGGAAGCCATCCGGGATATGATCAGGGAAAAGCTTGTTAAAAAAGAGTGGCTGGGAAAAGATGAGGTAGCCGGGACCATAACCCTTGTTTACGACCATCATAAGAGGGACCTTTTGAATTCCATAGTGGATATCCAGCATGATTTTCATCACCTGATAATCGCCAACCAGCATGTCCATCTTGACCATCACAACTGCTTGGAGATAATTATCGTAAAAGGTAAACCCGGTAAAATAGAAGAACTTGCCCATAGATTAAAATCTACTAAAGGAGTGAAGCACGGCCAGCTGACGCCAACCACGACCGGCAAGGAACTGGCTTAAATTTTTTTAGCAGTACAGTAACACGAATTCAATAAAAATAACACTTCGATAATAGTAGCGAGGAAAAGGAGAGGATGATGAGGAAGCTTGTTTTTTCGGTTACGATCGTAGCTATGACGGGTATAGTACTTGTATCGAATAATGCGATAGCGGAAGTCATGCCGTCAAACGCGGAGATCATGAGAGAGGTCACGACTCTCAAGGAGATAATAGAAAGACAGAACATGAGGATCATGGAACTCGAGAAAAGAGTAGTCCGGGAAGAAGAGGTGAACATAAGACAGAGTGAGACAATGGACACGCGGACAGCTACCCTGGAGCGTTTACGCGGCGTGCGGGAGGCTTTTGAAGGCCTGGAGATCGGTGTTTCCGGGACTTTCGTTGGCCAGGGGACACCTGACGCTAACAGCGTCGGTGATGAGCAGCATAAAAGCAGGTTTGACGGATCATATTCCGCTGATCTTACCATCGAGAAACAGTTCGGCGATTATGGAACTGCGTTCGCTTATCTGGAGGCTGGCCAGGGGGGGGGCCTGACGGACAAACTGAGTGTTTTCAGCAATGTCAACTATGACGCTACGGCAGGAAACAATACCGCTGAATGGCTCGAGTTCTGGTACCAGCAGTACCTGTTCGACAGACAGGTAATGCTTACCGCCGGAAAATTAGACCCCACATGCTTTATCGACACAAACGAGTACGCGAATGATGAATGTACACAGTTCCTGTCAGACATTTTCAGGAACGCTCCGACAGTAGAATTTCCCGAAAACGCATTCGGCGGGAGGATCTATCTTACTTCTGAATTTCTTCTGAACTGTATTGAGGTTGAAGCCGTATATATGGATTCAGGAGCCACAGGGTGGGATGATATCATGAACAAGGGTTTTGTCGGGACCCAGGTCAATTTCATGCCTGCCAGGGCGTTCGGTTATGATGAAGAACGGTGGGGTGGTAATTACCGGGCGTATTTCTGGGCAAATGGCGCTGACCACTTAAAAATAGAGGATCTGGAAGAGAGAACAAAAGAGAAGAACTACGGATTAGGGATCAGCTGCGACCAGATGCTGACGGAGATCTTTGGAGCATTCGGCAGGTTCGGATGGGCGAACCCCAAGGTTTATGTTGGTGACAATAATTCGGGTATAGAATATACCTGGTCCATGGGCCTCCAGATGACAGGCGAGTACTGGAACAGGGAAGAAGATATTGTCGCTGTAGGTGTCGGCCAGGTAATACCGGGTGAGGATTATAGAGATACTGTTGATACCCATAAAAATGAAACTCATCTTGAGGCATATTATTCCTATAAGGTGAATGATCATCTTACCATGAGCCCGGACTTTCAGGTCATATGGGACCCGAACGGTGATGGGAACGAGAGATATTTGTTCATATACGGTATCAGGGGACAGGTTGATTACTAATTTACAATAATATGCTCAACAAAAAGGAGGGAAAATGCACATACCAGATGGTTTTCTGACTGCTAACACATGGATACCCACTTGGCTGATTTCAATTGGCGGAATAGCGTATTGCCTGAGGAGAACATATCAGGTCCTCAAAGAGCGGATGATCCCTTTAATGGGTGTAATGGCGGCTTTTATTTTTGCCGCGCAAATGCTTAATTTTCCCGTTATAGGAGGCACCTCCGGGCATTTAATAGGCGGAGTGCTTGCTGCTGTCTTTTTGGGGCCATATGCCGGAGCTCTTGTAATTACAGTGGTGTTAGTTGTACAATGTTTTATATTCCAGGATGGGGGAGTGACAGCGTTAGGGGCTAATGTCTTTAATATGGCGTTTATCGGAACTATGGGAGGATATTTTCTTTACAGGCTTTTATGGAAGGCCATAAAAGGAACAAAAGGTCTTATTATTGCCGCGGGCATTGCCGCGTGGGCTTCTGTAGTTGTTGCTTCGATCGCGTGCGCTATTGAACTTGCCTTATCAGGAACTTCACCGATAAAGATCGCGTTCCTGGCTATGGCAGGCGTTCACGCGTTCATCGGTATCGGAGAGGCTGTTATTACCTGTTTGGTCATAGCATTCGTGGTGAAAGTAAGGCCGGATTTGATATACGAACCTGTCAAATAATAGACATAACAAGTAAAGAGAGAGGTTGAAATGAAGAAAAATGAAATACTTTTTGGCGTTATAGTCGCACTTTTTCTTGCGATTGCGGTTTCTCCATTTGCTTCACCCTGGCCCGACGGGTTGGAAAAAGTTGCCGAAGATAAAGGCTTCCTGGAAAAGGGAGAAGTTGCACCGATCCTTGTTTCACCGGTCCCTGATTATGTGTGGCCAGGAATAAAGAGCGAGAGGATAGCTACTTCACTTGCTGGTGCGGCAGGGACACTTGTTTCTTTTACCGCGGGAGTTATCCTGGCGGTTATTATTAAACGGGGTAGATCGTATTGAGGCACTCTTTTATTGATAAATACAGCGACGGACAAAGTATTATTCACAGGGTGGATCCAAGGATCAAACTCATAGTTTTTTTAAGTTTTATATTGTTTGTAGTTTCTACGGGACCGGCCGCCTTTACCTGTTTTGCATTGTACGGCGCGTGTCTTACGGTATTGATATTTTTATCCGGGATCCCGTTTGGTTTTGTGATAAAGAGATCTTTAGTCATAATCCCTTTTGTCCTGGCCATTGCTGTTTTCATCCCATTTTTCAGGGAAGGCGAGATAGCGGGCATGTTTTCTTTCGGTCCGATAGATCTTACGGTCACACATGATGGTCTAATGGTATTCTGGAACGTTCTGGCCAAGGCATATTTGAGCGTTTTGTGCCTGATACTTTTGACCAGTAGCACCAGATTCCCTGATCTGTTAAAGGCTCTTGAAAGACTCCATCTGCCAAGACTTTTCGTCATGATCCTTTCATTCATGTACCGGTATATTTTTCTGGTAATGGATGAATTTATGATCATGAAACGCGCAAAAGATTCACGATTGATCAGCAACTCAAAATGGCTCCATATCAGGGTGCTTGCCAATATGACCGGTGCGTTGTTCATAAAGAGCTATGAAAGAGCGGAAAATGTCTATCTTGCCATGTGTTCCAGGGGGTTTAGCGGACAGATCAGGACTTTAAGTACTTTTCAGTTGAAAAAGAGCGATCTGAACTTTATAATTATTTTGACCATCGTGTTAACAGGAATACGTCTAATAGGGAACTGATATGCTTAAAAAACTCATAGAAATAAAAGGGTTAAGTTATACTTATCCGGATGGAACTAAGGCATTGGATAGTGTGGGATTGAATATTTTTGAAGGTGATTCTACAGGCATCATCGGTCCCAACGGATCGGGCAAATCAACATTATTACTTCATCTTAATGGGATACTGAGAGGAGGCGGTCAGGTAAAGGTGCTGGACATGGAAGCAGAGGAACAAAGTCTTAACTTTATTAGAAGTAAGATCGGATTGGTTTTTCAGAATCCGGATGATCAGCTGTTCATGCCCACGGTTTTCGATGATGTTGCTTTTGGGCCTATTAATATGGGGTTATCTGGAGCCGAAGTCGAAGTAGCTGTCAAAAGGGCCCTCGCGCAAGTAGACATGTCAGGGGCGATAAAACGTTCTTCACATCATTTAAGCCTTGGCGAAAAAAGAAGGGTTTCTATTGCCACAGTTCTATCCATGAATCCGGAAATGTTGGTTTTGGATGAACCTACCAGTAATTTGGATCCCAAACACAGGCGGGAATTGATAGAATTGCTTGGGAGGCTGAATCTTACCAAAGCAATAGCAACGCACGATCTGAGCATGGTTATGGAAACCTGTTCAAAAGTTGTGGTGATAGATCAAGGGAAAATAGTGGCAGCAGGGGACACTTTTGATATCCTGAAGGACAGAGATCTATTAGAAGAGCATGATCTTGAAATGCCAGGCTCACTGTTGTATGAGCAGTTGTAAATATCCCTCACAAACAGAAACCAGCCGCCTGACTTTTTTCACTTAATACCTTGTTTTTCCTATATACCCATGTATAATATTAAGAAAGTAATACTTGATAACTATGTAATTATGGATTTTAGTGAAATCTGTAAAGGGGGTAGATGATGAGGAAAGTAGCAGCGATCGTATTAGTGTTGGTTCTCATTGCGGGGACGATACCCGCGTTTGCTGCCGGGACTAAAGACGAGTCAACAAGGGAAACAGTGAAAAGAGAGCTCCCCAAAAACAATTATCCGGGAGGGCTCTTTAATTATTGTGCCGATTGGATCAGGGGACCGAAGAGATACTGGCCTCCAAGGGAAGGTGAAGAAGCCGCGAAGAAGTAACAGCAATATTAAGATATTTTTTTAGCAAAATAAAAAGCCCGGCTCGGTGTCGGGCTTTTTATTTTTTACAGCCGTTATTGAATTATTTTCGATAAATTCTTACACTTTTTACTTCCGCATTAGGTATACTATATGGAAAGAATTCGGTATTCCGTAATAGTATAC
>CAYSJU010000047.1:0-7492 GCA_964431495.1 uncultured Planctomycetia bacterium
GCTTGATATCGGAGGGGGGGGAGGGTTCTTCGCAAAGGCCTTTGAGGAGCTTGGATACGGGGAGAGCACGTATGTGGACCTGGATTCCCAGTCTTGCGACTTTGCTCAAAATACCCTTGGTTTGAAAAGAGTATTTAATCGTGATGCCGTAAATATAAAAGAATATATAAACGCAAAATTCAGTTTTATTTACTGCAGACATGTTATCGAACATCTCATCGATCCAACCGCTTTTATGGGCAAGATTATAAACTATTTGGACTCTGAAGGATTGCTCGTTGTGCAGGTTCCTAATGGGAATTCACTGGAATATCTCGCCTATCCCCGTTCAAGCATAAGAAGTAGATTTTCCAGTATTTGTAAAACTAATAATTTTTCAAGAATGAAAGTTCTCCGGATAATGATCAGTGGGGGCATGCTTCATGGGGTCGACCCCCCGAGGCATTTATGGGCGATTACGAAAGATGGAATGAAAAAATGGGCCAGTAAAAGGAAGATAGTTTGTGAAGCGCACACATATAATCTGGGAGACCCGGCTTATTCGCCTTATTATAAAAAAGGTAAGAGGGGTTTGCGCAAAGTGCAGGATTTCATCGGGCAGAAATTGCTAAGTATGATCCATGGAGGAACACATCTAGTCTCAATACTCAAGAGCAGTGTTAATACCGATTAGGGATCAAAGATATTCATGGTAAGATCATGGCAACAATAAAGGAGACAACACAAAAACCAGGATTGTGTATCGGGTGCGGTCTTTGCGCATCGGTTTGCCCTGAGGGCGCAATAGATATGCACTGGGGACAAAAACTGCTCTGGGTGCCTCGGGTTGACATTAAAAAATGTACAGACTGCGGTTTATGCGTCCAGGTATGTCCACACACGCCGGCATGCATCTGTGAATACGCAAAAGCTTCGGCTGAAGCTGGTGAACGTTTTGGTCTGGGGGAGGAAGATCAATATTTTATAGCTTATGATTTGAATCCCCAATATCGAATACGCAGTGCTTCGGGCGGAGCCCTTACCGCGATTTTGATGGATCTTCTCGAGTCAGGAGAGATTGACGGAGTGATAACTCCTAAAGCAGTGTCAGCGCCTATGGGAAAGCCCCATTATGAGTTTTGGATTATACGTTCAGTGGAAGAGTTGGACAGAGTGCGGAGCTCTCATTATTACCCATTGTCTTACGACAGGGTCCTTAAAGAAATCAAAGGAAGTCCTGGTCGCTATGCGCTTTTAGGTGTGCCATGTATTATTCGGGGGATTAAACGTCTGCCCGAGGAATTAAGGGAAAAGATCCGTTATACATTTTGTCTGATATGCAGTCATAATGTTACCGGGCGCTTTTTAGACTGTTTAGCTCAAAAGGAAGGTGTCAAAGGGGGAGAGGAGTTCACGGCAAATCTTAGAGACAAATCCGGAGGCATTCCAGACGCAAATAATTTTAATAACTTCTTTAAATTATCAGATAGAGAGATAAGGCGCAACCGTTTTCAGACTGCTTTTACGGATATGTGGCGGAATTACTTTTTCACGCATGAATGTTGTTTATATTGTCCTGACTTTTATGGCGCGGATACGGATCTATCAGTGAAAGACGGGTGGGGCCGTTTGAGCTCTGATCCGTTAGGCATCTCGCTTTTGATCGCGCGAAACCCGGAATTGATCGTAAGATTGCGGAAATTAGAGGAAGACGGAAGGCTTTTTCTTGAACAGTGCGATGAGAAAGAAGTTTCTAAATCTCAAGTTCAGACACCCAGATTTAAACATATTGAAGTGCGGGATAGACTTGTTTGGAAATCCGTAATCCGAAAAGAACTCTTAAGAAGCAATCACCCTGCCGGCACAACGCGCCGGTGGTGGAAAAAGGATTCACTTGTGTATTGGCAGTTTCGGGTGACGATGGCTTTAGCTGATTTTTTCTATAACCGTTGCGGGCATGTTCCGGTACGTATTATCACCAATGGAGTTCGCGGGATGATCTATCTTCCTAGATTCGTATGGAGACAATTATTATTGGTTAAAAAGGCAGTAGGAGGTTTTGTGTCTCCGGTAACGTATCTGATCTTTGGTCTTCTAAGATATCCGTTTACTTTGTTACCGTGCGCTGAAGAAACAGAAAAAGTAAAGGTCTTGATCTCTGGTGGATATGGCTATCGTAACACCGGGGACGAGGCACAGCTCGCGGCCGTTATATCGCATTGGAAACGATTATGCCCGGATGTTGAATTGACAATATTATCACCGGATCCGCAATATACTCGAGAGGTCCATAATGAAAGAGCGAAGTTGGCTCCGCGAGTTATTCTTTTTGAGGAGAAAAGGAAGGGTGATTATATCAGCTCAAATTTTTGGTTTAGATGGAGATACAGGTGGATTAAATTGCACATGTTGTTTTTAGCCGGACTGTACAGAAGACGGTTCCCCTTAATCGGAGCGTATCCGCATGAAGTTAACTTGCTGAATCTTATCGCTGACATGGATGTGTTACACTTGTCGGGCGGAGGATATCTGACAGGTATGACTTTAAGTCGTTTGTGGGACAATATGCTGCTTATCCGGCTTGCGGACATTCTTTCCACACCTGTGATCCTTTCGGGTCAGACGATCGGCGTATTTAAAGATAGAACAAGTAAGAAGTTAGCCCGCTGGGGTTTAAGCAGGGCAAAGTTTATATACCTCAGGGATCCGGAAGGGTCCATGTCAGACCTTCATTCTCTGGGAATAAAAGGAGAGCATATAAAGGTGACCTTTGATGACGCGCTGTTTTGTGAAATGGCGGATGAGAAGGAGATTGACGAATGTTTGAAGGAAAACGGAGTTGATGCCAGTATTCCATATGTTACCGTAAATGTCCATTATTTCAAGCAAGAGCCGGCTGAATCAAGGCAGGTTATGCGAAGGATCGCCAGTATATGTGATCATATTGCATCAAAACACGACAAACAGGTATTGTTTATACCTCTGCACCCGACCGATATAGATGCCATGGAAGAGGTCCAAAGAAATATGTCAAAAAATTCCAAAATACTTGATTACAATTTTGATTATCGAATAACTAAAGGGATTATTGGGAAAGCTGAGATCCTGTTGACCATGAAACATCATGGAATAATATTTGCAATGGGTAATAAGGTTCCCACCATTGCAATAGCATTAGACGATTATTACGCAAGAAAGAATCTTGGCGCCTTAAAATTGTTTGACCAGGAACAATGGCTTGCTGATAGAGGAAGTCTATTCTCTCCCGATATTGTGAAAAAAATGCTGGATGATTGCTTCAATACGTCCCAAGAGCAAAAAGAGACTATTTCTCGTCATCTGGAAGAAATGAGAAAACAGGATGGAGAAGCGATCAAGAGATTTTTGGAGGAATATTTGAAATTATAGTATTTATAGTATAGGTTATATAATAATGCGGAAAGGCAAATCAGTATGGCTAAAGACGTTCGAGTGGAAAAGATAGCGATTGGAGGGGGCAATCCCCTTGTTCTTATCGCAGGACCCTGTGTGATCGAGTCGGAAGAACATGCGTTATATCATGCCCGGGAGATCCTGAAAATATCCTCTCGCGCAGGGATATCTTTTATCTATAAGTCCAGCTATGATAAGGCTAACAGGTCATCGATCTCTTCATATAGAGGTGTAGGACTGGAAGAAGGTTTGAGGATCTTAAAGAAGGTCAAAACTGAATTAGGAGTGCCTGTTTTAAGCGATGTTCATAAGGAAGAGGATGTTGAACAGGTGAAGGAGGTCTTGGATGTGATACAGATCCCGGCCTTTTTATGCCGTCAGACGGACTTGATTGTTGCTGTCGCGAAAACAGGAAAAGTCGTTAATGTTAAGAAGGGACAATTCCTGGCGCCTGGAGATATGAAGAACGTGGTGGAAAAGATAGAGTGGGCCGGGAATAAAAGGATACTTTTAACCGAACGTGGAACTGTTTTTGGGTATAACAATCTTGTGGTCGATATGAGATCTATTCCGATTATGAAGAGTCTGGGATATCCAGTGGTATTTGACGCAACCCACAGCAATCAGTTCCCGGGAAGCATGCGCAAATCTTCAGGCGGGGAGAGAGGGTTTATACCTGTTTTAGCGAAGGCGGCTGTGGCTGCTGGCTGTGACGCTTTATTTTTAGAGGTCCATGAAGATCCGGATCATGCCCCCTGTGATGGCCCCAGCATGTTATTACTTCAAGATCTGGAAGAACTTCTTAAGGCAGTTGTAGAGATCAATCGTGTTATATAAAAAGATTAGGGGTTTAAAAATGGTTTTAAAAAAAGCGAAGAAAATCTTAAGGTTTGAAGTAAAAGCCATAGAAGGTTTGATTGAAAAGTTGAACCACAATTTCAGTGAAGCTGTTGACTTAATCCTTTCGTGCAAGGGACGCGTGGTTATTACCGGCATGGGTAAACCGGGCATAATAGGGCAGAAGATATCAGCCACGCTTTCATCAACGGGGATACCGAGCTTGTTCCTGCACCCTGCCGAAGCTGTCCACGGCGATCTGGGCATGGTTAAAAAAGATGACATTGTAATTGCTTTATCGAATAGCGGTGAAACCGAGGAGATTATAAAACTTATACCTCTTTTAAAGAAAATCGGGACGAAGATAGTTTCTATTTGCGGGAATCCCCGGTCTACTCTGGCAAAGTATAGTGACTGTTTTTTGAACGTAAGTGTAAAGAAGGAGCCGGGGTTATTGGGTTTTATTCCAAGTGCGTCGACAACTGCGATGTTAGCAATGGGTGATACGCTTGCCCTGGTCCTCGTAGAGCAGCGGGGTTTTCGCATTGAAGAGTTCGCTTTTTATCATCCAGCCGGAACAATAGGCAGAAAATTGCTGCTCAAAGTGGAAGACATAATGCGGACAGGTCGGGCCCATGCGAAAGTAAAAAAAGGTAAAAGGATAAAGGAAGTTTTATTTGTTATTACAAAAGCCCGTGCAGGTAGCGTGACCGTTGTTGACGAGAAAGGACACATCCTGGGGATTTTTACCGATGGGGATCTCAGGCGCAAATTAGAGACAGATCCCGATCTTTTGAAAAGAAAAGTGGAAGATGTAATGACAAAAAATCCTGTTTCGCTGAAGGAAGGGAGTTTGGCAGTCGAGGCATTAAGGATTCTTCAGGAGAAAAAAATAGACGAAGCGCCGGTCGTAGATGAAAAGAAACGTCTCATAGGTCTGGTGGATGTTCAGGACCTGTTAAAAGCGGGCTTGGTTTAATCTTTAATCTGAGATAAGGGGATTTTTTAGTGAAATTATTGATACGGTTATATCAGATCCTGTTACGTCTATACAATGATTTTGTCAGGGATACTTTGATTGCCATAAGCCGGATCGCAAGGAAAAGCGACAAAGCACTGATACTGGATATGGACTGGTACAGGGTTTCTCTCAGTGAAGAAGGTGTAAGGAGGCATCTGTATAATAATTCCGCGCTTTCACGTTATATGGATTTTATCCGTATAGAGAGATCACAAATACTAGAAGGAAAACAGCCCGATTTTGAGATAACCGCAGATAATTACGAACATCTCTGCTTCGAGGGATTCAACCTTTGGGGAATATGCAGAGCTACCATTGTTTCTGATCTGGGGATAGTGAAAATAGATTTGAATGATCCCCGTCATCTGGAGAAAGTCCGGGAGATTTACGGGAAAGCCGCCCTCGCTATTCGCAACCTGAAAAAGCTTTTCGCCCGGATCCGTCCGGACGGGGTATTCGTCTTTCAGGGAGGGATCTTTGACAGCCGTTGTGTCATTGAAACAGCCAGGGAGTTCAATATAAACGTCATCGGTATTGAGAATTCCATGATAGGAGGCCTCGTTATTATAGACAACCTGAGCGGTCAGATAATAAACCGGCATTCATTCGCTCATATCGGTTCCGAATTTCTGGAAGCACATAATATCACAGATGATGAACGAAGGGGGATTTTTGATCTCTGGAAAAGGAAATTAACTGAAAAGGCAGACCAGCACAGGACAGGGGGCATTGATGCTGTTGACGAGATGAAAAAAGCGCTGGATCTGCCGGATAAACGTAAGATATTGCTCTTGCTTGCGCAGGTGCGTACCGACGCCTCAGTGATGCTGGATTCGCCTTTATATGTTGACACGGTGGATATGATAGAGGACGTGGTTAATTGTGTCCGGGGATTTGAAGACACATTTCTTGTAATACGCTTACATCCGAAAGAGATCAAAGGCGTCTCTCTGGGATGCACTCCCTATGATCGCATGACATTCCGGGCACTAAAAGAACTCGGGATTGACCGTCTTCCGAATGTCAGGATAGTGGAAGCCCCTGAATTTAATACCTATACATTGATGGATATAGCCGACGCGGGTGTTACCATCAATTCCCAGGCCGGCCTTGAAATGAGCATTCTCGGCAAGCCGGTAATGGTTTGCGGGAGCGCTTTCTACGGGCGTAAAGGCTTTACTATTGATCTGGGCCATTCGTCCGCCCTGAGGTCGACCCTGGATTTTCTTATACACGAGGCCGCCTTGACGCTGGAGCAGAGAAAACTCGCCTTGAACTTCCTTTATTATTTTTATAAACGCCATTTATTCGACCATGAACTTTCCATACACGGGGATCGTTTATTGCAGATATTCTATGACAGGCCGTTGTATCAGCAGGAACTTCCGAAAAAAGTGCAACAAAGAGACGAGGAGTTGATATGAATCCTCTGGTTTCTGTGGTGATTCCCGCTTATAATGCGGGAAAATATATCCGGGAGACAATAGACTCCATCATCGGACAGACTTATAAAGAGATAGAGGTCATAATTGTTGATGACGGCTCTACGGATTCCACATATGAAATATGCGTGGAGTATTCGGCTAAATATCCCAATGTAAAACTGTTAAACCATAAAAATAGGATTAATAAGGGAGTAAGTATTTCCAGAAAATATGCCGTAGATCATGCCCAGGGGGATTTTATAGCGTTTTGTGACTCGGATGATATAATGCAGCCCAATAAGATCGAATCGCAACTGGAGGCTTTCAGGAGACATAAAGGTGCCGTACTGGTTCATTCAGGGATGAGCATGTTCGGCCCGGACAGGGAATTTTGTGAAAAGTTCGAGGAGAGTATGACATATGCGCGAGGAGAGTCCAGATATAACCTGCTACACAGCGACCACTGGTTAACTAAAAATAAAATTTTAAATTCGACTGTCATGGTAAGATCAGAATACATTAAACGAATTGATTTCGCGTTCAAACAGGTTTTTCAGTACGAGGACTGGGCGCTATGGATATTATTGGGACAGCGTGGTGATTTCGTGTTCATACCGGATAAGCTCACAAGGTACAGATGCCACGACACTTCCGCGACTTCCCGGGTTATTTCAAATGAACTGGTCAGATGGTATTCATTTCTGGAGCTTTATTTTGTCTTATTTAAAAAACTATCTTTGCCAAGATTCTTCGAGAGACTTGAAATAGTGGCTCGGATTACTCTGGTCCTGTATAAGAT
>CAYSJU010000048.1:0-7342 GCA_964431495.1 uncultured Planctomycetia bacterium
TATATTTCTTCGCCTACTTCGTACCTGACGAATCTTTTTATCACAATATTCTCTCCGATCTTAGCTATGAGCTGGGTGAGCATGTCTTTCACCGTCACGTTCGGATCCTTTATGAACGGTTGTTCCATAAGGCATACTTCGGAAAAGTATTTACTGAGTTTGCCTTCGACTATTTTGTCGGTCACGTCCTCTGGCTTGCCGGTAACCTGGCACCTGAGTATCTCTTTTTCTTTTTCCACCGTCTCTTCGGAAACGTCCTCTCTTGACACATATGTGGGGTTCGCTGCGGCGATCTGCATGGTTATGTCTTTTACGGTTTTCTTGAAATCGTTGTTCCTGGCGACAAAATCCGTCTCGCAGTTAACTTCAAGAAGAACACCGATTCGGCTGCCCATGTGGATATAGCTTTCGACAACGCCCTGCCCCGCTACCCTGGATGATTTTTTTGCTGCTTTTGCTATTCCTTTTTTTCTCAGTATCTCTATGGCTTTATCAATATCCCCACCCGCTTCTTTTAAAGCTTCTTTGCATTCCATCATTCCGGCGGATGTTTTGAACCTTAACTTTTTTACGGAATCCAATACGCTCATCTCATCTCCTCTTTATGTTCTCTCATGTTCTCTCACGTTCTCTTATACTGTGATCAAAGGTTAATGTCCCCTTCTATCACTTCGTCTTCTGCTTCTTCATCCTCAGAAGGAGCCTCTTCTTCTTGCGCAGGCTCTTCTTCGGCAGGAACTTCTTCCGTCGGAACTTTCTCAGCAGGTTGTTCTTTATCTACTCGTCCTTCTTCCTTCTTCCCCTCGTCCTTCGGATCTCCCCCTGGCCCCTGCTCTTCTTTGGAAACAACCACTTCTTTCCCCTGCCCCTCGTTTATCGCGTCCGCCAGGGCAGAGCATACGTACCTGATAGCTCTTATAGCATCGTCATTCCCGGGTATCGGAAAATCAATAATATCAGGATCACAGTTAGTATCGATAAGCGCTACTACCGGGATCCCAAGCTTTCGCGCTTCAAGTACCGCTATTCTCTCGGCTTCGGCGTCAACGACTATAACTACGCCCGGCAGGGTTTTCATTTCGCGTATACCGCGTAAGTTTTTAAGGAGCTTCTGTTCTTCGCGTTCCAACTGTACTCTTTCTTTTTTAGCCAGCGAGTTATATGTTTCGCTTTTCTTGATATTTTCCAGGTATTCCAGCCGTCCGATACTTTTGCGGATGGTATCAAAATTTGTCAAACATCCGCCAAGCCATCGTTCGTCCACAAAATACATATCGCACTTTTCGGCTTCTTCCCGGATGATCTGTTTTGCCTGTTTTTTTGTTCCTGCGAACAAAGCTTTACCGCCTTTAGCGGCAAGATCTTTAACAAATTCGGACGCCTTAATAAGCGCTTTCTCCGTTTTTTCCAGATCGATTATGTATATACCGCTTTTTTTGCCGAAGATGAACTTACCCATCTTCGGGTTCCATTTACTGGTCTGATGCCCAAAATGCACCCCGTTTTCCAGTAGATCCCTGATCATTTTTGACGCTATTGCCATTTCGTGTTCCTCCTCACGGTACCCGGTTGACCGCCCCGATATTGCACGATTAAAAACCCACCGAGGGTCCATCGCGACGCGGGCGATAACCGCTTTAAGATTTTAAGAATATCTCCCACACCAGACGATTATTATATGGAAATAGAATATAAATTCAAGTGTTTTCTGACAATATCCCGTTTTGGGGGCAGTTTTTGACGTCCGGGACGTCTTATCTGTTCCCGGTATTCTGGAATTGTATTTCGTAAAGCTTTTTATACAAAGAACTTCTGCTCAAAAGCTCCTTGTGGGTGCCAACCTCCACTATCTCGCCTTTGTCCATAACAACTATCTTGTCCGCATGCGTAATTGTGCTCAATCTGTGGGCAATAGCGATTACCGTTCTCCCCTTCATGAGGTTATTGATCGCCCCCTGGACCAATTTTTCGCTTTCCGAATCAAGTTGGGATGTGGCTTCATCCAATATAAGCACGGGGGGATTTTTATACACGGCACGGGCCAGGGCAAGCCGCTGACGCTGCCCTCCTGATATCCTTACCCCTCTCTCGCCGATGACAGTATCGTACCCGTTCGGAAAATCCTTTATGAAACAATGAGCGTTCGCGGCTTCGGCCGCTCGAATAAGATGTTCTTCGTCGGCGTCAAGATGTCCGTAGGAAAGATTCGCCCTTATTGAGTCGTTAAAAAGCAGCGTCTCCTGAGACACAAGCCCTATCTTTTCTCTGAGTGACCTTAACGAAAGGTCCCGCACATCGATACTGTCGATATGCACGTTGCCTTTCACCGGATCATAAAATCTGGGGATCAGGTTGGCCAGCGTCGTTTTACCGGCCCCCGAAGGTCCGACAAGTGCGACTATCTCTCCCTTTTTTACGGTAAAGTTGATATTTTTCAGAACGTAGTCTTTTCCCTTGTCATATCGGAAATATACATTTTCGAATATTACCGCTTTCTCGAAAGATTTAAGTTCCACCGGTATTTCTTTTTCCGTTATCGTGACCGGGCTCTCGAGTATCTGCATTATGCGGTCAGATGCCGCGAGCGCCTGCTGGTTTATGCCGTATACCGCGCTTAAGCGTTTGACCGGCTTCATCATCGAAAGTATTGCCGCGAGGAACGCGGCGAATGCCCCGGCTGACAATTCCCCGGTAACTATGCTTTTACCGGCCGTCCACATGATAATAGCCACACACACTATTCCCATAGCCTCGGTAAGCGGGCTGACTATTTTCATCCTTTTAACGGCCTTCATGTTAAGCTTGTAGAATAACCTGTTGTGTTCCTTGAAACGCTTTCGCTCGTAATCCTGCATGTTGAAGGATTTCACGAGTTTTATTCCGGATATTGTCTCCAAAAGCATATTGTTTATATCGGCTATTTTTTCCTGGGCTCTCCGGCTTATTTCACGCAGCTTTTTACCTATCGCTTTCACCGGTATCATTATGAGCGGCAGAATAACAGAAGCGACTATTATCAGTTTCCAGGGTATCCCGAAATATACTTTTACTCCGATAAGCGTCGCCAGGTATACCACTAGTTCTATCGGCTGGTAAAAAGTGTCCGCTACGCCGGTGGAAACGGCATCCCTTATCACATCGGCGTCATATGTTATCCGCGACATGAGAAGACCTGTCGGGTTCTTACTGTAAAAGCTCATTGACTGGCCGAGCAGTTTTTCATATATCTTGTTCTTCACGTCCATCACGACCCGCTGGCTTACCGCGCTCATCAGGTATGACTGAAAGAACACGAATACACCTTTAAGGAGAAAGATCACGACCACGGCTATGGTGAGAGCATACAAAAGTTCCAGAGGGGGCATGTTATTGATCTTACCTACAATATCGACCAGAAATCCCGGGGCGTTCACTTCCGGAGGAATAGTTATCTGCTTGCCGGATATTATGATATCCACAAGCGGGATTATCATTCCTACGGGCGAAGCCCCGAAAATAGCCGAACAGATCATGCATAGAACAGCCAGTGAAAAAAGCCATATGTGCGGCCTGATAAATCCTAAAAATCTGAAATAATCCTTCATAGCATGTGATTTTAGCATATACTCGTATGGTTGTCGAGAACATCTCCATGCGCCATGCCCTCTGCGCTTTGCCGTCCAAATACCGTGTTTTTTACGCGCTCTTCAACATATGCCAGGCATTTTCCATTTCCCGGACGATCTCCTGAACCATTTCGATAGCTACGGGAAGGGTTATACCTACACCGGACTTTTTCCCTGTTTTAATATTGGCGAACCAGTCGTTCAGCATGGATGAGAGCGAGAATACACTTTCATTTTCCCGGGGTTCAACCAGTATTTGTATGGAAATATTGTTGTTCGGGTCAGCTGCTCCATCAGATGCGCCGGCTATTTCATTTTCTGCCATTTCCTTTTTCAGCTCTTCGGCTTCAGCTTTATCTTTCACCCCGCCCATAGATACCGCCATATATTCTCCGTCTTTAAGAGTTCCCATATGCATATCTTTAATTATCTGCATACGGCCCTTATCGGTAGACAGATCATATTCGATGCGTTTGTCTTTCTCGGACGCTTGGGTCATTTCCGCCATGGTTATCATGCTGATCCTGGCATTTTCAGGGATCCCGACCGCGCCCCTTATATTGCTATCCATAATAAGACTGCTTATCATCTCTTCATCATTTTCTTCAACTTCTGTTACCACGAATTCAAATTCAATGCCTTTTTCAGTCAATTTTCCAAGCTTATCGAACGCCTGAACCACATCAGGCGCATTCAGAAAAACCCTGGCAGGTACACAAAACTTGAGCTTTGTGACGTTATCCATCTTTTTGCAAGCCTGTTTCAGGTTGTTTACATAGCTCCTTAATTCCCCTCCGAACTCGTTCACAATTTTCTTCAATTTTTCAAATGCTTGCCGGAGACGGGTAGCTATCGCATCGGATAAAATTGTTCTTTCAGTATCTATTTCGTTAATCCCAAAACTTTCCTCCATTTTTTCACTTGTAGTAAAAAATCGTACATTAACCGGAACCGGTGAATTTTCCGGCTGCCACTTACTGTTCCACTCTAATACAGGTTCATTATCATAGAATACACGTGAATTTGTGGGACCAAGCTGTGTATACGTTAATACATCTTGCAAAACCTCGAGTGTAACTTCTCCTCTCCACGAATGGTCTACCAGGTCGAGAGGTACCATTATTTCGTATCCCTCTGTCCCTAGCGCGTCGCATATACCGCGTACCGCCTGTTCCATGCATCCGCCACGATCATCAAGCGCCGCAAAATAATGGCCGGTAAGTATTATTTTGTCAGGGTTTGGGGATCTTCCGGAGAAAATCTTTCTTACGCGCCCGCGTATCTGATCATGCCTGACTCCCTTCATAATATTGTGACTATCCGTCACTATGCCGGTTTTCTCGAAATTAGCCCGCACTTCGCGTTCCTTTACCTCCTTTTCCTTCACATCCGGCAGGAACCCGTGAACATTCAGCCAGATCACTTTCTGTCTCCGCGGTATGTTGTTCTGTGCGTTTATGTCCTCAAACTGAAATTTGCCGATATATTCTTTCCCGAAATAAATCACCTGTGCGGGAACTGTTTCTATCCCCAGTTTCCATAAAGCCGCAAGCCGGTGTACGCCTTCTTCTATCGTCACATTGCCGTTAGATTTAACATGGATAATGATCGGATATTTTGACGTATCTTCATCCCCCGGTAATTGCCCCGATCGTATCCTGGCCATAAGATCCGCGATATGATCCTCATCGGCACGCAACACAGCGGTTACATCTTCGGGTGTACTTACATTCGCCGGATCCATCATAAACGCGGCCGGTACATTCTGGACTTTACTCACAAAACTGGTATCGAACGGCCGGTTGTCCCTGTACCGCTTATCAGTCTCGATTGCCCGTTGCAAAAGCATCTCAAGTGACCGACCGATCCCGTTATTATCTGCCATGCTATCACCAAACGCTTGCACCAGACGGGTTATATCACATTCGTGAGTAATATCTGATTCCGTTTTGTCCGGCGTTTCACGGACCCTGTCAATTATATGCCCTACCTCATGCCCAAGCCATTCGCTGTAGGCTTTGGGATCGCTTCTCTTGATAGATTTGAGCGTGCTTAATTCTTCTTCGGGGATAAGCAGGTTATACGATCGCGGTTTAGAGATTGCTTCGGGGCCTTCGGCTCCTCGCAATGACGGAGAGGATGGTTTACTCTTGCCTCCTGCCTCTGGCCTCTGGCCTCTTCCTGTACCCGGATGAGTAATAAGTTTGAAATCGTCTCTCGGCGGGAATGATATGTTTCGTTCTTCGGCAATTCGATAGATAGTGTTGTATAATTCTTCACCTGGCGGTGAATGTATATTAACTGGAAGTTTTAACTCCCTTTCGTCGACTGTCGACTGTCGACTGTCGACTAACGCCTCTACTACATCCTTATAAATTTCGTCTTCCTCTCCAACAGCGTATCCACCGTAATTATCCTTATTCCAGCACAACTCACGCCACGCCTCGTTTATAACTTCGTGCTGTTCTTGCGTTAGGCCCTCTTCTAAATGCACCCACTTGCCATCCTCCTTCACCAGCGCGATCGCAGGGGGCTGGGTTGCCTTACTGTCATGTAATACTCCTTCCGCGAAAAGTTTTCTCATCTCTTTTTCGGTGTGCGGAAATATCATTTTAAATTTTTTCGCGTTTTCCTTATTCCAATCTATTCCAAAAAGAAATTTTCCTTCTGCATCGTAAAAATCTTCCTCCTTGAAAGCGTTATCCTTAAAATGATCGGCCAAATCCTTATTGACTTCTGATCTTAATCCACTCTCGATGTATTGATTTGTCAGATCGATGTAATCCACAAAATCCTGTCCTGCTCCGGGCGTCGGATTAATGTCTCCTATGTCAAAGATCAAAACTTCGCCTGTTTCTTCCCTGAAGCCATAATTAGCGAGAGTACCGCCGAAATCGGTATCTACAACCCCCCTTCTAAACATCTGGATAACTATATCTTGATAATCCGAAAGGATTTTTTCCGCTTCTTTTCGTTTTCCGGCACGAATGAGTATTTTAAGCTGTTCTAACAGAGGCACTACTTTTTCCTGAATTATCGCTATATCGGTTGTCTGTGTTCGGGCGCCTTGCAGCATGTACGCAAAGTTTTCTTTCCTGCCGTCCGTAGCATCTATTACCATGGTAGGCACCGCAAGCCCTTCCAGCCTTTCCCATGCTACGCGGCATCCAACATCTATCCAATCCACTAATATCTTTTTCTTTGTCTGGCCGTCATAATACGTTTTTATCACATAATCGAAATCATCACCCAGATAGGAAGCCAGGTGCCGCCCCATCAGGCCGGGACGAAGCCTGTGATCTATCGTTCTTCTACGCTCTTCTTCCGGCAAGGCAAGGTTCTGTATTTCCTGCCCTAAAAATTTACCGGCGATCTCTTTCTCAACAGCGATACCGGCTCCCCTCAATATTTTTCGCTGTTCTCCAAGATTATTTATCTCCTTTAAGCGCTTTATTGTTTTTACCGGCAGTTTCTTCAGAGCTTCCCTGAACTCATCCAGGAGATCCCATTTACTTACACCCTTTTTGCTTTTTCCCTTAACAGAGGGTTCCCGCTTTTTATCGCTTTTTGCGGACGTTTTATAAAACTCAGCCTCTTTATCTTCCTGAAGATTCCATACGATATTGGTTCTTTCGTCAATGTCATAGAAAAGTTCTGAAAATCCTGTATCGTTGAGTTTAAGCTTGTCCATTGTTGTGAGAAAGTTTTCATCCCTTAGAGTCTGAATGAATTCTTGC
>CAYSJU010000049.1:0-7203 GCA_964431495.1 uncultured Planctomycetia bacterium
CTGGTCGAACAGGACCTTTGCCTTTTCCAGCCTCTGGAGCCAGGGAAGGGCTGCGGTCTCAGTGTCCAGCCGTTCGACCGTTTTAGGAAGAATATCGCGGGAGAAACTTTGGCCGGTTTTTATGTCATATGCTTCCCGGTCATCTTTTACAATAAAAGGATGAACGGAACAAATGAGTATTTTGCTACCGGCCCCTGCTGCAAGGAAGCTCCTCCCGTCAGGCGAAAACTGTATTAAATGCGCACTCCCATAATATGCAAAAATCTGTTCCGGTTTATCTTCCCATTTTTCTGTCCCTTCATCATATACGTAAAGACACAACCCATTGCTCTCAAGACTCCCCGTAAGAAAGCTTTTCCCGTCAGGCGAAAACTGTATTGAACACACCCTCTCACCATGCTCGAAAATCTGCTCTGGTTCATCCTTCCAACCTCCATCTTCATCATGTACATAAAGCCGCGCTTTACCGTCAGTGTTCACCGTAAGTATACTCCTGCCATCGGGTGAAAACCTGGCCATAGTAGTTGAGGCGAAAGTATGCTCCGGTTCATCTTTCCATCTTTCGGCCTCTTCATCATACACGTAAAGTTGCTCTGTCCAATTGCCCGCGCTTGTCTGCATAAGTATGCTCCTGCCGTCCGGGGAAAACTGGACTGATGTAACTGCACCAGAAGGATCGAGAATCTGTTCCGGTTCATCTTTCCATCTTTCGGCCTCTTCATCATATAGATAAAGGTGCGCTTTACAATTAAAGTTAGTACCTCCCGTAAAGATACTCCTCCCGTCAGGCGAAAACTGGGCTGAATAGACATTCTTACTCTTCAAAACCTGTTCCGGTTCATCTTTCCATCTTCTTCCTTCCTTATCATATCCGTAAAGTCGCACTTCGCTACCACTCCCCGTAAGAAAGCTTCTCCCGTCAGGCGAAAAATGGACTGACATGACCTGACTCTTATGTTTGAAAATCTGTTCCGGCTCATCCTTCCATCTGCCTGCTTTTTCATCATACACGTAAAGACGCGCTTTTTTGTCAGTGCTCCCCGTAAGAATGCTTCTCCCGTCAGGCGAAAAATGGACTGACCTGACATAAGTATCATTTTTAAAGCTCTGGAGCATCAAATATGTTTCTGTGGTTTCAAGCGGACTTAATAATGACTGGTCAACCTCTGTTCTGTCTATTTCTTCATCATGTTCTTTGAGTATCCTGCGCATTCTTTCAAGATGGGGGGCCCTTTGCGCATTGCTTTTTGCCTGGTCGAACATGAACTTCGCCCTTTCCAGCCGCTGCTGCCAGGGGCCGGCGGAGGTTTCCGTGTCCAGTAGTTTTACTTCTTCAGGAAGGATGTCGCGGGAGAAACTTTGGGCGGTTTTTATGTCATATGCCTCTCTTTCGTTCTTTACAATAAAAGGATGCGAGGCAAAAAGGTACACATGGGTACTGTTTACCGTAAGGATGCTTTTGCCGTCCGGGGAAAATCGGGCTGACTCGACTACGGCGCCATGCGCAAAGATCCCGTCAGGTTCGTCTTCCCACCCTTCATCTTCATCATACACATAAAGATAGGCTTCTCTCTCACTCGCCGTAAGGATACTTTTGCTGTCCGGGGCAAACTGGACTGATTTGACCCCGTCGTGATGCAGGAAAATTTTATCCGGTTCGTCTTTCCACCCTTCATCTTCATCATACACGTAAAGACACGCTTCGTACCAGTTACTCCCAGTAAGTATACTTTTACCGTCCGGGGCAAAGCTAACTGAACAGACGGGACCGCTATCCCCTAAAACATTATCCGGTTCGTCTTTCCACCCTTCATCTTCATCATATACGTAAAGTCGCGTTTCGCCCTTTTCGTCTTCGTCAGCCACATCAATATAATCCTTCCCACTCCCCGTAAGGATACTCTTCCCGTCCGGTGAAAACTGGACTGAATTGACCCTGTATGTATGCCTGAATATCTTGTCCGGTTCGTCTTTCCACCCTTTATCTTTATCATATACGTAAAGTCGCGCTTCGCCCTCTTCGTCCCCACTCCCCGTAAGGATACTCTTCCCGTCCGGTGAAAACTGGACTGATCTTACGGCAAGGTCTCCGGGCGCAAATATCTGTTCCGGTTCGTCTTTCCAACCTTCATCTTCATCATACACGTAAAGACGCGCTCTGCCATCCCAACTGCCCGTAAGGACACTTCTGCCGTCTGGTGAGAACTGGGCTGATTCGACGCTCTCTATATGCTCGAAAATATGGGACAAAAAGAGCCCTCCCTCCGCAAGATCGAGAGGCTTCAACGAGGATTGTTTGACCTCTATCATGTCGATCTCCTCATTCTTCTCCCTGAGAAGTCTTTTTATTCTTTCAAGCTGAGGGGCCCTTTCTTTATCTGTCTTTGCCCGGTCAAAATCCAGTTTTGTCCTTTCTAATTCCCTGACCCATGTCTCTGGAACCTCCCTTTCTTCCTTTCTTTTCCCTTCCTTTTCTTCCTCTTCAACCTCCTCAACCCATGTGAACGCCCTTGATAGATGTGTGAAGCTGTATAGAAATAATTCGTGTAATCTGCCGCGTGAATCCTGGGGGAATGCCATAAAAAGGATCCGATCCATTGATCTTTCGATGAGTCCACATATTTTCTCAATGCTGAGTTCTCCCTTGAAGCGGGACCGGATATGGCCGCTAAGCTGCTCCGCCATCCTCAGAAAGGCTATCTGTGACTGGTTGCTGTAACGGCCGCCGACCCCGCCTGACATATATCCAAGGTACCGGTCATAAACCATCAGTATATTGTCTATGAATAATCTCTTCATATCCCGCGGCACCCCGCGCTCCTCAAGAGCCCCGTCCAGCATGTCATCCATTCTGTCCTTAAAGCGGCGGGAACCGTCGTATCCAAAGGTCACGTACCTCGACTTCTCCGCTTCCGACCATTCCCAGTCGGAATCCATCCGGCTCACCACTATGATGTGCGCGTTTGAAGAACGTGTAAGTTTTGTGTCCCTGCCCCTGAGATAAAGGCTTCCTTCCTGGAGGAACTCGTTCAGCGCGACCGCTTCTTCCGGCCTTAGATTATGGATGTTATCAAGCACATAGACGATCTCTTTTTCGGGGTTCGCTTCCGCCTCTTCTATCAGCCGGCCCAGGATCCCCTGTCCGAAACCCTGGGTGATACCGTCTTCATCGATAATGGGTCCTCCTTCCAGCATAAAACGGTCGGTCTCACTGGTGACCGGAATGAACTTCATGACAGCACCGGGACGGTCCTTCAAAAATGACCTCATCATGCTCCGTATGCCTGTCTCCGGGGTGACCCGGATATGAACGGGCCGGTTCTTCGCCAATGCTTCATCGACCAGGAAATCCTCTACTAATATATCCGGCAGATCCATCGAGAACTCCTTCTCTATCATCTCCCGGACACTATCCCTGTCGGAAGCGCTTTCCCATTTCGCAACAAGGTGATGGCTTACGGCTTCGGCGATCACATCCTTAGCTTCTTTACCCGCGCCTATCCCCCAAAGAACATCCTCCGTGATCCTTTTCAGTTCCCTCAGCGTGAACACCACTCTCTCGTTCTTCCCGAACTCTTTCTCTAAATATCCGGTGACCACACGGTAATAGATCCCTGTAATATCCCGGATTATCCCTTCCCTGCTGTCGTCATCAGAAATACCGCTTACAATTTTCTGTTCCGACACCTTCCAGTCATGTTTAAGGAACATGTCCGCATACCGCGTGATCTTTTGCTTTTCGCTCTCTTCCCGGTCCCCGTCTCCGCTTATGAACTCATCCACGCTTAATACCGCCGTGTTCTCCTTGAACACGTCCGGGAACATGCCCCTGGCCTCATATCCTTCCGGGTTGGTATCGACAACTATGAGCGTTTGCGGGTGGATGTGTATAAAGCGCCGGTCCCTGCCCGGGGCAACCGGTACTTCCGCAAGCGTTATCACTCTATATCCGTCTTCATCCGGTTCAGTTTCAACTATCTGTTCGAGCCACCATGCGAGTGATACTTTTTCATCCAGGTCAAGTAATGTATTCAGTTCGCTTAAAGCTATGATCCCGCCTTGTTCCGCGCGTTCCTTGAACGAGGTCTCCCCGTTGAAAACGAAGTTCCTGTCCTCATCCTGCTCATACCCTCCTATGAAGTCAGTCTGTTCGGTCCCCTGGCTTACCGGGTTGCTCAAAAAACCGCTCCCCCTCAGCCTGGCATAACCGCGGGCCGTGAAGGTCTTACCCACACCCGTGGGTCCTTCTAAACGAAGGATCCCAAGGCCCTGTTTAACAGCGTTCTCCATGGCCACGAGCATCCTGACCGTATCAAGGTCAAGCACCAGTCCTGTTTTCTGATAGATCACGTCATACAGGTTTGTATTGTTTATGCCGTTGAATTCCCGGCTTAATTTTATATCCGCGCCTGGAAGAAATAAAAAGTCACTGCCATCTCTGCTTTCAACCTTGACCTTGCTTAAATAGTTCTTATCATTCACATCAGGAGGAACTTGAACGACTTTAGCTGGGACAAAATCCGATTGTGTCTCAATACTCTTGGCAACGACCCTGTCATAGAAAGATTCATCTTCAAGATTGGCTCCCTCACGTATCGTGAATATGATCTGCAGGTTCTCCGGGAGCTTGACCGTGCCGAGCTCGGGATGATCCAGTTCACCTATACGCAGCGCCTCCTGCAGCTGCGTCCTTACCTCAGGGTCTATGGCCTCCACGTTCTTTATAAGCAGCACGAATCTTTTATCCTCACCATCTGCCGCGGACTTTTCGGCCTTATCTATCATCTCCATAAGCGCGCCGTAACCGAATTCCAGCTGGTCGCTTCCCTCCACCGGCACTTTATGCCCCACGAGCTGCCGTTCTGTTGTGAACGGATGGCCGTATGTCACTGATAAATGGATACCATCTTCCTCGGCGACCTCTTTCATCTTCTTCATGAGTCTTTGATCACTTTCAGGAGCCTCTGAAAAAAGAACGGGATAGGAAGAATAGAAAGCGCGCCGCACGCGCGCCCAAAGAGTGTTCCCAAAAACAAGGTACGGGGGCTTTCCTGCCGGAAGATCCCATTTCGCAACAGGCACAGTAAAACCCTCCTGCGGTTCTTCGGATCCCTTTATGCCTTGAAGGGGGAAATAACTGCGAACCTTCTGGTACCATTCCAACTCGTCGTCATAAGACATCCCTACAGGTTTCAGGTCGCGATAATACTGATATACCGCGAAATCCAACGCTATGGGAAGTGGATCTTCAACTCCCAGGCGCTTCAGATCTCTTACAACCTGCATCACGGTCATTGAAAAGCGTTCCTGCGTTCGCATGGAAAAGATATGTGACCTGAAAACCAGATCCGTGTTCAATAACTCCTCTTCATAAGCCACCTGCTGCCGGACCATTTCGCTTAATTCTTTATAGGAAAGTCCGAAGAGATCGAGAACCCCGTACTCATCTATCAGTTCTTTTATCAGTTCGTCCTCTGGTTTTCTTTTATCAAGAACCCCCTTCCCGAAATCAATTCCTGTAACCCTGCTTACGATCGGCTGCAAAACAGCATTTCCCAGGATATGCACGGCGCCTGCGGCTCCCAACACTTCAAAACTGATAAACCCCGTAATCCCCAAACCCAAGGGTATGTTCAACGCCAGACTTAAGACACCGATAGATATAAGAGCAGGGATGAATAAGATCTTAAAGACAATAAATGGGGTCAACCTTTTGTCTTCTTCCTTCCTGCTGAACAGGTGGCTTATAACAAAGGCTGTTCTGGATACCAGAAGCGTAATAACAAACAATTTAGATGACGCCAGGAGTATCAAAAGAGGTATTCCCGTGAACTTCCTCTCCTCTAAAACTGGAGCGATAAAATCTTCGTATATTCTTTCCGGGATCTTGAGCTTCTTTACAAAAAGCCTTCTTTGGAAAGATAGGGCTTTCTTTATTAAGCTGTCCCGCGGGGATAGGTCCTGTTCAGTTTCTACCTCAGCCCCAGGAGCCTCGTCTTTGACCGTGACCGCTTCCCCTGTCTCCTTTGGTTTGATATCTTCTTGAGAATCCTGCTCGAGAGGGCCCGGCGGAAGCGCCTTTTGGATCATTATCTGCCGGGAAAGATATTTTCCGATCCTTTTATCCTCTATTATCTGATAAGAAGGGCCTGGCTCTTCAGCGCCGGTCACCCTGTGATTGTAATACCGTATTTTAAAAATTCCGGTACTTATTATTACATCGCCCTCTCCCGAAGAACCTTCGAGAGTCGGAAGGCGCTCTTGATAGGCGGCTGGTATTTCTTCAGATTTCCTCAATTCGTCGATCGCGGATTCAATATATTTTCGTATCTCAAACACGTTCTGGTTGACTATCTCCATTTCTAATTGCGCGAGATAATGAAATAGATATCCGGAAGCTACAGCAAGGAAACCATCTTTTTTATTAAAGCTTGTGAAGTGTGTTCTGGCTTGGAGCGTATTTTGGGAAAATACATCAGGGTTTGCCCATGCTATTCCCTGACATATCATGGATATGCTCAAAGCTATCGCAATAATTTTAAATATTTTTAGTCTATTAATAGTGCACATGTTCTTTTTTAATGATTTTAATAAGTTGTTCCTTTCCCAGCTTTTTTTTGGACTAATTTTGCGTGCATATAGTATATCATATTATTAAAAATTGTCAATGATGCCATTCTTGCTTTTTTATGCCTTAACTTATGCAAGATATCCCGAAGACGCTCTGCATAACACTTTTAAATTTAACAGATTATGGAAAATGCTGGCTGGGGTTTCTGATGGGAAGAATTTTGAAATATTGGGGGGTTGATTTATGGGGTGTAGGGGTTTGATTTATCAAACCCTGTGTTATTTTTGGGTTCGATTCATCGAACCCCTACAAAAGGCTGATAAATCCGACCCCTCGAATTGTTGTTTGGTCCTGTCGCCTACTTGTGCCGGCCGACTGCCCGGTACAAAGCCTCGACCTGTTTCTTATAGACCTTGTTAAAGACAACGTTGACTTCGTGGCGAAAAGATCTGTTCTTTAAGAGATCACTGCGTTTCTTCTTCTCTCTGCGCCTGGCAATAATTCCATTATCCTTTTGTCGGAACATAACCACCATCGATGTCCCCTTTCATTATGATAAAGAATAATAACAAGTATGTAACAAGTATATAACAAGTATTTATACTTGTCAAAAGAAAAAGGAAATACTCAAA
>CAYSJU010000050.1:0-7017 GCA_964431495.1 uncultured Planctomycetia bacterium
ATATATATAATATATGACGGCCGTGCAAAAAGCAAAAAATAAGACAAGATTTTTAAGAAAGCCTGGCTATCCGGAGTTATTGTTCAAAAGAAGAGAATGGAACCAAAATTCATCCTCCAGAATTCCATGCTCGATTAAGGGTCGGCGGGTGTACTTTTCGGTGTAAAATAGACGTAGGCGGGTAGGGTAACATTTCGGTTATCCAGGACAGTATGGTTTCGGTTGGTGGTCGTTCAAACGCGGTTTTTGCACTTGCGGCTCAATTAGACGCAAGTATTTCACACCTGCAAGTACACCCGCCGACCCTTATTAGAACTGGAATAGCAAAAAAGACGGTTTGAATTTTAGTTCCCTTCTCTTCTTTGGAATATGATATTTTCTGGAGGGATCAGTCGAGTTTTTTCTTTTTAAGGATCTTGTAGAAACAAAATGCGGTAAGTCCAAGAATGAGTGACCATGAAACAGAAATAAATATCCAGCCGAGTGTTGTCATGCCGGTTTCCCCTTGTTCTTCCGTTTTCTCCAGGCGATCTTGACGAGTATTGCCAGCGTCAAGAACAGGAGGCAGAGCCCGATGCGCGTCGCCAGCACATAGGGCCTGCTCTCAGCTGAGACATTATCCATCCGTATAATCGGAAGCCATTCCTGGAAGAACCACGTAAAAAGCACCACGAGCAGAAATAAGGGGGTCACATATTTGATGATAAATTTGTAAATTCCGGGGATCCGCATATCCGCCCCGTGATGCACCTCTTCCCACGCTTTTTCTATGCCGAATATCCATCCGAACAAGATCACTTCGATAGTGGCGAAAAGGACCAGGCAGAAAGTTCCGCCCCAGAAGTCAAGTTCGTCAACCACGCCTTTGCCCAGAAAAAATATCGCCCCGTTACACAGGACAAACGTGACTACCCCGAACATGGCGACAGCCCGTTCCCGGGAAATATCAAACTCGTCTTCGAGAAAAGCGACCGCCGGCTGAGAGAGTGAGACCGATGACGTAACACCGGCCAAAAACAGCAAAGTGAACCACAAAAACCCGAGGACTTCAGAAAAAGGCATGTGCCCGAAAATGAGCGGCATGGTGACAAACCCAAGGTTGAACGCGCCCGAATTGGCGACATCTCCGATTATCACGGGGCCGAAGAAAACGAACGCGGCGGGAATAATAATGCTGCCGCCGAGAAGTATTTCCGCAAATTCATTCATGCTCACTGCGGTAAGCCCTGATAACGTGACATCATCCCCCCTCTTGAGGTAACTGGCATATGTCACGATCACCCCGATACCAACGCTAAGCGTAAAAAATATCTGTCCCGTCGCTGCCAGCCATATCTTCCCGGACCTGAGCTGCGAAAGGTCGGGATTCCACAGGTATCCCAGTCCGTTCAAAATGCTCCATGTCGGCTTGCCTGGATCCGGCGTGCCTAAAGTCAGCACCCGTATGACAAGGATCACTCCGAATATCAACAAAGTCGGCAGGGCAAATTTGCAGAATCGTTCGATCCCGCCTCTAATCCCGTGCTTTAATACGATCATGTTGACGGCAAAAGTTATCAGAAAGAAGATGTAAGCTGGTACTATGCTGGAAAAATACCTGTTGGATGTCAGCCCCTGAAACCCTTTTAAAAAAGCCAGCATGGAAGACTGGTCCAGGATCCCCGAATATTTCTGGACAAGCGCGAAGAAACTGTACGCGAGGCACCAGGACTCAATATACGTGTAGTAGATCATTATGACCATGGGCCCGAAGATCCCTATAACGCCGAAATATTTTACGAACCGGTTCTTTTCCCATAGGCTGTGGAATGCGCCCGGAGCCGTGGAATGCTCAAACCCTCCACCGTACCGCCCTATAGCCCATTCGACCCACATGATCGGGATGCCTACCAGAAGCAGCGCCACGAAATACGGTATCATAAAAGCGCCGCCGCCGTTCCTCGCTGCCTGCACAGGGAACCTCAGAAAATTCCCAAGCCCCACAGCGGACCCGGCCACCGCCATGATTATGCCGATGCGCGACCCCCATGAATCCCGTATTTTTTTATTCTTCATGTTCCAGTTTCCTCCGGCGGGATTTTTTTTCGGAACGCTTTTTCTTGACTTCAAGTATTTTCTCTTTCAGCCACTGGGGTCTTTTTCTTTTCTGCCTTCGCGTTTTTTCGATCCGATGCTTTACCATGGCCTTTTCTTTCAGGATGGCTGTCTCGATTTTTTCGGCAAGCAGGGTGCGCGCCAGAAAGCGGTTCAGGACCTGTGACCGCTGTCGGTCGCACTTAACCTCGATCTTTGTAGGTTTGTGTTTGAGATAACAGCAGGTGGATACTTTATTTACGTTTTGACCTCCGCGTCCGCGCGCCCTGACGAATCGTTCAACAAGGTCGCTCTCCCTGATCGACAGGCGGCGCATCTTTTTTTCCAGTCTTTCCCTTTTCGAAGGGCTTATTATGAAGTTTGTCATAGTATAAATTCTGTGCGGAAATCCTGACCACAGGTTATCAGGGATAGCCTGATAACCTGGCCCCCCGATACCCTTTACTTGGATTATTATCGGTTATAACTAGAGGGTAAGTATTGAGTCCTTGGTGCCGAAAATATTAGTAACGGTCTCGGTATTGGAGGGATCATGCACCCATTTATCGTCAACCAGATATTTATACCGGTATCTGCCTTTTTTTAGATTGAAATGGGCCGACCATTCGCCGCCCTGGTCAAATTTTGTAAGACTGTTGGTCTTGCATTTTTTCCAGCCGTTGAAATCGCCGAGAACATATACCGCGTTTGCTTTGGGGGCATGAAGAAAAAATTCCTTTACAATAGTATCCATATCGACCTTGTTCATATTAAGGATCTCGCTGGTCAGATTATAGAAATCAAGGGCAGAGGGGCACTTTGGGTCATGTTCGAAAATGTTCTTTCCCAGCATCGCAGCTTCCCGCAAGCGCACGCTCGAACGGATCTTTGTGGAAAGGATATACTGACCCAGCTTCCTCTTTGCTTCCTTTTCCAGTTCCTTCGCGAAGTTGGAACGCTTATCAAAGATGTTCAACACAAAGAATATTCCGGGGTTTTTACCGGTCTCCTGGGTCAAAAGGTTTGTAACCCTGTAGACATTGTTTATCCCATTAAATGAAAAATAGCTCAGGTCTATGGGAACAAGTATACTATCAGCGGCATACATGGAATTAAGTGTCAGAAAACCGAAGCTCGGCGGCGTATCGATTATAATGTACCTGTATTGTTTAAAAAACGGGTCCATCAGCGCCCCGGAAAGGATCGCTGCCGCGCCGTTAACGCCTCCGAGGTTTATCTCAGCGGCGCTGAGAAGCATATTCGCCGGCATAAAGGATATTCTATCCGGGTCAGTTATTATCAATTCCTCAAAAGAGACCTGTTCATTATCCATATGGGAACGAAAAATATCGTAAGAAGTCTTCCTTTCCGAAGCCTTGTTCAAATACCCCATGGCATAGGTAGCGTGTGCCTGAGGATCAAGGTCGATAAAGAGTATTTCATTCCCTATCCGGGAAAGCGCAGCCGCGAGGTTTACCGCGAGCGTTGTTTTTCCGCAACCACCTTTTTGGTTAACCACAGAAATGACCTTCATTCATACCCCCCGCATATTTTGTGCTTTTATTTTTTATCGTTCAATATATTGTGGTTGAAAGAAGTATATCACATTCAATATAAACTGTAAATAGTTAGAAATATTTTTCATCAACCTGCCCGTCAGCTATTTATTCTTGATACAGGGCCGAAAGTTCACTATAATGAGAATACAATCAAAAGAAGGTTTGTCCCATGCCCAAACAGAAGATCGACGATATCATAGACTTTGAGCTCTCCCGAACGTATTTCGGCAACAGTACGGGGAAAAAGGAACCACATAAGATCAAAAAAAAACCTGGCGTGCTGAAAAGTTCGATACATCTCAAGCAACTCTTAACGATCACCTTTGCCCTGGGATTGCTCGCCTTTTTGGGGATCTGTTTTTATCTTGAGAAGTCCGCGAAGACCTGTTCTATTGACGATAAAAAAACATTAGAACTGCCTGCAAGGGAACCTTCCGGGAGCTTCAAGACATTTTATGATTTTGAAGACAGCAAAAACGGATGGGAAATACCTCTCTGGGCCATGAACAAACCCGACCATGTCGCAACAAGCCTCAGGCAGACAAAGGTAAATGCAAGCAGCGGCAACAGCAGTCTCGAACTGTGCGCTAACTTTCCCGGCGGCAGATGGACAGCCGCTCTTGTGGAAATAGCCCATTACCTTGATCTCGGCATGTATAACGCGATATCCGCCGATATATATCTGCCGCCAGAATGCCCCGGCAGATTAAAAACAAAAATAATCCTGACCGTTGGTGAAGATTGGCGCTTTATTGAGATGTCCCGCAGCGTTTATCTCAAGCCGGGGAAGTGGACGAGAATAGTAGCGAATATCTCCGAAGGGAGCCGTGACTGGAGGCGGACAATGGTTGACGATGAATTCAAAACAGATATCCGTAAAATAGCCATAAGGATCGAATCCGACAAAAGGCCTGTTTATTCAGGCCCGATCTATATAGACAACATAAGGTTTTGGGGAAATGAAGTTTAAAAAAAGATTACGCCGCTTTCAGGAATTTCCGCAGGCTTTCATAAATATCCCGGAGTTCTTCATATTCAAAAGACTTGATAGGCTCGAGCACGATCGTGAATACCCGCTTTTCCACGCAATCTGATATGATCCTTTCCATGTCTAATTCCTCGCCATGGCAGGACCTGTATAAAAATACCAGTTTATCCTTATCATATGCTGTGAGGTCTCTATGATGCACTGCTTTTGCAATGCTGAATAATGCCATCTCTACAACGGGATAATAATCCATGATATCCAGCTTGGAATCATCGACGAATGTTATTATCGCTTCGCCCTGAAAATCTTTACAGTTCTCTTCGTTGGAAGCTTTTGTAATCATTACCACGTTGGGCGATTTGACCTTTATGCCATCTTTTCCTGTTTCAGTGTACCGTGAGACCTCCTGCGCCAGAGCTTTTCCACGGCCTTCTATTATCACAAGGTTGCTGAAGATCTTCTTTAATTCCGCGTCTTTTGTTATATGACAAATCTCTTTTATGATGTTCCTGACATCCTTCCTGGTCCCTTCCCGGCCAAGATCCTTATCCAGAGCCAGAAGCATCTTCTCATTTTTCTCCAGGTTCAAGCTGAGATTGAACAGACTGGTTACGAATTCTCGTGCAGCCTTGAGACAATTTGCCCCCAGGGGATCCATATCATCCTCTGGAAGCGCTTCCTTTCGATCCCGTGTAAGTGCCTTATCTTCTTCCGGCCATTCTTGTTTCTGGAACAGGCGCAGGGCGTAATGAGTAAGCGTGGACTCCCTCGAAGAAATATAGTCGCCCATTATCCTGGATGAGATTTTTGTGATCAAAGATATTTTTCTCGGCAGGGTCATGTTCTTTATCCGGGATCTTACCCCGGCTGATATTTTTTTTTCAAACAGATTCAACCCGTCCTCTGCTGAAACAATATAATACCCTGCGCTTATAAGACTGATCTTATCTGTCATGGATAGTTGTTGCGGTATTATGCCGAACACTTCTCCTATCCTCTTTATGGCATCCTCGAACACCTTAAGACCGTCCTTACCCTTTGATACGTTATACGCAGCGCTCATAAGACGGAACTTTTCTTCGAGATCTAAATCCTTTTCTGTTTTTCCCTTTATCATACCTTCGCTTATTCCAAATATCTCCCCTATCCTTTTTACTGTATCCTCAAATACCTTAAGGCCGTCCTTGTCCTTCGCTACGCTATATGCAGCAGCTATAAGACGGAGCTTATATTCAGGTTTTAGGTCCTTTTCTGTCTTCCCCCTCATCTCATCTTCGCTTATTCCAAATATCTCCCCTATCCTTTTTATCGCATCCTCAAACATCTCAAGACCGTCTTTAGTCAACGTTACCACATATGCAGCGGTCATTACGCGGATCTTATCCTCAAGCTCTAGACCCTTTTCTGTCTCCCCTCTCATCTCATCTTCACTTATTCCAAATATCTCCCCTATCCTCTTTACCGCATCCTCAAATACTTCAAACCCGTCCTTGATCGTTACGTTATATGCGGCGGTCATTATGCGGATCTTATCCTCGATCTTTAGATCCTTTTCTGTCTTCCCCCTCATCTCATCTTCACTTATTCCAAACATCTCCCCTATCCTATTTATCATATTCTCAAATACCTCGGGTCCGTCTTTTTCCAGCGCTACGTTATATGCAGCGGTTATAAGGCGGGTCTTGTGTTTCAATTGCAGGCCTCCTTCTGATGCACCCATCTTTAGCTCGCTTTCCCCAATGCCAAATTTATCCTGCATTATCTTTATAGCTGAATCGAATCGAGACTCTTTCCCTTCCTTTCCCCTGGCAATATAATATGCGGCTGTTGCCATTTTTTGCCTAGCTGTATCTTCCATACTTTTATATGAACTTATTCCGAATTTTTGTCTTATCCTTACCAAAAAACCCTTCCAGTAATCTAAAGTGCCTGGGCTGCATTGTCCTGTCCCGTATATGATCGTCATTAACCTGCGCTTTGTGGCCCATCCAGTCTTTGCAAAGTCAAATCCCATATCCTCCCTTAAAAAACTCATTACTTTCTTAGATATATCCCATCCTGCAGCTTTTGCCCTTACTACTTGGCAACAGACATCCAAAAGTCTTTTTCTTTGTCTCCCATCGGCAGCATCTATCTTCAACTCTTCTTCCATCCCATAGTAAACCTCCACGAATAATTCGAATCTCGCCAGAATTCGTCTCTCATCCAGTATATATTCCCTCTTTTCCCCTGTAAGTTCTGCCGTGATGTGATTCAAAACCTTTATTTTTTTTGTCAGCGCAAGGTCTTCTCCCTCCCACTCCTGCCGCTGGAAGAGCCTCAAGGCATAGTGCTGCCGCCAGGTATCTTTCCATGCGTTTTTTTCAGCATCGGGTATATTGTATTTCTTCACCCTGG
>CAYSJU010000051.1:0-6120 GCA_964431495.1 uncultured Planctomycetia bacterium
TGGAGAATAGGGTATTCCGCCGGAAGTGAGGAGATAACAAAAAAGATGACTACTTTGCAGAGTCATTCCACCTCCAATCCGACCTCAATAAGCCAGGCTGCCGCTGAATGCGCCATGACAGAGAATATGGATCTGATCCTTGAAGAGAACAGGAAAAAATTTGAAAAACGCAGAGATCTTCTTATGGATCTTTTTAAGGGCATAAAAGGGGTAAAGCCGTTCCGCCCGGAAGGGGCATTCTATCTTTTTTGTGATATTTCTTCCACAGGGATGTCATCGATGGTGTTTTCTGAGAGACTACTTAGAGAAGCAAAAGTAGCGGTTATACCGGGAGAACCGTTCGGTGAAGACGGGTATGTCCGCATAAGTTTCGCTACGTCCGAAGACGTCCTGAGAGAAGGCGTAAAAAGGATCAGGGATTGGATAGATTCTGTGAATCGTGGATCGTGAATCGTGAATGGTGTACGGGCACGGCGCGCCGTGCCCGTACATGTTTTTGTTAAGAAGGAGAATCATGCGACAGACGATAGTTGAGAAAATATTTACCGAACACAGCGGCAAACGTGCTAAAGCCGGGGATATTGTTATCGCTGCGGTGGACTTTTGTCTTGGTCAGGACGGAACCAGCGGCTTGATAATCGACAGTTTTAGGAGAATGGGGGTCGACAGTGTAGCGGCGCGGGATAAGTTCTGTATGGTGATAGACCATTCCGCACCAAGTCCCAATATCGGCGTATCCGATATACATTGCAAAATGCGGGCTTTCGCGAGAGAATACGGATTAAAATTATTTGATATTGGGTGCGGCGTATGCCATCAGATCGTTCCTGAGAGAGGTTTTGTTACCAGCGGCGATCTGGTCATAGGCGCAGATTCACATACATGCACTTACGGTGCGCTTAACGCGTTCGCTTCAGGTGTGGGGTCTACCGATCTTGCCATAGCCCTTGCGAGCGGGAGAAACTGGTTCAAGGTGCCCGAGACGATCAAAATTATAGCTGAGGGGGAGTTATCAAAAGGCGTATATTCAAAAGACGTGATACTCCACATGATAGGCGACATAGGGGCAGATGGTGCGACCTATAAGTCCGTTGAATTCGAAGGAGACATCATAGATGACTGCAGCATGGATGCCCGGTTTACCATCACCAACATGGCCGTAGAAATGGGAGCCAAATGCGGTATCATGCGGGCTGATAAAAAGATGGCGGCATGGTTGAAAAAACACGGTGCGAAAGATCCTCATCCGGTCGAGCCGGACGAGGACGCGAAATACACGGAAATACGCGAATACGATTTCTCCGGATTAACTCCTCAGGTGGCAAAGCCTCATACCGTGGACAGTGTATGTGATGTTGAAGAAGTTCTGGGTGTGCGCATAGACGAGGTTTTTATAGGTACATGCACGAACGGCAGGTTCGAAGATCTTGAGGTGGCGGCTAAAATACTTAAAGGGCAAAAAGTCCGGCGGGGAACAAAACTGATAATAACGCCGGCCTCGAAGGCCATTTATCTTGAGGCGGTAAAAAAAGGCCTGATCGATATATTCATGGATTCAGGCGCCGTTATTAACAATCCGGGCTGCGGACCCTGCGTGGGGACGCATCAGGGTGTACTGGCGGACGGGGAGAACGCGTTTTCCACGGCGAACAGGAATTTTAAAGGCCGCATGGGGAACCCCCACGGGAATATTTATCTCGGGAGTCCTGCGACAGCGGCGGCTACGGCAATATCCGGCGAGATCTCCGATCCGAGGGAGTATAAACGTAAATTGTAAAAACGCAGCATCTCGTATCTCGTGAATCGTATCTAGGAGCAGAAGATACTGGATTACAAAAGTGCAAAATATAGGCTATTACTCTCAAACGAGATACAAGATACGAGATACGAGATACTGAACTTAATGGGAGGAAAACGTGGCGAATCATGCGCATAGATTAAAAGTTGAGAACGATATAAACACCGATTATATTATCTCCGGAAGATATAAATTCAAGATCCAGGATGAAAAAGAACTGGCAAAACATATTTTCGAGGACATAGAACAGGATTTCTGCAAAAAGATCAAGCTTGGGGATTTTCTTGTAGCCGGAGAGAATTTCGGATGCGGATCATCAAGAGAGCAGGCTCCCGTAGCGTTAAAGGCGAGCGGCATAAAAGCCGTACTGGCAAAAAGCTATGCGAGGATATTTTACCGCAACGCGTTCAATGTCGGTCTTTGCCTGGTAGAATGTGAAACGCGATTCATCGATGATATGGACGAGCTAGAACTTGATCTGGGAGCGAATGTTGTCAGGAATCTTACAAGAAGCATAAATATCGAGATAAAACCTATACCGCGTATTATGGAAGAGTTCTTGAAGATGGGCGGTGTTGTTGAATATTTTAAAGAGAAAAAAGGTTTTAAGCTCTGAAAAGGCCGGAGAATAAGGCGGATAGTATGGAGATAATGGATCTTGGCTTGACAGGATACGAGAAGGCCCTCGAGATCCAGCATGAACTTCTGGAAAAAAGGATACACGGGTGTATCCCCGATACGCTGGTGATAACCGAACATTATCCGGTCGTAACTATGGGGCGCATATCCCCAGACAGCGGTGTTGATCAGAAATATTTTGACAGTATGAACATTCCCGTTCTTTTGGCAGGGAGGGGAGGCAAGGGTACTTATCATTCTCCCGGGCAGCTTGTTATGTACCCGATCATGGATCTGAAAAGAACGAAGAAAGACGTTTCTTTGTATATTGATTTTCTGGAAAAGACCACTCTGGGAAGTCTCAGGGTCCTGGGAGTGCCGGCAATGAGGGACACTAGGCGCCGGGGTGTGTGGTGTAACGGCAGGAAGATAGCGTTTACAGGTATAGCCGTCAGGCGGTGGGTGACTTTCCACGGGGTAAGTGTAAACATTAATAATGACATTGAGCCGTTCCTGCACATGTTGCCCTGTGGGGAAAAAGATATAGAAGTTACATCGGTAAAGGAAGTTATCGGGCATGATGCCGAGATGGTGCGGGTGAAAAAAATATTTGCCGAAAGATTTATATCGGATATGGAACGCGAGTACAGTAGGGGATCGGTTGTCAACATACAGGACAAAATAGAATGCAGATAAAGTTACCGGAATTATCAGGAAGCGGATCGGACGCTGTTATTACCATGTGGCATGTGCCCGCCGAAGGGTATGTAGCGAAAGATGATGATCTTTTGGAAGTGGTTACCGATAAGGCTACTTTTGACATTCCGGCTCCGGAAAGCGGCAGATTAGTGAAAATATTGAAAGCAAAAGGTGAAAAAGTATTTCCCGGGGATGTACTCGCGGAAATAGAAGAAAATAGAGATCGATAAACAAGGGTGCCTCTTTAGGCAAAACAGGAGAAATATATGGAAGAATCAAATAGAATGAAGAGACTTTCGCAGTACCTTTTCAGCATCATAGACGATCTAAAAAAAGAGGCCATGAATAGAGGTCTGGACATAATAGATCTTGGCATGGGTAACCCGGACCGTCCGAGTCCGAAGCATGTAGTGGAAGAACTTTGCCGCCAGGCAAAAAAACCCGAGAATCACGGGTATTCCAGGTCCATTGATAAGGTCGAAGGAGAGCTCAGAGCCGCGATAGCGGAGTGGTACTGGAAAAAGTTCAATGTTAAGCTTGATCCCGATACTGAAGTTGTTCCGCTTATCGGTTCGAAGGAAGGAATAGCACATCTTTCACTGGCGTTCCTTAATAATGACGACGTGGCGCTTGTTCCCAATCCGGCCTACCCGGTGCATTTCAACGGTGTTCTTATAGCCGGGGGTATCCTGCATAACCTTCCGCTTAAAGAAGAGAACGGCTTTATGCCGGTTTTTAAAGATATACCCGAGGAGGTCCTGAAAAAATCAAAGCTCATGTTCCTGAGCTATCCGCATAACCCTACCGCTGCTGTAGCTACTCCTGGTTTTCTGAAAAAAGCGGTCGCGTTCGCGAAAAAACACAAAATAATCCTGGCGAACGACCTTACTTATTCCGATATAGTTTTTGACGGGCCTAAAACGACCAGTATACTGGAGATCCCAGGCTCCCGCGAAGTCGCTATTGAATTCCATACGCTCAGCAAGTCATATAACATGGCCGGATGGAGAATAGGGTTTGCCGTCGGCAATGCGGATATTCTGAAGTCTCTGTCAAAGATCAAGGGGTACATAGACTTCGGGTTATTTAAACCGATCCAGTATGCCGCAATTAAAGCCCTTACCGGACCCCAGGATTGCATCGTCAAACAGGTGGCGCTTTATAAAAGAAGACGCGATGTTCTGGTAAACGCTTTGAGTAAAATAGGCTGGGATGTGGCTAGCCCGAAGGCGACTTTTTATGTTTGGGCGCGCATACCCGATAAGTACAGCGCGTTGACCTCTATGGAGTTTGTTTCTTTGCTCATAAGAGAAGCAGGCGTTGTGATCGCTCCCGGTACCGGCTTTGGAGAATATGGGGAAGGATATGTCCGTTTCGCGCTTGTAGAAGAAGAGGACAAGCTTGTTGAAGCCGCTGCCCGGATCAAAAAAGTACTTGATATGGAAGCATGAAAAAAAGATCCCTGATTTTTTATATATCAAGGTTTTCGGGTCATTACTACGCGGCGAAAGCCATTGAAAACTCTCTGATCAGTCTTGATCGCGGCATAGAGACCAGGATGATGAACGCTTTTGCGTACACTAATCCTGTTCTCGGCAAGATCATCGATAAAATGTATCTTGGTGTCATAAAAAATAAACCGAATTTATGGGGAAACATCTACGATAACCCGGATGTTCTAAAAAAAATAATAAAAGCTCGAAAATTGTTTCACCGGTATAACATGCCGAAGATCGACAGACTTATGAGGTCCTATGCCCCGGATATCGTCTATTGCACACAAGCATATCCTTGCGGCATAGTCGCTGATTATAAGAAAAAATACGGCAGTAATGTCCGACTGGTAGGCGTTTTGACCGATCATGCTCCGCATTCCTACTGGTTATTCGATGAAGTGGATTTTTATGTGGTCCCATCAGAAGAAACCGCGGAAGTTTTTAAACAAAAGGGCGCAGCGCCCGAAAAGATAAAGGTTTTCGGGATACCTGTGGATGGATCGTTCCGGTTAAAACATGACAGGGAAAGTTCCAGAAAAAAATACGTTCTTTCCATCGATAAACCGGTCATATTAGTCATGGGCGGAACCCAGGGACTCGGCGTGATGGAGCAGACGGTGGATCTTTTGATGAACGACAAAGTTCACGGATACCAGCTTCTTGTCGTAACGGGTAAGAATAAAGGTCTTTACCGTCGTTTGCAGAGGAAAACAAAATATTTTCATCGTGGTGCTTTAAATATTTTTTCCTATACGGAAAATATCGGTGAATTAATGGATATAGCGGACGTGGTTATAACAAAAGCGGGCGGAATGACCACCGCGGAAGCGCTCACTAAAGAACTTCCTCTCATAATAACAAGCCCCATTCCTGGGCAGGAAAGAATGAACGCGAGCTATCTTCTCCGCGAGGGCGCCGCCGTGGAAGTGGTCGATGTCGAAGATACGCTTAATGTCGTGAACAGGTTATTCGATTCCGAAGGGTTGTTGAAAAAAATGAAAGAGAACGCCGGCCGTCTGGCGATGCCGGACAGCGCGTCAAAAATAGCCGCTCTGGCATTGGAAGGTGTTTGATGCTCTTGTCTCTTTACCGCGCGGGATTCTTTCTTGGCAGGGTGTTACCCTTAAAAGCCTGTTATGTCCTGGCTGAAATAGTAGGGAGAATATATTTCATTTTTTCAGACAAAGACAAAGACGCTCTCCGGAAAAATCTACGTGTAGTTCTCGGGCCGGATATAGATGATAAGGAGCTTGACGCGCATGTTCTCAAGGTATTCATAAATTTCGGTAAATATCTTGCGGATTTTTTTAAATTCCAAAAAGTCACAAAAGAGCAGATGGACCGCGATATCGAAATAGAAGGTCAGCACCATCTGGATGAAGCCATGACGTTGAATAAAGGCGTAATTCTGCTTTCGGCTCATCTGGGGAACTGGGAGCTCGGAGGAGCCGCAGTTGCCGCTTTGGGATATCGGATCAGTGCGATAGTCCTTACTCACAAAGACAAAAA
>CAYSJU010000052.1:0-5633 GCA_964431495.1 uncultured Planctomycetia bacterium
CGTTCGATTGGGTGGGCAGGGATCCGGAGTTGCATATTTTTTCGTCTCTTTCGTTTCCTTCTTTCCGGCGGACACGGCTTTAAACGGGGTCTTGCACGCGACCTCACAAGCGGCCGTGCTCGGGTCCGTAACCTTGCTCTCCTTCCATGAGACGCGTCCCAGTTCAATCCCCTGGAAACCAATTTATCCTTCTTTTGTTTTCATCTCTGTCCGGCAAAGCCTTTTGAATTCCTCCATTTGTTCTTCTGTTAGTATATTCTTCAGGTCCGCGTAAGTTTTCACGAAATACTTCGCCTTTGCGTTTTTCAATCCATACTGTTTGTCGATCAGCGTGTTTACCCCCTCCACATCGATTTTGTCTTCATGCAATTTTTCTTTTATATCAACTTTAACCAGATCGATTTCGGCATCCCGCTTGATCACTTCACGTTTGGTCGCGGACTTCAGGTCTTGTATTTTAGTTACCTGCTCAGCAGAAAGTCCCAATTCATCCTGATCTTTGAGCATGGATTTCGCTTTATGAAAGATCTTTTCATCGAGATCTTTATGATGCCTTCCTCCTTTTTTGCAATGATCAGCCTGTGCGATATAAGGCACAAGACTGAACATCAGAAACAATACTAATAGTGGAAATACGATAAGTTTTCTAATCATGACCGCCTCCTTTTTGTTTGGATTGTAAGATTTGAACTAGTTAAAGTTTACCTTCTGATAAAAAACCGGGCAGGCCAAATATCTTACTTTTTTTAAGCTTACAAGAGGTTTTGAAAACAATGCAGGGACTAATAGAAATACTCGTCCCCTTTAGGAAGGATACATGTTATAAGGTATTTTAAAAGTGTCGCTATTATGAGCGCATCCAAGAGGAACATAGCAAGAAAGACCATGTGTCGGTGCATTTTCATGAAATTCATCTCATTGTGAAAATAAAGGACAAAAACATGTAGTATAAATAGAACCCCGATAGCTGACAGGATAAATACTCCCCGGCTTATCGTATAGTGCAGGATATTCTCGCTTTTTTTTACTCGGTTATGTTTGTGTTCTACTGCCCTGTGGATGTTGCTCTTGGCTTCTTCTTTAGTTTCCAGGGTTTGCCGGAGCCCCTGGTTTATGTCCTTCCACGATGCCACTTCGGGCTCCAGGTTCAATAATTTCTGCATATCCATATAGCCCTGCCGGATCCTGTCTCTTTGAAGCTGTATTCTGAATATGATGAAAATACCGACAAGAGCTATCAACGATCCAATGGCAAGCGTCATTGTGCTATAGATTATGTAATAGCGGTCGATTTCCATTATGCTTACAGTTTACATCCAAACCCGGCGCCGGGCAAATATTTTCGGGGACGGGTATGGCTTTGGATTCAGAAACGGTCTTGATTTACAGGTAATTTGATTTTGGGAGAGGTGTAAGGCCTGGCAAAATATTGCCAAGCCCTACTCACATCATGTTATGGCCTTCCTACGTTTACGGCATGTGCGTCTTTGGGGCCCTTCTGAGGTCCTTCGGATGCTCTTTTTATCCAATTTTTTCCATTGGTTGCTCGCAACAAACAAGTTCCCCGCCCCCTGCTTTTGTTACAGTCACTTCATTTCCACAAACATTACACCTGTATTTCTCTCCTACCCTCTCTACTGCCATAATACACCCCCTGATAAATAGAATTTATGTTACTGTTTTTTTATCTCCTCTTCCACTTCTTCAGCACCCTCTTTGTAAAATTTCTCTTCATCAGGTGCCAATTGTTTTAAAAGTCTGAGGAATTCACCGGCATGTACACGTTCTTCATCAGCTATATCCTTTAGCACATCTTTAGCTAATTCGTTATCTGTGGATTCCGCAAGCTGCATATAAAGCTGGATGGCCTCATATTCTGCCGCGATCATAAATCTTATTGCACGAATCAGCTCCTCCTGTGTAAGCCGGCGTTCTTTTGCAAGACCAGAAAATGGTGTTCCGAATTCAGGCATAATTGACCTCCCTTATGTTAGATGTTAAAAACCGTTCCTGAAAATGATCGGAGAACCGTACCCGATTTTGAAACTAGACCTGTGAAACTAGACCTGTACTTATTTTAAACCTAAAGGGGTACCTCATTCAAGAGAATATTTGGGGTACAGGTCTGAGATTGAGTTCAGGGACGGGTCTGAGCTTGATTTTGGGTACAGGTTTGGCTTTGGATTCAGAAACGGTCTTAATCTCCTCAAAAGCCATACTTCCCTCTTAGGGTCGAATGGCTTTTGTATTTTGGAGCGAGTGAGGGGAATCGAACCCCCGTAGCCAGCTTGGGAAGCTGGAGCACTGCCATTGTGCTACACTCGCTAAAACTTCGTCAACCTCTTAAAACGCCGGTATCTATCGGTGATCTTTTTCTTTGATGTTGCGAGCAAACCGTCAACGCTGAATTTTTCAACGGTAAAAGACGCCAGTATACTGGCATATACTATGGCTTTTCTTAAGTCGTTGTCTGTAATCCTCCGCCTTCGAGAGAGATACCCTATCATGCCGCCTGCAAAGGTATCCCCCGCTCCGGTAGGGTCAACCACTTCCTCCAGGAGATACGCCGGCACTATAAAGCATGATCTTTTTGAAAGAAAGAACGAGCCGTGCTCCCCTTTCTTTATGACCACCATCTTTGGTCCTCTTGACAGCACATATTTAGCCGCATTGACAAGATTTCTTTCACCGGAGAGCATGAACGCCTCTTCGTCGTTCAATAAGAAAAGATCCACTTTTTTCATCAGTTTCAATAGCGGCTTTCTCTGGGTCTTGATCCACAGGTTCATGGTATCCGCTGCAACAAGTCCCCACGGTTTTATTTTTTCAAATATCCAGTCCTGCAGTTCCGGGTCTATGTTGGCAAGAAAAACGTTGTCATTAGGATCCACGTTCGGAGGGATATCCGGTTTAAACCCTTCAAACACGTTCAAACAGGTCTTGAGCGTCTTGGCGTAACTCAGGTCAGAAGCATAACGGGCTTTCCAGAAGAATGTTTTGCCTTTCTTCCGTTTCAGCCCGGTTGTGTCAATGTTTCGTTTTTCGAACATCGTAAAGTTTTTTCTGGGAAAATCGGTCCCGACCACGCTTATGAGGTTGACGGGGGTGAAGAAAGAAGCGCTCAAAGACGCGAATGAAGCAGAACCTCCGAGGACCTTGTCCCTTTTCCCGTGTGGCGTTTCAACGCCGTCAAACGCGACAGTCCCTATAACAGTGAGTCTCATTTCTTTTTTCTCCACGTTGTCTTTTTATTTTTGCCGGCGAGGCTTTCCTCTGTTATCTTTATTGAACAGAAATCCGCGCACATGGTGCACACGTCTTTTTCTTTTGGCCTTGATCCTTTACGGACCTTTTCGGGTATCTCGGGATCAAGAGCAAGTTTGAACTGGGTTTTCCAGTCCCTTCTGGCCCGGGCTTTTGATATCTCTATGTCCTTTTTGATCGCTGAAGGCAGGTTTTTCACAATATCAGCGGCATGGGCCGCTATTTTGGAAGCCATGACCCCTTCACGGACGTCTTTAATGTCCGGCAGTTTCAGGTGTTCGGCAGGGGTTACATAGCACAGGAAATCCGCTCCGTGCGATGCAGCGATAGCGCCGCCGATCGCTGATACAATATGATCATAACCCGGAGCAGCGTCTGTGACCAGGGGGCCGAGTACGTAGAACGGCGCTCCGTGGCACACTGCTTTTTCCAGCTTGACATTCGACTCGATCTGGTCAAGCGGCATGTGGCCCGGGCCTTCTATCATGACCTGGACACCCCGGGAAAAGGCCTTTTTCTGAAGGTCGCCGAGTACCAGTAGCTCCTGCATCTGCAGGCGGTCCGAGGCATCAGCTATGGCGCCGGGCCTAAGGCTGTCCCCCAGGCTCAGGGTAATGTTGTATTTTTTCGCGATATCCAGTATCCTGTCAAACTGGGATAAAAACGGATTTTGCCGGCCGTTAGCCGTCATCCATGCCGCCAGAAGCGCTCCTCCCCTGCTCACAATGTTTATTATACGCGGATTTTGTGACACAAAACTTATGGCTCCGAGGGTTATACCCGCATGTATGGTGAAAAAATCCACTCCTTCTTCTGCCTGTTTTTCAACTACTTCAACAAAATCATCTTCCTTTAATGTGAGAAAACCCTTCTCAGGATCGCATGCCAGTTCGTAGACCGGGACCGTACCCAGAGGCAGTGGACAGTCTGAAAGAAGCTTTTTTCTGAGATTCCAGAGAAATGGTCCGGTGGAAAGATCCATCAGGGTATCAGCGCCTACTTTGACGGCTGCATCCATCTTCTTCATCTCGTTCCTGATGTTTGAATTTCCCGGAGAAAGTCCCAGGTTCGCGTTGACCTTTGTTGTCATGCCTTTTCCGATGGCGCAGGGTTTTGCTAATTTATGTTTATTGTTCTTTGGCACTACTATTGTTCCAGCGAATATGCCTTTTTTTATCTCGGAAATGCCGGCGTCTTCGGTTTTCGCGACTTTTTTCAGGATGTTTTCAGGTATTTTTATCATTTAATTTTCTTCTCAGTTCTTCTATTCTTTGTTTGGTGTTCTTTTCTGACAGTCCGTACCGCATAAAAGCGACTGTTCGTATTCCCTCCCCCACCACTTTCCGCACGTTACCCTTGTTTATTCCGCCTATGGCTATTACCGGCTTATTTGATAGTCGGCGGATCTCCCTCAAGGCGGCAAGAGATATCTGCCGCAGTCCGGATTTAACAGGTGTCTTAAAGACCGGCCCCACAGCGACGTAATCATAATCCGGGGACCTGGCGGCGAAAAGGTCTTTTTTGTTCCTTATAGTGCGTCCGATTATGGCCCCGCGCCCGAGAAGCTTTCGCGCGATAGAGGCCGGTATATCGCCTTTGCCAAGGTGGACCCCGGAACAGCCCAGCGCGAGCGCCGCGTCCGGCCTGTCATTGATGATAACCGGGATATTCCTTTTTTTTGCTTCCGCGACCAGTCTTCGCGCGACGCGAAAAAGCCATCCGTCATTCAGGTCTTTGAACCGTAACTGGATAACATCGACGGGGCTGTTGATCAGCCCGAAGAATTTTGCCGCAAACACTTCCTTCTCAGGGAACATGCCGTTATCAAGAATCGGGTATATTTCCCAGGTCCTTAACAGCTGTTTTTTCGATTTCATAGAGCTTAAAACGGAATCTTTTGAATTTTTGCGATAATTTTTGATCGAAAAGTTTCAACACCTCTTCCAGGACGCGTAAAGACTCCTTGCCGCGCTGGGTGTTCGCCATAAAAAGGTCCACAAGGCTTTCTTTGTTCTTCTCTGACGCCGTGCTTTTGATCCCCACGTCCTTCGTATCCCTGGAGGCAACGAGATTCTTAAGGTGATCCCTGCGCAGGTCTTTGACCGAGGCGAAAATATTGTGACGGAGGTCTTTTAATTTAAGCGTCAGGACCGCATCGTTCGATGAGAACCTCACGATGTCCTCGCATACGCGGATCCCTTCCATTACCCGGTTCAGGTTAGCGTCAACTATCCTGTATATTCCTTTATCCATTTCGATCCTTTGATAAATGTAAAACGTAAAGTGTAAAATTAAAAACTAAAATTAAAAATTGGCCCGAAAAAGAACTGTAAAACACAAAGTAAGCCCAAAAATTTTGAATTTTTAAG
>CAYSJU010000053.1:0-5416 GCA_964431495.1 uncultured Planctomycetia bacterium
AAAGGTTCGCGGGGGGGCAGGAAGCCGGGGTAGGCGGGGTGTTGGAACTTGTGCGTAAAAAAACGTCTAATTATAGATTATACAGGAAATCGGGTCTGAGATTCATCCCTTTCGATACTATCCAGCCAAGGAGATGAGTGTATCCAGGGGCGGGTTTCGTGAGATGATGGACATAGCGTTTCCCATCGTGGTCTCGCAGGCGTGTTACACCCTCATGATCTTCACGGACCGGCTGTTTCTCTCCAGGCTGGGGCCGGAGATGATGAACGCCTGCATGGTCGGCGGGCTGACCGCCTTTATGATGATCACCTTTTTTCTCGGCCTGACCAGCTACACGACGGCGCTGGTCGCGCAGTATTATGGGGCCGGCCGTAAAGGCAACTGCGCCGTCGCGGTAAGCCAGGCGGTCATCGTGGCGTTCGTGGCGTTTCCCATTATCCTTTCGTGCAGGCCGCTGGCCCATATGCTGTTCGGCCTTATGGGGATCCCTCCGGAACAGTCGGTACCGCAGAAGCTTTATTTCGACATACTGCTTTACGGGACCGGTATAGTTCTTGTAAGGAACTGTTTCAGCAGTTTTTTCTCCGGGGTCGGTCGCACGAAGGTTATCATGGTGGCCGCTTTTACGGCCATGTCCGTGAATATAGGGCTGAACTATGTGCTGATATTCGGTAAGTTCGGTGTGCCGGCTCTTGGCATACGCGGCGCGGCGTTCGGGACGATCACGGGCAGTATATGCGCGCTGGCGGTACTTGCGGTGACGTATTACAAAAAAGGCAACTGGAGACGATACAACGTCTCCGGAGCCTTCCGTTATGACCGTCAGGTCATGAACCAGCTGTTTAAATTCGGGTATCCTACCGGCGTGGAGATGTTCCTGAATCTGCTGGCTTTCAATATTATAGTGCTGATCTACCATTCCAGGGGGCTGGTCACCGCGACGGCCGCGACTATCGTCTTCAACTGGGACCTGGTGGCTTTTTTGCCCTTGGCAGGGGTCGAAATAGCCGTGACCAGTCTTGTCGGTCGGTATATGGGCGCGAAGGAGCCGGATATCGCCCACCGGTCGGTCATGTCGGGGATGACGATGGGTATGCTGTACTCGATGGTCGTGTTCGTTTTCTTCGTGTTTTTTCCGGGACATCTGATCCACGTTTTCCGGCCCGATGTCGCGGGAGGGGTCTTCGCCAAAGCCGCGCCTACGGCGGTATTCATGATACGCCTGGCGTCCCTCTATGTGCTTGTCGACGTAATGATATTCGTGTTTATAGGCGCGCTGCGCGGCGCAGGTGACACTTTCTGGGCGATGTGCTACACGGTCGGCCTGCACTGGGTGTTGGTCCCTGTCCTATTTGTAGTGTTGCGGGTTCTCGGCATGTCGGCCGAGGCCGGATGGGTCGTGCTTGTTTCCATTTTTGTCTTCTCTTCAGTCTTTGTCTATTCAAGATACAGGGGAGGAGCGTGGAAGCAGATAAAGGTCATACAGTAGCTCCCTCTGCTGTCATTCCTGCCAAAAAATGGGGACTGTCCCAAGCGTTAACGCAGAGTTTACGAGTGGACTGTCCCCATTTTTTCTAAACGAACAAAGCTGTTTTGAAGTTCTTCGCGGGGACGTCAAATTTCTTGGCCAATAAGAAAAACTAGGCCAAGGCACCGTGCCCGCTCGGCCGATCAAAGCCCCGCTCAGAACGTTCAAAACAGCTTTGTAAAACAATACCGTTTATCAAATTGAACCCACAGCCGCACCTATGGCTGATCTTACTCCTGTACCCTTCAGACCACATATATATAGATACTTTTTAGGACAAGATTCTTTCAAGAAAATTGGACAGGGTACAGGTTTGGGTTTAAAATAAGGTACAGGTGTGGGATTGGCTTCATAAACGGTACTGTTTATCATTGATTATCAGTATGAGAATACCTACCGCAAGGCTTTGACGTGCGCCCCAAAAACTGTACCAATATTTGTGATAGAATAACGGGAACAGGAAGGGGTGAAAATGAAGAGGAAACGCTACAAAGCAGAACAAATAATAGTCATGTTGCGTGAAGCGGAAATACAGCTTGCAAAAGGCCTAGAGACTGTCGATGTATGCAGGAATTTGGGAATATCAGAGCAGAGTTATTACAGGTGGCGCAAGGAGTATGGCGGTTTAAAGGTTGATCAAGCTAAGAAGATGAAGGGGCTCGAAAAAGAGAACGCCAGGCTAAAGAAGATAGTGGCGGATCTAAGCTTGGACAATTCGATACTCAAAGAAGTGGCCGAGGGAAACTTCTAAGCCCGGCCAAGAGACGCCGGGCAATAGACCGGATGCGGGAGAAGTTTAAAAAAGTATCTGAGCGCAGGATATGTAAGGTTTTGGGACAACCGCGCTCGACACAAAGGTATGAATGTATTGTTCATGAGAACGATACAAGATTAACTGAACGCATTATTGCATTAGCACGTGAGTATGGTAGATATGGATACAGGCGAATAACAGCAATGTTGCAACGTGAAGGATGGCAAGTGAATCATAAGAAGGTACAGCGTATATGGCGGCAGGAAGGGTTAAAAGTGCCGCAAAAACAGCCGAAAAGAAAGCGATTATGGCTGAACGATGGATCGTGCATACGCTTGAAGCCTGAATATTCTAACCATGTATGGAGTTATGATTTTGTAATGGATAGAACTCATGACGACAGGGCAGTACGAATGCTGGCGATCATTGATGAATACACGAGGGGATGTTTAGAAATCGATGTATCCCGGAAATTTACTAGTATGGATGTTATTGATCGACTGTTTGATTTATTTATATTCCGGGGTATCCCCAAGTACATACGGTCAGATAACGGACCAGAGTTTATAGCAAAAAGCATACGGAGATGGTTAAAAATAAGCGGCGTACAGACCTTGTATATCGCGCCGGGAAGTCCCCGGGAGAATGGATACATAGAATCATTCAATGGTAAATTGAGGGACGAGCTATTGAATCGAGAGATCTTTGATACATTATTTGAGACAAAAGTGCTGGTAGATCGTTGGAGGAAAGAATACAATACGATTAGGCCACACAGCTCGCTGGGATATAAGCCTCCGGCACCGGAGGCTTATATCCCAGTACTCTCATAAGAAGTGGTACAACATATGGGGGCAGGTCAGCAAAGCCGGAGACTCTATGCTTTATGCTATTACCGAAGGTGCCCACAACGCAGTTTTACAGGCGCAGAACAAAAAAAGTTTGCACGGTGCCTGGATCAGGAAAATGAAAAACAAGGATGAATTGATTTCAAGGTATGCATGGGGAAAAGGCAATCCTTTTTTCGGAAGACTTGTAAAAACCCGTCTTGTTATTATTGGCGATGGCGAATGGATAAAGAAACAGCGAAAATGGAAAGATACCTCAAGGCAGCTTGTAGATATCATCGAGAAAAAACTTGGTTTTAAAACATCCGTTTACTCGTTAAATAAAGAAGCGAAACCTGACAGTAAACCTTATTATCTGTTGCCACTTACTAAAGAGTTATAACATGGTCAGATCAAGAAACAACTTATATCTAATTGTCCATCGCGGCGCACATACAATCGGCGGGAATTGCGTTGAGGTAAAGACAGATACCACGCGTATTCTGATCGACGCAGGGATCCCTCTTACTGATGAGGAAGGTAACAGGAACGAGGAGGATTACAGGGGGAAGACAGCGGATGAACTTGTAGCGAAGGGCCTCTTGCCCGATATCCCGGGAGTCTTCTCCGCCGGGGAAACCGATATCGACGCTATTTTAATATCCCATTCACATCTTGACCATTACGGGTTTTTAGAACACGTGAAACCCGGCGTTGACGTTTATATGAGCGAAGGGTGCAAGGCGATGATAGACGCTAGCAATATTTTTCTTCGCGGCCATGCAGTGCATCCGAAAGCGGTTATCGTCAAGCCCGGGAAACATTTCAGGATAGGCGATATTACTGTGACCCCGTATCTCGTCGACCATTCGGCTTTCGGCGCGTTGGCTTTCTTGATAGAGAGCGGGGGTAAAAGAGTTTTCTATACCGGAGATATGAGGGGTCACGGGCGTAAGAGTAAACTTTTCGATGCGATGATAAAAAATCCTCCTGAAGGGATAGATCTCTTGATAGCGGAAGGGACAGTAATGGGGGCACGGGAAAAGATGCCCGAAAAAGAAACAGCTCTGCAGGGTAAGATCGAGAAGATATTAAGGGACACTGATAATATTACATTTCTTTTCACATCAGCTCAGAATATAGACCGTATGGTGACGGCGTATAAAGCGTGCCGCAGAACAAACTCTATTTTCGTTGTGGACCTTTATACCGCGTTCATCCTTGATAAGGCCAATAACATATCAAAGGGCGTGCCTAAAACGACATGGAGCGATATAAGAATAAAGTATTTTCAACACCATATCGAAGCGCTGGAAAAGTGGGGGTACAGCAACCTTTTGTACCATTACGGTAAAAGGAAGATTGATATATTCGAGATCAGTAGGAAAAGAAACAGAATACTGATGCTGACGAGAGATAATTCGATATTTCCAGCAATAATAAAGAAAGTGAAGAATACGGAAGGCGCCATAGCTGTATACTCGATGTATCATGGATATTTAAAAGAAAAGTTTACAACCTTTTGCCAAAACAAGAGGCTGGCGATAGAAGAAGTGCATACCAGCAGGCATATATCGTTGCGTGATCTGGAAAAATTAGTCGGAGCGATCAAACCCGGCAGGATTCTACCTGTGCATACAGTAGCGGCTAACAGGTTTAGTGAGTTGTGGGGTGACAAAGTTATAAAGATAAAGAATGGAGAGAGTATTGAAGTATGAGAATATACGATTAGACGAAGTGACAATAGCTTTGGTGGGGGAAATAATTGTAAAAATAGGGGATGTATGAAGGAACGGCTATCGAAAGATCCTCTTCATGGTGTTACACTTGAGATGATGCTGAACAGGTTGGTGGAGCAGTACGGATGGGAGGCGATGGGGAGGATTATCAGTATCAGGTGTTTCCAAAAAGATCCCAGCGTCAGATCCAGCCTGACATTCTTGAGAAGGACTCCCTGGGCCAGAAAAAAAGTAGAAGAGCTTTATGTTAGGTCACAAATCAGTAATGGGGTCGAGCCTGCACAATTAACGGATAATACATAAAGGAAGTAACATCCAACAAGTGAGGTTGTTATGAAAAAGATGCTGGTTTTATTTCTACTCACAGGGTTAATGTTAACAGTTAATGTTTTTGCAGGTGAAGTAGAGAGATTTGTAGATGAAAAGGGAATGACCCATTTTGTTGGGCAGAAGACTCCCAGGGAAAAAGAAGAAGAAAATCGCCGGAGAGAAGCAGAGGTAGACCTGATACTTAGTAGAATGATAACGCGAGCAATGTCTATGGTTAGCGAGGTTCCCGAAATAGTGG
>CAYSJU010000054.1:0-5363 GCA_964431495.1 uncultured Planctomycetia bacterium
GCGCGTTTCTGATAAACCAGAAACTGCAGGAAATGGAACCCGCGCCTGAAGAACCTGCCCCAACACCTCCGGGTAAACCCGCTGCTCCCGTAGAGCCGATAGATACAATACTTGGAAAGAAGCTCATGTCAAAGGATCTTTCTCCAAAAGCAAGAGCAGAAGCAGCCCGGGCAATAGGCAATCTCAGACTGACTTCAATGACCGACTTGGTCGGGTCAGTCGCGACCCATGAGGGTCCACTTGCATCTCCATGGCAGGTGCGGTGGCAGGCTGTGTGGGCTCTTGGAAGGATAGGAGACACTACTACTAAAGCAGATGAGTACCTTTTAAAAGCGCTGGAGGACGAGAACTGGGCAGTAAGGATGGAAGCCATCAGGTCAATAGCAAAACGCGGCCCTCCGGCTGATGAAACTCTTGTCAGCCAGATGATCGGCATGCTTCTGGGCGTTATGAAAACGGACGGATTTGATGAGGTGAGAACAGCGGCAGCAGAAGCGCTTGCCGTATTTGCAGCATCTTTAGAAACCTATCAGGAGACTGTTGTAGAAAGTATTATTGCGGATACAGAGAAGGCGCTGGAGTCCCCGCAGGACAATATGGAATTCCTGCTCAAGGCAACAGCCGCCATAGGCGCAATAGACCATTCGAACGTAATAGAAGTATTAGAATTGATCTCAAACACAGAACTTGATCTCGGCGAGCAGAGTTATTATTACAACAGGCCCCTCCATTTATCCGCGGTAAGGGCTCTTGGCATGGTAAGAAGCAGAGAGAGGGCCACGGTGTTAAAGATCATAGTGAAAAACAAGGAAGCGTTCAATCTTGTCCGCAGGACCGCGGTGTTCCAGCTTTTCAAGATGGGCCCAACAGGTAAACAAGCCCTTGAGGAACTGGCTGAAGAAGAGGACAGGGAAATAAGCAATACAGCAAAAGTTCTGCTGGGACAGAAGACAGTCGAAGACCCGGCTGAATTCGGCCTGATCTTTGGCGATACCCTGCAAAGTGTTCCTTCAACGGCATGGGCTCCGGAAGGGGACAAGCCTCTTATACACGAGCCTATGGATGAGGCCGCTGACGCGGATTATCACAGGACACATATATACGACACGGGTGACAAGCGTTTCTGGGTGGGGAGTTCTCTTGAAGAAAAACTCGAATGCCTGGGGGATAACTGGAGCCATTTAGGAAAACTGGAACATTTTGAGGATCCCGAGAGACCGTTGTCAATGTTCGCTGACAGCGTTATTTCCTTGCGGAGTGAAGACGGGGCCGTGTATTTCCTTAAGAACGTGGCTAATGCATATCAGTCAGCGTTATTCGTCGTGTCAGAGATGATACAGCTCAGAAAAGCCGGTTTTCCTGTGGCAGAACTGGTCCCCATGGACCAGGGTTCCTACTGCGTCAAGATAGGGGATTTTTATTACACGGTGGAGAGGGCTATAGAGGACCTGCCCCCGGCAACAAAGACCGAAGAGGTTGATGCTGCCCATTTTGAAGTCCTTGGTAACCTGGCCGGCGCCATGCACAGGTCATTGGAAGGTTTCAGCCCCGCGGGGATAAAACAGGAATACCCGCTTTCTGACGTGGTCTCCAATAAAGCATGGCCGGAATTTGATTCACTGGTGGACAGCGTGATAAATGATCCCGCGTTCAATCCGCAGCGGGCTGACACATCTCAGAGGGCATTAATAAGTTCATATGGATCGATAATGGATGAACTTGCCGCCTTTGAGGACGAAATGCCGGTAACAAGGTTTTACGGGTTCCCGTGGCGCGCGGGACAATATGATACACAGTTCAGGAACCTGAGATTGGACGGTTTGCAGGTGAGGAGCATATTTGATTTTAACCACGGCCAGTTCAGTATTTTCCTGGACGACAGCAAAAATACAACTACCCTGGACGGATCCAACCAGAAGGTCCATGACCCGGTTGCCATTTTAAGCTACCTTAACGGCTACGGCCATCAGATGCCTGTAACACCTGAGGAAGCCGAAGCATTCATAGCTGTTCACAGGGGCACTTTTCTCAAACACTTACTGACCATATTCAACCGGCAGATACAGAGCCTGAACGACCCGCAGGCAGTGTCAATATACCGTGTTCTTGCTTACACCAGTGTTATTATGCCGTATCTTACGGAAGACGCTGAACTGACAGGAAAGATACTTGCCGATGCCGTAAAAACAGAAGGACTCGAGCCTTCCGGTGCAGAGATGCCAGGCGCATCTCCTCTTGAGGAGCGCATGAAACAGCTCCGCGGATCAGCCGCGCAGTACTGGATAGATATACTCACTGATAAGAGGTGGGGAGAAGGGACCACGGATACAACTGTGACAACAGAGGAAGAGGCCAGGGAATTCATCAGGGCTCTGGACATTGAACCTGTTCGTGCCCGCACACAAGCCGTCCAGGAAATATTCGCACGCCTGCATATTAAGCCAAGAGAATTCTTCATGACCAATCTAAGAAAGAGATATCTCTCTGACGTTGTTGTTGATATCGGCGTTGCAAAGCAGGTGCTTGAGGATTACATAAAGAGAGAAATGAAAATAGAAGCTGTCAGGACCCTTGAGGCGCTGGGAGAGTTAAAGGGCGTTCTTGGAATATTGCGACATAAGGCAGTGGATGAATCTGAGTATATAGAGGTAAGGGCGCAGGCCGTAACAACGCTGGGTGTATTCTCTGAACCTCAGGATATCAAGCTTTTTACGGAATTATTGAATTCCAAGAGAGCAATGTTGAGCGCGGCCGGCGCACTGGCGCTTCAGAAAGCAGAGGTCAACGCGTTCAATCTTGGGGATGAAAAACTTATATCCTCAATAACTGAGAACAATGTCGGACAGGCTTTACAGGCAAGATTATCCGTGGAATCCAACAATGGGGTAGCCGCTCAGATAATGAGGACCCTGAGCAGGACAGGAGAGATGATCCAGGACGTGGAGGAAGCGCTTAAGAGTATAAGGCTGACAGAAGAAGAAAGGATGAACAAAGTAAAATTCATCAAGGCCAATGAACCCCTGGCCGCAAGGCCGATGCGTTTAGAAGGGAGGATCGACCTTCACTGTCACAGCTTCCGTTCCGATGGGGAGACTTCACCCGCGGCTATTGTCTATGAAGCATGGAAAGAAGGCATGAGATCTGTCAGCGTGGTCGATCACCTCACGCTGAAAGGCATAGCAGAGGCTCTTGAGGTCGGAGAAATACTGGGCATTGAAGTCCTGCCCGCTGTGGAAATAGATTGCTATGATGAGGAAAAGGACAAAAGCCAGCATATAGTCCTGTATCTCAAGGATTTTGGAGGTTCTAAAGATTTCCGGGAATGGCTTGGGACCCCGGAGGCCGAAAAATTCGCCGGTGAGATGAAAAAAGTCGACGATACGTTCCTGGAATGGAACAGGAGAAGGCTTGCCAGCCTGCCGGACGAATTGAGCATGACGGTTGAAGAAGCCTTTGAATGGAACCCCGGGATGAAGCAGGTCAACAGGCCAGAGCTCGGAAGGGCCCTTTTTGCCAAATACGGACCGGAGAAACTCGGCGTGGATAGCTATATGGAGGTAAAGGACAAATATCTTCCGCAGGAATATGATGATGCGCCGGCAGGAGTTCCGCTCAAAACAGTGTTGCCTCTTGTAGCGCCGTTAGGTGTGTCTGTATTGGCCCATCCGGGTGAAAGACAGAGATTTGCCAGTTTTGACGAGGTCACTGATTTTATCGACAGGTATGGAGCGGTTGAGGTAGATGGAACGACTTATTTAGGGGTGCAGGGGATAGAGGTCTACAGTTCCAAGAACAGCCCGGAACTTATCGCTCAGCTGGAAGATCATCTGAGAGAAAACCCGCATCTTGTAGCGACCATAGGGTCTGATTACCACAGGGTCAAGATAGGCACTGTGCTTGGCTGGGGTAAAGTGACCGAGGATATTGAAGGCAATATACCAAGTGACGTTAAATTGCATGACAGGGTTCTCCGGGATCTGAAGTATCGTGTAAACAAGGCGCCGATCGAAGAATGGGGATTTACACAAGCGCTTTATCAGAGAAAAGATGAATTTGAGCAGGATTATACAAGATTCAAGCCGGTCACATACTGGCGTGACACATTAAGGGAATTGAGTGAATTATATCCGGACTCCTTCAGGACCCTCAAGTTCGTGCTGGATAAAGGAGAAGACGGTTCAAGGACGTTCTATATCCCAGTTCCGGTGGATGGCTCTATTGACGATGAGATGAAAGCGTATATCGCGAAGTTCCTCACAGTGTATATCAGGGACAAGATAGAATCAGTGGGCGCCATGAGGGTGTATCTCACGCATGATGAAGAGATAACCGGCATGGTGCAAGCCGCTATTGAGCCGTTCGAGGATTTCCCCTTCAAGCAGACCGTAGTAGCATCGGAAGAAGCGTATTCCACACCGGATGAACCGCATACGTTCGAGTTCATAACAGCCAATGACGACCGGCCGGAGGTACAGCAAGAAGTTGAACAAATAGAGGAAAGACAGAGAGAGCTCAACCGGCAGGAGAACGAGAAAGCAAAGAAACTTGACTTAAGCAAGCTCAAGGACGTGAAGGACACGGTAGCAGGTATAGACGCGGGCGGCACGGACGTAAAACTGGTGCTGTACCATGAGGGAGAGATAGTGTTCTACAAGAAACACAACTGGCGCCCGGATGATTTTCAGACAGGAGCTGAGCATCACAGGACGTTCCTCAACCTGATAAAGCTGTCGCAATTGAAACTGAAGCTGTTGACCATGCCGGATGACGAAAAGACAGAGGCGATAAGGGATCTTGAGAGAAGAGTGAACGAAGCATCAGACAGGGAAGATGTTCCAAAGGAAGAGAACGACCGCGCTTCAAGGACACCCATAGATGAGATCGTAAAGATGGTAGAGGAAGGGGAGAAACTCTTCGGCAAACTTCCCAAACTCGACGGTATAGGGATAAGCTGGCCTGCGGTGGTCCTTAACAAGATAGTAAGGGACACGGCAAAGTGCCGCGGCCTGAGGGATAAGATGGATGATTTTGACAAGCACATACGGCCCATAGCGAAGAACCTGGCAAGAGATATAGGCATAGACGAAGACCGCGTGGAGATGAAGAACGACGGCGAGATCATGGCGTTATGGGGAGCGGTGATGCTGAACAAGGGTAATGTCATGGGAGTAGCCATGGGCACGTCAGTTGCGGGCGGCTACATGCCAAAAGGCGGAGTGCTTAAGAACATAAGGGCGTATTTTTCGCGTGTGATAATAGACCTGACAGATCCTGACAAGATAGGTTACAAGATGAGGTCACCGACGTCAGGGCCTGTAGGGGTGGCGGGCATGTACGCGTCGCAGCACGGGATCAAGAGGATG
>CAYSJU010000055.1:0-5349 GCA_964431495.1 uncultured Planctomycetia bacterium
CTATCAGATTCCGCTTAATGCCGATGTATTCCGTGCGGGTTAATGCCCCGTTCTGGTAGTCCTGATTAATGGCCTTCATCCTGACCACATATCTCGTTGTTTGCGCCTCAGGAATGCCCAAACGTTTTGCTTCCGCTTGAAGGGCAGTATCGTTGATCGACACCGTCTTCATCAGGGACTCCATGCTCAATGGATCCATGCTTTCGGTGCCCGGGTCCAGACTTTCAACGTTTTGTTCCGCTTCTTCTGCGTAAGCAGGGTCAGGGATTATCGCTGGACCAGACAGTAAAATGAGCACTGACACGATTGACAAACATTTTCCGCGCATTATTCCCCCTTTTTTTGAATCACATGAAACCCTTTACCATCTTCTTTGGGCCGCAGGATGATCCGTTGCCGGAGCGGTCTGGGAGCGCCGGATCTGCCCGAAATGGCTTTCGACACGGTCATGGTGACGTTGTAATCAACGGCCATGGCGCCATCATCAAGCCGTGTAAGTTTTACGTTACTCATCGCTTTGAAATTCATATCAATATCGTTCTCGACCGCAAATTTTGCAAGTTCGGTATAATTTTTGGGATATTTTTGATTTTCAAGGAGAAATTCCTGAAGCGCCGCTATAATCTTAAGAACATCCGGCATTATTCTTTCCCCAAAATCATACTTTACGGATTTAGCCACTGCCTCCAAAAATTCGTCAAAAGCCCCGGCATGACATGTCTCACTCGCAGCTATATTCATCAAGATCAGCAATATCAGTATCATCCTCATTGCGCTTATTCCCATGGAATTCATTCTTTTTGGATACTCATCTTCTGCAAGTTCTCCAGGACTCGAACCAGAAGATATAGCGCCAGTGAACAGAAAATCCCCTCTGCAAGGAAATACAACGCGACAGGGTCATTATAGCCCCCCCTTCCTTCGGCGGTAAACACAATATCAGTATACCTCTCGTTTCTTTAAAAGAAAAACAACCCCGAGCACAAAGAACAGGATCAGGCCCAGAAACGCCAGTCGATATCCCATTCCCCCCAGCCGGGAAAGATACAAAAGAAGAAGTCCCCATAAAACAGGGCCCACCACCCCCGAAAAATAGTTTATAAGGCTGAATATTCCGAAGGCCTCGCCTATCATTTCTTCAGGGACAAGCTTGACCACCGTGGCGCGCAGGACCACCCACGTGGAGCCAAGGCTCAGCCCCAGCAGGGCCCCTACCAGCCATAGAAAGGGCAGGCTGAGCAAAGCTCCACCCAGAATACAGATCATCCAGAGGAAAAATATTCCCATTAAGAGGCGTCTATACCCCAGCAAGTCGCTCAGGTAGCCCGAGAGCAGACTTCCCACGATCGCAAAGAGAGTGGAAAACGCGATGAGATCTATGAGCTGATCTCCATCCAGCCCGAAAACCCTCCAGGCATAGACAGACATAAAAAGTATGACGGTATTCACGGCGCAAAGAGAAAAAAAGGATGCTTTTAAAAAGTCAACGAACCCATCGATCTTGCGGATCTCCGAAAATGCCTTTTTCAACTTTCCGTAGACATCCGTCCAGGCCCTCCCCTCAGGAAGACGCGAAGGGCCGGCGTTTTTCTCATCTCCAGTTTCCCTTACGAAGATCATGCATGGCAGAGCGAAGATAAAAAACATGATCCCTGCGAAAAGGAAGGCCGCCCGATACCCGCCAGTCAATATTACGGGTTTTGCAAGAAAGATCGCGATGACCGCCCCGCTATAGCCGAACATCCTTCCGAGTCCGGAGACGAGGCCGGCTTTGCCTCGCGGGGCAATTTTTGCCATAAGGGCATTATAAAAGGTTATCGCTTCCTGGCAGCCGAAATTCGCTATGCCGAAAAACCCCAGAGCCAGGAATATGTTTACGCGCAAACTTAAACCAATGGTAAACGCGATAGAAAGTAGCGTAAAAAAGATCAGGAACGCTTTATGCTTCCTTTTTACGTCAGCTATCGTCCCTAAGACCGGCGCGAAAACAGCGACCAGGAGCATGGAAACGCCAAAAGCAAGGCTGTAAAAAATCTCAGGAACACCATTTTCTATGCTCACCCAGCGCGGGAAATATAATGATACGATGAGCAAAGCGAAAAATTGATTAGCCAGATCGTAAAGCGCCCAGGAAAACACTGAAAGGCTTTTTGATATCTTTCCCCTGTCCTCGGTGCTCATATTTTTCTCGTTTGTCTAGACAATGCGTCCGTTATCCGGTTATTAACAAAGCATATATTATAGTAGCCGAGTGTCAAAGGCTACTCGTGATGTTCGTCGCCAAGACAGGCGCAGGACAAACCCCGAAACTGGTGTAGGATGGATTTCGCAACCATGCAAACCTATAAGAAGGCAGGCCCGGTGACGGGATGGGCCCTCTGTTTTCTGCGGGAATGGCCCCGTTATTTCTGTGTGCTTGGCGATACATCTTTGCTCGACGCTTCAGTTTCGCTTGGACAGCCGCACAGAGCTTGAAACGGTGCCGCCGCTGTCTTGACCACGCACGCACAAGCGGCCGTAAACGGATCCGTTGCCTGTGTGCCCGACCCTGCTTCAGCAGCATAACAAACCGAACCGCAGAACACAAGAAGTACAGCTATTGCGATCATCTTTTTCATTTTCGCCCTCCTTATTAGACACAACACTGGAAACAATTCTCCTTTTTGTTCACATTACAAAATCTCTACTCTATAGTTTACCCGATGGCATACGAGTGGGTAGGAAAAACAGCTTACTTTTTTTAAGTTTACATATGGCATTCAGCTCAATTCAAAGGAAGGTGTGGGGTCGATTTCGGGTTTTATGAAAGATACAAAAATGCAACCGTTAAAGCGTGATAATCGTTGTAAAGTAAATGGCATCGCCTTGCCAGCTGCTTGTAAAAATAGCTACCCAATCCCACCGCTAATCCACTGGCAAAATGCTGAGCGAGCGTAAAGTCGAAGTGTAATTCGTCGCCTGTCTTATAGTTGGTGTTTTTGTTCTCGCTGTTCATTGTATAGCCCGCGGCAAGCGATATCTCATGGCCGCCCTCTGCTTGCAGCCATGTAACAGCTATGTTTGGATCAACGGCGAAACGGTTCTTGCCGATATTTATTTCCCCGTTTTTTTTGTACTGACCGGTCGGGAAGAAAAGAAAAACAGCTCCAATGCAGTGAAAATTCCCGTATTGCCAGCCGAGCATCCCCGGGATAAAGAGCGTATCACCGCCCCCGGACGCTCTGGCTGTGCTCTGGACCAATGGTTCTCCCGTGGCTTCTATCTGGGACTTGAGGTGTGCAGACCCGATCGGCTGAAGTACACCAATTCCATACTTGGCGCCAAGGATATTGAAATCCGGGACATAAGTAATGGTGACCAGATCCGCGAATGCCTTAATTTCGGCGTCCAGGTTTATATCGTCTACTATGACAACTTTACCGGCATCTGCGTTATACCAGTAACAGTCGTTCCGCAGGCATAGACCAGGTTTAGGCATAATGCCTGGAAGAAGGACCCGGTATCCCAATAAATACACACCGGTTCCGCCTTCAGCAGCATATGCCGCATCTAGCCCCGTCAGACGCAAGACAGCGAGAAGTAGTGCCACTAAAACATAACGCAACTTATGCAATATTCGAACACCTCTTTTTGCGGATCGCGTGCTAAACAATTCGTGGTGCAGTGAACAGATCCCCCGTAAGCAGCTGTTTCCGCGAGCAGTGCGATAATTGCCATGGAACCCCTCTTCCCGCTCATATTGTCGCTTCTTGTAACTTGTCCTAATTTACTTCTGTTTCGTTACTTCCACTGGAACGTTCTGCGTTTGGCAATGAATGGCGCCGAAGAAATACGCGGAATAATTCACCCCGACTACTTCATGGTCCGGCAAAATTTTACTGTATATTTCAATGGCCTTCTTATCTTCCGGCGCACCGTACAGAGGAACGATGATCTTTTTGTTCACTGTCAGGCTGTTAATATATGACCAGTCCTTTAAGTCTTGCCCTAAAACCTGATTGGAAGGTATCGGGATCTTGATAACCTTGAAATTTTTACCCGTAGTCAACGACTTATAACTTGAAATTATCTCGGCAGTCTCTTCAAGCGCGTCATACCATAAACTTCCTTCGGGAGCCGAAGCGACAAATACAGTCTGCTCATCCGCAAACTTTACCGTCATATCAACATGCCCGCATACTTCACGCGGCGCATTCGGCGTGACGATCAGTTGTTTGCAACCATAGTAGTCATCCAGGATTTTCCTGAAGAGTTCGGGGCCTGTGTCCGGATTCTGGTCAAGCGCGTGTTGTGTAGTTACTATTGTGCCATTGCCATCAGTGACAATATTCCCGCCCTGTTCTATCATGAGCGGCAGTTGATAAACCGGGACGTCCACATACTGTCCAAAAGCAGCCACCGCTTCTGAACTCCGCTTCGCATAAGGTTGGCCGCCCGCATATCCGATCAAAGGCGAACGGATAAATGCAGGGGTCTGCTCTTTGCCGCAAAGGACGGTAAGTTCGCCCCAGTTTCTTGCCCATACATCATTAGCCGGAATATAGAGAAACATAACATTCTCCAGTTTGATCCCTTTTCGGGTCAAATATAATGCTACTGCCTTCTGCCAGTATTCGTTAGGCACAAATATCCATGTCTGGGCCACTGTTCTGATCTCCTTGACCAGATTTGCTGTATTTCCCCAAACCGGGGCATCATAAATCGGCCATGAAACGTATACCGCTGATTGGGGTCCAAATTCAGAAAGAAGTTTTACCGGCGTCTCTGGCGGGGTAAGCGCATAATAGCGGGTGTATTCAGCAAGAGACTCCATGAGCTGCTTGTGTGCGTCTGCATTTTCTAATGCTATTAAAGCAGCGGATTTGTCCATACCGCATTCTTTTAACAGGCTGCTGTCTTCCATGTATTGGGCCATCTCTTTGTCTGAAGAGATGCCTTTTCTTGCGGTTTCTATTTCGAGTTTATACACATCTTGAGTTTTTGAGAAAATATCAGCGGTATATTCCGGAGTGAACAATGCGTTTAGATCAGGGTCAGTGTTAAGCCTCTGATTCCTGAAATCATTCTGCGTGAATGTATGAAGCGACCGGCCGGGAAGTTTGGAGAGATTATACTTTTCAATAAACGCAGTATTTCCACCTCCTTCCGGTTGTTTCTGTTCTGTTGTCTCTTTTTCTGACGCAGTTTGGCCGTAAACTGACGGTCCGGAAAGAAATACCATCGAAAAGATGCCTGTAAATATCAGTAAATTGAGCATGCGACGCATATCCCTCCTTTTCGTTTTGTCCTGAATGTACTACATTTATAGTAAGCATATATCAAATTGATAGAGCGTCAAGGTGGATCGTT
>CAYSJU010000056.1:0-4826 GCA_964431495.1 uncultured Planctomycetia bacterium
GAAATCGGCGATAAATAGGATCTTTTGTTTTCACGGTATTCTTGGAATTCTTGGTAATTCAACCACATCCTGTCACGTTCTGTCACGTAAAAATAGGGACTGTCCCAGGCGCGTATATTTCGCGGTGATTGGGACTGTCCCTATTTTTATTTGTGGAGGTGCGACGTGAGAGGCTACCAATTCCTCGAAAACGACTATTTCGAGCTCTGCAAGACCCGCAACGTCCGCCCAATGCCGATGCTTCTGTATATTTACCTTCGAGGGCTTTATTGCAGATTCCAAAAGCCCATCTTCTTCTGGACCGATAAGACCATCCGCGAACATCTTGGTATTACCCAGAATACTTTATCCTCTGCTCGGCTGGATCTTCAGGAGAAAGGCCTATTAACCTTTAAAAGCGGCATAGGAAGGACCCCATCCGAATATACAATGCTCGGATCCGTACTGCTGCCTGGCCTGAGAGTATCAAAAATTGCTACTCAGACCCGCAGGGTTCAAGTGCGCCAGACTATCAAAAATCGCGACACCTATAATACAAGTAAGGAAAGATTAAAGAATAAAGTAGGTTTTGAAGTATTTAAGGGCATATCCGAAGAGGATAAATCCTTTTTAAGGGGCAGGGGACTCTATGATTAGAATACGGGCCTTAATGAAGGCCATCCTGGAGCCTAATCGATATATCTGGATGGACATAATCCTTATTCGCGAAACCCCGAGAGCCATTTTAATCATATTTGACGGCAAAAAGGCATGGATTCCTAAGGCGGAGATATGTAATATCAAACACAAAAAGGACTATTGCGAGCCCGCCAAGGGTGGGCGAAGCAATCGCCATCAAAATATCAGAATATTACTGGGCAAAGCAATGTCCTAGTTAAGATGTTTGGCTTTCCTATCGCCTGTTTATATGATACAATTTTTACAACATAGCACAGAAAGCAAATAACACCTTAACAGAATTAGAAAAATGCTCGATCAGTATTTGCACATTATTGGAAAGCTCGGCTTTTCAACAGTCTCAAAGTGACACGTCCCCAGAAACGCCTTATTCGTTTACCCGCGAAGATGCTATAGTAAGATAAGCGACCGGAGATTAAAATGAATATGATTTTTAAATGGAAGCTTCCAGTGCTCTTGTTGGGGTTGGTGCTGATGGTTGGCACATGTTATGCGGGGACGTCTGATGAAGAAGCCCTCAATGCATTCAACAAAGGAGTATATTACGGAAAAAAAGAAATGTATGACGAGGCGATCGCGGAGTTCGATAAAGCCATCCGGATAAATCCGGAGCTGGGCGAAGCGTACCTCTATCGCGGGTCCGCACATGCCTATAAGAACAACCATGCTCAGGCAGTAGCCGATCTCACCAAAGCCATAGAAAAAGACCCCGCCTCTTCCCTGACATATTACTTCAGGGGGCTTGCTTACGGTAATGAAGGCTCGCACGAGCAGGCGATCGCCGATCTTGACCGCGCCATACAGATTACTCCCGACGATGCAAGCTATTATTCCACACGGGCGCTTGTCTATGCGCATCAAGGCGACCTCGAACGCGCCATCGCCGACTATGACACGGCTATCCGGATAGATCCGCGGCTCCCCCAATCGTACGCCTTCCGGGCAGGCTTGTATGGTAAACAAGGTGACTTCGACCGTGCGATCTCCGATTACACCACGGCAATAGACCTCGATCCTGATGGGGCCATGCTGTATAGCCAAAGAGGTATAACCTATTTTTATACGGGTGACTACGACAATGCCATCGCAGATTACACAAAGGCAATAAAACTGGCGCCCTCCGAATATACCTATTACCATTATCGCGGCTATCTGTACTTCAGGAACGGCGAGCCTGATAAGGCGCTATCTGATTATGACCGGGCGCTGACGATGAATCCCCGTGACGCGCGTGTGTACACTGACCGGGGGAACGCCTATCATCAAAAGGGTGATCTTGGGCGTGCCATTTCAGATTCTATGCAAGCGGCCCGGATCAGCTCTGACCTTGGCACGTACGTCACATGCGGCAACCTCATGATCGAAGCCGGCCGGTACACAGAGGCGGTGGAACAATTTAAAGAGGCCCTTGCGCTGGTCCCTTCGGCGCCACCTGCCAGGATAAAGGCCATCCGGGAAATGATCGCCCTGGCACGATCGGAAGGTGCCGGAATGGCCAGAACATACTATGATGGTGGCGCAATAATGACGGAGACCATGTTTGCGAACGGCAAACCGAACGGCGTTAGTAAAGCGTATTACGAGAACAGCGCTTTACAATCCGAAACGAACTACGTCGACGGAAAGCCGGAAGACATTTCCAAAGAATATTACCGGGATGGCGGGCTAAGATTCGAAAGGCCCATTCACGATGGAAAAATGAACGGTGTTTTCAAAACATACTATAAGAACGGGGCCTTAAAAGGAGAATGCACTTTTAAGGACAACCTCCCTGACGGAGCTGCCAAAATCTACTATGAAAGCGGCGAGCTTGCCGGTGAAGCTTTTTATAAAAAAGGAAGTTCACACGGCGTGAACACAACCTACCATGAAGATGGACGGGTGATCGCCTCGTGGAATTACATTGATGGCCGTTGGGACGAGATGAATATCGTTGTCTTTGATAAAAAAGACGGCATAGAAAAAAACTATTTCGGGAATGGGGCGATCGAATCGGAAATACCGTATCTGAACGGAAAAATAGAAGGCCTCGTAAAGTCGTATTATCAAAATGGCGCCGCAAGAGACGAGTTAGAATGTAAAGACGGGCGTCCTCACGGCACAGGAAGGACTTACGATGAGGACGGGGGATTAGAGTTCGAATCTCGCTATACCGCTGGCGTTACGGACGAAGCGGTGTATTACTCTGAATCCGGCCAGCGAGAAGCGAAAACAGACTATAAGAACGGCCGGCTTGTAAAAGTGGCATTTTACGCCCCTGATGGCAGTGTCGTAAAAACGGTTACTCCTCCATAGCCCGACGAAAGACATAAAGAAGCCGCAGCCCTTCGATAATTTCCCGAAGTGCGGAACCGAAATGCAATAACAATAGGGGGTTGACTATAGGGGGCGCGTCAAAAAGGAACGCACCGCATAAGGTGAGTGTCCCAAAGTAACACGTCCCCAGAAACGTCCCCAGAAACGCAGAAACGAAAAAGTTAAACCAATTAATTTGATTTCATTTTCCGGCTCCATATACTATAATAAGTCCAGTAAAACAATAGCGAAAGGAGACTAAAATGGATTGTCCGAAGTGCGGCGGGGTTCTCAATAAAGTGAAGATAAAAGTGCGGCCTGAATATGGTGCGGATATATTGCAAGATGCGGAACAGACAAGCGAGATAGAGCTCGACCAATGTTTGAGCTGCAACGGCGTATGGTTTGATGTAAAAGAATTGGATCAATACCTGGCAGAAAAATTACTGATTTTAGATTCTCCCAGAGTATCGAAATATAAGGAACTTGACAAGAAAGAAGGCATATGTCCGCGATGTAAACAAAAGATGGCTAAGAAGCCGGCGCCAAAAAATGCTGGGTTCATGCTCGATGTATGTGAGAAGTGTCAGGGTGTTTGGTTGGACAGCTCTGAGATTGACAGGCTCGAAAAGAAAAATTTTACGTTAGGAGAGAAACACGCTCTGGTATTCCGCCATCTGAAAGAGATGTTTTCTAGAAGGGAGGATGATTAAATCATGGATTGCCCAAAGTGTATTGGTAAATTGCAGAAGAAAGAGGTTGCTATGTATGCGACTTCCAGCATAGAAGAACTCAGAGGAGCTGCCATATCACAATCATTGGAAGTTGACCAATGTTTTGTCTGCGGAGGCGTTTGGTTCGATAGGGGAGAACTCGATAAATATACGACCGAAAAGACAACAATTATTGATGCCCCTTCAGTAGGCAAAGATCTTGATGAAAAGTTCGATAAGAAAGAGGGGAAGTGTCCGAAATGTTCGGTTATGATGAAAAAAACACCTTACGAGAAAGAGCCAAGCATCACCATCGATGTCTGTGAAAAATGTGGAGGTATCTGGCTTGATTCTACAGAGATTGATCGAGTTGAAAGAGCGAACAAAAACAAGATCGGATTTCTCGGTCTATTCTTTAAAGGATTTCAAAGGCCGCAGGGAAAATAAAAGCAGCTTTAAATAAATAAAAAATAGATAAAATCCACTTGACACATGCCAAAGCATATGCTATTATTTAAACGATGACAGACCAGGAGATCGTTGCGAAGATAGAGGCGTACCTGGCAAAGAATAATCTCCGGCAGTATGAGCTCGCGAAACAAATAGGTGTTCCGGAATCGACGCTTAACAGGTGGTTAAAAAGAAAAACCACGATTTCAAATGCCTATAGAGCTGTGTTAAAGACAAAAGGGATTATATGATTTTTTTTAAGCGGAAAATAAGCATATGCCAAAGCAGAGAGCAATATTTTTTTAACCAAAAAATTAGCATGTGCCAAAGCACATGGCATAACAATGGAGGCAGGATATGACACTTGTTAACGCAAAAGAGGTATCGGAGAAGTACAGCATACCCCTTGGGACGGTTTATTACTATATCTCGAGGAATGAGATCCCTCATTATCAAATACGGGGCAGAAGAAAATTTAACCTTATTGAGGTCGAGAGTTGGATCAATCAGGGGAGATCGAATGTCAGTTCTAAAGTTTGGTAAGATATACGAGAGGGGAGACAGCCCGTTCCTCTGGATCTGGTACTATGACGCCAATGGGAAAAGGCACAGGGAGAGTACCGAGACGAACAATAAGAAGCTGGCAGAGGAGATACTGCACAGCAGGATCATCGAATTTCAAAGCCTGCA
>CAYSJU010000057.1:0-4812 GCA_964431495.1 uncultured Planctomycetia bacterium
ACGCCGGCAAAGCCGGCGTACAGGAGACTCGCCAGGGTGGGTTTTTGATTTCGCCCTATAGGAAATACAGCGGCAACCTTTAGCGGAGCGTGGTTGTCGCCTCTGCTTTCTCTGTGAGTGCCAGTAACCCACAAAAACGAATTATCAAAGATTTCACTTACTTATAAACTCTTGTCGGTTGTGCTTTTTAATCTATGCCCCTTTGTGAAAAGGGGTTAAGATCGGTTAAAAAGTGTGAATCGAGGGATTAAGGGAGGGTTGGATATGATCCCCACAGAGTTTCTCAGGGAAGTTGTTTCGAGGGAGATCGAGCACGTGGAAAATCGGGGTATTTTGTTGGATTTATTTTACCGGATCTTGAAAGAGGACGGTAAGAGCTATTCGCAGGTCAGAGCTGCCTGGTTCAAATATGATCGGAAGCAGCTCCACTTATTTGAGGAAAATCATCTCTATTCGTAAGGGTTTTCCTTCCTGCCGTTTAGGTCAATAGATTGACCTGTCCGTTCTCGATCCTGAACGAAAATCCCCCTCCGGATCCGTGGATCCACCCCAGCTCGTGTATTTTTCGTTCAGTATGGTATTTCCTATAAATCTCAAATCCGATTGAAATACAAGATATTGTGAGACTTTCACTTAGGTTTACTAGGTTTATAAAAAAATATTTGAAAATATTCTTGACATTTGTGTTTATACCTAGTATTGAATCCTGAGAGAAACGAGGTCCGTTATGAAAATAAAGACTATCAAGGATCTACAAAGCTATGGCAGGGCTGTCAAGCGAGCCCGTTTGCGTAAAGGCTGGACGCAGGAAAAGGTAGGCGCGGTGTGCGGTGTGACGGGGGATATGATAAGCAAGATCGAACGGGGTGACGCTGGTCCTAAACCACAAACACTTAAACGATTAGAGGAAGGTCTGGGAATCCCTACAAAAAGGTTTCTGGATCTAGGCCCGGGAGGTGAGGTCATGGAGGGATTACAAGAGCTGACAGATCAGGTCCGGCTGTTAGTGCAAAAATTTGGAAATGGGCAGGCTCCGGTTAATCCGGTGTTGCCCGATGCGTCACAGGCTAAAGGGGATAAGGCACAAATTATCAATGCGGTTTCCTCTCTGCAGGATAGAATGGATAAATACGAGAATGGTATCAAAGCTCCTGTTCCTGCAGAGGATGAAACGAAAACGGAAAGGGAAACGCCGGACAAGGTTATTGATAACCTTCTCAGGGATCAGGTCGACGCAAAACAGGGAGATTTTTTTAAGAGTTTCGGCGGTTTTTGGGATGGGGAAAGTAAAGAACAGCGAAGATACAAGGCGCAGTTCTATGTGGATTGTTGCAATGTCTGTAATGATCTTGAGTTAGATCCCTTTGAAGAAGTCAAGAGCGGTATTTTCAGCGGTAGTGCGAACAGAGCAGAGGCCATGAGAGACGTCCTTATTGAGTTTGATACCGATGATATAAGCCAGGATGAGGCCCGTAAAGAGCTGCAGAAACTTCTTAAGCCTGCGAATCCGGGTGATGAGGACGAGGACGAGGAACTTTGGGGGTAAGCTATGGGTTTAGGCTCTTTTCTTAGTGGCCTTCCTGTCGTTGGCGATCTTTTTGGTGGGCTTACCGGAGAGACACAGGCTGAAGCAACCAAAGCAGCGGCTGGTTTAGACGCTGCCGTCTCAGCGGCAAGGGCGGCGGCTTCTATGAGAATGTTTGATAAGGGATTAGAATATGAAAAGGAAAGGGTGTCTCAGTTCAAAGAACAGGCAGCGCAAATAGGGTCAATGCCGATGCCTGCTTTGAAACAAACCATCTCAAAAGAAAAATCTAATATCATCCCCTTATTGATCGCCGGTGCCGGTATGGTCTGGCTCTATCTACGTAAAAAAGGGAGATTGTTTATATGAGTGCTGTTGTCGCTGGGATCGGTATGGGTTTTCAAGCCCTGGCTGGGGCTGCGCAGGCAGAGGCTAGTCAATATACCTCTAATCTTCGAGCGTCAACGTCCATGGCGGAGATCGAAGCAAATGAGAGCATGTATTACAAGCAATTAGAGTGGGATAAAGAAAAGGTCGCTGCCCTGAAACCCCCTGAAACTGGATCTTATAAATATCCCTATGTTCAACAAATACAAGAGAAAGCTTCTGCCATATCCATGCCCTTATTGATCGCCGGTGTCATGGCGGGTTTTTTGTTTCTGAGGAAACGTTGACATGATCCTAACCGATTGCTTTAAAAAATATCATGGAATAAGGGAAAAGCGGAAAGCGGAAAAGGATAGGATCGCCGATTTAAAGGCTCGTCTAATTGATGGTTTAAAGAGCGAATGCAGACTTTTGAGCGATAGTTCTATTGAATTTCTTGTTGAAAACATCATCAAATATTCTTCTGGATATGACATTACAGTTCCTCTCCGTGATCCTGGATGTTCTGTTTTGAAGGCCATGACTATGCTCCTTGATCTGAATGAAAACATCAACAAGGTGGTTCAAAATGTCATGGGTTTTGAAGGCCCTAAGGTTTTTGTGACATAAGGGATCTTTTTGATAAACTGACTTAGGCAAAGAAAAGCCCAGGCTGACATGATGGTGTGACAAGCCTGGGCCAAACACTTGGAAGATCAAAGCCCTTAAACTGTTTGGTATTGCATGGCGACCTGGCGAATCCCCTCACAGGATGAATGGATGGGTCGGTACACACCCCTTTAGTTTGGTACTTTGACCAAGCTCTAAGGTAATCGCTAAATGTCTGAAAGTCAACAAAATTTTACAAGTCGGCTCTCAATCGGGTTTGAGGCCCCCACGTTTGGCCCAGGATCGACAAACGGATCTGGGCGAAGGGATAAGGCAAGGGCAAGGATCAGGCCCAGGGAAGGGCCTTTCGTTCCCCTTTATCTTGATGTAATGACACTTTGAACATGCAAAAGCGGGAAACATAGACTAGATGAGCATTTCAGCACAGCAAGACGTTAGAGAATGGCTCAAAGTGTCATATCATGGCCCTGGATTTCCGCTTGAAAAAGATTTGTATTCAGCGGATCTACGGCCGGATCAAAAAAGGTCTGTTCTTGATTCGATAGTGCGAAGGGAGCAACGGAGATCCGGCTCTCGCTTCAAGGTAATCAAGAGAAATAAGGGTCTTGGTATCCTGAGACAGAGGATCAGGGAGCAAGGAGCTAATGAGCTGTGGGCCGGAGCACTTTCAGACGCCCAGGATTGGGAAAGATATAATCTCTTGAATTGCGGGAAACATGGGGTAGAACAACAAAACAAGGAAGGGGAAAAACGTCTTATCGTTCATCATTCTAACCGGCGGAAAAACTGCCCTTGTTGTGCCGAGCGGTATCAAGAAGGCAAGGCCCTTGAAATGATTAAGCGAATGGAACCAGTTATGCAGAGCAACGGGATAAGCGAAAGACGGTTTGTTCCCACTTTGCCTGATTTCATCCGGGATCAAATTAAGCAAGAAGATGATACTCGCTGGAAACGTGAAATTAACGAAATGTTCCAGGAGTATTACGGTTGCTCGATGAGCACAAGGAACAGGCGTTATGAGAGCGGGTCTGTGGGAATTAATATACAGACTCACTGGTATTCATCGGGTGAACCTTACTTGCTCAAACCTCACTGGCATGTAAGGACTTACCCTTTGAAAATAGACGGTGACAATAAGGAAAATGTGGATCGATTCATCACTAAGCAAGATTTGAAAGAGTTAAAATATGAATGGACTAGGCGTGTCAAGAAAGTGGCTCAAGAGCTGAATTATAAAGGCGTGGACAGGATACCGGATAAACTGAATATCTGGCATAGTTTTCTTGATTTTGAGAACGGAAACAAGGAAAAATCCCTGGCTCAATTTCGCTTTCGTATGCGCTATGACATGAGATCCCCTGGAGAGGATTTAGAGAAGGCCGTTAAACTTTTGGTTTGTGATGAAAACGGGGAGATTGAGAAAGTGGTTTTGGCTTGTAAACGGGAAGGGTGGACGTATTACCTTATCTGGACGTTCAAGGAATATTATGACGAATTGCTCACTAGGTTAAGATTGAAAGGCATAAATACAAGTTACGGCTGGTTGAGGAGATTCAAGAACAACGCCTCTCTTTTGGGAGTGGATGTTATCGAGGAGAAAGATCCTTTTCAACCTATCGAGGATCTAAATAAGCCAGTAGTTTTCAAGAGGAGATATGAGGCTAAATGGAACCATGAGATCAAACGCTTTCAGATAGTCAAACACATGAAGGTTAGAGATACAAAAGATCCGGACAATGATGGGTTTTGGCAAGAAGTTGATCCTTGGACTATTCACGGTGAGCAAGTCTGGATGGGAGCAAGGAAGAAATATCTTTACAAGCCCTTGGATCGAGGGGGTTAAAATTATGGCAAGCATAAAGAGAAAAATCAGACGAAGGAAAAATCCGGATTTTGTTAGGATGCCGGTGCTTATACAAGCCTGATCTAAGGACGGAAACCTAGCGGTGGCTATGACTCACGCTATGACTGACGGGTCTTGGATCGGTGGTACGGCTGCGCTCAATACCGGATTGCCTGACTGTGAGCTGCCCTGGTTGGCCGATAAGATAGGGGAAAGGATAAGCCGGACACGATGTTGTTGTTATGATTCTCTGCTCTGTGTGGCCGATACCGTGATTGATGAACAAAAGCCCTTACTTGTATCCCTGGCCGATGGTAGGGGAAACGGGAAAGGGAGGGGCCGGTTCCTTAGATTGCTTTCCTGGATCGGTATGTTATGAGAGGCCCTAACTAAACGCCGGCAAAGCCGGCGTACAGGAGACTCGCCAGGGTGGGTTTTTGATTTCGCC
>CAYSJU010000058.1:0-4219 GCA_964431495.1 uncultured Planctomycetia bacterium
AAGGATGGCGTCTTCTTTTTCCTGAACGGATGTCAGTCCTTGAAGCATTTCTATTGTTTGTATATTCTTCTCATGTTCCGTTGGATGGCCGATCTCATCCGTCAGATAGGACAGGTCGGGGGACCCGTTCTCATAGCTTCCCATGAAGACCGATTTACGATTTTTTACTACCGCCACCTTCCGCTCCTCCGTAATCGGATGAGATTCCAAATAAGGTATGGGGTTGGATACGGGTATCCGCTCGGCGCGCAGATTCAGCTGATACGCCTCCAGCATAACTTGCAAGATCTCGCCATCCTTCTGCAGCCTTGCTATGAATTCGTCGTCATCCAACGTCGCGACGTTCTCAAAGGGATTGTCATCCCTTTCGAAGATGCTTCTGACTCCTATGGAATTCCTGTTTCTGTGCCGCAAATGATCCCGCTGCGCTTCCGTCCCCGTCCACGCATAGCCGCCCCAGCCGCCATTATACCTCTGCGGGCCTCCCTCCTTGCCTCTGATGGCCTTGAACGGCGGCGTCGCCTGAACGGCTTCCCTAATAATCGAAAAATACCTCGCCCTCTGCCTGACGATATCTCTCCCGGCCTCTTCCTGGGGCTTTGCCATCAATGCGAGTATTTCGGCGATCACGCCGTCCTTTCTCTTGCGGCTCTTTCGCGGCTCTTCTTTCATATCTGAATCGAGCTGTTTAAAATACTCGAATATCCGCTCGATGGCGTCGACCGAATATCCCGCGCGGTTCATTATCCGCAGCGCACGGGCATCCGCGTCATACTCCTTAGCGTGCTGGTCCATTTTGGTTTTTGCGTCGACTTTCAGGACAGACTGGACAAAGTGGCCCATCTCATGGGCGATGACAAAAGCCAGGTCTTCTTCCCGCAGGATGCCCGCATATTTTTGCAGGAATTGCATGAACCCTAGTGAAATACCTATGGAGTTGGAAGTCCTGAAATAAAAGCACTGGAATTCATCGGTTTCCAGTAAGAATGTGGACGGGGGCATCTGCGGAAGCTCTATGTCGGGCCATTCCTCCCTTATAGCTTCAAAGCTCCTCGCCGTAACCCTGTCAAGCACATCATAAACTTGTGGATAATTTTCACGGGACGCTATGCCGTATTTATAATTTACTGTTGTTACCCATGTAGGGTCTACAACCTCATTACCCTCTTTATACTTTTTGTTCCATTCCTGCAATGCCGCCGCGTTCAACCCTTGGAAAGGTTCTTGCGTTCCCCGCTCTTCGCGTCTGTCGGGTAATTCGGCAAAGTCCCGCTCTGCCGTCTCTCGCTGACCCGGCTCCATGTTCCACAATGCTATGACACGCCCGCTTTCGTCAGTATGCTTATTTGCAATATCTATTTTGGAAAAAAGGTTTTTGGCCTGCGGGTATTTTCCGGCGATCAAGGCATCCACGATCTGGTTTATCATTCGGTGATCTTTAACAAATCCAGCCAATATGCCGTGCAGGTCGGCACGCAGTGCCTTTTCGCCGCTCAAACCCGATAATCTCGTTACTCCAAAACCGCCGACATGCTCATCCTGAGGCAAGAGCGGATGCGTCTGTAAATGCCTGTTGTTGAACAGATTTTCTATCTGACTTAATATGTTTTCATCGGAGGTTATCTCGAGGGCCAGCCTGCGGGCCTCATCACGTTCGGCTCCAGCAATTTCGGTAAATTCGTCCTTGTTCTCCTCAAGCGTTTTATCTATGAATCTTTCATGTGTCTTATAAAGCAGTTCGGTAAGCTGCAACTGCCCTGTTTTCCCATAAGTCGTATGATAAATAACTCCGTCTTTTATAGTAATATCATCCACAATCCAGCCGTTTTCCAGCGCCATTTCCTGTAATACCACTCCCGCCTTGAACGACTCTATATTGGCCCTGCCCCACACTTCATCTCCAAGCGCCGACAACATAGCCGGTATCTGCATGGATGATTCGGGAAGAGACGTGATAGCCAAATAAATTTTTTTCTGTAATCCGGAAAGCTCTCCGGCCAGAATATTGAAATAAGGGCACTCATATCCCTCATAATTGCTGAAGGCGGGCATGATCGATATGTAGGCGATATTTTGCTTTTTGAACATCTCGCACAGATTTTCGGTATGGAATCCGCCTGTGACGACAATAGCGATTTTTTGTTTCTGATCAAATTTTATGTTCTTTAAAAATACGTCGTCTCTTTTGAATGAATATTCGTAGAACCTGGAAATATTCTCACGGTAGCGGTCAAGGTTGCCGACGTCTTTATCGAGTCGCGCGGTTATTTTGTAAAGAGGGGCTTCCTTATCTATAAACGAGATATAATTGGATACATTGAATAGTTGCTCGTTATCGATGTAATATTTATAATCCTCTTTTGTGAGCGAGATATTGAATATGTTTTTGAGTATCGCGAGATCTTTGGATAGCTTATTCAGCTCTTTTTGTTTATCATCCTGATACAGTGTTTCTTTTATGCTTTTTTCTAATTTATCCACCTCCTCCATGACCTTCGCCTTGTCGATGGCGTTATACATGGAGATGTAGACGATATACTTCTGAAGGTCAGGGAAATCATCTAATTTAATGCCCAGAAGATCCGCTTTTTTGATGAGGTACGCGTAAAAGTCTTTTTGTGGGATCTTTTCAGATTTATATTCGACGGTTTTTAATACAAGCTCTTCCAGCGAGTTTTTTGAGAGCGTCTTCTGCAATCTATCTATTAAATCGTCCCGCTGTCTATTCGCCTTCCTAAAGTCGATATTCCCCTCTTCCGCAAGCGTCTGGCTTAATAGATAGATATTGGTAAAGCCCTTGATATCTATCGCCTTAGTCTTAGCGGCCTGGATCAGATAAGTAAGATAGTCCTTAAACTCTAAGGTGCCGGCCTTATACTGCGAATATTTATTATCGAGGTCTAATAGTTCCGGTGAATAGATTTTGGTCTTGAGATTACTTAAGATATGGGTAAGGACTTTGAGATGCTTATCGACCTCATCCTTGTGCTTCAGAGACTCGCGATATATGTTCAGATTATCGAGGTATAGCTTTGTATCTTCTATACCCCAGAGATTGACTTTTTCAGGGTTATTTATCGCGAAGTATTCCGCGCCGTTTACCATGCCCTCTTTTACAAAGTAATCAGCCACCTTATCGCGGATAGGCCTATCGGCAATATCGGTAAATATGGACAGATCGTAACCCTTGGCGCCGCCTTCAAGGTTAACGGTATCGATGCCGTATTCCTTATTGAGATACTCGATTATCTCGGAGATCTTTTTCTGGGCAGCGTAGTTACAGTGGGCGTCCTGCAGATGTATAACTACTTTATCTGCTCCCTCCCCCTTGCACGAATCCTTTATCTGGCCAAGGTATTCCGGCAGACTGAATGTGTCTACATTCACTTTTTTAAACAAACCCGAGCCGCCGGTTCTATCAGTGCCACCGCCAGGGAGCCCTGAGGGCGTTCCAACGGCCCAGGCTTGTCCTACGAAGCCCAGAGGGCGAAGTAGGGCTAAATCATAAGAGGCAATATTAACAAGAAAAGCCATCAAGGTTACTAGGCATACTAGCACCCTGAATGGCTTTTTCTTTTTTAGGATTCCATCAGATCTGGCGGTTATGCTCATCTAATAGCTCCGGGTTAATAGTTTATAAATCCGTGAACTAACGGCTGAAAAAAACTACTTGTCCGAAAGGCGCTTTGCCCTCAGACAAGCAATGCGTTCTGTCGATTGAAGCTATTATAAGTATATCATATGGAGAGGATGCGACAAGGCAGAATACCTTACTTTTTTATATGCTAACATCGAAGATTTATCTTGACAAAACCATCCTATGTGCTATATTGGGTCTGCGCGCGAAATACGATACTTAATCCCGCTTGAATTGTAAAAGATTCAAGCGGGATTTTTTGTTTTTATATCACTTTACAAAAAGGAGGGGGTTTTATGGGGAAGGTTTCGAACAGCAGTAATTACAAAAATTTACTGTTGGAAGTAAAAGAACGGATACATAGGGCACAGTATGAGGCATTAAAGGCAGTTAATAAGGAGCTTATAACGCTTTATTGGGATATCGGGAAAATAGTCGTTGAGAAGCAGAAAAAGCACGGCTGGGGCAAGTCTATCGTTGAGAATCTGTCGAAGGATCTGCAGATCGAGTTTCCGGGAATGAGGGGGTTTTCAGCGCAGAATCTGTGGAGAATGAGGCAGTTTTACCTTGCTTATGAAAGGA
>CAYSJU010000059.1:0-4044 GCA_964431495.1 uncultured Planctomycetia bacterium
CACGTTCACCCCACTCCCGCCCCATCTTCACCCTCTCACCTATCGGCGGATGATTAAATAAAAATATCTTGCGTATTATACCCGGATCTCTGTCGGATAGATTCATCGCTCCGAGTTTCTCCATAACCGAGACAAATGATACGGGGTCACCGGTAACATCTAACGCGAAACGATCTGCCTGCCTTTCCAGTATCCGCGAAAAAAGGTTCTCAAACGGAAGCATAACGAACCCGAATACTGCAAGCAGGAATATGAGCGCCGGAAAAATACAGAGATCAGACGGCCCCGTCGCGTCAAATAGAACAACTACTCCGTTTAGGACCCGTGACACTATGAATAATCCGGACGCCGTAATTGCTCCGGAAAGCGCCAAAAGCTTCCAGATGTGGCGGAACTTGTAATGGCCAAGCTCGTGGGCGGCAACTGCTATGATCTCGTTTTCCGTGAATTCTTTGATAAGTGTATCCCCCAGAAGCACCTTGCGCGTCCGGCCCAGGCCCACCAGTGCCGCGTTCGCCTTCCTGGTTCTGCGGCTCAAGTCTATGCGGCAGATATCCCCGATCGATACTCCTGCTTTTTTGCCCAAACGTATCAGTGCATCTCGAAGCTTATTGTCCTCGATGGGCAAATATTTAAAAAATAGCGGTATTATGACGAGCGGAGCGATCCTGGTCAGAATAACCGAGAAAAATATCCATATCCCGGCAAGCATGAACCACCACCGTCCGGGGTAATTGCGCAATAGCAGGTAAAACAGCTGAATGCCGACAACATACACTATGAATTTCAACCCGGCCGTTTTGAATTCATCGGCACACCATAACCCTGCCGATTGGGTTGACAGACCAAAACGGTGTTCAATGAAAAAGGAAGAGAAAAAATGTAATGGGAGTCCCACCGCATACATGTACATCATAAAAACGGAGGTATAGAAAAAACACGCTACGTGAAAACTGCCGAACAGGAAAATGGTTCTTTCGGCAAGTACCCGGGAAGGCGCTAGCTGAAATATGATCAAAGCGCCGGCTGTAACAAACAGATCCAGCAAGAAAACACGTGTTTTGACCGCGGAATAGCGTTTAGACCTGGAAGTTTCCCATCCCTTATCGATCATTTTACCGCATCCACAACTTGCGTTCCCTTTTTAGCGTCGTCTTTCATGCTTACCCCGGGAACGGTTCCTTCGATCTTCTGTATGGATGCCGCGGCTACCTTGCGGACATTTCCGGATTCGGCCTCAAGTAAAGGCTCCAGGATCTTTTTTTCTTTTGTCCCGCCGACGTCACCGATAGCGCCTATCGCTGCCAGCCTTACGTCCATATGCTCGTCATCGATGTATTCCGTGGCGACTTTTAGAGCTTCCGGGCTCTTTCTCAAACCCAGCATGGTTATCGCCCGTGCCGCAACACGCGGATCCGTGCTTCGCGCGGCATCGACGAGGAAAACATCCGTCTCGCCGCTTTCTACGACCGCTATATTATCGACCGCAAGTATCCTTATGAACGGCTCCGGATCGGCGATCATCCAGCTGAGCGGTTTGAGACACTCGACCGTTCTGATCTTTCCGAGGGTGCGGGCAACCTCTACGCGTACAGCCGGGTCCATATCCTGCGTCAACTGCGCGATATACGACACTGACTCTTTAGCTTTGATCTTACCTAATGCTATCACGGCAAATCTCCGCACACGGGGATCATAATCCCCTAAAGCACTGATAAAAAGGTTTGTGTCCTCCTTCGGGGCAACCCGCGCAAGCGCTTTAAGCGCGTTGAACCGGACATCCGGGTCATAGTCCCTTAGAAGAACTTTTAATTTATCTACCGACTTTGCCGTGCCGATCTCGCTCAGAGCTCTGGCCGCTTCTTTTCTAACACGCGCATCCCTGTCCGAAAGCATAGCCGCAACATTATCTTCAAGGGAGGCATCTCCGACATCCCCGATCACGATCAAAGCCGATGCCCGCACATTGGCGTTCTTCTTATCATCCAAAAGCGGAAGAACATAAGGAATGACCTCTTCACCGTAGGTGGGCAATTTTCGCTGAGCCTCAACTGCCCCTCTCTTGTCATACATCTGAGATACCAGACGCTTGATCTTATAATTCTCTCTCTCTGCGCGTGCTTCGATCGATAACGCTCCGGCCGCGAACAACGCGCACAAACATACGGAAATAAGTTTTACCATCCTGTTTTCTCCTTTGCTCTAAAATGAACAGTCCTGTTTTATTTTATTTTTTCTTTTTTGTACCAGGATTTCTTACGCGCAATATAGCTTTTTTCTTCTTTTTTCCCTCGGCATCTATCGCGATCAGTTTTGCTCTATACTTTTCCAGACCGGAAATAACGTCATTCCCTTTTATCAGCTTCGCGGCTACATCTTTCCCAAGTTCATAATACAGCTTCTCTTTCTGTAGCGCCCCGCCAAGTATGTCCATTTGTATCTTAAGCACTTTTGACATCATTACCAGGCTTTCTTCCCCCTTTTTCGCGGCTTCACCTACTTCATGACCGAATTTTTTCATCACCGGCGTATATTTCTGCATAACTTTATCCATATCACTTTTCTTCTTCACCATTTTTCCTCCTTAAATTAAGTATTTCGTATCTCGTTTTAAAAATTCCTCTAGCTCCCTCATCCATGCGCCATGCTCCAAGCGCCATGCTAACTTCACCCATTACCCTTCACACATCACAACCTTGCCCCTCGCCTCTAGCCTCGCGCCTCTATTCAAAAATACTCGTCCTTCTTATACCTGTACTTACAAATACTCCTTTTGGACTGTTCGATAAATTCGACCAGTTTTTTAATCTCATCAGAGTGCAGGCTGTTCTTTATATCCGCCAGCGCTTCGCTCTGGCCCAGCCCTGAAAGAAAAAGCAGCTTATACGCATCTTTTATCTCACGTATGGATTCCCTGGACATACCTGAACGCCTGAGCCCCACAAGGTTTATCCCCCTTATAACGGACGGCCCTCTTACCAGCATGTAGGGCGGTACATCCTTATTAACACCCGTGAATCCACCGAGCATGGCAAGCCGGCCAATATGGCAAAACTGATGTATGACCACACCACCCGAAATAAATGCGCTATCATCCACCTCGACATAACCCGCCAGCAGCGCCGCGGGAGCTATCACATTATTATTGCCTATCGAACAATTGTGGCCTACATGTACCTGGACCATCAACATATTATTGTCACCTATGACAGTGGAGGTGCCCTCTTTTGTGCCACGGTGTATCGTTACGTACTCTCTTATTATGTTGTTGCGCCCTATTTGAGTGGACGTTTCGGCACCCTTGTACTCATAATCCTGGGGAGTATTGCCTATCACCGCTCCCATATGGACCTGTGTATCTTCACCTATCTGGGTCCTTGAGCATATGTAGCAGTTCGCCATTATCCTGACTCCTTTACGAAGACATACCCCGCTCTCGATAATGGCGTTCGGGCCGATCTCCACGGAAGGATCGACCTCGGCGTTTTTTGAGACAATAGCCGTTTTATGTATTTTCACTTAACTCTACCTTTCCTTTTTGTCCAGTTTCTCGACAAGATCGTTTATAATGTCCGCTACGGGTTTCAGGTCGTGGTCTTCCTGTACCTCAAGGCGCACGGAATAATCTCCTTCATCGATCTTAGCGAGATCCTCCTCCAGCCGTTCCAATGGGGCGATAAATCTGTACGAAAGCATCATTGCCCACGCGCTTATGGCCAAAAAAACTACCGGCAAACCTATCGCCAAAAGAACATTGATCCGCTGGATAACTGGAATAAGATCACGCGCTATGACGTCAGGTAAAGCTATCTGATCCGCCATGATCATAAAAATGACGTAATACAGACAGCCTCCGACAAACAAAGTCGGAAGGATCATTGAGAGAATAATTATGACAAGATAGTGCGACTGCAGTGATTTATTGAGATATTTGATGGCTGCTCCTTTTGTTTTTCTCTAAAAAGAGGATTTTTGACAACCACGTGAGAACATTCTTAATTTTCATTCTCAGGTTCGGTTGTCATATCTGTTTTGCCGCCCAAA
>CAYSJU010000060.1:0-4032 GCA_964431495.1 uncultured Planctomycetia bacterium
GTCCATAACACTTAGCTCCTTCCATGGCATATTGACCTCCTTTTTGATTAGAGATTAATATACCAGAATGTGTAAACTATGTGCCCGGAATAAAGTGTTAAGGATGTACTCGGAATATACCTGTATGGCGGAGAGGCAGGGATTCGAACCCTGGGGACATTGCTGCCCACACGCTCTCCAAGCGCGCGCTTTCGACCACTCAGCCACCTCTCCGTTACTGGTCGGATTAAAATTTGCAGAAAAATCCGCACAAAAAATATTTTTAAGGAGCCTATTTGAAACTTTCTATAGCTTCCCGTTCAGTTTCATATGCTTCGAAAATCTTATTAAGATGCATGATCTGTAATATGGTCTGCCCGTCTTTTGTCGGCTCGCACAGCTTAACTTCTTTATTCCTTTGCCTTGCTTCTTTGGCAAAAAACAAAATGGTAGTTATTACCAATGATGAAAGGAAGCCTATCTTTGAGAGGTTAAGAATAAATTTAGCGTCATTGGTGTTCAGCAGTGAAGTAAGTTTTTCCTTGAGAGCTTCTCTTTGTTCGAGATTTATCTCATTGAAACGAAATCGTATTACAGTAGTACCTTCTATTTTTTCAGTTGTAAAATATTCCATCGAAAGGCCTCCTTATTTTGGGACTTTATATATTTTACATATCACTTCCTTCTTTGTCACTATTTTTATTTCCACAAACTCAAAAAATGTGGAGAAATAAGACATGTTCTGGTAAAATAGCTGCCGGAGAGGTGGCAGAGTGGTTGAATGCGGCGGTCTCGAAAACCGTTGAGCCTTCGGGTTCCGGGAGTTCGAATCTCCCCCTCTCCGCCATAAAAAAGCCAAACTCCTTGTTAACACGGCGTGCTTTTTTATGACAGAGCATCGGAGCCGATCCTAATCCAAGAAGGAGCATTATTATGATCGCGTGTGATGTTGTATTGTTGCCTCCGCGGGAGGTCGCGGAAAAGGCGATCGAGACAAATCAAAAGATCATAGAAAGCGGGAATCTAGATATTGTACTGGACAAAGAAAAATGTCTGCCGCACATAACACTGGCGATGGGCTGTTTAAAAGAAGACAACCTGCGGGAAGCCGAAAATGTTTTGAAAGAGACAGGAGGCGGGTTTTTGCCGCTTGAAATTAAGATCGTTCCTTCCAAAGCCGGCAAGGCGTGCTTCCGGATCGAAAAAAACGAGGATATTTCAGCCCTGCATGAAAGCGTTATGAAGAACATGGCGCCGTTTTTCAGTTATGATGTCAAGAAAGATATGTTATACCAGGAAAAGGATGAAGAAATCAACGATATAACCATCCATTATATAAAGAATTTTTCCGGTGAGCATAGTTTTGAGAAGCATGAGCCTCATATTACTGTTGGACATGGGGAGATGGATATAGAAGTTTCCACCTTTGAGTTTAAGGCTGATGAGTTGGCGTTGTGCCATCTGGGCAATTTTTGTACGTGCAGGAAGATATTATTTTCCTGCAGTTTAGGCCCGGATTAAAGGAGATATCATGACGGAGAAGATCGGCAGGCTGTTCGTGGAGCTGACCAAGTTCCAAAATCTGGAAGTAACGGGTCAGATGAAAGGGACGGCCCCGCCGTTATTAGAGCTCCCATATGATAAGCAAAAAAAGGTCATTGATCTGCCGGATCCGCAAAAAATAAAAGGATACGATATTGATCTGAGGGACGCGATCGAAAAGAGGGAAAGCCGGCGCGGATATGCGCGTAACCCCTTAGCTTTAGAAGAATTATCATTTTTACTCTGGAGCACGCAAGGCGTGAAACAAGTTACCGGGGGGGCGACACTACGGACCGTTCCGTCCGCGGGCGCAAGGCACGCCCTCGAAACTTATCTTCTGGTCAATAACGTCAAGGATCTGGATCCCGGGCTTTACAGGTTTCTGGCGATCGAACATGGATTGATCAATCTCAGCAAGGATCCAGGATTATCCCGAAAAATCACTCATGCCTGTTTGGGACAGGATATTGTCAGCACCAGCGCGGTAACTTTTATCTGGGCGGCGGTCCCTTATAGAATGAATTGGCGTTACGGTGAAAGAGGGTACAGGTACGTACACCTGGATGCTGGACACGCGTGCCAGAATCTATATTTGAGCGCGGAGGCGATACAGAGCGGCGTTTGCGCGATCGGGGCTTTCTCCGACGATGAGATGAACAGCGTACTGGGGATTGACGGAGAGGAGCAGTTTGTGATGTATCTTGCCACTGTTGGGAAAGTATAATATAATGAATATTAATACTGCGATTTAATATTCAAAAAAAGGGGGGGTAGAATATGAAGAAGGTAATAGCGGTAGCAGTAATTATTATATTCGCTGCGAGCATGGTGCCGGCATTTGCCCAGCAAGCGAAAAAGGGGGAGACTGGAACCACCTACCGGGAAAGCGGATGGCAGCAGGTGTATGACAGTATTGCTGATTGGGACAGGACCTCTTCCACGGCAAAAGCAAGCTCCTTAGGGACGGACAGAGAAGAGGTCCAGAGGAGAAGAACGGAAAAGTTTGACCACGCGGCTAGTGTAAACGAGGCATAAGACCTATTTATTAGTATGATCACAGAAAACAGGGGCCCTATCAATAGAGCCTCTGTTTTTTTCATAAGAGACGCGGAAAGCATGTATTTCAGTTTGCAAATAGCGTAATTTCGGATAAACTTGATTTCATCTGCATTTTTTAGAATGACAGGGAAAAACCATGAAAAGACATACGGAACTTACGCAAGAAGTTATCCGCGGTATCCTGGAAGTAGCTCCATTCGGGATCTATGTCGTAAGCAAGAACGGCGGCATCGATTACGTGAATTCCGCCATGATCATTATGTCAGGGGATACCTTCGAACAATTCACATCCCTGAATGTCTTTGAACACCCGACATACAAGGAAATAGGGTTGGACGAAAAGATCAGAGCTATCTTTGAGGGGGAGCCCTTCCAGATGAAGTCTGTCAAATATACCGCATATTACTCCAAAATAACCACCATTCGGGATTTCATCGGCATACCGGTACTGGAAGGAGGCGAGAAAAAAGCCCTCATATTCGTCGCGGACATAACCCAGATAAAAAAGGCCGAAGAAGAAATAATAGCCGCGATGAACATAAAATCGCGATTTGTCTCCCTGGTATCACATGAGTTAAGAACGCCGCTCGCCCTTATAAAGATGTACATCAACAGCGTCATCAACAGGATAGAAGGGGATCTTAACGATAAACAGAAAGAATATCTGGATATAGCGGAGAAAAACATAGACAGACTGAACCGCCTCGTGAACGATGTCCTTGACCACCAGAGGCTGGAGATTGGCAGGCTGGAATTCAAAATGGAAAAAGGCGACATAAATGAATTACTCGAAGAAGCGGCGGGGGAAATATCGCTTTTAGTGGAAAGTAAAGGACTCGACCTTAATGTATCAGTTGATAAGGATCTGCCGAAAATAACCTTTGACAGGGATAAGATAAAACAGGTTCTGATAAATTTGCTCAATAACGCCATGAAGGTTACCACGGAAGGCGGTATTACGGTTACGTCCTTCAAGGCCGAGGATACAGTGGGCGTTTCGGTTGCTGATACTGGCACAGGTATAAAACAAGAGGATATGCCGAAACTTTTCAAGGAATTCAGCCAGATATCACGGAGTTCAGTAGGCACGGGCCTGGGGCTTGCTATATCAAAGAAGATCATCGAGAGGCACAATGGAAGGATCGAGGTGGTATCCGAATACGGTAAGGGAAGCACGTTTTCTTTCTATCTGCCGGATGTATGGGACGGGAGCTGAGTGAAGATATTCTTAGGCGTGCTAATCGGCGGGATCATTGGGTTTGGTGTGGGATATTTTGATAAATGAGCCTCCGGCGTATGCCCGTTGACAAGCGATCATGCCATTTTTCTGTAACTAATTATAAACAAAGGTATAGTAATTTTATATTAGGCAATATCTCCGATAATGCTGAACAGGGAAAATGTTAAAAATAAAAAAGCAAGAAAGATCCACTTGCCTTTTTTGAAAAGCAT
>CAYSJU010000061.1:0-3353 GCA_964431495.1 uncultured Planctomycetia bacterium
GTTCGAATCGGCATATCGGGAAAATGCCCTTTATGGATAAGAAACAAACGTCTGATCAGGATAAATTAAATCGTTTAAGACAGGAACTGGAAGAATTTGTCAGGGCAGAAGAGTTTGAAAAAGCCACTATTCTTAGAGATAGGATAAGAGAGTTGGAGTCAGGAACAGGCAAGTAAAGGTGTTTATGAATCTGGACGATTTGATCGAGAAAAAAAGTGAATGGCTGAGAGGCAAAGGGCCCCGGTCCGACATTGTAATGTCGACCCGCGTCAGGATAGCCAGGAATCTCAGCGGGCATTTATTTTTCAGTTGGGCAAACGATAAACAGCGTTCCGCCGCGCTTGATGAGATGGTGTCGGCATTGACGAAAAACGATTTTTGTAAAAATGCTGCTTGTATCCGTCTTAAGGATACTACTGAGGTTGATCGGGAATTTTTGGTGGAACGGCATCTTATGAGCGTTGAACATACCCAGGATCCCGAGTACAAGGGCCTTATCGTAGGTGACGGGGAAATAGTCAGTGCTATGCTTAATGAGGAAGATCACATGAGATTGCAGGTTATCCAGTCGGGTTTTAGTATCACTGAGGCGTGGAGGATGATCGACAATATAGATACGAGCCTCGGGAAAATGCTCAACTATGCTTATTCGAACAAGTTTGGCTATCTCACAGCTTGTCCCACCAATACGGGTACAGGTTTAAGGGCTTCGGTTATGCTGCATTTGCCCGCTCTTGAAATAACCGCGCAGATAGAGAACGTATATGAGGCTATTTCCAAACTGGGGCTTACGATACGCGGGTTTTACGGAGAAGGTACCGATGCCTCCGGAAATTTTTTTCAAATATCCAATCAAGTTGCGCTCGGGCATTCAGAAGGAGATATACTTGACAATCTCGAAAAGGTCATCAATCGAGTGATATCAAGAGAAGAGGAGACACGAAAATACCTCATGGATAACAAAAAAGAGGAAACGCAGGATGATATATTTCGCTCTTTGGGAACATTAAAAAGTGCCAGGATAATAACATCGAGAGAGACCATTAAACTTTTGTCTGCTGTAAGGCTTGGCGTGGACCTAGGGCTGATCCAGGATATAGATATGGTCGCGCTTAATGAAATACTGCTTTTCATGCAACCGGCGCATCTTCAAAAAATCAATGCCCGGACGCTTACACCGCATGAGAGGGATATAAAACGCGCAGATATGATAAGGGAAAAATTACAGTCAGGGGACGAACTGAAAAAGAAAAACAAAGACGGCTAAATAAGAAAGGGAGATAAAAACATGGCGGCATTCAGCAAATTCACGGAAAGGGCCAGAAAAGTTATATTGCTGGCTAAAGAGGCGGCTAAACGGATCAATCATGATTACATAGGCACCGAACATATTTTGCTTGGGCTTGTAAAAGAAGGGGAAGGAGTGGCTGCCGCGGTATTGAATTCGATAGGTTTAGACGCGGATAATATTAAGGAAGAGGTCGAAAAACTTGTTCAGCCCGGTCCATCCGAGGTGACAGATACAGATATACCGTTCACTCCCAGAGCGAAAAAAGTTATTGAGCTGGCAATGGATGAGGCTCGTAATCTAGGACACAACTATATTGGAACTGAGCACCTGCTGTTGGGGCTTATACGTGAAGGTGACGGTGTAGCTGCTCAGGTTTTGATGAACATGGGGCTTGATCTTAAAAGTGTTCGGGACGAAGTTCTGAATCTGCTTGGTTCCTCTGTTCCCGGGTATTCAGCAGCTCCGGAAGCACGGAACAAAAAGAAAACGAAAACACCGGCGTTGGACTCTTTTTCGAGGGATCTTACCCAGATGGCAAAAGAAGACAAACTTGATCCGGTTATCGGCCGGGATAAAGAAATACAGAGAGTAGTGCAGATACTCGGCCGCCGCAAGAAGAACAATCCTGTGTTGATAGGTGAGGCCGGGGTAGGGAAAACGGCCATTGTTGAAGGATTGGCTCAGAATATAGTGACCGGAGCGGTTCCTGAGACCCTTAAAAAGAAGAGGCTGCTTATATTAGATCTTGCTTCGATGATCGCCGGGACGAAATATCGGGGTCAGTTTGAGGAAAGAATAAAAGCCATTATGAAAGAGATAAAGGCTTCTTCCGAAGTCATTGTGTTTATCGACGAGATACATACTCTTGTGGGCGCGGGCGGGGCTGAAGGAGCTATTGATGCTTCGAATATGCTTAAACCTTCACTTCAGCGCGGTGACATACAGTGCATTGGTGCGACGACTTTTGACGAATATCGGAAAAACATAGAAAAGGATCCTGCCTTAGAAAGACGGTTCCAGCCGGTTGTCGTGGATGCGCCGAGTGTTGAAGATACCATAGAGATCCTGAAAGGTTTACGCGATAGATATGAGGCTCATCATAAAGTTAAATTTACCGATAAAGCGCTTGAATCGGCAGCAAAACTTTCCGATCGATACATAAGCGCGCGTTTTCAACCAGACAAATCGATCGATATTATTGATGAATCAGGGTCGAGGGCGAGGTTATCTACAATGATCATGCCGCCGGACCTTAAAGAAGAGGAAGAAAAGATTGAGGGGTACCGCGCGGAAAAAGAAGAAGCGGTAAAAGCTCAGGATTTTGAAAAAGCGGCTCGTTTCAGGGATATGGAGAAAAAGGGAAACGAAACTCTTGATGCAAAGAGGCATGAATGGAAAACACAAAAGAGTATTGAGGAAGTTATTGTCGATCATGAGGACATTGCTACTGTAGTTTCTGAATGGACCGGGATACCTTTGGTTAAAGTGGAGGAGAAAGAGTCAGAAAAATATCTAAAGCTGGAGGAAAAACTAAAAGGGATGGTTATCGGCCAGAATGAGGCTATATCTGCGATCGCGCATGCGGTGAAAAGATCCCGTGCCGGTATAAAAGATCCCAACAGGCCGATAGGAACGTTCGTGTTCTTGGGCCCGACAGGTGTTGGGAAGACGCTTTTGGGTAAAAAACTTGCCGAAGTTATTTTTGGTGATGAGGAGGCGATTGTTCAGGTTGATATGTCTGAATACATGGAAAAATTTAATGTTTCTAAACTCGTGGGGGCACCTCCGGGATATGTGGGATACGACGAGGGGGGTCAGTTAACGGAAAAGATACGGCGGAAGCCTTATGCGGTTGTTCTTCTGGACGAGATAGAAAAAGCTCATCCGGATGTTTTTAATATACTTCTACAGCTTCTTGATGAAGGACGTCTTACCGATTCTTACGGAAGAAAAGTAAGCTTTAAACATACGGTACTTATAATGACGTCAAACATAGGGGCAGATCTTCTTAGAAAAACCGGATCAATAGGATTCCAGAAAGCGAAGGAAGAAAATTCTTATT
>CAYSJU010000062.1:0-3325 GCA_964431495.1 uncultured Planctomycetia bacterium
ACGCACGTGTGCGCCTTTATATCTCCGGGGGCGGGGATAGGAAGGGTCAAAGGGAGATCGTCGACTATAGGGGGGGTTCTGCCTATGTGGTGGGGTTTTCCGGGTGTGAATCTCCATTTTTTATTGCCGGGGATCCACGGGCAATAAACGAAAAGGCAGGGTTGACTTTTTAAGCTCCTCCCTGCCTCCACAGAAGGACCTCAACTCGGAAAGAACTGTTTGTCGGGAACAGGTCTCGCAAGCCGAAGAGGTCGAGGCCCTTCTATAGTTTTACCACGTAAATAGCAGCATATCAAAGATAAATCTTTTACGCAAACCTCAGAATCGGCCAAAATAGCCGATTTTCAGGCTTGACAGGCAATTCCCCTTTTTATATGGTGATAGTGTCGGGAATATCAAAGGTTTCGTATGCAAAAACATCACATCCATAAAACCTCACATATCACGAAATCAAATATTTCTGCCAGCTGTGGACTCGCGCGGCGGAGTCAATCTGCAGGGCGTTCCTGGCAGTATCCGAGTGACGTGTCTTACGGCGTTTCCGGGGCGGTGGATCTCTGCGGTCGCTTCCAGCCGTGGAGATCTCCGTCCTCTCTTTCTATCCTTATTATGTTCACTAATGACAACAGTTCCTACACTCATGAGATAAGTTCATGAAATTGCTCCCAAAAGACGTTGACATTCGGAACCTTTTAAAGGGCATGTTGTCAACTTCTTTGGGGAAGAAGTCGGTGCGGCCGGCGAAATCGAAAAGAAAAGTAAGGAGTCTATATTTTCATGGGCGCCTTAACGAAAAATACATCATGAGTACTCAGAAAAAACTAGAATGTGAATATCACGGCCGGACTTGTGGTCAATATGGCGAGGTTGATACTGATCAGGAAGGAAATAAACAATATCGGCCGTTTTTTTGTAACTTGAGGCGTATGTGCTTCGAGTGCTTTTCTCGCTATAAGAGGCGTATCCTTTTCGAAAACGAGCAACGTATCATGGCAGTGGCCGAGGCGAACGGTGTTAAAGCTGTTGTAACCCCTGTTTACACACTTCATAATGAAATCAGGTCTTATCTCACTACGAGGCCGAAATCCAAACAGGCTGAAACTTTCAATGAAATCACTACGCTTGTTGTCGATTCATTCAAGCGGGCTATTGGTTTAAGCGGTCGATGGGGTCAAGATGTAACCGGCATTATATCGGTTATGCATCCCTTTGGGAGCCGTAACCCCTTCCAAAGCTTTCTTCATTTCCATCTGGTGTGGATTCCTTTGAAGATCACTAAAGAGGGGAATCTTGAGAAAATGAATTATTGGATAGACGTTAAAGTCGCGCGGGATCTCTGGCAAAGCGCACAGGTGCAATTTGCGAAAAAGCATGGCCTTTCCCTTTCATCCCCGGACACAAACGTCAATTTCAGTTTTGTGCATTTGTCTAATCCGTTCAAGTTCCAGCATAAGGTCCGGTATATATTCAGATCGCTTATCGATGACATATTCATTTCTATGAAATACATCACCGAAGATCTCACGGATTTCGCCTGGTTTGAAGATCTCGGAGCGGATTGGGGTCTCCATGTTGACAAGTGGGACGTCTTTGAAAAGGCCCTTCAATCCTACATGGAGTTTCCGGTAAAAATGGTGAGGTCGTATGGTTTCCTCAGGAATTTAAAGAAGTATGCAAAAGTCCTTGGCATTGTTCAGATAGAGAATAAAAGAGATTTCGTGCCCGTTGCAAGTGTCCCGTGTAAGTTTAGGCGCATTGAACGAAGGGCCTATAATAAAACTGTTAAGCGTTGGGTATTCAAGACAACTATCCAAGCAAACTATGACCGCTGTGGATGGCATGATATACCTATCAAGGACGTAGTCGGGGAAACCTGCGCCCAGCGGTTAAAATATCAATGGGTTCGTGGGCCATGAAGAAACGAGCGAATAGATTTTTAACGAACGCCCGCCGGAGAACGGGGCGGGGGGGCATCCCTCACCATTCCGGCAGATATTTAGGGATCGGCCTGCGTCGAGATCGTGCATATTTTTCCCAAACAACCTTTCCCAATATCAGAAAGGTTAACAATGAAAAGATTTTACGAGGCCGCCGCGCCGACTGAGCGGCTACAGGAAAGGCTTTTACATTTCTCCCTAAAGGGAAAAAGGGCGAACCTTTAGCCTGCGTGGTTCGCCCCCTATTCTACAAGAAAGGAGGTGATATTTATGGCAGGATTAACAAGCAGAGAGGGTGAGGCAATCAGAAAGGCTCTTGATCATGATACTATGAATAATTTGTCTCAGAAGATTGATTTCCTGGAACGTGAGATTAAAAAGGAAGTTGGTTTTAACGAGTATCGTGCACGTGAGGCAACAAGGATACTTGAGCCTCAAAAAACCGTCACTGGCGAAGAAATCAGACCTGCGGGATCTCTATTTGAAAACATGGTCAGGGAATTGGATGAAGCGGGATTGATCAGTGCTTTGACCGCTGTTAGAAGCGTTGCGGCAGTCCTGGAAGGAAAGAAAAAGGATTGGTTGAAATCTGCAAATATTCGGGAAGATGAAGCTGGCTTCCTCCCTGGCAGGAAGTTTGATAAAGAAACTCTTAATCATATGACCGTTAGCTCCTAGCTCGGCTATATGCACAAAAAACGCCTCTTCGCAAGGCCGGAAGATCAACCGAACGAGAGTTTAAAAGCGGTGGACTCTTAGAGGTTGATCGTCCGGCCTCCCGCAAGCCAAAGAGGTCGGGGCTCCTAGCTAGCTGGGAGCCCCGACCTCTTTGGCTTGCGTCTTGGCGTTTTTCCTCTTTTTTCCTCCAGTCTTCTCTTTTCTTACTTCATGATTGAAAAACTCAAAAATAGTTGCTCTGGATCCAGAGCATGAAATTTTGCCGGGTGGGTACTTATATACGCACGTGTGCGCCTTTATATCTCCGGGGGCGGGGATAGGAAGGGTCGAAGGGAGATCATCTATTGACAGGGGGGATCTGCGCTTCTGATGGGGTTTTACAGAGGGAAAGGTAGGGAGAAACCCTTTCGGACTTCTCCCTATGGCCGAAATCAAATCGCTCGCAGCAATAGGAGAAAAATGGGGCCGTGTTACCCCAGGACGAGTTGAGGACTCTACCCTCTTTTTGCTGTTTGAGCTTTACCCTGGTTGCCCGAGATCCGCACAAGGTTTTAATGAAGTAACTATCGGCTAAGACAAGGTACAGCACTAAAAGGCCGTTGTGCTTTTTAAGATCCCCCAGGGCACTTATGACTATACCATAAAAAATCGTTTGACAATACCCTTTCCAGGGTCTAGGCTTTGATACAGGCTAAGACAAGGTAAAGTAC
>CAYSJU010000063.1:0-3243 GCA_964431495.1 uncultured Planctomycetia bacterium
CATTTTCGTCCGTAAAATACAACAATGCTTCCGCCATGGAAGACAGCCCGTAATGGCCGTGAGGGTGGGCTTCGTCTTCTACGGAAATAAAAAAACTTGTCATATTTTCATAAGAAAGCGTGCTGATTATCCCGGGGATAAAGATCTCCTCCCTTGCGCAAAGCGGGAAATATGAAGATAGGTGGTCAAGGCTGTTGAACAAGACCGTGACCTCCGCATCATTACCGGATCTCTTCTGTCCACCGGTACCTCCGTACTTCAACCTCTGCAGGCTCATGAACATCCTGTGATAAAACTCTTCCGGCGTTATATATCCCGGGGGGAAATACAATATCTCGATCTTATCTTCTTTTTCGAGATCCGAGATGGACCCACTGTAGCCCTTATGCTCCTCCTTCAGGATCCCGTTCATCGTTTTCCTCACAAGCTCAATATCGTCCCGCAACGATACTATTAACACTTTTCTATCCAAGCCTTTTTTCCGGGCACCATTTTCGAAAAGCCTGGACAGGGCACATAAATATCCCAGATGGCTCTTATGTTTGCCGCGTTGTCCTATAAAACCGATGCATCTCCCCATCGGGAACCCCCCGCACAACATCTCATTCAGGGCAGGTATGGGCGTAGTAAACAGCTCTGCCGGTTTGCTAACGGAATGACGTTTATAAATAGAAAGATATGAGTGTATGGAAGGATAAATGAAAATACCTCCTTCCTTCCTGTAGGGATGATCCAGCCGCGCCTCTAAGCCTTGCTGGCCATAAGAGTGTTTGGGGGGCGTTAATATCTTCAGCTGATGTACCCCGTGAACATGCGATTGAAACCTGGCTTTTATGATCTCGATAGTCCTCGTCCTGTAATCCGAAAGTTCCTTCCAATCCATCCGTATAACTACATCCGAGAAATATTCCCAGAACTCCGCGCTTGATTTTGACCTGTCCGATTCAAGGACGGTTATGATTATTTTCGGTCCTGCGGTAACAATGTTCGTGAACTGATTATAAAACCGCCCTTGATCCCCTCGATCGACCGTATTCAAGCTATCGATCACAAATACATCAGGAGAGACTTCCAGCAGAGTGTCGATCTTTTGCTTAAGCCTTTCCGTGACGATAGTGTCTCCTACTTTCTCAATATCTCCGGCGGAAACTTTCCATAACAGGCCTATCGCCTTGCCGAATTTTTTCAGCCCCGACAGATCATCGTTGTCAATATTGCCAAAATATTCCTTGAAATCTTTTGTCTGCAGGACCCGGACCATTTTATCCCGGTTATTTTGCGGTTCATATATGTCCTTTTCCCTGTAAATGGTATCGGCCGCCTTTTCCCAGCCGAAACTTTCGGCATTCTTAATAGCCAGTTCCGCGTTCGTTTCCGAAGTCAGATATAAAGAGGAAAGTTTCCGTGACAGAGCCCACCTGTAACATAATTCCATCGCTAACGTGCTCTTCCCCGTCCCCGGAGGACCCGTAACAAGTATGGTCAAAGCACGGTTCTTTTCTTTGGGTGTGGTCGGCAGTGAGAACCCGCCTCTTAAAAGCATATCCAGCCAAAAGATCTCTTTCCCGGGGTTTATTAACGGCATTTCAGCAGCGGAATACTTGCCGTCACTTCCACACCAGCAAGCCTTCGAGATCTGTGTTTGAAGGCGTTCATCTTTCTTCAACTTATCCCTCCTGTATTCTCGGGACGGTTCTGGATCTGTTCCTACACCTGTCCCAATTTTGAACTTACATCTGTTCCTTATTCTAATCCCGGACTTGATATATATGCAAGGGGAATTAATGGGGTCATCTAAAAAACAAAACACAAACAACTATGGAAGCGTAAACTCCTCTTCAAGCTCCGGGATCTTAATATTTGAGAAACCATGCTCTTCAAGAGAGGACTTGAACATCTCCTGCCGGTCTTTTTCCCCGTGTACCAGAAAGAGGCCCTTGAGCCTCTTTCTGTCCAGGCCTGAAAGGAACCCGATCATCTCCGCCTGATCAGCGTGAGCGCTGAACGAATCTAATATCTCTATCCGGGCCCTTACCCTTAGACTCTCTCTAAATATCCTTACTCTTTCCGCGCCATCCCTTAAGATCGCCCCTAAAGTACCGGGCGCACAGTATCCAACGATCAATATCGTGGTATTCTTATCTTCAATATTGTTAAATACGTGATGTCTTATCCTTCCCGCTGTGATCATACCCGAGGCGCTGATAATAATAGCCGGCCCCTTTAAAGTATTCAGTTTCTTCGAATCTTCGACTTTCCTGATATATTTAAGGCCGCCAAAACCGAAGGGATCAGGATCGCTACGCATATGATCCAGGATATCGTCATCAAAACATTCAGGATGCAGCTTAAATATCTCAGTCGCGTTGACCGCCATAGGACTATCGACATAGACAGGGATCCTGGGCAGTTTTCCTTCCTTCTCCAACTGATCAAGCTTATAGATTATCTCCTGGGTGCGCCCGACACTGAACGCGGGGATAAGAAGTTTACCCTTATTAACGACACATGTCTCTTTGATGATGTTAAGCAATTTTTTCGAATCATCAGGCGCCTTGTCATGTTCCCTGCCGCCGTATGTCGATTCACACACAAGATAATCAAGATCATCCATCCGAACGGGATCTTTCAGTATCGGCCTTTGAGGCCTGCCGATATCCCCGCTAAAACCGAGACTTATTTCCCTGGAACCGGTTTTTATTTTAAGCGTAATACTCGCACTCCCCAGGATATGACCAGTATCCCTAAAAATTACCGAGACCTTATCATTGATCCTGTGCGATTTATCATAACCCGCATCAACAAAACTCCGCATACACTTTTCGGCATCCCGGGAAACATAGATCGGCTCCACGTCCTGAGCCACACCCCGTTCCCCTCTCCGCTTATTACTGTAGTACGCGTCCCTTTCCTGTATCCTAGCGCTATCCATCAGCATCATCGCCGCAAGGTCCCGTGTAGCGCTTGTACAGAAAACATTTCCCTTAAACCCGTTCTTGACCAAACTGGGGATCCGCCCGGAATGATCAATATGGGCGTGTGATAGAACCATACAATCGATCTCTTTTGGGTCAAACAGCCATTCCCGGTTGAATTCATTGAACTCTTTTTTGCGCCCCTGGTAAAACCCGGCATCCATTAAGATATTATAACCATCATCCAGAGTCAGTAAATGACAACTTCCGGTTACGGTCTGCGCAGCACCACAAAATTTAATTTTCATATTATTATATATCCCTATAT
>CAYSJU010000064.1:0-3201 GCA_964431495.1 uncultured Planctomycetia bacterium
GTACTGCTCCTACATCCCCTCTTGTAATTTTCCATGTTCGATAAAGATCGGTGGGCTCATGATCGATAATTACCGGGGAATCCTTTGGCCGGGGCCTTACTCCTTCGGCAAAGACCGGATATACTCCTACTTCAAATTTAATAGGTACCGCAGAAAAAAGGAACTGCCCTATTGTAGGTTCTTCTTCCAGCACCAGAGTAGTCCCAACCGGTTCCGTCTCCAGGTCCTGGATAACCCTTTCAAACCGCATATGAACGGGCGATAAACCGAAATTTACAAGGATCTTCTTCACCATACCAGCACTGACCGTCCCTTGATCCGCCCACTTAATGAGCGCGTCAATAAAAGTATTTCTGTCCCTTTCCGACCAGCCCTGGCCGGAAAGTCCCTGTAACAACGAAAGGACCTCTTCTGAAAATCCCTTTTTAATCTCAAACTTCGCCATTACAATATCCCGCGTCCTCAGGAAAAACTCCGTCTGGATGCCCGATGCTTCCTCGTCCTCCGGGATCTGCAAGGCTCTGATCAAAAAGGTCAAGGTCAGATCCTCCTCCTTGAATAACGCCCTTTGCAGCGCCCTGAAAAGATAATGAGGGTTCGTGTTCAGCTCTTCCGCGCTCCACTCGGCCCATTCCTCTCCGTCCTCCTTTAAGCTTTTTATGGCCCTGTCGAGATCTATCTTCCATGGTTCTGGCACGCCTTCGACATAAACGATCATCGTCTTTTTATCCGGAAAGATCTCCATGCTTATCTTTTTCTCCCGGAAAGCGTATTCGAAAAGTTCATGAAAGATCGCTACGGGGTTCCAGGCGAATTCCTGATGAAGTAAGATGAGTTTCTCCGAAGGCAGGGCGAATCCAAAGAGGTCTTCTATCAAATCCCCTTCCTCAAAAGTGAATAACAAAGGCGGTGAATGTTCGAAAAGACCGAGTACCGCGCTGAGCAGGGTTGCGTGTGATTCCTCCATGTCCATATCCACGATCCCTTCACTGGCGGCTTCGATCGGGTTGATCTCCTCCCGCAAGAGTTCCAAGGTTCCCAGCTGTTCCGGTTCGCCGGCCTTATATACGTCAATCTCCGCTTCGCTTCTGTCGTCTTTCGTGAAATTGAATGTATCTTCCAATACCCCGGCACGCTTGCCTATCTGGTTTTTCTTTTCTGATCCTTCTCCTGGACGAATTTCCTTTGCCGCTCCACTAAGTAAAATTGAAATTTTCCTATACTCTTCATCTCTGGCTTTGTCCGGGGACACTGCTTCCCACTCGGGACCAAAATACTGTGTTTTTCCTTCATATGTTACCTTTATCCCCTGTTTTCCTTCGGCTAATGCAACCTTCATTTCTTCCATAACCCTGAGGATCAGATTTTCCGCCTCTCCCCTTGCTTTTATCCCCAGTTGAGAAAACATGCTCGCGATAGCGATGGTGGAAACCCCAAGTAATTGAGCGATCTTTTCGTATTCTGACGAGAATTCCCCGCTCAAAAGCCGGAAATACTGATTCTCATAGTCTTCTGAACCGCAGAACCCGGGCATTATGGAAACATACGGTATATCTCGCTCTTTCATAAGCTCACAGAGATTTTCCGTGTGGAAGCCGCCCGTGACCAGGATCGTTATTTGCGATCCATGATCCGGGACAGGTTTATCCGTTGGCGCAAATCTGAGATTTTCAAGAAAAGCCTTGTCTCTCTCAAGCGAATATTCATAAAATTTCTCCATCTCCCTCAAGTAACCATCCAGAAGCCCTATATTTTTATCAAGCTTAGCGTCTATTTTGAAGGTCACAGCATGTCTTTCGATAAAAGACTTGAAATTATCGATCTCAAAATCCTTTCGGTGGTCCGTATAATACTTATAATTTTTCTTTGTAAGCTGTGCTTTTAACATGGCCTTCATTACCTCGAGGTTTTTTGATAAACTGAAAAGCACATCCTGTTCGGGCGTTTCAGTGATCCGGTGCCTTAGATCTTCCTCCAGGGCCCCCAGCTCTTCGAAGAGCTCTGTTTTATCAATGCCCTCGTACATTGAAACATATGATCTGTACCTGTCCAGATTCGGACATTTTTCCATGTCAATCCCGATACATCTGGCTTTGTGGGCAAGGTAGGAGTAAAAATCTTTTCTGGAAAGCCGCTGGAACTTGAACCAGACTATTTTTGTGACCAGTTCCTCCAGTTCCAGTTTTGAAAGGTCACTCTGGAGGATGTCTATTATCAGATCCCGTTCTTTATTCGCTTTTTTAAAATCTATCTCTTTTTCAAGAGCTATCGCTTGTAGAAGGTTCTTGATATTCGGGTAAAGGTCGATCTCTACTTCATAACGCCGGGCAAATTCCGCGAGAACATCTATGTATCCGTTGAGGTCAAGGTTCTTATTCTTGAAAGCCCGGTACCGGGTGTCAAAAACTATGAGCTCCTTGCTGAAAATGTGGATCTTCAGGCTGCTTAACATGTAAGAGAGGTTATTCAAAAGCCTGTCAATGTTCTTCTTTTCTTTAGCCAGATCACGGTAGACGTTCAAATTATTGATATAAAGCCGCGGATCCTCTACCCCCCATAGATCGATCCTGCCTGGATTCATGACCGCGTAAAACTCAGCCCCGCTCAATTCCCCGTTCTTGACAAAAGTATCCGCCACTTTCCTGCGCGTCTCCACATCATTGAGATCCGTAAATATGGAAAGATCATATTCACCTTCTCCTCCTTCAAGATTGATATTGCGTATCCCGTAATTTTCATTGATATGCTTTATGATGCCAGCTATCCCGTGCTGGGCAGCATAATCACAGTGCGCGTCCTGAATATGGATCACTACGTTCCTTGAAAGCGCATGGCTTGAATTCTTAGGAACGAAATTCTGAGAGGGCTTAAGGCTCTCCTTCGGGATATATTTATCTTTTATCTCGCCAAGATAATGTGGGATCTGAAAATCCGCAATTGAAAAGGGACGCGTGGCAGTGTCTATTGACTCCAGTATTTCATCAAATGTGGATGGATCAATTGTAGGCCTTGCGGCATACGCATAGTCCTGGCAGATCGTATTAAAAGCGAAAGCAACAAGTGTTATAATTGCCGTGATCTTTAGCCATTTTTTAAAGTTGAGCTGGTGATAATTGTCTGTCATTCTTCGGTAATATCCTTATTAGTTTTTAAAGATTTTTATTTATTTCGTATACAAAAACCCCTTGCGGGGTATATGCT
>CAYSJU010000065.1:0-3186 GCA_964431495.1 uncultured Planctomycetia bacterium
AAGGGCCAAGCTGATGGCTTATCTCTTTGCGTTCTTTGTGCTTGCCGTAATAACGAAATTGAACATGATATATTACGACTATTTTGAGATGAGCTCGGCGCTGTACGTTTTCATACTGCTCTTCGTCTCTTTTACGATACCGTGGCTTCCTTATGAAACAATATTTATCGCGGCAATGCACATTATGGCCTACACGATCCTTTATCTATATCTCGACGAATCCGTTCTCAACACAAAAAACCCAGTAACTTTCCAATCATACTTTGAGGGCCTGATATTCATATTAGCGGCTTTCGTCCTTGCTATAACCCTCAGGAAGAAAGAGACTTACAGAGACATCGAAAATTTCGTCCTTCTGAAGGAGGTCGAAACCAAGAACGACGAGATACGCCACGAACTTGAACTCGCCAGGCAAATACATAAGACGCTTGTGCCTAAATCCATGAATACGGACCTGGTGGATATAGCCGTCCTGTACCATCCCGCATCCTACCTTGGCGGCGATTACGCGAGGTTCCATTTCATCGACAAAGACAGGCTGATCTTCATAATATGCGACGTGACCGGACACGGCGTTTCCGCAGCGCTTCTGGTCAACAGGCTCCATGCAGAATTTGAGCGGCTGGCAAAAGAAGGCCGGGAACCAGGCCTTTTACTGAAAGAACTGAACGATTTTATAAACGAAGACTTTGAAGGCACGAACATGTACCTGAGCGCCTTCTGCGGCCTTTTAAACTTTAAAAACATGGTATTTTGTTACTCGAACCATGGCCACCCGACCCAGTATCTGTACAGGTTAAAAGATGATAAAATAGTGGGTTTTTATTCCCAGACCGCGCTTCTGGGCCTGCCGATGAAGGACAAAAATATATACCAGCACGAGGTAGAATTTGAAAAAGGGGACAGGGTGCTGCTTTTCACGGATGGGGTAACAGAGACCATGGACTCAAGGCATGAGGAGTTCGGCATAGAACGTCTTGAGAAGTTCATACTGGCAAATTCTACCGTGGAACCCACCCGGTTCAACCATCAGTTATTAGAAGCCCTGAGCGCCTTTAAAAGCCGCGAATTCCAGGATGACATATTCATCCTTACAATGGCCATAAAGTAAGCCCTTTGCACCTCTACAGGGCGAATCCCGCCTCGTCCACAAGGACTATCACAGCGAGATAGGTCTGAAAATCCCTCCAGACAGATGTTTCTAATGCCTCGATCCATATCAAACCCCCACACAAGGTGACTGGTTTCTGAAGCGCTTGCTAAAGTCGATAGTTATGGTGTTAGCAAACGCTTCAAGCGCCTTCGAAAAGAAGAGAGTTATCCACAGGTATTTCGCATATAATCATAACTCGTTGTAGCACAATAGCTTATATCCTTCATTTCCCACATGCCAAGTTAACATAAGATATATTATAGGACGTTGGCAATTCTTAAATAAGGGCCCTCTATAGGCCCGAATATGCCGCCCCTATCAACCTAATCCGAAAAACGAATAGCTATTCGGTATCGGGATCCCACTTGGTATCGGGATCGATACGCAGCCGGATATCCCTGCCGCCATCGCTATCAGGATTGCCGCGAGGATTATGATTCTTACTCTATTTCGCGATCGTGTAATGTCCGCCATTGATCTGGATTATTTCACCTTTTACAAGCGCCTTCGCCAATGACTTCCTGGCGCTCTTTAATAGCCTGGAAAACGTCTGCTGGCTGATATCCATGAACCTGGCCGAATCTTTCTGATCCAGGCCCACGTAATCTGTCAGCCTTATGGCCTCAAACTCTTCGTATTTCAGATTTGTATGACCCGGCCTTCCATGCCTGCCCCTGGGACTGAACTGCTTTATTGCCGGGTCTTTTCTTATTATTCGTACTTTATATGGCCTTCCAAGCATGATTAAATACCCATTTAAAAAATGTTGTCCACAGCTTGTTTTATGAGTATATACTCATTATACAACAAAAGATCATTCCGTCGCCATAAAAATAAGGAAGATGCCAATACACATGCAGAGAGTGCTCAAAAACCTTATGCGGATATCGCGCTCCTTAAATATGAACCATCCGTAGCCGACGCTCATAAGCAGGCTCAACCGCTTTATCGATATCGTATATGCGATGTTAGTCATTGATACCGATTTAAAATAGGTGCTGCACGCGAGGGCGAACAGGATACCTATCAGGGCAAATCTAAGGTACGCATCCCTCCCCTTCTCTATCTTAGACAGGCCCATGCGCATCCTGTAAAGTACTATAGGGGTAAGACAGACTGCCACCGCAGACATGTAGACAAAGGCTATGGTCTCAGGGGTCATCTGGAGCATGGCCATTTTTGAAAATACTGCGCCAACGCCGTAAAGGAATCCGACAAAAGCCATGTAGAGGGAGCCCTTGTTCGTGAATATGGCCTTTAAGGGGTGAAGCAAGCTGTATTTAGCTTCTTTAATATTTAGAGAATAGACGCCTATGCTTATCAGGCAGACACCCACTATACCCTGCCGGCTCAATATCTCTCCCATCAGGATATATGCAAAAAAAGCGGAGAATATGGGCGTCAGGGCAAGGAAAGGGACTGTTATGGAAATGTCGGACGTTCGCAAGGCCTTGTAATAGAATATGACCGCCAGGATCTCAAAAGGCATGGCTATTGCCATGATCCTGAAAAGCTCCGGGGTTAAGACGGGTATCTTGCTTGTAAAAAAACTTATCGCTAAAAAAGGAATAGAGAATAGAAGTCCGAACCAGCCGACAATATATGCGTCGCTTTTCCTTAATGCTATCTTAGCTACCGGGTCGATGCTGGCCGCAAAAAACGCGGACAAAAGGGCATAAAATGCCCACATAGGCGCTCCTCACCGGAAAAACCTGTTACTTATCCCCTCCGGCCCCTTCCATATCGTTGTCCTGGACAAACTTCTTTACCTCTTCGTAATTTTCCAGGATAAGCTTTGCCTTTGACAGGCCGAAAGTGAACGGATACTTATCGTTCTCATCCCTCCTGATTATCAGGACCGGCCTGCCCTTAAACTCGCTTCTTTCGATCATCTTCTACCCCCTTTGTTTTGTTGCGGTTATAATCCTCCGGATCCGCCGGGGATCACTCTTTCTTTATAAAGTCCTTGAAAAAATCGATATACTCTTTGGTCTTATCAAAGTCGCTCTTCTCTCCCGGGGCAGCCGGATTAT
>CAYSJU010000066.1:0-3018 GCA_964431495.1 uncultured Planctomycetia bacterium
TACCGCAGCCATGGTCTTGTCAAAGGCTTCATCGATCGCTCCCTCGGTCCCGATTTTCGCCGAGTCTATCCATACCACATCAACCGGTTTGCTGGAATAAGGCTTCCAGTCATCAAATCCGTCATCCCGCACATAAACAAGCACAAGTGGCGTAGCTACCGCGCCTGCCATGTGCTTGGGAGAAGAGCTGTAGCATACCACCTGGTCGCTCTTTTCCATTAAAGCCGCAAAATCCCCGTAACTACCGGTAAATGCTATGATGTCAGGCGCCAGGTCCCTGTCCGGGACTTCATCCATCTTCTCCAATGTATCTATTGCCTGGACATCACAACCCGGCTGTAACTCCTTTACGCGAGCGAGTATCTCTTCGTGCCTCTCCTTGTCATGTGCGGCGCCCGGGCTTTCCACAAAGAAGAGAACCTTATTACCCTGTTTGATCAGCTCCTGGACAACCCTGACCTCATATTCTATGCTGTCGGGATTTACATATTTTTCCGGATCTGCCGATGTCTTAAAGCTCACAGTTACGACTTTTTTACCTGATAAGCTCAGGTTATCCCATACCACTGCCGCGTTCTCTCTATGCTCTTCCTTAATGTTCAAGAAGGGATACGGGCCTTCTTCGCCTTCCTCAACGCCGAACACGCGATTCATCCACGCGCTTATCTCTTCGCCAAGGGTCCTGCCCGGCTCCGGCACCATGTCATAGAAGAAATAGGATCCTGCTTCTGTTTCCTTGCCCATGACCGGGAGCAAGCCCAGCTGAAAGAACGGTGACGCTGAATCCATGACTATATATTCATCATCTCCGATATTATGCTCCGCCTTGTATTCTTCAATGGTCTGCATTGTGCTGTGCCAGTTATCATACCGGTCAAACGCGGTCTTTGTGCTGCTCCATTTCTTACCCGCCATTGTCAGACCGTCAAAAAGCGGTCTTACCTGTTCTTCCTTTCCGCCTATAAGAACAGGCTCAGCGTTCGGAAGGATCTTAGCGACCTTGTCCATAATGATACTGTTACATGCTATCTCTCCGCCTATCTTGCCTCTGGACAGGATGAATACCGCCTTGATCTTGTCCTTTCTTGAAGGATCGAACTTGATCTCCCTTGCCACGATGGCCCAGTATCTCTGCTCTATATCCTTCCCGTCCCTTAACCCGTTCTCGTTAAGAGCAGCGTCAAATCTTCTTGCTTTTTCCTTGTCGCTATCAGCGGTAAAATTGTCTTCATTCCGGTAATACTGCATGGTCTGGACAGACAGGGCAAGCCAGACCTTTACGGCCTCGGAGTCATGCCTGTCTTTATACTTCTGGATCAACCCTTTTAACAGCACCTTGGACCCCATTGCCGCGATTTCCTCATCTTCATGAGTCGATATCTCTAAAACCGTCTCGACCGCGGCCTTAAGATAACCCCTGTGTTCTTCATAGCAATTGTTGAAATCTTCTTCGGCTTTTTTGATATATCGCTCGGCAAACGCGAGTGTCAGTTCTTGCTTCTGGATTAACTGCCGCACTTCCTCCGATCTCGCCACTGCCTTTCCATGATATGGAGAAAGTTCTGCCAGCGCGATCATGCCTTCCTGTAACGCATCTTGACCATAGACATAAATGTGCCTTACGCCATCTTCGATCCTGCTTATGATTATCACTCCGTCAAGATTCGTTACCCCGACGATGCCTTCTTCGCTGTATATGGCGCTCGCCCTCGACTTCAGCATGGTTGCAAAGCCATTGTTGCCAAGAGTAGTTACATTGAAAGTGTCATCCTCTTCTTCTATTATTGTCTCTGGTGTTACACGACGAACTGTCGGAATCTCGCCACCAAGTTTTACAAAGTTGGCTGTCTCCGGATTAAGCAATACATCCATGGTTATATCATTTACCTTTTTAGCGAATTTGACCGGTTCAACTACGAGCGCTTTTTTGCGGTATTCATACGCTATTGTCAGGCCTTTGGCCCCAAATACGTGCACCTTTGTCTCTGTATCTTCCTCGGGTAACAGGACACGGGAGCCTGTAGTTGCGGAATCTATTTCTATATTGGACTTTGCCTGCTCTGAAGCCCTGACATGGTTGCCTCTATCGTCTATTCCTTCTGAAGGCCATACAGCGCCGTGAGTTCCCTGTGAACTCACCCACCACCTGGCCACGTTCTGGCCAAGCGGAGACACAGCGAGTCCGAACTGCTTTGGCACTGCAGCTTCCTGCTCATACGGGGCTATGGCATTGACTACGGTTTCCTCAAATGATTTGTCACGCCCTGGTTGGATGAAAAAAGTATAGGCCTCCTGAGTTACTCGAGCGATCTCTTCTGCGTCGCCTCTTCTCAGCGCATCTTTTAGTTTCATGAGCATCTCGTATTCTTCCGGACGAAAATCCTTGAATGTCCTGAGGCCGGTATCCGCTCTGAAAATAAAATAACTGGCGTTGTACGTCGCGCCTTTCTCTATATATCCTCTTGCGATATTGCCAGCATCTTCATCGCTTTCTTCATTCTCAGGCTTTTCATGGTACCGGGAGACCGACTGGATACCGGGGAATAAAGGATCAACCTCTGCGGCATCGAACGGAAAGATATATCCCTTTCCTGTGGGAGGCAGCTTACCTTCCTTCAGTATCTTTCTCTTTTCTTCATCCAGGGGTGGATTACCCAGTATGCTCACTGTGGGTTCTATCGCGGCTATAGTGGTTGCTTTATTTATAGCAGTTCCCACTTCCTCCCGTATGGCCCTGTCCGTGTCTCCATCTCCGCTATGGAGGATAAGATCCGGCCTTTCAAACACTATGGTGGTATCCGGTCCTCGCAGTTGGCTTATGTATACACTCGCCAGCCCGAAAAGAGGCAGCTTCTCCGGGGTCCTTTTAGACCCATCCTCCAATGTTCCTTCTTCCATAATAATGAAATTTTCTTCCGGGATCGGACGCGGCAATATGCCTTCCTCTTCGGCCCATTTCAGCGCCTCCTTAACATCATCCATTATGTTCCTCTGCACGTAGAAGAAAATATCCTCCGG
>CAYSJU010000067.1:0-2937 GCA_964431495.1 uncultured Planctomycetia bacterium
GAGTTTACATGGGGATATTCAATTTCTTCATCACGATCCCTCAAGTCCTGGTCTCACTTGGACTTGGCTGGATCATGTTCCATTTCATGGGAAATAACCGTCTCTATGGTGTAGTTACAGGTGGGGTATGTTTAATAATCGCCGCGTTACTGCTATTCAGGGTCAGGGACAGGGGAGCTGAAAAACTTCGCGGGCATCCGGAAACATGGATCGCTCCCACTGACAAAACCGATTAACCCAAATGCGTAGTGACTACATCCGTGATCTCCTGAGCCAATCTCTTTGTCTGCTCTTCCGTAGGCGCTTCCACCATCACCCTGCACAGCTTCTGTGTCCCCGAGTACCTGACGAACACCCGACCCTTATCAGCAAGCTCTTTTTCAGCCTTTTCGATTATCTCAGCGATTTCCGGAATACCCTTCAAATCCGGTTTGCTATTCACTTTAATATTTTGAATAACCTGGGGAAATACCTCCATCTCCCTGCTCAATTCCGAAAGCGGTTTATTCTCCTTTTTCATAATGGCAAGAAGCTGAAGCGCGGCAATGATCCCGTCCCCGGTGGTATGGTGGTTCCGGAATATAATATGACCGGAATTTTCACCGCCTAAAACAGCCCCTCTCTTATGCATCTCCTCGAGCACGTATCTATCCCCGACCTTTGTCCTGACCTCCTTGATCCCTATCCTTTCAAATGCGATAGAAAGTCCTATATTGCTCATAACGGTCGAGACGACTATATTATTTTTTAAGATTCCCTCCTCTTTCATTTTTCTCGCGCACACAGCAAGCATATGATCCCCTGTTACTATGTCCCCTTTTTCATCCACCGCAACCAGTCTGTCACCGTCACCGTCGAATGCCAGTCCGATATCAGCCTTTTCTTCAAGCACTTTATCAATAAGCACTTCGGGATGAAGTGTACCGCAGTTATGGTTTATATTTAATCCATCAGGATCCGTATTGATACTGACAGTATCCGCCCTCATCTCAGTAAAAAGCGTAGGCGCGACTCTATACGTGGCGCCATTAGCGCAGTCAATAACTATCTTCATTCCCGCAAGGTTCATGTGTCTTGGAAATGTATGTTTTAAAAACACGATGTACCTTCCCCGGGCGTCTTCCTCTTTCCATACCTTCCCTATTCGATTTGGTGAAGACAAAAGAGACGGCAGTTTATCCGAGTATACAAGTTTTTCTATCTCGTTCTCCTGTTCGTCTGTAAGTTTGAACCCTTCCGCGAAAAATATCTTTATACCGTTATCTTCAAAGGGATTATGCGAGGCTGATATGACGATGCCGCAGTCCGCGTCCATGTTCTCGGTAATAAAAGCTATGCCTGGAGTAGGCATCGGGCCTACCAGAATAACATCTGATCCGGTTGAAGTTATTCCGGAAGCCAAAGCGTTTTCCAGCATATAGCCGGAAAGACGGGTGTCTTTCCCTATAATTATCCTTGAATGGGAGTCCCTTCTTCTGGATAGATACCCCACCGCCTGTCCTATTTTTAAAGCGGTATCTGAAGTCATAGGCTCCTTGTTAGTTATACCCCTTATTCCATCTGTCCCGAATAATTTATTCATCTTTAACCCTTTTTCTTTTGTATTTCCTGCTTCTGTCTTAACTTGATGATCGTTTCCGGAGCGTGATACCCGCTGGCTGTACAATTTGGATAAACCAGAACCCCCCTGGATAAAAGGGTTCCGGGTGTTGTAACGGTATTACAGCCTGTCTCAACGCCGTCCCCCAGGATAGCCCCGAATTTTCTCAAGCCTGTTTCGTATTTTTTGTCGTTTATTTTCAAAAGGACCTGATCGCCGGTGATTTTTAGATTCGCGAGTTTTGTTCCCGCGCCAAGATTGCCCTTCCCTAAGATACTATCCCCGACATAGGCGAAATGACCTGCCTGACTATCACCGAGCATAACAGAAGATTTCATTTCTGTTGTATGTCCGACTACACATCTATCCCCGACAAGCACATTTCCCCGTATATAAGCTCCCTGACGAATTTCGGTCTGATCACCTATTACAGTCGGACCTTTTATTAAAGCCCCGGGTTCGATGACAGAGCCTTTTCCTATTTCTATGTTTTCATCCATGAGAAAAGCGCCGGCGTATACTACGGAGGCTCCGTTCAGAACTTCCCTTTCTGCTCTGACTACAAGCTCCCCCTTGGATGCCTCCCCGCCTTCGATACTGAATCCGCCATCAAGTATCTTGCCGTCATATAGTATTAAAGTCTTCTCAATAAGGCAACTTTTTTTTATTATATGTGAAACATTCGAGGAAATTATTCGGGCAATATATCCTTTTATATTCTTAAGAGCTTCCCATACATATTCAGTTTCACTGAATAGACCGGCAAACCGGGTCCGGCTTAGATCAAAAAAATCTTCTGATTTTAACATTTATACCTCATCGGACTAACTTATTTTTATCTATGATCCTTGCAACATGTTTGGCAATATACGGCGATGATGTTAAGCCTGGGGATTCTATCCCGATCAGATTGAACAACCCGGGGAATCCCTTTGAATCTTCATAGCTTATTATGAAATCCCTGAAATCCTCTGAAGTAGGATGGCGCAGTTGCGCCCTGACCCCTGCCGTGTCAGGAGACAGCCAGTCTTCTTCTATGTCAGGGAGGAATTTTGTGATGAATTCGTAGAATGCCTTTTTTTTGCTCTCAGTTACGTTATAGTCGATCTTCTTGACCTCTTCGTCATCCGGGCCGAGGCGGACCCCTCCCCTGAGGTCAAGGACCGTGTGTATTCCAAGTGTGGTTTTTAGAGGAACAGGATAAACCAGGTGCTGTGTAACATTCATGAACTTATCAGATACACGAAAATAGTTACCTTTTGTGTAACACTGCTGGTATCCTTCTTTTTCTATATCTATTCCGCACAAAGAAGCTATTTTGTCAGCGTTATGGCCGG
>CAYSJU010000068.1:0-2397 GCA_964431495.1 uncultured Planctomycetia bacterium
ATTCATAGTAAGAATAAATCTGTTAGTTAGCCTAATAGAAGTTTAGTTATTATACCAAAAGATATTTATTTAGTCAATGAAATAGTTAGATTTAATACTTTCCTAAATGTGTTAAATAAAGGAGTTATAGGCTGTTAAACGGAAAGAACAGGCCCTGGTTTAGTATATACCAAGGTCCTTAAGTCGTTTATCCGATATGCCGAAATGGTGGGCCAATTCGTGATGAACAGTATGAGTTACAAGCCGGACGATCTCTTCATCCGTTCGACACACCCTCTCGATGTTCACCTGGTAGATCGATATTTTATCCGGCATCACATTACCGTATTGATGCGTCCTCCTGTCCAGCGGGACTCCATGATAAAGTCCCATAACCATTCTCCTGTGTGACGCGTCAACCGCGTTCGCAAGCTCTATTGTAGGCCTGTTTTCTATCACAACATCCACATTCTCAAGGCGGTCCTTAAAGACCCTGGGCAGGTCTTTGAGCGCTTTCATTACAAGTTTTTCAAAATCCTCGCGTTTCATTCACTTTTCATTTAGAACCATTAAAAAGATCCTGATCTTTGCCGGACCGATTTCCCTTTGATCTCTTTCCCTGTTCTTTTCCATCGTTAGACTGCGCTGTTTGCTTCCAATCCTCATCTTCCGCGTGCTTGATATAATATTTTCTCCCCTTGATACTGACGTAATTACTCCACACCTTCCCTTCGTCGGCCTCGCGCTTCTGGATCTCTTTTACCGCGTTAGTCTGCGAGACCAGCTCATCAGTATGGTACACTATTGTCGCCTCAATGGTCTTTGGCAGGACCGGCGACTGCTGCTCATATTCACCGTGATGGCTTAAAATAATATGCTCAATCCGGAGCCGCAGTTCATAAGGAAAATCCGGGATGTTCCGTATCTTCTCCATCAGGATGTTATGGCCTATGGAAATGTGGCCAAGCAGTCCGCCTTCGATCGTGTATTCCAGTTTCTTGGGGTCCAATTCGCAAATTTTCCCTATGTCATGGACGAACGCGCCAAAGAGAGCAATGTCTCTGTCCGCTTCTGGACAAAGATCGCACATCTCGTGTGTTATGAACATGACTTCATGAGTATGCTCAAGAAGTCCTCCGATATACGCATTGTGCCAGTTTTTCGCGCCGATACCGTCCATGAATTTCCCCATAAGATCCCGGTCCTTAATAAACTCCTCCGCGAGCGCGAGGACCCAGGGGTTCTTTATGTCTCTAAGGAAAGATATGGTCTTATCAAAGATCCGCTCCCTGTTCTCGACCACGCGGACCATATCCTCGAAGCGGTAAGCCCTGTCGTCCGCTTTTTCTATTGAATCCACTTTTATCTGCTTTTCCTCCCTGAACTTATCGATCGTGCCTATTACCCGGACAACATCACCGGTCTCGGCTTCCTCGTTGAACTTATCCGCGTCATCCCAAAGCCTGCCTTCTATTTTTCCGGTCTTGTCCGATAAGCCCAGCTCCAGGTATGGCTTATCGTACTTGGTGAGCTTGAGCTTTTTCTTCCGCAGCATAAAAAAGGAATCGATCCGTTCATTGACCTTAATCTCATTGATGAATTTCTTGCTCATATTGACCTCTCTTTCAGCTTTCAGCTATCAGTCTTCAGCTTGCCTCAGCTGACAGCTGAAGGCTGATGACTTAAAGCTGTTAATCCCCCCAGCAGATGGGATCGTACTCACAACGGCCGCAGCGTCCATTAGCATCCCTTTCCGGAAGCTTGTCAAACTTCAGGGACCGTATCTCGCCCCAGCACCCGGCAATGACCTGCTCGAGTTCCGACACCATATTGTCCGTCAGTTCCACCGTTTCATCCCTGTAATCCCCTTTCTCAAGGCCGTATTTCTTCACCGTTGCAGACACCGGCTCAAGGAACTGGAGAACGCCTTTGGTAACAATGGATATCCCCTCCCCGGGGCGCCGGTTCCTTTCGTACAACATCTTGTATGCGACAAGCTGCCGGAAATAATCATCGCACTCATATTTGGAAAGTTCCCGGCAATTGGCGATGGCCTTTACATGACCATCGGGCTTGCCCGTCTTGTAATCTATTACCCGCACCGTCCCTTTCGCCTCTTTTTCGATCTTGTCAAAGGTACCCCTGAATACCACTCCACCGGAAAGGGTTATCTCCAGCTTGTTCTCAAGCTCGAGCGGCATTACCGGCGATCCGGACTGCCTGTCATACCAGTGTTTGAGTGTCTCCATCCTGTCCAGACACCAGTTCCTGATCGAAGCATTGACCCCCTGATATTTCAGTTCCCGCTTGAAACTCTTTTTAAAAAAGGCGAATGACGGGAATTCCTTTTTTTTCATATAGTTGGTATATACCTCCTCGAGGGCCTTGTGGGCGCAGTTACCGAACGTAAGGTGCTGA
>CAYSJU010000069.1:0-2206 GCA_964431495.1 uncultured Planctomycetia bacterium
AATGGATCGGGATTGAATGTAAGACAGGAAATAGAGAAGGGCGTATTCGCGCGATCTACAGGGCGATTGAGAAAGTCAGTCCGCAATTGGTGGTCGGGGTCAATATTCCTGATACTTATGCAGCGGTTGAGCGCTTAAGAATCAAAGGGAATTTTTCGCAAAGGGCGGTTATGACAGTACATGGTTTATACCCTGAGCTTTTTGAAGATATGAGCAATTCCTCGGAAGTTTTAGATGGAGTAGTTTGCACAAATAAATTGACCTGTGCTTTATCTGAAAAATACAGTGCAATTGAAAAATCAAGGATCCACTATGCCCCTTATGGAGTGAAAATGCCGGACAGAAAGCCGAAAGATACGAAAGGTGCCCCTCTTAAGATCCTTTATGTCGGCCGCCTGGAAGAAGATTTTCAGAAAAGAGTTACTGATATCCCGGCCATTATCGATCTCCTTGACCGATCTAATGTTAATTATGAGCTTAAGATCGTAGGAAGCGGAGAGGAAGAGGCAGGGCTGCGGGAGAAGATGCGCGCCCAGATCTCTGGAAAGAGGGGCAGTTTTACCGGGGCACTTTTTGGCGAAGAACTATCAAAAATGTATGACTGGGCGGATGTGCTCCTTTTGACTTCTTTCTGGGAGACAGGCCCGATAGTGGCATGGGAAGCCATGGCGCATGGAGTAGTTGTGGTATCGAGCGCTTATGTTGGAATGGGCATAGAGGATAGTTTAAAAGATCGAGAAAACTGCATCTTGTTTCACATAGGAGATATAGATAAAGCAGCAGATTGTTTAATGAAGGCAAAAGACCTCAAGCTGCGTGAGAAATTAAGTGAAAATGGCTATAAACTAGTCTTAGAAAAATATACCAGGGAGATTTCCGTCGGCTTATGGGATAGAGCACTCAAAGAAATTTTGTCCGCTGAAAAAAGAGACATGCCCGGCTCTACGACAAAAATAAATCCGGCAGGAAAACTGGATAGAATCTTTGGCATCTTTACCGCTGAAAATATAAGAGAGTTTTTTGGCTTAAGCTTTAAACATTCCGAGCCCGGCGGAGAGTGGCCTCATAGCAATGGCCAAAAAAAATATGATGATAAGGAATTTTGGAACTTAGCCCGAGAATTAGACAAGAGGATTGATCTGTAAAATGAAATATACCCTTAAGCAGAAAGTTGGGGTGATAATCTTTGACTTGCTGCGGTTCTTTAAACCATGGATATTCATGCGTAACCGCAATGAGCGGCTAATTGCAAATCCGGCTGGTCGTGGAGTTAAGTGCGACTGGCAGTGGACCTCGGACCTGCATATCGCGAAGGTCTTTCCTCTATTGGGGAAGATCTTCATGCAAAGGGCGCTCAAAGATTACCCGATAGTCCTCAAGGATAAACCGGAAAGATCATCTCAGGATATCGACGTTTCGTTTATTATCGGGCACCGTGGATTAGAGCGCCTTCCGCATTTATTGCTTACCCTTCAATCGATCGCCGCCCAGGCTGATGTCTCGCTTGAGTGTATTGTCGTGGAGCAATCTATAAATGAAGAGATCAAGGCGTCGCTTCCGAATTGGGTGCGCTACATTCATACCCCTTTGCCGAGGCCAGACCTGCCGTATAACCGCTCATGGACACTGAATGTGGGCGCGCGCCAGGCAAAGGGAAGGCTACTCGTTCTACATGACAATGATTTTTTAGTGCCACAGGCCTACGCCTCGGAACTGATGAAGGAATTTTCCAGGGGCAGTGAGGTGATCAATCCAAAGAGATTCATCTTCTATTTATCAAAAGAAGGGACAGGGCGCATATTTGCGGGAAACAGATTTATATTTAAAGATGCTCCCGAGAAAATCGTGCAAAACCTGGAGGCAGGCGGAAGCGTTGCTGTAAGCCGCGATGCCTATTTTGCGGTCGGCGGATTTGATGAATCTTTTATTGGCTGGGGCGGGGAGGATAACGAATTCTGGGATAGAGCGCAGACGCGAAAAGTCTGTCCCTACGGCTATTTGCCATTCGTTCACTTGTGGCACGCGGCTCAACCCGATAAACACTATTCAGGCGGCCAGGGCCGTTATACCGGGGATGTTCTTAAGCAGCTCATGTTAATTCCCCGCGAGAAAAGGATTGAGAACCTAAGAATACAAAATCGAACAGATGAAAAACATAATAGTAAATAATCAGTACAACATAGGCCATATCTGCACGAGGCTGCAA
>CAYSJU010000070.1:0-1937 GCA_964431495.1 uncultured Planctomycetia bacterium
TCTTTTTCTATATCTATTCCGCACAAAGAAGCTATTTTGTCAGCGTTATGGCCGGCGCAGTTTATGACTACTTTACTTGAAACATGGACTTTCTCTCCCTGGTTATCGATCTTAACGATATACCGCGAACCATCCCATTCTATTCCTGCAACTTCAGCTTTATAAACCACATCCACGCCTTGATCTTTTGACTTTTTAAAGAAATACTCCATCAGGGCATGCGAATCAACTATTCCCGTTTCCGGGGAATAAAGGGCCGCCTGGCCTGTTACAGAAGGTTCCATTTTGCGGATACCTTTTTTATCCAGAAATTTCGTCTTCACTCCGTTCTTTGCGGCATTTACGTTTAAATTCATCAGGATATCGCACTCGTCATGATCAACAGCAACAATGATCTTACCTGTTCTTCTGCAGGGGATATTATTATCCTCACATATCTTATAGAGCATCTTACGGCCTTCCAGACAGGAAATGGCCTTTAATGACCCGGGTTTATAGTAGATACCGGCGTGTATTACTTCGCTGTTCCTGCTACTTGTCTCCTGGCCCCAGGATTCGTTCTTTTCCAGCAGCAGGACATTTTTACCGAGCCTTCCTGCCTCTGAAGCCATAGCAAGACCGATGACTCCCGCGCCAATGATGGTTATGTCTATGTGTTCCATTTTTCAGTCCTCAGCTTTCAGTCTTCAGCTTTCAGTTTTTTGGGAATGTAGCCGTTCTCTTCCAGGTATTCCACGATATACTGCGCGCTTTCTTCCTTTGTTTCCTGTTCCGTGTCTATGATTATTTCCGGATTCTCAGGTTCCTCGTAAGGCGCTGATATGCCGGTGAATTCCTTGATCTTTCCGCTGCGGGCCTTTTTGTAAAGCCCTTTGGGATCTCTTTTCTCGCACTCGGCAAGAGAAGCCTTAACAAATACTTCCAGGAAATCACCCTGCGAGAGTAACGCCCTTGCGTCCTTTCTGTCTTTTTTGTACGGAGAGATAAAGGAAGTTATTACAAGAAACCCAGCGTCGCTGAATAGTCTCGCGACTTCGCCTATGCGTCTTATATTCTCATTGCGGTCTTCCGGTGAAAAACCCAGGTTCTTGTTCAAACCGTGCCGTATGTTATCCCCGTCCAGGGTATATACCTTACATCCTCTCTCAAACAACATTGCCTGCAGATCAACAGCTACCGTGGATTTCCCTGAGCTGGAAAGACCTGTCATCCAGATAACAGTCCCTTTATGCCCGTTTGCCAGCTCTCTTTCCTTCTTCGTTATCTTCAGGTCGTGCCAGGTCAGGTTCTTTGCTTTTATCTCTTCTTTTTCCCTTTGCTCTTCGGCTTTCTGTTTATAATATTCGGCCAGGATCTCCGCAACGGGCTTTCTCATGATACGTTCATCGATCGTATCTTCATCCTGGAGTTTTTTCCTCAATTCTTTGCCTGAAATGCTTATCTGTTGATATCCCTTTTCCTTGTATTTATCTACCAGACCGACCTTTCCAAGTTCTTCATAATAGGCCGCAAACCCGACTTTTAAGGGTTTCATCTGTAATTCGCCTTTCAGGTTGTCGAATTTCTCCTGCGCGTCAAAATCGCCCCATACCTGTGTCCTGTCATCAAAAGGGGCGTCAGCATGTCTTCTGCCGATTATAATGTCAGTGAATCCGTGATTCTGCCGGTATATCGCGTGCATGACAGCTTCCTTGGGCCCGGCATAGAACATCTTGATGTCCAGTCCTACCAGGTGAATATGATCACTTAGGTCAAAACCCTGTTTCTTCCAGAATTTTTCGTCCTTGTCGCCATATCCGATGAGTTTGTTCTGTATCAGGGCTTCATATGTCTTTACTCTTACCTCTGCCGGAACATCGTCATCCTTGGTTTTTCCTACCAAGGGGTTTAAAACAACCCCTGCGGAAAATCCTTCTTTAGTAAGCTTTTCCATGGCG
>CAYSJU010000071.1:0-1763 GCA_964431495.1 uncultured Planctomycetia bacterium
CGCCATGGAAAAGCTTACTAAAGAAGGATTTTCCGCAGGGGTTGTTTTAAACCCCCTGGTAGGCAAGACCAAGGATGACGATGTGCCCGCGGACGTAAGGGTAAAAACCTATGAGGCCCTGATACAGAATAAACTCATCGGGTATGGTGATAAGGATGAAAAATTCTGGAAGAAACAGGGTTTCGACCTAAGCGACCATCTCCACTTGGTGGGACTGGACATCAAAATGTTCTATGCCGGCCCCAAGGAAGCTGTCATGCACGCGATCTACCGCCAGAATCACGGATTCACTGATATTATAATCGGCAGAAGGCATGCTGACGCCCCTTTCGATGACAGGACACAGGTATGGGGCGATTTTGACGCGCAGGAGAAATTTGACAGCCTGAAAGGCGAATTACAGATGAAACCCTTAAAAGTCGGGTTTGCCGCCTATTATGAGGAACTGGGAAGGGTGGGGCTGGTAGATGAATACAAGGAAAAGGGATATCAACAGATAAGCATTTCAGGCAAAGAATTGAGGAAAAAACTCCAGGATGAAGATACGATCGATGAACGTATCATGAGAAAGCCCGTTGCGGAGATCCTGGCCGAATATTATAAACAGAAAGCCGAAGAGCAAAGGGAAAAAGAAGAGATAAAAGCAAAGAACCTGACCTGGCACGACCTGAAGATAACGAAGAAGGAAAGAGAGCTGGCAAACGGGCATAAAGGGACTGTTATCTGGATGACAGGTCTTTCCAGCTCAGGGAAATCCACGGTAGCTGTTGATCTGCAGGCAATGTTGTTTGAGAGAGGATGTAAGGTATATACCCTGGACGGGGATAACATACGGCACGGTTTGAACAAGAACCTGGGTTTTTCACCGGAAGACCGCAATGAGAATATAAGACGCATAGGCGAAGTCGCGAGACTATTCAGCGACGCTGGGTTTCTTGTAATAACTTCCTTTATCTCTCCGTACAAAAAAGACAGAAAGGACGCAAGGGCGTTACTCTCGCAGGGTGATTTCCTGGAAGTATTTGTTAAGGCTTCTCTTGCCGAGTGCGAGAAAAGAGATCCCAAAGGGCTTTACAAAAAGGCCCGCAGCGGAAAGATCAAGGAATTCACCGGCATATCAGCGCCTTACGAGGAACCTGAGAATCCGGAAATAATCATAGACACGGAACAGGAAACAAAGGAAGAAAGCGCGCGGTATATCGTGGAATATCTGGAAGGGAACGGCTATATTCCCCCAAAACTGCGCCTCTAATGTCATTCCTGCGAGGATGAAGTGAGTGATGGGTAATGTGTGATGAGTGATGGGCTTGAAAGGCGCAGAAGAGGTCAGACCTCTTCCCCTGAGCTGTCATTCCGAGCGAGGGCGAAAAAATTGTCATTCCGAGCGAGCGAGCAAAGCGAGCGAGTCGAGGAATCTGAAGTAAACAGTCATTCCTGCCCCTGCTTTCGCAGGGGTAAACTGCAGCGGGAATCTACAGTAAACAGTCATTCCTGCGCAAGCAGGAATCTACAAAATAGCTGAAAGCTGAGGACTGAAAATGGAACACGTAGACATAACCATCATCGGCGCGGGAGTCATCGGCCTTGCCATAGCTTCCGAGGCAGGGAGACTCAGTAAAAATGTCCTATTGCTGGAAAAGAACGAATCCTGGGGCCAGGAGACAAGCAGCAGGAACAGTGAGGTAATACACGCGGGACTCTACTATAAACCCGGATCATTAAAGGCTGTTTCGTGTGTAGAAGGCCATAAGATGCTCTATAAG
>CAYSJU010000072.1:0-1604 GCA_964431495.1 uncultured Planctomycetia bacterium
ATCCTGATGAAACTAAAGATATATCTGTCGCTTGTATTTTTTATCTTGATGGGGGCCTGTATGAATAAAGCTAATCCGGAAGATACAAAAAAGATACCAATTTTTAACGCCGGCACCGAAAAAGTCGAGGATGTCGAGCGTATAACGAAATCCAATGCCGAATGGAAGGAGATCCTCACTCCCGAGCAATACCGAATTACTCGCCTGAAAGGCACAGAGGCACCGTTCACCGGGAAGTGTGATATCGGCAAGTCGGGAGGCGTCTATAAGTGTGTGGCTTGCGGAACGGACCTCTTCAGAGTGGATGAAAAATTCGAATCCGGGACGGGGTGGCCGAGTTTCTGGAAACCCGTTTCCAGCCTCAATATGAAAGAAGAATCCGATAAAAGCATGGGGATGGACCGCACAGAGATCCTGTGCGCCAGATGCGACGCTCATCTGGGACACGTATTTGGAGACGGGCCGCCGCCTACCCATAAACGTTACTGCATAAATGCGACCGCCCTGAAGTTTATCCCGGTCGTTAAGAATGCCGCTAAACGCGAACGAGCTATTTTCGCCGCAGGATGTTTCTGGGGCGTAGAGGAGGCATTCCGCAATATCGAAGGCGTGGTTTCGACCAGGGCCGGCTATACCGGCGGCAAAATAGATAATCCTACCTATGAGAGTGTTTGCTCTGATAAAACTGGTCACGCAGAGGCCGTGGAAATCAAATATGACGCTTCCTTGGTATCGTATGATGAGCTCCTTGACACATTTTGGAAGATACACGACCCAACCGCGGTGAATCGGCAGGGTCCGGATATTGGAACCCAGTACAGGTCGGCCATATTCTACGTTAATGAAGCTCAGAAGGTTTCGGCCATCGCCTCAAAGGAAAAATTGGAGAGATCCGGGGCTCATAAAAAGGCAATTGCAACCGAAGTAATGAAGGCCGCAGAATTTTATCCGGCGGAAGAGTATCACCAGAAGTATTACATGAAGCACGGGATCAAGTCTTGTCCGCGGTAGGATCTTTTTAAAAGGGGAGAATAAAACAGATATAGCAGGGGGTAAACATGAGCAAGAAAGACAAAAGGATAATATTGATCGCGCAGTGCCTTGTAAATCCGTACTGCAGGGTCCATATGCTGGGGCAGAATTTTCCGTTATCGCAGGAGCTTATGAATTATCTGATGGAAAAACATGTAGGCATCATCCAGTATCTCTGTCCGGAAACCAGCGCCATGGGTTTGATGCGCAACCCCCAGGGCCGCCAGCAATATGACAACATATTTTTTAGGGACCATTGCAAAGAGCTATTAAAAACACCGATGCTCATGGTGAAGGAGTTTATTAAGAACAATTATCGCCTTACATGTTTTCTCGGGCTGGAAAACAGCCCTACGTGCGGGATCCACTGGGGGAAACATAAGGTAAACAGATATCAGACAGAGTCACCCAATCCTGTCGATAAACCTGATGCGTCCGATCCGGCTCTCGCGGGCATAATGGCTGAAATATTAACGGAGGAACTCGCCAAAGAAAATATAAAAGTGCCGTTCCTGGAGTTTCCGGCGCTCTCACCCGCGGATTCGGAAAACAGGACGAGGTTCTGGGAAGAT